>NZ_QXFM01000142.1 GCF_003584015.1 Aurantiacibacter xanthus
CGGTCCCGGCGCTGGTTAGTGACGAAGAAGGACCGACAGAATGAAGGCTACGATCTGGCACAACCCGAGGTGCGGCACCTCGCGCAACACGCTCGCCATCCTTGAGGAGCGTGACGGCGTCGAGGTCGAGGTGATCGAATATCTGAAGACCCCGCCGAGCCGTGAGAAGCTGGCGCAACTCTATGCCGATGCCGGGATCACGCCCGCGCAAGGCCTGCGCCTCAAGGGCACCGATGCCGAGGAGCGCGGCCTGCCCGATGCCGATGCCGATACGGTGCTCGATGCCATGGTGGCCGAGCCGATCCTGATCGAGCGCCCGCTGGTCGAGACCGACAAGGGCGTGCGCCTGTGCCGGCCCAAGGAGCGGGTCGAGGAGATCCTCTAGAGCGGGATGACAGAGCATTTACTCGTAAAGCCCTTCCCCTTGGGGAAGGGTTGGGGTGGGGGTTCTACGCCAGCCAGCGCCGAGCCCCCACCCCCAAGCCCCTCCCCTGGGGGAGGGGAGCAAGATGGGTCAATGCAATGTCATCAGACTTCAGGCGAAGGTATCGCTGGCCGAGGCGCTGCCGCCGGAAAGCTGGCGGTGGGTGGCGGCCAGAACCGCCACCACCACCACCGTGGCGACCATGCCCAGCAGGCCGCCGACCACGCCCTGTATCAGTTTGCCCGCCTCGCTGCCGACCGCCGAGACAAGCCCGGCCAGGATCAGCCCGGCGACAATCGAGACCACCATATAGACGACGAAGATCAGCATGAAGAACAGCAGGATACGCACGGAGTTGCCCTTCGTCAGATGCCAGCTGCGCTTCAGCACGGTGATCGGATTGGTGACCTTCTCGATGGCGATCACCGGCGCGGCGAGCGAAAACTTGATCATCGCGTAGACCATGACCACACAGGCAAGCAGCACGGCCACCGCCGCTAGCGCGGCCACGCCGCTCACCGCCGCCAGCGCCACGAAGATCACGAACAGCACCGACAGGCCGATGGTGACGATAAGGTAGGCGGCAATCGAGGGCAGCAGGCCCTTCGCGCCCATCGCAATGGCCTCGCCCACGGTCGGGCGGCCCTTGTCGCGCAGCAGCGCCAGCAGGCTGATATAGCCGATCATCTGGGCAAGGGTCGCAATCGCGAAGATCCACCAGCTATCGGAATAGGCGGCCATGACCTGTTCGCCCATCTGCTCCACCTGTTCCGCCGAACTCAGGTCGCCGGCCATCATCGCGTTGAGGTCCGGGCCGAAAATCGCCAGCAGCAGCGAGGGCAGGAAGAAGAAAATCCCGGCGACGATCGCCAGCACCTCGCGATTGGCTGCCATCATTGCAACCGCCTCGTCCCAGGCTGCCCCCATGTCGAATTTCATCACTTGATCCTCTTATTCGCGGCCACAATCGCAGCGGGGGCTTGATAAGCGCATCGGCAAGCGGCACGCAAACCCGATTATGAGCTTTCAGCCGATTGAATGGCGCCAATCCTATGCGCCGATCCCCTACCGCTCCGCGCTGGCCGAGCAGGAAGCGCGCAACAGCGCCATCGCCGCAGGCGAGGCGGGCGAACTGATCTGGCTGCTCGAACACGAGCCGGTCTACACCGCCGGAACCAGCGCCGACATCGCCGATCTGGTCGACCCGCGCTTCGACGTGGTCGAGACCGGGCGCGGCGGGAGGTATACCTACCACGGGCCGGGCCAGCGGGTGGCCTATGTGCTGCTCGACCTCGCCCGGCGCGGGCGCGACGTGCGCCGGTTCGTCCACGGGATCGAGAACTGGGTGATCGCCACGCTCGGCGACTTCGGGGTCGAGGCTTTCGCCGTGCCCGAGCGGATCGGCATCTGGACCCACGATATCGACGGGCGCGAGGCCAAGATCGGCGCCATCGGCGTACGCGTGCGGCGCTGGGTGACGATGCACGGGCTGGCGGTGAACCTGTCGCCCGACTTGTCGCACTTCGGGGGCATCGTGCCCTGCGGTATCTCGGAATACGGCGTCACCAGCATGGAAAGGCTGGGCAAGCCGCTTGCGCCCGAGCTATGGGATGAGGCATTGCGGGCGCGCAGCGGGGAGTTCCTTGCTGCGCTCGACGCTGCGGAGTGACCATGCGCCAACCGATCCTGACTGCCAGCCTGCTCGTCGTCGCCTGCGCCATGCTGACGGCCTGCGACCTGTTCAAGGGCGAGCCCGACGACAGCGCCATCGACGAAAGCAATGTGAGCGGCGAGGTGCTGGAAGGCACGATCTCCGACGACATGCTGCCGCTCGACCAGTTGCGTTCCACCGCGCCGCATGCGGTCGAGAGCGGCGCGAGCGGGAGTGCGGCGCCCTCAACCGAAGCGGCGACGGACACCGCGAGCGAACCGGCTGGCGACGGCACCGCTGACGAGACTGCGCAAGCGGACGCAGCGCCCGCCGCAGACGAAGCGGCGGACTAGCAGCGGCTCAGCAACAGCCGCGCCTGCGCCAGGTGCGGCTTTTCGATCATCGCGCCATCAAGCTGGAGCGCACCGGCCTCAGGCTGCTGCGCGAAGGCCTGAACGATGGCGCGGGCGCGGGCGATCTGCTCTTCGCTGGGGGTGAAGGCGGCGTTGATCACCGGCACCTGCGCCGGGTGAATCGCCAGCATGCCCGAAAAGCCATCGGCGCAGGCCTCACCCGCGATCCGCGCCAGCGCGTCGAGGTCGCGGAAGTCGGCATGAATGGTCTCGATGGCGGCCACTTCCTTGGCTCCGGCGGTGAGCAGCACCTGTGTGCGGACATGGCGGAACAGGTCGGTCCAGCGGCCAGCCTCGTCGCGCTTGCGCTGCGCGCCGACCGAACGGGCAAGGTCTTCCGAGCCCCAGCCAAAGCCCGCGAGGCGGTTCAGCGTGAAGCCGGGATCGGCAAAGGCGGGAATCGCCAGCGCCGCCGCCGCGCTTTCGCCGAGCATCGGCATGATCGCGATCTGGCCGCTCGGCAGTCCGGCGCGTTGCTCCAGCTCGTAAAGCTCTGCCGCCAGCATCCGCAGTTGCTCGGGCGATGTGACCTTGGGGGCAACGATCCCGTGCGGAGCGGCGGGCGCGACAGCGGCAAGGTCATCGCGCCAGTGCAGCGTGTCGAGCGCGTTGATCCGCACCCAGCGGCGCAGATGCGGGCCGGCGGTCAGCTCGGTGCGATGGACGTGCAGCCACTGCAACGCCAGTTCGCGGGCCTTCGGCTTGGCGGCCTCGGGCACGGCGTCCTCCAGGTCGATCACCACGGCATCGGCTCCGGCACCGGCGGCCTTGGCCAGCTTGCGCTCGCTGTCGCCGGGCACGAACAGCCAGGATCGGATCGGCATGGCGGGACTGCTCCTTTCTAGTCGGCGAACGACCGGGCGAACTTGGTATAGCGCACCTCGACCTCGGCGAGGTCAGGGCCGCGCAGGGCCTCGCGCGCCTGATCGTGCAGCCGTGATCCCTGCCGTGCCAGCAGCGCGCGCCGCTCGGGCGAAGCGAGTGCATCGGCGCAGTGGCGCAGCGTGTCGAACATCACTTCGGTGGCGATGGGGCTGGTGGCGACCGCGCTGGAGATCGCGCCGAAGCCGCGCTTCACATAGTGCGCGAAATCGTCGGGCAGCGGATAGATCGCGCAGGCCTTGTCCTTGTCGTCGCCATCGTCGCGCAGCATCTTGTCGAGCCTGCGCGATCCCAGTTCGGCGGTGGCCGCGCCCAGCCAGTGCAGCGCGGTGATCGCGGTGAACGGGTCGTTGATCCCCGGTGACAGCGCGCGCAGGCCGATCTCGACCAGTTCGTCGATCAGGAACTGCGGGTCTTGCTCGGGCGTGCGGGCAAAGCCGAAGGTGAAGCTGGCGCGCAGCTGCCCGGCCAGCTCATCGCTCGCCTCGGTCTCGCAGATTTCGCCCAGCGCCATGCCCGGATGGACGAAATCGCCCGTCCGCACCGACAGCGCAAAGCTGCCGCCGCCTTCGCGCATCACGCCGAGCATTTCCTCGAAGTCGATCAGCTGCACATAGCCGGTGCGCTCGGCCAGCAGCGGCTCGCCCGAGGGGCGCGCCTGCGACGGCTCGGCAGCGGCCTGTTCGGGGAAATCGTCGCGGACCATGCCGAGCAGGCGGCGGCCGATATCGTGCAGCACCTTGTTGATGCGGATGGCCGAGGGCACATGGTTGAGGAAGTAGACCAGCACGCCGACCGACAGCGCCATCAGCGCATAGGCCACCAGCAGCGAGAGCTGCGGCACGAAGCCGGGCAGGGCATCGCCCGCACCGCCAAGGGCGGGGGTCTCGTCCTCGCCGCGCACGGTGTGCAGCACGGTGAGGGCATAGACGAAGGTGCCGATGAAGGTTGCAAGGCTGAGCTGGTTGCCCTTGTCCTCCATGAAGTTGGTGAGCAGGCGCGGGCCGTAGGTGCCGCTGGCATAGGCGACCGCCGCGATCGTGATCGAGAACACCGTGGAGGCGACCCCGATCATCGACCCGGCGATGACCTGCAACATGTTCGACGCGCTTTCGGGGCGCGCGGCGATCAGCCATTTCTCGTCGGTCAGGCCTTCGACCAGCCCCGAGCGATCAATCGCCACGCACACAAAGCCGAGCACCGCCGCACCAATCGCGAACAGCGAGGGGAAGAACCAGTAGTTGGCCGTCAGGCGGGCCCAGAACCAGCGCAGATCGGCTTTCATGGCTCTTTTCAGCCAGCCGAGACCGGCCCCAGATCGCCCTTGCCAACCGAGGCGCTGGCCATTTCCAGCATCTTGTCGAGGCTGGCCTTGGCCTTCAAGCGCAGCCCTTCCTCGATCTCGACACGCGGTTCGAGGTCACGCAGCGCAACGTAGAGCTTCTCAAGCGTGTTCAGCGCCATGTAGGGGCAGATGTTGCAGTTGCAGTTGCCGTCGGCACCCGGCGCACCGATGAAGGTCTTCTCGGGCAGGGCCTTTTCCATCTGGTGCATGATGTGCGGCTCGGTCGCCACGATCAGCGTGTCGCCCGGGAAATCGCGCGCGAAATTGAGGATCGAGCTGGTCGAGCCGACATGATCGGCATGGTCGATGATCGCGGGCGGGCACTCGGGATGCGCGGCTACGGGCGCGCCGGGGTGCTGCGCCATCAGCTTGAGCAGTTCGGTCTCGCTGAAGGCTTCGTGCACGATGCAGACGCCCGGCCATAGCAGCATCTCGCGGTCGAACTTGCGGCTGAGCCAGCCGCCAAGGTGCCGGTCGGGGCCGAAGATGATCGGTTGGTCCTTCGGGATCTGCTGGAGGATCGTCTCGGCGCTGGACGAGGTGACGATGATGTCGCTGAGCGCCTTCACCTCGGTCGAGCAGTTGATGTAGGTGATCGCAATGTGATCGGGATGGCGCGCGCGGAAGGCGGCAAACTTCTCGGGCGGGCAGCTATCCTCAAGCGAGCAGCCCGCTTCCATATCGGGCAACACCACGATTTTCTCGGGGCTGAGGATCTTGGCGGTCTCGGCCATGAACTTCACGCCGCAGAACGCGATTACATCGGCATCGGTCTCGGCGGCCTTGCGGCTCAGTTCGAGACTGTCACCGACGAAATCGGCCAGATCCTGCAGCTCGGGCTTCTGGTAGTAGTGCGCGAGGATCACCGCATTACGCTCTTTGCGCAAGGCTTTGATCTCTTCGATCAGGTCGGTCCCGGCGGGAATGGTCTTCACTTCGCTCATGGGCGAATCCTCACTGCTTGTTTGGGTTGCTGTTTGTCAGCCAATTGCCCAGATGTCACCTGAACGCGTGGCCATGCCGCGCCGTTCCAGATCGATCAGGTGGGCATGTACGCTTTGCCCCGCCGCTGGCCAGAGTTTTTCGGATACGCCCTTGTACATCACCGGCACCAAAGCGGCGATGGGGCGGGCTTCTTCGGTGAGCAGCTTGACGATCTGCCGCTCGCGCGCGCGGCGGTGTCCGGCCATGCCGCGCACCAGCTGTTTGGGCTTTTCGACCGCCGGGCCGTGGGCGGGGTAATAGATGCGGTCCTCGCGGGCGTAGAGCTTGTCGAGGCTGGCCATGTAGTCGGCCATGTCGCCATCGGGCGGGACCACCACGCTGGTCGACCAGCCCATCACGTGATCGCCGGTGAACAGCGCGCCGGTCTCCTCCAGCGCATAGCACAGATGGTTCGAGGTGTGCCCCGGCGTGGAGACGGCGGTGAGGGTGAAGCCGGGGCCGGTCACCTGCTCACCCTCGGTTAGCGCGCGGTCGGGCGCATAGTCCTGATCGAACGGGGCATCGACGCGCGGTTCGTCGGAGAAGATATGCAGCGCCGCGCAACCGATGATCGGCGCGCCGGTCATCTGCGCCAGCGGGGCGGCGGCGGGGGAGTGGTCGCGGTGGGTGTGGGTGCACAGGATCGCGACCACCGGACTCTCGCCGATAGCGCGGGTAAGCGCTTCGAGATGGGCGGGATCGGCGGGGCCGGGGTCGATCACCGCGAGGCCCTCACCGGTGCCCACGAGATAGGTCTGGGTGCCGGTGTAGGTATAGGGCGAGGCATTGGGCGCGAGCACGCGCGCGACCAGCGGCTCAAGCTGTTCGACGTCGCCGGTCGGCCATTGGGCTTGCGGGGGCAGGGACATGCCCGCCATATGGCCACAACGGAGGCGGATTGCCATGAGCGACCAGTATATTTGCGTTCTCGACGAAGGCACCACCAGCACGCGGGCCATGCTGTTCACGCTGGATGGCAAGCCGAGCGGCACCGCGCAGGCCGACCTTACGCAGTTCTATCCGCGCGATGGCTGGGTCGAACACGATGCCGCCGAGATCCGCGACCGGACGCTCGCCTGCGCGCGCGAGATGGTGGCCAAGGCTGGTGGGGCCGAGCGCATCGCCGCCATCGGCATCACCAACCAGCGCGAAACCGTGGTCGCCTGGGACAAGCAGACCGGCGAGCCGCTCACCCGCGCTATCGTGTGGCAGGACCGGCGCACCTCGGAGTTCTGCGCGCAGCTGAAGGCGCGTGGGCACGAGGAGGGGGTGCGCGAAAAGACGGGTCTGCTGCTCGACCCCTATTTCTCCGCCACCAAGATGCGCTGGATGCTCGACAATGTGCCCGAGGTGCGCGCGGCGGCGGAGCGCGGGACGCTGGCTTTCGGGACGGTCGAAAGCTGGCTGGTGTGGTGCCTCTCGGGCGGCAGGGCCCATGTCAGCGATGCCAGCAACGCCAGCCGCAGCCTGCTGCTCCCGCTCGAAGGTGATACGTGGGACGAGGGGCTGTGCGAGTTGTTCGGCGTTCCGATCACCGCGCTGCCAGTGGTAGTCGACTGCGCCGGAGCCCTTGCGCAAACCACGCCCGAGCTGTTCGGCAAGGCGATCCCGATCTGCGGCATGGCCGGCGACCAGCAGGCCGCGACAATAGGGCAGGGCTGTCTCGAACCGGGCGCGACCAAGGCGACCTACGGCACCGGCGCCTTCATCCTCGCCAGCACCGGCGCTGAGGTGCCGCACTCCGACAACCGCCTGCTCGGCACCGTCCTCACCCAAATCGACGGCGCGCGGACCTATGCGCTCGAAGGCTCGGTGTTCGTTGCGGGGAGCCTGATCCAGTACCTGCGCGATAGGCTCGGCCTGATCGCCAGCGCGGGCGAGACCGAAGCGCTCGCCCGCAGCGTGACCGACAGCGGCGGGGTGGTGGTCGTGCCTGCGCTCTCGGGCCTTGGCGCGCCGCACTGGCTACCCGAGGCGCGGGGCAGTATCACCGGGCTCAGCTTTGCCAGCAGCAAGGCCCATGTGGTGCGCGCGGCGCTGGAGGCCATGGCGCACCAGACCCGCGACCTCGCCGCCGCCTTCGCCGCCGACGGCGCACGCTGGCGCGGCATCAGGATCGACGGCGGCATGGCGGCAAACGACTGGATGGCGCAGGACATCGCCGACATTCTGCAATTGCCCGTTACCCGCCCGCAGTTCGTCGAGACCACGGCGCTGGGCGCGGCGATCCTCGCGGCCCTGGGCTGCGGAGCCTATGGCACGCTGGCCGATGCGGTCTCGGCGATGACGGGCGCGGCAGACAGGTTCACGCCCGAGATGGCCCCGTCCACCCGCGCCATGCGGCTGGCGAACTGGGAACGGGCGCTGGCGAAAGTGTGACCTCTAGCCGGCGGCGAAGGCACGCCCGATGCGGCTGTGAAGGTGCTCCAGCGTGGGAGACGCGGTCTCCTCATCACGGTAGAACGCCCGGTCGAGCCGGGCCAGCCGTGCGTAGAAAATGCAGCTCGCCTCGACCACGGCCCGGGCCGGTGCGCTCAGCGCGGCCAGCTCTTCTGCCGAGCTTGCCGGCTGCGCCGCGGGCAGACGGCCGAACCGGCGCAGCTGGAACGCGTCCAGCTCGCCGTTGAAATAGGCGCGGAAGTTGAGCAGCCAGGCCATGGCGTGCATCAGCCGGGTGGTGGTCCGCAAGGCCTCGCAAGACAGGGCCATGCGCTCGCTCGTGCGTTTATCGCTCACAGCCGCCGGGCCGCCGGCATTGCGCACCGCTCGCAAGGGCGTGTGGGTGGTGCGTGTCATCGAAAACTCGGCACGGGCAGCTTCGGTCAGGCACAGCGCCTCTTCATAGAGCGCCTCGAGAATGGCGGGCGTAACGGTGGGAGCGGTTCGCATAACGCCTGAACAGCTAGCGTCGCGGTGGCGGCAGCGCCAGTAAGGTTTGGCGCGTTTTTCCAACAAGCCGCGACCTGTCCCGCCGGGGCACGGTTTTTGCCGAAAGGTTCAGGCGATGATGTCGGGCGTCAGATAGTCGGTAATGGCGGCGATCTGGTCTTTCAGGCGCAGCTTGCGCTTCTTCAGCCGCGCCACCTGCAACAGGTTGGGGCCGCCGCTTTCGGTGAGCGCGGATATGGCAATATCGAGGTCGCGATGCTCGACCTGGAGCATGGCAAGCGCCTTGCGCATTTCTTCTTCCGTCATGCGGCAATCCTGGCCATCCTCGAAGCGTTCCTCCTGTGCGATGGGCGACATATCCTTGCGTTCTACCGCTTCGCCGCAACGCGTAATTGTCCGTTTAGGACTATTGTGATTTGATGACAATTGCGCGGCTCGCCTCGCATCTCCCGGCTCCCCTGAGTCGGCCGATTGAGGCGGGTTTTCCGCGCGGTCCAAACTGCGCCGACCCCCTTGTCGGCCATGGCGAAAGGAGAACAGCCCTATGCAATCTTCCCATGTCAGTGCGCTTCAGCAAAAGCACGAAGGCCTTGACCGTCGCCTCAAGGAAGAAATGAGCCGTCCGTCGCCCGATGCGTCGCTCGTTCAGGACCTCAAGAAAGCCAAGCTCAAGCTGAAAGAAGAAATCGCGCTGCACTGACAGCCCGTAAGCGGCGCGCGGCGCTGCACCGGCACGATTTTTATTGCCGGAGCAGCCGCGCGCCGATTTGCATTTTCGCGTTCGTGCTATAGGCCTGACGGTCATGCCTTTGTCCGCCGCCTCCGCTGCCCGCACGATTCTTACCCGGCTGCACGAGGTGATGGCGGCGCGCACCCACGCGCAGGCGAAACTGAACAACGTGGTCGAGGTGATCGGCGAGACGCTCGATAGCGAAGTCTGCTCGATTTACCTCCTGCGCGAGGGCATGCTCGAACTGTTCGCCACGCGCGGGCTCAATCAGGCGGCCGTCCACGTCACCCGGCTCGGCGTGGGCGAGGGGCTGACCGGCACCATCGCCAAGAATATCGAGACGCTGAACCTCGAAGAAGCGGCCATCCACCCCGAATTCCAGTATCGCTCCGAAACCGGCGAAGAACGGTTCCATTCCTTCGCGGGCGTGCCGATCGTGCGGCGCGAGCGGGCGATTGGCGTGCTGGCGGTGCAGCATGTTGAGCCCCGGCTTTACGAAGAGGTGGAGATCGAAGCGCTGCAGACGGTCGCCATGGTGCTGGCCGAGCTGATCAACAACGCAGGCCTCGTCGATGGCGAGCAGCTCGACGGGGCGAGCAGCGCGCAGACCGGGCAGGCGCAGATCAACGGCCTGATGCTGGTGAAGGGCCTTAGTCGCGGCAAGGCGGTGTTCCACCAGCCGCGCGTCCATATCGAGCAGACCGTGGCCGAGGATATCGAGGCCGAGCGCGAAAGGGTCTATCAGGCCTTCGACCGGATGCGCGACCAGATCGAGCAGATGTCGACCCAGGCCGAATTCGGCGTCGATGGCGAGCACGAGCAGGTGCTCGAAACCTACAAGATGTTCGCCTACGACGAGGGGTGGAGCCGCCGCATCAACGAGGCGATCGATTCCGGCCTTACCGCCGAGGCCGCGATCGAGCGGGTGCAGCAGCGCACCCGGATGCGGATGCGGCAGATTCAGGACCCGCTGCTGGCCGACCGGATGCACGATCTGGAAGACCTGTCGAACCGGTTGTTGCGGATCGTCTCGGGCAAGGTCGGCACGGCGGCGACCAGCGGGCTGACCGGCGATTCGATCCTGATCGCGAAGAACCTCGGCCCCGCCGAACTGCTCGAATACGACAAGCGCCGGTTGCGCGGGGTGGTGCTGGAGGAAGGCTCGCTCACCGCCCATGTGGTGATCGTGGCGCGCGCCATGGGCATTCCGGTGGTGGGCCGCCTCAGGAACCTGCGCGGGCTGGTGCGCGAGGGCGATGAAATTCTGGTCGATGGCGACACCGGGCAGGTCACGCTGCGCCCGACGCAGGCCGTGTCCGACGCCTTCGAGGAGCGTCTCGCCCGCAGCCGCGAGCGGCGCGCGGGCTATGCCAAGCTGCGCGACGTCGAGCCGCGCACGAAGGACGGCGTGCGCATCGAGGTGATGATGAACGCCGGGCTGCGCGACGATGTGGCGATGCTGGGCATGACCGGGGCGGACGGCATCGGTCTTTACCGCACCGAGTTCCAGTTCCTCGTCTCCGCCGCCTTGCCCGCGCGCGAGCGGCAGGCGCGGCTTTACCGCGAGGTGCTGGAGGCGGCCAAGGGCAAAAAGGTGATCTTCCGCACCGTCGATATCGGCGGCGACAAGAGCCTGCCCTATCTCGTCAACAAGACCGGCGAGGAAGACGAGAACCCGGCCATGGGCTGGCGCGCGCTGCGCCTCTCGCTGGAGCGCGAGGGGCTGCTCAAGGCGCAGGCGCGCGCGCTGCTCGAAGGGGCGGCGGGGCGCGAGCTGAACGTGATGTTCCCGATGGTGTCGGAGCCGTGGGAGTTCGACGAGGCGCGCAAGGTGTTCGAACATCAGGTCGCCTATCTGCGGATGCGCAAGCACCAGCTGCCGAGCAAGATCAATTATGGCGTCATGCTTGAGGTGCCCTCGCTCGCCGAGGTGCTCGACCTGCTGCTCGACCGGATCGCCTTTGTCTCGATCGGCACCAACGATCTCACCCAGTTCCTGTTCGCCGCCGACCGTTCGAATCCGGCACTGGCCGAGCGGTACGACTGGCTGAGCCCGGCGATTCTGCGGTTCCTCGCCCGTGTGGTGAAGACCTGCGCGCCGTGGCCGGTCGATGTCGGGGTCTGCGGCGAGATGGGCGGACGGCGGCTGGAAGCGCTGGCGCTGATCGGGATCGGCCTGCGCCGCCTGTCGATCACCCCGGCCGCGGTGGGGCCGCTCAAGGAGCTGATCAGCACGATTGACACCCGCGCCCTGTCGGTGCGGATGGACGAGTGGCTGGCCCATCCTCCGCCCGATATGCGTGCCGCCTTGCGTGACTGGGCGCAGGAGCAAGGGGTCGAATTCGAGTAGGGTCTTAAAAAATGCCCTGATTTTGCTGGGGGCGTCCCTTGACTTGCCGCACGCTTGTCTTTCTTTTGGGGTAACGGTTGGTCCGGGCCGCCAGGCTGTGCGAAGCCCCAAGGGTCGCAGGTAGGATAATGACAGAAGACGAAGAGATGACCGAGGCCGTCCACGAGACGCCGCCCGCTGGCGTCGGCGCTCAGTTGCGCGCCGCGCGCGAGGCGCAGGGCAAGTCGGTGGAAGATATGGCGATGACCACGCGCATTTCCGTGCGCCATATCGAGCATCTCGATGCGGGCGAGTTCGACCTGCTGCCAGGCCGGATCTACGCCATCGGTTTCGCCAAGACCTATGCCCGGGAAGTCGGTCTCGACCCCGAGACGGTGGCCGATCAGGTCCGCGCCGAAATGGGCGAGGAACGGGTCGATCACGCGGGCTATAACGCCACGTTCGAGCCGGGCGATCCCGCCCGTGCGCCGGGGCGCAAGCTGCTGTGGTTCTCGGTTTTCGCCGTGGTGCTGTTGCTGGCGGGGCTGTTCGTGTTTGCCCGGCAGCTGTTTGCCCCGGCCGCCGATCTGCCTTCGCTGGTCGAGCAGGAACAGGCCGAGGAAGCAGCGCAGCAGGCGGCAAGTGCCGCGGCCGAGCAGGCGGCGGCGCAGGTGCCCGATGCCGGCGGCGAGGTTGCCATCACCGCCGAGGGCGAGGCCTGGGTCCGCATCGCCGATGGCGAGGGGCGCGTGCTGAAGGAAGCGATCCTCGCCGAGGGAGAGAGCTACACCGTACCTGCCGACGCGGAAAACCCGCAGATTTCCACCGCGCGGCCCGATCTGCTGGCGATCACGATCGGCGGCAAGGCGGTGCCCAAGCTGGCGGACGAAATGCGCACCATGATGAACCAGCCGTTCAGCGCCGCTGCGCTGCTGGCGCGCGGGCAGGGCGCGCAGGCGTCGGCTCAGGCGCAGGCGGAACCAGCCAGCGCGGCAACCCCGCGCTAACGGCTCACGAGCCGAAGCAGGCTCTGGCGATTGACCGGGGATTAGGGCTCCTGGCCTATTTCCCGTAGTGGTTAATCGCCTATCTTGGTTAAGGCTGGCATCTGATCCAGCGGGGGCGACATCGAGGCAGGAGGATAAGCAAGCACGATGATCCAGCAGATTGCACGGGCACGACACGGCCTGATGATGAGCGGCGCGGTGGCGCTGGCCATGGTTGTGAGCACTCCGGCAGCGGCGCAGGTCGACGCGCGGCTTGAGCGCATCGAGGCCCAGTTGCGCGCGCTTCAGCGCACCGTGTTCCCCGGCGGTGACCAGCGGTTCTTCGAACCCGAGATCACGCCGCAGAGCAACAATGCCAACACGCCCACGCCCGGCATTTCGAGCAGTGCGATGACCGATGTGCTTGCGCGCATTGCGGCGATCGAAACCCAGCTGACCCGGCTGACCGCCGCGACCGAGGTTAACGAGAACGCGCTCAATGCGCTGACCCAGCGGGTGGCGGCGATGGAAGCGGGCCGGGCGGTGACCACCCCCTCGACCCAGCCCGCGCTGCAAACCCCGGCGCCGATCTCGACGCCGACGCCCACTCCGGGCCCGACGCCGGCCCCGGCCCCGGCGTCGAACCAGCCGAGCGGCGTGATCGCGGTTCCCGGCTCGGGCACCAGCGGCCCCAGCGCCGCGCGTCTGGCCGGGGTGCAGGCCATTTCCAAACCCGCCACCGGCGATATGGGTGAGGACGAGTACACCTACGGCTTTCGCCTGTGGGAGGCCAAGTACTACCCCGAGGCGCAGCAGCAGCTGGCGCTCTATATCGAGAAGTATCCGAGCCACCGGATGATCTCCTATGGCCGCAACCTGCTTGGCCGCGCCTACCTCGATGCCGGTGATCCGCGCACTGCGGCGACGCACTTCTTCGAGAACTACCAGTCCGACAAGCAGGGTGCGCGCGCCGGCGACAGTCTGCTGTATCTGGCCGAGAGCATGATCCAGCTCGACGACACCCGCCGCGCCTGTATCGCGCTTGCCGAGTTCGGCGACACCTATCCGGCGCTGGCGACGGGCCGGTTGCAGACGATGTACGACGGGCTGAAGGGCCGCGTAAGCTGCAACTGAGCCGGTGAGCGAAGCTGTGCCGCCCGAACTGGTCGCGCGGTTTCGTGAGGCGCTGGGGCGGCTCAATCCCGAAGGGCGCCAGATCGGGCTTGCGGTGTCTGGCGGGCCCGATTCCATGGCCATGCTGCTGCTCGCGCACGCGGCGATTCCGGGCCGGTTTGCGGTCGCCACGGTCAACCATGGCCTGCGTGCGGAGGCGGCGGACGAATGCGCGCTGGTCGCTGCGGCTTGCGCGCAGCGCGGGATTGCCTGCGAGGTGCTCGCCATACGGGTGGGCGAGGGCAACGTTCAGGCCGAGGCTCGGGCCGCGCGCTATGCGGCGCTGTGTGGCTGGGCCGATGCGCAGGGCCTTGCCGCCGTCGCCACCGCGCACCATGCCGACGATCAGGCCGAAACGCTGCTGATGCGGCTCAACCGGGGCAGCGGCGTGGCGGGCCTTGCCGGGGTGCGCGAGCGCAACCAGCCGAGTGGCTTCGATTGCGCGGTCATCCGCCCGCTGCTGCACTTCCGCCGCGCCGAGCTGGCGCAGGTGGTGGCGGGCGAGGCGGTCGTGCACGATCCCTCCAACCACGATCCGCGCTTCGACCGCGTGGCGATGCGCCAGAACCTTGCCGCGTGTGACTGGCTCGATCCGCTGGCGATTGCCCGCTCGGCCAGCATTCTTGCCGAGGCCTATGAGGCGGTCGAGGCCTATGCCGATCTTCTGTGGCCGCAGGCGGTGCGGGCCGAGGGGTCGGGCTATGTCATTACCCCGGTGGCCGCGCGCGAGATGAACCGGCGGCTGCTGGCGCGGGTGCTCGAAAAACTCGGCGGCAGGCCACGCGGCGGCGATGTGGCGCGGTTGCTGATGAAGCTGGAAGCGGGCGAGGGCGGCAATGTCGCGGGCGTGCTGGCGCGGGTGAAGCGCGGCGAATGGGTGCTTGGATTGGAGCCGGTGCGGCGGGCTTGAATCAAACCTCGCTCGTCCTGAGCTAATTCCAACACCCGCTCACCCTGAGCTTGTCGAAGGGTCGCCCTTATCTTTGATCAGGTGCATGGGGCGGAAGGAAAAACAGTCCTTCGACAAGCTCAGGACGAACGGACAGGGGTTTTAGGCATATTGTAAGCTCAGGACGAGCGGAGTTTCTCACCCCATCTCTCACCCCGTCTTCAGCGAACCGCCCACACCGGTCCGCACACCATCGGTGACGATCACCACATCGCCGACCTTCGCAATATCGTAGAGCTTCGACACAAAGGCATCCGGCACCCCGATGCAGCCATGGCTGGCATAGCCGCGCTCGACCTCGCTGCCGCCGTGGATGGCAATGCCGTCCCAGGTCAGCCGCAGCGTCCAGGGCATCGGCGCATTGCCGTATTTCTCGGAAACATTGTGCCGCTCCTTGGTCAGGATCGGGAACACACCCGTAGGGGTGGGGTGCGCGGGGGTGCCCAGCATCGCGGCAGCCGCGCCGATCTCGTAGCCGGCGCGGAACACGCTGATCACGCGCGCCTGAAGATCGACCGTGATGCGCAGCGGGCCATCTGGCACGCCCGCGTCGTCCCAGTGCCACTCGCCATAGCGGATCGGCCCTTCGATCGGCAGCACGCGCTTGATGACGAAGGGATCGTTGGGATCGTAGTCGGGCGCGGCGGCAAGCGCGCGCTCGGCCTCGGCCCGCGCCTGCGGATCGACCGGATCGAACCCGTCATAATCGGCGGTGGGATCGGCCACGGCAGTAGCGTTCGCGGCGGGCGTTGCGGGGCTGTCGGCGAGCACGTCCTCGCGCGTCAGCCAGCCATCGAGCACTTCCTTGGGCTCAAGCGAGCGACCGGCCACCAGCAGCAGCGCAATCACTGCCACCAGCACGAGGCTCACGCCGCCTATCCACTTTACGCTTGCGTTCATGCACGAGGTAATGGGGCAGGGAGGTAAATATTTCCAGTGCTGCTCGCCATCCGTTCGTGCTGAGGAGGGCGAAGGCAAAGCCCGAGCCACCTTGCTCCCCTCCCCTTGTGGAGGGGTTGGGGGTGGCGGCTCGACAGCGCTGGCGTGGCCCCCCCATCCCAACCCTTCCCCGAGGGGAAGGGCTTTTTATGGCATTCCGCCCTAGGAGCGAGTGCTATCCATGCGCCCCGAACACATTGGCGATCACCGTGGTGATCCGCAGCGAGAGGCTGTGCGCCGCGTCGATCGGCTCGATGAAATTGCGGTGGATCGCCTCGTAGCCGTGGTCGGTGTTTTCGGGCCAGTCGGTGGGTTCGGTGAGGTTGAACTGGTCGATCTGCGGGAAGCTCACCGGATAGGCCCGCCTGAGCTGCGCCAGCGCCTCGTCCACGCGCAGGGTGAAGACCATCTCCAGCACGTCGTCGCGGCTGACGTCGTTGGCGCGGCTGAACACCGGCACGCTGACCGCGCGCAGGAACATGTGTTGCAGCAAGGCCAGCCGCAGCGCCTGCGCCGCGCCGATCATCCGGCGCTTCTCCTCGCGGGCCGGGTCGGGGTCTTCCTCGGGGATCAGCGCGAGCAGCCGGTGCAGCTTCATCGCATCGACCCGCAAGCGGCTCGCCAGCCGCCGGAACACGCCCGCACGGTCGTCCTTCACGAGGTATTCGCTCAGCGCCTCGCAGGCGTCGGTGAGGTGGGTTTCGGTGCCGCGATAGGGGCGGCTCGCCCAGTAGGCCGAGTTGAACAGCTCGCCAAAAGCGGCGACCGTCTTCACGCTGGCAAGGCCATTGGCGGCGCGCACCAGCCGGATCAGCTCGCGCCCACGCGGGCTTTCGCGCAGCAGCGCGGCGATTTCCTCGTAATTGCCCTCCGCCGCTTCGCCCACGCCCGCGATCACGTTGACCGGATAGCCGAGCTGCTGGAGGATCGAATTGTGCGGGATCGCGCGGATCTGGCGCAGGCTCATGTCACGGTCGGCGTTGAGGTCGCTCTGGCGGCGGCTGACGCGGCTGCCGGTCGAGTTAAGCAGGCCGAGCCCGAAAGCGGTGATCGCGCGCGAGTAGGTGCGGCTTTCGAGGTGGTCGCGTTGGTGCTCCTTGATCGCGCGGTAGAAATCGAGGCTGAGGTCGGTGCGGCGATAGAACTCGTCGGGCGCGACATCGGCATCGGTGTCGTTGGGGCGCAGCACCGCGATGCGGGTGAGCATGGCCAGCGCCAGCTCGGGGGTGGCGAACCACAGGTAGCCGTCGCCGCCCTGAAAGCTGACCTCGGGCTCAAGCGCTATCCCGGCACGCACGAAGCGGCGCTTGGCCCAGGGCGAGAGCGCCCAGTCGAGCCGGTCGGCCATCTTGGTGGGGTGCGCGCCGCGGCCCATGCTTTCGCCGTGGGTGTTGAAGATCAGCGCGCTGACATCGGTGAGGCCATTGGCGTCCATCGCCTCGGCGAGGCGGCCTTGCAGACGCTCGATCGCGAGGCTGGCGGGAAGCTGGCCGACGAAGCGTCCGGCATCCGAAAAGCCCGCCTGAATGGAGACGCGCCCGCGCTTGCGGACATAGTCCTGATATTCGGGCTCGGCGAGCAGTTCGTCAAGGAAGCGGCCGCCGTGTTCGAGCGCGGTCTCGGTCTCGAACAGGGGCGAGCAGTCGACCTTGTCGGCGATCCCGAACAGCTTGGCGAAATAGACCGCGGCGAGCACCGTGGCGGGCTCTTCGCATTCGGCGATGAGCATGCGGATCGGGGCGTCGGCGTCGATATGGGCGAGGATCTGCGCCATGGCGAGGAACTGGCGGGTGGCGGTGCTGGCCTCGATCGCGAGCGCGCCGAAGTTCGAGCGCAGCGGCTTCACCTCGGCAATGGCCTTGCGCAGGTGGACCATGGCGCCCTTGCTGGCGAGGTCGATCCTGCCTTCGGGGTCGACCCGGCGGCGGATCGCGTTGTGGAGCTGCTTGGCGTTGACGCGGAAGTGGATCCAGCCCATCCCGAGCCCGTCGGCGCGCATGGCGGCGGCGAGCGTTTTCAAGGCGATAGCGCGGTCATGATCGGCTGCGCGCGCTTCGGCCTCAAGCTGTGCGATCATGCCTTTGAGCGACAGCAGCTTGCGCGGGTCGGAAGCGGTGAGCCGGTTGGCGGCGACCGAAAGCGCGGCCGGTTCGGAGAGGTCGGCGGCGAAGTCCTGCGCCCGCTCGGCGGCATAGTCGCGCGCGGGGACCAGTTCGGACAGCAGCGGGTGCTTGGCGTCGATCCCCTCCAGCTGCGCGACATAGCGCGCCAGCCGCTCGGCCTTTTCGGCGAGGCGGAACCCGATCGAGTTCGACCAGGTGATGTCGGTCCGCCCGTCCATGTCATAGCCGACCCAGGTCGCGAACCGGAACGGCAGCGGGGCCAGATCGTGCCAGTCGCCGGGCCATTGCTGTGCGGCATGGCCAAGCAAGGTGGCGACCACCTTGTCACGTGCATCCTGCGCATTGGCGATGGCGAACATCGCGCGGTCATGCTCGTAAGCCAGCGTGACCTGCGGACGCGGCTCGCCAACGCAGGTTGCATCAATTGTGCCCGCGCCAGAGGCGCAATCGGCCAGCGCTGCGGTCTGTTTGGGGGAGAGCAGGAAGGTCGGGTGGGCGGTGAACACCGCGTGGAGTTGCGGGCGCTCCCACCGCTCCTTGAAGGCGGCGAAGGTGGGGCTGTCGAAGCTGGCTTGCAGTGCCTTGGTGTTCTCGTCCTGCGCGACGGGGGCGACGAAGCTGGACATGCGCACACAGCGGTTTTGCAGCGCGGCGACTTCCAGCTCGGCGATCATCGCTTCGCATTGGGCAAGGCTCAGCTCGCCCGCCTCGAGCTGGCGCGAGAGGTCGAGCGAGAGCTGGAACACCGGATTGAACAGCGGGGTCTGTCCGGTGTGCTCGTGCAGGTCTTGCAGGCGGGCGGTGAGGGCGGAGACGGAGGTGAGGGCCTCGCTCATCCAGCCAGGCTCGCAGCTTCTCGGGCCAGAGCCTCGATCTCGGCGGGGGTGGCGCCCTTGGGGACGACCCAGCTGCCACCCACGCACAAGACCCGCTCGATGGCGAGCCAGTCGGGCGCGGTCTTGGCCGAGATGCCCCCGGTGGGGCAGAACCTGCACTGGCCGAACACGGCGGTGAGCGCCTTCAGCGCCGGGATGCCGCCATTGGCCTCGGCGGGGAAGAACTTGAAGTGGGTGAAGCCGAGGTCCAGCCCCGTCATCAGCTCACTCGGCGTCGCGATGCCGGGGAGATAGGGCACGCCGGAGCGCTTCACCGCCTGCCCGAGGGCCTCGGTAAGGCCGGGCGAAACGATGAACTCGGCGCCTGCGGCAAGCGCGGCATCGAGCTGGTCCTTGTTGGTCACCGTACCCGCGCCGACGACCGCGCCGGGCACGAGGTTCATGCGCGTGATCGCCTCCAGCGCATCGGGGGTGCGCAGGGTCACTTCGAGCACCTTGAGGCCGCCGGCCACCAGCGCTTCGGCGATGGGGCGGGCCTGATGGATGTCATCGATCACCAGAACGGGGATGACTGGCGCCATGCGCATGATGGTTTCGATTTGGCTCATGAGAGGTCTCCGTGGCGCTGAAGGAAGGCGGCAGCTGCGCCGAACAGGCCGGGTTGAGGATGGGTGATGAGTTTGACGGGCAGCGCCGCCATCAGGCTTTCGAAGCGGCCCTTGGCGCGAAATCTCTCGGCAAAGCCCGAGCGTGGCAGATGGTCGCGCAGGCGATAGCCGAGCCCGCCCGCGATCACGACGCCGCTGGCACCCTGCCATAGCGCCGCATCGCCCGCGACCGCGCCCAGCGAGAGGCAGAACCGATCGATGGCGGCTTCGGCAAGGCTGTCGCGGTGTTCCATGCCGGCGGTCCAGATCGTGACGTCGTCCTGCTCGGCAAGCGCGCGGCCTTCCATCGCGGCGAGCGTCGCGTAGATGTCGACGATGCCGGGGCCCGACACCACCCGCTCGACCGAGACGCGGCGGTGACGCTTGCGCAGCCGGGCGACAAGCGTGTCTTCTATGGCATCGAGCGGGGCGAAGTCGGCGTGGCCGCCTTCAGTCGCCTGCACATGGGTATGGCCCGATCCGTCACGGTAAAGGTGCGCCACGCCGAGCCCGGTGCCCGGCCCGAGCACGCTCAGCGTGCCGCTGGTGGGCAGGGGCCCCTCCGGCCCGGCGAGATGGAGGAACTGATCCTCCGGCGCGCGGGCGACGGCATGGGCCACGGCCTCGAAATCGTTGACCAGTACATAGTTGTCGACGTCGAGTTTCTCGCGCACCAGCGCGGGGCGGATGATCCACGGGTTGTTGGTGAAGCGGATCACCTCGCCTTGCACCGGACCGGCAATGGCGATGGCCACGTTGCGCGGCAGCGTGCCACCCATCCGGTGGCGGAAGTCTTCCCAGGCGGTCTGGAAGCTGGCGTGATCCTCGGTATGGAGCGTGACCGGCTCTTCGAGCGTGATGGTGCCGCCCGCGCCGCTGGCGAGGGCGAAACGGGCGTGGGTTCCGCCGATGTCTACTGCAACGAGATCCATTACAGGCCTGCCGCAGCCAGCATCGGCGACGCTCCCTTTTCGGCCTCGTCGGCCAGCAGGCGATACATCGCGAACAGCTCGCGCCCGGTGCCGTCTTCGGGTTCAGGGTCAGGAGCCGGGGTGCGGGTGGAGAGATCGGCAGTGGTCGAAAGTTCGCCCGTCACCGCACACACCTTCACCACATCCCCATCACGCAGCAGGCTGAGCGGGCCGCCGCCCAGTGCCTCGGGCGAACAGTGGATCGCGCTCGGCACCTTGCCCGAGGCGCCGGACATGCGCCCGTCCGTCACCAGCGCGACCTTGTAGCCGCGATCCTGCAACACGCCCAGGGGCGGGGTCAGCTTGTGCAGTTCCGGCATCCCGTTGGCGCGCGGCCCCTGGAAGCGGACCACGACCACCACGTCGCGGTCCAGTTCGCCCGCCTTGAAGGCCTCGGCCACGGCGGATTGGGTCTGGAACACGCGGCACGGGGCTTCAATGGTGTAGCGCGAGGGATCGACCGCGCTCGACTTGAAACAGGCGCGGCCCAGATTGCCCGCCACCAGCCGCATGCCGCCATCGGGCAGGAAGGGCTCGGTGGCCGGACGCAGCATCTCGGTGTCGCCCGAGGGGCCGGGATCGCGCCAGGCGAGCGTCTCGTCGTCGAGCCACGGCTCCTCGCCATAGGTCGCCATGTCGTCAGCGCCCGAGGCGAGTACGTCGGCGTGGGCAAGCCCGGCGCTGAGCAGCTCGCGGATTACGTAGCCCATGCCGCCAGCTTCGTGGAAGTGGTTCACGTCGCCCGAGCCATTGGGATAGACCCGCGCCACCAGCGGCACGACGCTGGAGAGTTCGGCAAGGTCGCTCCAGTCGATCACCACGCCTGCCGCGCGGGCGAAGGCGGGGATGTGGATCGCGTGGTTGGTCGAGCCGCCGGTGGCGAGCAGGCCGATGGCGGCGTTCACCACCGCCTTCTCGTCAACGCAGTGGCCGAGCGGGCGGGCCTTGGCCCTGGCGAGTTCAGTCACCCGGTGGATTGCCGCGCGGTCGAGTTGCTGGCGCAGCTTGCTGCCGGGGCGCACGAAGGCCGCGCCGGGAATGTGCAGGCCCATCATCTCCATCATCATCTGGTTGGAGTTGGCGGTGCCGAAAAAGGTGCAGGTGCCGGGGCTGTGGTAGGAGCCCAGTTCGCTGTCGAGCAGCTCGGCGCGACTGGCCTTGCCCTCGGCGTAGAGCTGGCGCACGCGCTGCTTCTCCTTGTTGGAGACGCCGCTCGGCATCGGGCCCGAGGGCACGAACAGCGCGGGCAGGTGGCCGAAGCGCAGTGCGCCCATCAGGAGGCCGGGCACGATCTTGTCGCAGATGCCGAGCAGCACCATGCCGTCGTACATCGCGTGGCTGAGCGCGATACCGGTCGCCTGCGCAATAGTGTCGCGGCTGAACAGCGACAGTTCCATGCCCGCTTCGCCCTGCGTCACGCCGTCGCACATGGCCGGGGTGCCGCCCGCGACCTGCGCCGTGGCACCGGCCTCGCGGGCGTAAACCTTCAGCCGCTCAGGATAGCGATAATAGGGCGCGTGGGCGCTGAGCATGTCGTTATAGGCGGAGACGACGGCGATGTTGGGCCCGGCGTTGGTCTTGAGTGCTTCCTGATCCTGCTCGGCCCCGGCGAAGGCGTGGGCGAGGTTGGAGCAGGAGACCATGGTGCGGTCCTGTGCCTTGCCGCCTTCGCGCTCGATCAGCGCGAGATAGGCCTCGCGGGTGGGCTTCGAGCGCTCGATAATGCGCTGGGTGACGGTGGTGATGGTGGGATGGGTCATTATAGGCTCACAGAGGCATTGGGGCACAGAGGGGAAATTTCATGCGCTCGCAGAGGCGCGGAGACGCAGAGGATCTGCACCGCGCCGGAGGCGCTATCAACGAAACGGGTTTTGCGATTCAGACGGCAGCTTGATATCTGAGAGCGGCTGCGCCGCAGGACTATCTCCTCTGCGCCTCCGCGCCTCTGCGAGCGCAAGGGATCACAGCGCAAAACCCTCTGTGCTCCAGTGGCCCTATGAGCGCAAAACCTACTCATGCCAGCTCGACCCGTCGCGCTCGATCAGGGCGATGGCGGCGGAGGGGCCCCAGCTGCCCGCGCCGTAGGTCTTCGGCTTGAGGTCTTCCTCGGCCCAGGTCTGACGGATCGAATCGATCCAGCTCCACTGCGCCTCGACCTCGTCGCGGCGCACGAACAGCGTCTGATCGCCCTTGACCAGATCGAGCAGCAGCCGCTCGTAAGCGATGCGCTTTTCCTTGCCCGAGAAGGCATCGGGCATGGCGATGTTGAGCGGCACTTCGCGCAGGGCAATGCCCTCCTGCTCGATACCCGGAACCTTGGCCATCACCGAGAGGGTGATGTTTTCTTCCGGCTGGATGCCGATCACCATGCGGTTGGACTTCACCTTCGCGCCGGGGAAGATCGAATGCGGGATCTCGCGGAACTGCACCACGATCTCGGTCACGCGGCGCTGCATGCGCTTGCCGGTGCGCAGGTAGAACGGGGTGCCGTGCCAGCGCCAGTTGTCGATATGCGCCTTGAGCGCAACGAAGGTCTCGGTGTCGCTGTCGCGGCCCAGTTCCTCATCATAGCCGGGCACGATCTCGCCCACGCTGGCACCGCCGCGATACTGCCCGGTGACGCTTTCGCCCGGACTGATCTTGCGCAGCGCGCGCAGCACCTTCACCTTTTCGTCGCGCACGGCGCTGGCGTCGAAATGGGTCGGCGGCTCCATTGCGAACAGCGCGAGCAGTTGAAGCATGTGGTTCTGCACCATGTCGCGCAGCGCGCCCGCGTCGTCATAGAAGTCGACCCGGCTTTCGAGGCCGACCGTCTCGGCGACGGTGATCTGCACATGCTCGATCAGCCGCGCGTTCCACAGCGGCTCGAACAGGATATTGGCAAAGCGCAGCGCGATCAGGTTCTGCACCGTCTCCTTGCCGAGATAGTGGTCGATGCGGAAGATCCGGTCTTCGCTGAAGGCCGAGGCGACCGCATCGTTGATCTCGCGCGAGGTGGCAAGATCGGTGCCGAGCGGCTTTTCGAGACAGATACGGGTGTTTTCGCCCGCCAGCCCATGCGCCGCCAGCCCCTCGATGGTGGGCTTGAACAGGCTCGGCGCGGTCGAGAGGAAGATCGCCACCTGCCGGTCCTTGCCGACTTTCTCCGCCAGATCGGCGTAGTTCTCGGGCGTCGTCACGTCGAGCGGCTGATAGTGCAGGCAGTTGAGGAAATCGGCCAGCGGGCCGCGCCGCTCGGCGGGGAGGTGTTTCTCCAGCGCGGCGCGGGCGAAGTTGCGAAACTCGATATCGCTCATGTCCGAGCGCGCCGTGCCGACGATGTTCAGATCTTCGGGGAGCAGACCATCGGCATGCAATGCCGCAAGGCTCGGCAACAGCATCCGCTGCGACAGATCGCCAGTGGCACCAAAAAGAACAAGCGTGTCAGCCCTAACGGTCATAAATCCCCTGTTGAGAACGTTCTCAATGTTCGCGAACGGCATATGCAATAGTGCTGCGTCGCACAATGGCAGGCAAGCTCTAGCCGGAGATTTCTTTCACCGCCACCTCACTGAAGTCAAATTGTGAGGGGCCGAACACGGTCATGAAGCTGACATCCGCCGCGTCCCGTCCGACGCCGATCTTGGCGGTCTGCGCCGGTTCGGCCATTCCGGTCGCGTCGACCAGTTGCCAGGTGCCGCCCTGCGGGGTGTCCGGGTCAGCCAGGAACACCTCGGCGATGGCGTGAAAGTCCGGCGGGGTGACGCCCGGCGCAAAGCAGCTGACATAGCGCGCCGGGATCGCCGCCGCGCGGGCCAGCGACACCAGCACATGGGCGAAGTCGCGGCAGATGCCGGCCTTCGCGTCGATCGTATCGAGCGCGGTGGTCGAAGCGTTCGACGCGCCGGGGGTATAGGCGATATTCTGCGCCACCCAGTCTCGCATCGCGGCGATCTTGGCACCGCCTTCAAGCCCGGCAAATTCGCTGCCGACAAGATTGAACAGGCTGGAGGCCTGGCAATAGCGCGAATCGAACAGGTATTTGACCGCTTCGCCCGGCAGCAGCCGCGGCGGCACCCGACCCATCAGGTCCAGTTCGCCGATCTGGCGCATCACTTCGACCGTGGCGGTATAGTCGACCCGGCACTGACCCTCGGCGTGAATCCAGAAGCGGTCGCCGATATTGTCCTGCGCGGGCACGCGGGCGGTGTGCATCGCCTTGGGAATCCAGGTGTCCGCAGCCAGCAGTTGCTGTTCGGGCAGGGCGGCTGCCTCGAACTGTAACAGCACGTCGGTCGGCTGCCAGAGGGTGAAGCCGAAATGGGCGGAAATCGACAGCGGCATGGGCTCGGGAGACTTTCGCGAAAGAGGGGCGGGACGGGCGCTCTGAATGCTTACGGCCAGCCTTGTGCGAAGTTCCTAGTCGCCAATGACATGGGCCACGATTTCGCGCCTGTGCGGGCGGGCGCGGTGCTCGGCAAGGAAAATCCCCTGCCACGTTCCCAGCAACAGGCGACCCTCGCCAACCGGCACCGACAGCGAGGCCCCGGTCAGCACCGAGCGCAGGTGTGCGGGCATGTCGTCCGGTCCTTCGTCGTCGTGCTCGTAGTGCGGGCCTTCGGGCGCAATTCGCTCCAACCAGCGCAGGGTGTCGCGCGGGACGGCGCTGGCGGCGTTCTCGTTGATCAGCAGGCTGGCCGAGGTGTGGCGGCACAGCAGCGTGACGAGGCCGGTCTCGATATCGGTCTGGTCGAGCCAGTCGGCCACCTCGCGGGTGATCTCGACAAGGCCCTTGCCGTGGGTGGGAATGGTGAAGCGGGTCTGGTGCTGTCGCATACCGCCGGTTTAGAGCGGGAGTCTCTTGCGTGACAAAGTCAAAAATGCTTAATCGTTACTCACGAGAGGTAATTTGATGAGCAGACTTTTTCTCGCACCCCTGGCGCTTGCGACGGTGCTGACCGCCACGCTCGCCAGTGCGCACCATTCTTTCGCGGTGTTCTTCGACGACAAGCAGGAAGTGACCCTGCGCGGCACCGTCACCATGTTCCGCTTCACCAATCCGCACGGCACGCTCGCTTTCGACGTGACGGGGCCGGACGGTCAGGTTCAGCACTGGCGCGCGGAAACCAACGCCCCCTCGGTCTTGCAGCGACGCGGGTGGACCCGGTCGAGCGTGCGGCCGGGGCAGGTGATCACGATCAAGGGCTGGCGCGCGCGCGATGGCAGCCGCTACATCCGCATGGGCGAAGTGCGCGATGCCGATGGCAAGCTGGTGGGGGGCCGGTTTGGCACCAACGATGACTAAGCGCTCGCGCTGGCTCGCAATCGCGCCGCTGGCGCTGGTCGCCGCCGCCCCTGCCGTGGCGGAGGATGCGCCGAACTTCGAAGGGTTCTGGGGCCTGTCGTGGTCGGCTGGCGAACCCGATGCCGGCATGGTCGCGGCCTTGCCGCCCAACACCGTGGTGATCGACGATACCGGGGCGGCCGAGTTTCCGAGCGGTGAATTCGGCGGCCTGATCCTCACGCCCGAAGCGAAGGCCCATGCCGAGACCTGGCGCAGCGAGGATGACATGACGCTCGACCGCGTGTGCCTGCCGCCGAGCATCGTCTATGCGGTGCAGGGGCCGTTCCCGTTCGAGGTGCATCAGACGCCCGAACTGATCGTGTTCCAGTACGAGTATTTCGACCAGACCCGGCTCATCTTCATGGATGGACGCTCTGCACCCGAAGGCCTGCCGCATTCGAAGATGGGCTTTTCGGTCGGGCACTGGGAAGGGCGGGATCTGGTGATCGAGACCGATCATATTGCCGCCAGCACCATCACCAACAACGGGCTCGACCATACCGACGATATCAGGATGGTCGAACGCTATCGGTTGAGCGAGGACGGCTCCAGACTGCTGGCGACGCAGTGGTTCTCCGACCCGGCTGCGATCGAGAACAACGGCGCGCGCTGGATCGTCTGGGAAAAGCGCGAGGGCGAGCACATTTACCCTTACGAGTGCGATCCGACCTTTGCGCTGGAATATGGCGCGGTGAAGGAATAGCTCGGGAGCCGTCCCCTCACCACGAACGGGCATGGTTGGGCCTGCCGAGTTAGAGCGCGATGACATAGCATTGTCTCGCAATGCCCTTCCCCTGTGGGGAAGGGTTGGGATGGGGGTTCCCGTCAGCGTCGAGCCCCCACCCCCAGCCCCTCCCCAAGGGGAGGGGAGGAAGGGGGATCAGGCTAATGTCATCAGGCTCTAGAACTCCGCATAAAGCTGGAACTGCACGGTGCGCGCCGAGGAATAGGTGAGCGCGCCGCTCGAACTGACGTTCCAGCCATAGTCGTCGAGCACGTTTTCGGCGCGCACGCGCAGCACCATGTCGGCATCGCCGAGCATGAAGCGATAGCGCATGCCCAGATCGAGCGTGGTTTCCGCACCGACCAGCAGCGTGCCCAGCGCGTTGACCGGGCGCGAACCCTTGTGATCGAGCGTGAAGTCGAACGAGAAGGGCGAGGTGCCCTGATCGAGCCGCCAGTCGAAATTGCCGGTCATCCGCAGTCTGGGCTGGCTCACCGGGCGGGTGCCGATCAATCCCTCGTCCACCGCCTCGCCGCTGAGCGAAGGGTCGGACAGAACCGCACCGCCGAGCAGGGTCATGCCGGTCACGGGGCGGGCGATGGCGGAGAACTCCAGCCCCTCGTTCACCACCGTGCCGAGCAGGCGATAGCGCAGCCCGCTGTCGAGATTGTAGTATGGCTTGGAGATGCGGAACGCGCCCAGCAGGATCGTCACCGCGTCATCGGGGTCGTAGCGCAGCACCAGCTCTTCCTGCCGGGTGTTGATGGCGGAGGGGGCCTCGGCCCGGTTGACGGCGCGGTCGGGGGCGACATCGGCCTCTTCCATCCCGCGGGCGAGCGCGCCGAACAGCGTCAGCCGCCTGGTGAGGGCCAGCGCCAGCGATCCGTTCCAGGCGATGGGCTTCGCACCGGTGGCGACATCGGGGGTGCCGGGCGCGGCATAGTCGACGGTCTTGGTATAGTCGATTGCGCTGGCCCCGAGGTCGAAGCGCAGGAACCGGGTCAGCGCGCCCGACCAGGCGAGCCCGGCAAACAGCTGGCGCACCTTGTCGCGGTTGGTATCGCCAAGGGTAAAGACCGGTTCGGGGCGCCGATCGTGGACGAACAGCGAGCCCGCGCCGAGCGAAATCCGCTGTGCGCCGCCGAAGGTCCGCAAACGGTCGCGCCCGCGCAGGCTGGCCGAAATCTGCTGGGCCTGCCCGAACAGCCTTAGCTCCTGCACCAGCCGCAGCTCGCCCGAGAACGAGCGGTCGAAGCTGCGCGGCGAGGCGATGATCGCCCGGTCGGCGATTGCGCCATCGGCGGTGACGCCGGTCATCAGATCGGAGAAGCGGCTGAGGTCGCGCTTGCCCGAGAAGAACGTCCCGCTTTCGAGCCGCAGGTTGGGGGCGAGCGGCGTGCGCAGGATCAGCCCGGCATCGAGCGTGTCGTTTTCGTTGTCGGCCCAGTCCTGCCCGAGGAAGCGGAAGCGCTCGATCTCCGGCGGGAGGGCATCGCCCGCCACGAAGATCATCGGGCGCGCCTCTTCGTCGCGTGTTCCTCCCACGGAGGCGTAGGCGAGTAGCTCGGTTTGGGCCTTTGGATCGTAGGAGAGCACGAAGCCCACATTGGCGCGGTGGGCGCGGCTCGCATCGTCGCTCTGGACCGCGCGGTAGAAGCCGCCCGAGAACAGCCCCAGCCCCGGCGCGATCCCGCCCAGCCTGAGGTCGTAGCCGATCCCTTCATGGCCGCGCTCGCGTCGGCTGATGTCGAGTGTCAGCGAGCGGCCAAAGCCCGCTTTGCGCAGGCCATAGTCGACCAGGCCGGTGGGGGCGGGGAAGGCATAGCCGAGCGTGGCAATGCCGACCCTGATCGTGCTTGAGGAGTTGATGCGCGGCGACAGGCCGTTCACCTGATCGTAGTACAGCGCCTCAAGCCGGACATTGCCCGCGTCGACCGGGTTGAACCCGCGCACCTCGCGCGAGGAATAGAGCCCGGTCCGCTCGCTGCCGACCTGGCGGCCAAAGGCGTCGTTGCTCTGGGCGATGGCGTTCTCGGCCACCGTCTGCGTGGTTTCCGCCTGATCCGCCGTGGGAGCGGAAGGGATGGCGAAGATCTCTTCGGGCTGACCGTCGCTGGCTGCGGCCATGGTTTCGGCCACAGCAGGCATGGGCAGGCAGAGCGCCAGCACGCTCGCACACAGCGGCCAGCATGAGCCTGTGGTTCGGTAGATAGTCGCCACGCCAAGTATGTCCCGATTGCGTGTTGGTGTTCGGCAAGAGCGGCAACGGGCGGCCTTCCGCACGAAGCAAAAGGCCGCCCGCCGCGAGGAAGCCCGAGGGGCTCAGCCGCCCGTTGGCGGATAGGGAATGCCGAGCTGATCGAGGTAAGTGTCGTACTTGCTCGGGTCGTAGTAGAACTGCTCCTGCTCGGGGCGGATGCGTTCCATTATCTCCTTGTTGAGGTGAATGCCGGGCATGTCCTCGGCGGTCAGCACGGGATCGTAGCTCTCTTCGGCGAACTGCACTTCTTGCTGATACCGTTTGGCTTCGGCCAGCTCGTCGGGGTTCATCATCAGGTCGAGCGTGGTCAGCGCGACAGCCTTGGCGCCGGCGACCGCGCCCTTGTGGGCGATCGGCGTGGCCATGGCGACGGCGGCGGTCTGGTGGTGGCCGATCATGTTCGGGATGTTCGAGGGGAAGCGGATGGTGATGGTCGGTACGGCCCACATGATGTCGCCGATATCGTCCGAGCCGCCGCCGATCGAGAACTCGGGCGGTGCGCGCAGTTCCGAAACCTCGGTGGTCAGCGGCTGGACCGGGCGGCCAAGGCCTTCCTGCGCCAGGCGGGTGAAGGTTTCGTCGGCCTCGGTCCATTCGGGCATGCCGACAAATTCGATGTACTGCTGCGCCAGTTCGGCCATCGGCTTGTTGCCGTGCTGCGGGGCGGCATAGCCGAGCACGCGGCGCGTCACCGTCGTGTCGGTGGCCATGGCGGCGGCCTCGGCGATACGGTTGCCGGTCTCGTAGAGGTTGCGGATGGAATCGAACTTACGCTCGCGGAAATAGTACCACACCGAGGCCACATCGGGCACGATGTTCGGCTGGCCGCCGCCGTTGGTGATGACATAGTGCGAGCGCTGCGTGGGGTAGAGGTGCTCGCGCCGCATGTTCCAGGCGGTGTTCATCAGTTCCACGCCGTCGAGCGCGCTGCGCCCGGCCCATGGCGCGCCCGCGCCGTGCGCCGACGAGCCGTGGAACGTATATTCGACCGAGACCATGCCGTTGCCGCCGCTGTCGCCGTAGCTGGTGCCGAATCCGTTGCCGACGTGGGTGAAGATGCAGGCGTCGAAGCCCTCGAACATGCCCTCGCGCACGAAGAAGGCCTTGGTTGCGAGCAGTTCCTCGGCGATGCCGGGCCACAGCATCAGCGTGCCGGGGATATTCTCGCGCTCCATGATGTCCTTCACCGACAGCGCGGCGGCGACCATCGCGGCCATGCCCGAGTTATGGCCCTCGCCATGACCCGGCCCTCCTTCGATCTGTGGGCGCAGTTCGGTAATGCCGGGCACCTGGCTGAGGCCGAGCAGCCCGTCGACATCGGAGCCGAGCGCGATCTTCGGGCCGCCGGTGCCGTTGGTCCAGGTGGCGGTGAAGGCGCTGGGGATACCGGCCGAGCCGAGTTCGATGGTAAAGCCGTTCTCCGCCAGAATGCCGGTCAGGTATTCCTGCGTCTTGAATTCCTGGAAGCCGGGCTCGGAGAAGCTGAAGATCGAGTCGACGATTTCCTGCACCAGCTTGGCGCGGGAATCGACCCCGGCGACGGCTTCATCGCGCAGGTTGTCGGGAAGTTCGGCGGCGGCGGGGCTGGCCAGTGCGAGCGACAGCGTGGCCGCCGCGGCGAGGAAGGTGGAGCGAACAGACATCATCTCTGGTGGTTCCTTGCGCTTGGGTTGGGGACGTGAGTTGCCCGCGTGAGGCGGGTCGTTTGCAGTGGGAAATGCGAAGCGGGGGCCGACACCCTGATGTCGGCCCCCGCGGGTTCGTCTTAGTATTTGACGCTCAGGCCGAGGCGGAAGGTTCGGCCCATCGTATCGTAAAGCGAACGGTTCGTTTGCGGGTAGGCCGGGGTGTTGTTCCCGAACGGCCCGTTGCCGATCAGCACCGGATCGCGATCGAACAGGTTCTTCACCGCGAACAGCGCGGTCGCCTCGACCCCGCCGATCTCGAAATCGTAGGTGAAGTTGCTGTCGAGGTAGAAGGTGCCGTTGATCGAATTGGTATTGATCGTGCGGTTGAGGTTGTCGCTCGCCGGGCAACCGGTGGTGCATGCGATCCAGTCGTTGTCGTAGACGCCATCGCCGAAGCCCCGGCCCACGAACACAGCCGAAAGGCCGTTGTCGAAGGCGTAGCCCGCCGACACGCGGTAGACGAGGGTGGGGATGCCGCCGCCTGCGTTGACGCCGGCGATATCGTCCACCTCGAAGCCCGAGTCGGACACGTTCTCGATCGTGTAGGTCGCCAGACCGCGCAGGGTCAGTGCACCCGGTCCGACCGGAGCGCGATAGCTCGCCTCGAAGTCGAAACCACGGCTCTTCTGGCTGGCGAAGTTGATCGGGAAGCGGTTGATGTATTCGACGTCGGTGGTCGAGCCGGATTTGTAGAGGATGAGATCGCACAGTTCCGGCTGGCTGCCATCGAAGCACAGATCGACCGTCTGCTGTGCGGTGATGGTCGAGACGGCGCCCTTGATGTCGATATCGAAGTAATCCACCGAAGCGGTGAAGCCGGGCAGGAACAGCGGAGTGAAGACAACGCCGAGCCCGAGCGTATCGGCCTTTTCGGGCGCAAGGCTCGGATTTCCGAGTGTCCGTTCGATAAACTCCTCAGCCCGAACTCCGCCGCCACTAACTGGAATGTTCACCGAGTTGGTGCGCGCGGTGCCCGCATCGAACAGTTCGAGCAGGTTGGGTGCGCGAATGTCGCGCGACAACGTACCGCGGAAGCGCAGGTCGTCGATCGGCTGCCATGAAAGGCCTGCCTTCCAGGTCGTCACCGTGCCCGAGGTCGAATAGTCGGTGACGCGTACCGCGCCGTTGAACTCGGCCCCGAAGCCCAGCGGAACCAGCGCCTCGACATAGCCTTCCTTCACGTTCACGCCGCCCGAGGTGACCCGGAAGTTGCCGTAAAGGAAGGTGTTGAGGTTGACCGGGTCGATATAGCCATCAACCGAGTCCTCGCGGTATTCACCGCCGAAGGCGATGCTGACCGGGCCGCCCCAGGTGTTGAACAGGTCGGCGACGGCGAAGTTCAGCGCCACCACATCCTGTTTGATCTCCTGCTGGCGCGAGGGATAGACTTCGAACAGATAGTCGAGCGCCTGCTGCGTCACGCCGCCGACACCGAGGCGATTGATTGGCACGCAGCCCGGAAGATCGTTCGACGGATTGCCATCGGTGTTGACCCGGCACTGGATGGTCCCGCCCGAGAACACCGCATCCTGCATCGCGGCAAGGCGCGAGTTCTGCCAGGTGTTGATCAGCATCTCGTCGGTCTTGGTCTGACCGTGCTGAAAATAGGTGTCCCAATCGACATCGAGACCAGCGAGGTTGAAGAAGCCGTTGCCGCCGACGACAAAGCGCGAAACCTCACGGGTGTTGTGCGCCCCGGCGGCCGGGATACCGGCGTTCGAGGTGCCCATGCGGATCGCAGTGATCGGGGTGGCGGCGGTGGCGTTGTAGGCCGCGATCTCGGCCGCGAGTTCGGGCGGCAGGAAGGCGTTGTCGATCGCGATATCGACGTTCACCGAGGGCGTTTGCTGGTAGAAGCTCTCGCCTTCGAACTTGTTGTAGCTCGCCTGAGCGAAGACCTCGAAACTCGGGGTGATTTCGTAGCTGAGGCGCCCGAACAGGCCGATGCGGTCCTCATCGTTTGCCAGCGAGTTCGAACCGGCGTGGCCCTGGCTGGCATACTGATAGTCACCGCCGATCATCCACTGGCCGGAAACCTGGCCGAAGTTCAGCTCGTTGGTCGACGCAAGCCCGGTACTGGCGTCCAGGGTGCCGAAATAGGTGCCGTTGAACGGGCAGGCGGCAGCGGCAGTGCCCGCGCGACAGCCGGTGATCAGGCCGCCCGGGGTGAAGTTCGACGAGCCGATACCCGACTGGATGATGCGCGAGGGCAGGCCGTTGCCCGGCGCATAGTCCGGGTTCTCGATCATGAAATAGCCGGACTTGTTCCAGTCGCGGTCGATGAAGTCCTTGCCGGTCTGGTTGAAATACTCGCCGCTGACGATGAGGTGGCCGCGACCGTCGGCAAATTCGGTGCCGAGGGTAAGTTGGGCGAGGTGGTTGGGCACGTCGGAATACGTGGTGACACCGTATTCGTAGCTGGCCTTGATGCCGGTGAAATCCTTGTCGAGGATGAAGTTCACCACACCGGCCACTGCGTCCGAACCGTAAACCGACGAGGCACCGCCGGTCACGACTTCGACGCGCTCGATCAGCGCCTGCGGGAAGGTGTTGATGTCGACGAGGCCGTCCGAGGTCGAGCCGACCGAGCGTTGACCGTCGAGCAGCACCAGCGTGCGCGACTGGCCGAGCGAGCGCAGGTTCAGCGCCGAAATGCCCGACTTGCCGTTGGACAGGCTGCCCGAGTTCGAAACGGCGGTCTGGCTCCCGTTGACCGAGGGCAGGGTGTTGACGAAGTCGGCAATGTTGGCGGGTGCTTCGGCGTCGATCTCGTCACCCGAGATGACCGAGAGCGGGGTCGGCGCATTCGACCCGTCGCGCACAACGCGGCTGCCGGTAACGACGATGCGGCTGCTGTCGTCGCTGTCCTGGGCGAGGGCGGCGGTTGGAAGCAAAGCGAGGCCAGCGAAACTGGCGGCAGAAGCAAGCAAACTGACGCGGGCAAGGCCAGCGACACGGGTGGTAGCGGAAAGCGGATTACTCATGGATCGAACCCCCATTTTCTAGGTGTGTGTCGATCCTCCCCAAACGGTATTTCGGGTCATTCTGCGGCTATGGCGTTTCGTCCCTGATCGAAACTTGCCGAGCTGCGCGCCCTGGAGAATTTATAATTCAAATCCAGCGCCCGGATGTCGCAAAGTTTGCGTAAATTTTGGCATGCATCGGTGGAATCCGTCAAAATTCTCTCCTCTCTCAACGGATTCCAATTTCAACTGCCAAAACACTATTGTGATTCGTCAAAGTCGACCGTCTGATTCGAGAATTATCGGTGCGACGCGCCTGCGCGCCACCTCGCGCATCAGGAACGACGAGCGAATTTTCGATACGTGCGGCAGTTTGGAAAGCTCGCGCCGATAGACGTGGTCGTACTCTTCAAAGCTGCGCACATTAATCAGCATCATAAAGTCGTTCTCGCCCGAGATGAACGAGCAGAACGACATCGAGGGGCATTCAAGCACGGCCTCTTCAAATTCCACCAGCGCGCTCTCATCTTGCGAACTGAGCTGAATCAGGACCAAAGCGGTGATTGAATAGCCGAGCTTTTTCTGGTCAATAATGGCCGCATATCCGGAGATGACGCCTGCCTCCTCGAGAATCTTGCGGCGACGGGCGACCGCTGTGCTCGACAGGTTGACCTCTTCGCCCAGCGCCACATCGGCCGCGCGACCATTGGCCACCAGACCTTTCAAGACTCGCAAATCGGTACGATCCATTGATGCGATGGTGGATTTCAACGATATATCCTTTCCTGGCATTCGATTTTAAAAAAATGTCTGTCAAACTTTTGCATATTTCACGATAAACGCAATGGCTTTGGTGGTATTCCCCTGATTAGACAGCCGCGCAAGGTCGTGCGGGGAGCAATCATGGGGGCCTCATGCTTTTTCTTTCAAACACTTCCCGCCTGCGCGCGGCATCGTCGAGTGCGGTCATCGGGATGGCTGCCCTGATCGCCTGCGCGCCCGCGCATGCACAGGATCGCCTCCTCAGTCCCGCGATTCCTTCGGGTAGCGGCGCGGTTCACTTCACGCTGCCTGCACTCGATGCCGAGGGCGACTCGGGGTGCTATATCTATGCGACCTCGCTGCGTTCCGGGCTTGGTTCGCCCAACATGCGGCTCGACCGGGGGATGCTGGGTGACGAGCAACTGCTGTGCTTCCGCAAGATCGGCAGCCAGATCGCCGCTGTGTTTGAAAATCCCAAGTTCCAGGCCAGTGGCGATGCCGATACCGCCACCGGCGCTGCGGAGAGCTTCCCCACCGCCGTGGTCGCCATGCTGCCGATCGTGGATGATCGCGGCGCGGGCGGGGTGGTCGTCGACATGTCGAAGTTCCTGCTGCGCGATTCCATCGATGTCTCGGCGGCGCTGGCAGGCGGGGGCGACTATCGTGCGGCGGCTGACCTTTCGGGCATCGACGCCGCTTCGGTGAAGAGCTTTCCGCTCAACACCGAGATCGACACGATCCAGACCTTCACCAGCGCGCGCCCGACACGCACGATGAGCCAGTTCTCGCCCGAGCCGCGCGCGCTGAGCTTCATCGTCCACCATTCGTTTATCGCGCTGCCCGAGCCCGGCTTTTTGCCGCGCGTGGCGGATCCGCGCGCGCCGGTATCCGGCCCCACCATCTACGACTATGGCTCGCCGCTCGGCCAGCCGGTGGCGATCCCGCTTGCCGCCCGGTTCCGGCTCGAAAAGACCGACCCCGACGCCGAGGCGAGCCCGGTGGTCAAGCCGATCGTGTTCTATATCGACCGCGCCGCGCCCGAACCGGTGCGCACCGCGCTGATGGAGGGTGTGAACTACTGGTCCTCGGCCTTCGACAAGGCGGGTTTCATCGGCGGTTTCCGTGCCGAGATCCTGCCCGAGGGCGCCGACCCGCTCGACGTGCGCTATAATATGGTCAACTGGGCCAACCGGATGACGCGCGGCTGGTCTTATGGCGGCGGCATCCGCGATCCGCGCACCGGCGAGATCATCAAGGGCAACGTTGTGCTCGGCGCGCTGCGCGTGCGGCAGGACATCACGATTTTCGAAGGCCTCGTCGGCACCGCGCAGAACGGCTCCGGCGGTCCGAACGACCCGGTCCGCGCCGCGCTTGACCGGATCCGCCAGCTCGGCGCGCACGAGGTTGGCCACGCCATCGGCTTCATGCACAATTTCGCCGGCTCGACGCAGGATCGCACCACGGTGATGGACTATCCCGCCCCGCGCATCCTGCTCGAAGACGGCCAGATCAGCCTGCGCGACGCCTACAAGCACGGTGGTGGTGACTGGGACGATTTTTCGGTCGACTGGCTCTATGGCAGCGCCGAAAGCGCCGATGCCAAGGCGCTGGCGGCAGAAGAGGCAGGGCTCGCCTTCGCGACCGATATCGACGGGCGCGACCCCTCGCTGCCGAGTGCGGCGGCGAGCATGTGGGACGACGGCCCCGACCCCATCGCCGCGCTCGACCATATGGAGGCGGTGCGCGCTATCGCGCTCACCAACTTCGGCGAGCAGGTGCTGCTGCCGGGCGAGCCGCTGGCCAATCTGCGCCGCAAGTTCGTGCCGATCTGGCTGTTGCACCGCTATGATATCGACGCGGCGGGCAAGCTGATCGGCGGCTACGCCTACGATTACAAGGTGGCGGGCGATAACCACCCGCTGCCCGAATGGATCGACGCGGCCACCCAGCGGGCGGCTATCGCGGCGCTGATCGGCACGCTCGACGAGGATTTCCTCACCGTGCCCGCCCGGTTGCTGCCGATGCTGTCGGTGCCGATCACCCGCACGGGCGATCCGCAGTTCGATACCGAGGTGTTCCGCAACGCGGGCGCGGCTGCCTTCGATCCGCTGGTTGCCGCCGACGTGGCCGCGCAGATCACGCTCGACAGCCTGCTCGCGCCTGCACGCCTCACTCGCATGGTCGAGCAGCACCGGCAGGATGCGAGCATGCCCGGGGTGACGGATCTGGTTGACGAACTGGTTTCAGATGTGATCAATGCGCGCAGCAACGAGGTCGGACGTCGGATTGCCTGGCGCACCGTGCTCTCGCTGGCCGGAGCCATGCGCGATGAAGAGGTGTCGCCCGAGGCGGCGGCCATCATCGCCGGACGGCTCGACCGATTGAAGGACGAGCTGGAGGGCACCAAGGGTGGCGTCGATGCCGATTGGGCGCATTATGTGGCCGATCTGCTCGACGAGCCGGAAGCGCTCGCGGCAGTGCTCGCGAACAAGGAAGAGGCACCCGAGATCCCGCCCGGGATGCCAATTGGCGGCTTTGGAGGATGGTTCGATGACTGAGGCTGCCACGATGGAAGCGAAAGCCGGGCCGCTGCTGCTGCCGCTCGATGGCTGGCACCGCGACAAGGGCGGGCGGATGGTCGAGTTCGCGGGCTATGCCATGCCGATCCAGTATGAAGGGATCATGGCCGAGCACGAGTGGACCCGCACCAGCGCGAGCCTGTTCGATGTCAGCCACATGGGCCAGCTTACGGTGGCCGGACCGGGCGCGGGGGCGGCGCTCGAAAAGCTGCTCCCGGCCGATCTTGGTGCGCTGAAGGAATGCCGCACGCGCTACTCGCTGCTGCTGGCTGAGGATGGCGGGATTCTTGACGATCTGCTCATCACCCGCACCGGCGAGGATTCGTTTCGGCTGGTGGTGAACGGTGCGACCAAGCACGACGATATCGCCTATCTGCGCGCCAATCTGCCCGAGGAGGTGACGCTTGCCTATCACAGCGAGATGGCGCTGATCGCGCTGCAAGGCCCGCTGGCCGCCTCGGTGCTTGACGATCTGCTGCCGGGCATTGCCGATGCGCTGCCGTTCATGTCCTCGGCCAGCCGCGGCGGCCTCGACACGCACCTGATCGTGTGCCGCTCGGGCTATACCGGCGAGGACGGGTTCGAGATCGCCGTGCCTGCCGACAAGGCGGTGAAGCTGGCCGATGCGCTGCTGGCCGATCTGCGGGTAAAGCCCGCCGGTCTCGGCGCGCGCGACAGTCTGCGGCTTGAGGCGGGCCTCCCGCTGTACGGGCACGACATGACTGCCAGCACCGATCCGGTCAGCGCCGATCTCGCTTTCGCCATCTCCAAGCGGCGGCGCGAGGAGGGGGGCTTTGCCGGGGCCGAGACGATCCTGCCGCTGCTGGCCGCAGGCGCGCCGAGCAAGCGCGTCGGTCTCGCCATCGAGGGCAGGGCGCCCGCACGCGAAGGTGCGACGATCATGGCGGGCGACCGCGTGGTCGGCGTCGTGACCTCGGGTGGACATTCGCCCACGCTCGGGCGGCCCGTGGCCATGGGCCAGGTCGAGGCAGGCCTCGCCACCGATGGCACCCAGCTTGAAATCGACGTGCGCGGCCGCAAGCTTGCCGCCACGGTCGCACCGCTTCCCTTCGTTCCCCACAACTACCGCCGCCAAGGAGGAAAATAATGACCCGCTACTTCACCGAAGACCACGAATGGATCGAGGTCGAGGGCAGCAATGCCACCGTGGGGATCACCGATCACGCTCAGGAGCAACTGGGCGATATCGTCTTCGTCGAGGTGCCCGCAGCAGGCACTGCCGTGGCCAAGGGCAAGGAAGCCGCCGTGGTGGAATCGGTCAAGGCGGCGAGCGACGTCTACAGCCCGATCACCGGTGAAGTGACCGAAGGCAATGCCGCGCTGGAAGAGGACCCCGCGCTGGTCAACACCGCCGCCGAGACCGACGGCTGGTTCTTCAAGGCCACCATTGCCGACACGTCCGAACTCGAAGGGCTGATGGACGCCGAAGCCTACGCCGCCTTCTGCGCCGATCTCGACTAACACGAGGCAAGTCCATGCGTTATCTTCCGCTTACCCCGGCTGACCGGGGCGATATGCTGTCGGCTATCGGTGCCTCTTCGATCGAGGCGCTGTTTGCCGATGTGCCCTCAGCCGCGCTGCTCGACGGGCCGATTGAGAGCCTGCCGGGCCACGCCAGCGAAATGGCGGTGGAACGGCACATGGCGCGGCTCGCGGGCCAGAACACGGCTGCCGGGGAGGCTCCGTTCTTCCTCGGTGCCGGGGCCTATCGCCACCATGTGCCCGCCTCGGTCGATCATCTGATCCAGCGCGGCGAGTTCCTCACCGCCTATACGCCCTACCAGCCGGAAATCGCGCAGGGCACGCTGCAGATGCTGTTCGAGTTCCAGACGCAGGTCGCCCGGCTTTACGGCTGCGACATTGCCAATGCCTCGATGTACGACGGCTCGACCGCGGCCTGGGAGGCGGTGGCCATGGCGCGCCGCATCACCAAGCGTGGCAAGGCGCTGCTCTCGCCCGGTCTGCATCCGCACTATGCGGGCAATATCAAGACCATGGCAAAGTTCACCGGCGACCAGATCGTGTATGATGCGCCCAGCCTCAGCGCCGATGCGGGCGAGGATGCGCTGATCGCCCAGATCGACGGCGAAACGTCGTGCGTGATGGTGCAATATCCCGACATTCTGGGCCGCCTGCCCGATCTCGCCAAGATCGCCGAAGCGGCCCACGCACAAGGTGCGCTGCTGGTGGCGGTCGTCACCGAGCCGGTCGCGCTCGGCGCGATCCGCTCGCCGGGTGAGCTGGGGGCGGACATCGTCGTCGGTGAGGGCCAGTCGATTGGCGTCGGCCTGCAGTTCGGCGGGCCGTACCTCGGCCTGTTCGCCTGCCGCTCGGAGCACGTGCGGCATATGCCGGGCAGGCTCTGCGGCGAGACCGTCGATGCGAGCGGCAAGCGCGGCTTCGTGCTGACGTTGAGCACGCGCGAGCAGCATATCCGGCGCGAGAAGGCGACCAGCAACATCTGCACCAATTCGGGGCTCTGCGCGCTGGCCTTCTCGATCCATATGACCCTGCTCGGCGGCACGGGCCTCGCGGCGCTGGCGGCGGAAAACCACCGGCTGGCCTGCCTCGCGGCTGACAAGCTGGCCGAACTGCCGGGTGTTTCGGTGCTGAACGACAGCTTCTTCAACGAGTTCTGCCTCGTGCTGCCGACCGACGCGCGCGCTTTGGTGCGCGATCTTGCGCTTGACGGCGTGCTGGCGGGCGTTTCGCTCGGGCGGCTCTATCCGGGTGAGGAGGGGCTCGCCAACGGGCTGCTCGTCGCCGTCACCGAAACCACCAGCGAGGACGATATCGACGCCCTTGTCACCGCTATCCGGGAGAAACTTGCATGAACGCGAACCCCTCCGGCTGGCGTCCGTCCACCCCCGAGGCCGTCACTCTCGATGGCGAAGGCGCGCCCACCAGCACGGGCAACCGGGCGCTGATGCTCGAAGAAGGGCTGATTTTCGAAATCGGTTCACTCAACAATTGCGGCGTCGACCTGCCAACCCCTTCGGCAGAGACGTCCACCCGGCTGGGCGGGATGTCACGATCTACCCCTCCCGCCCTGCCGGGGTTAAGCGAACCCGAAATGGTGCGGCACTACACGCGCCTCTCGCGCCAGAACTATGCCATCGACCTTGGCCTGTTCCCGCTCGGCAGCTGCACGATGAAGCACAACCCGCGGCTTAACGAGAAGGTCGCGCGGATGGCCGGCTTTGCCGATCTGCACCCGCTCCAGCCGATGAACTCGATTCAGGGCGCGCTTGGCGTGATCGACGAGCTGGCGCACTGGCTGGTGACGCTCACCGGTATGCATTCGGTGGCGATGAGCCCCAAGGCCGGTGCCCATGGCGAACTGTGCGGGGTCCTGTGCATTCGCGCCGCGCTCGAAGCACGGGGCGATCCGCGCGAGGTGATGCTGGTGCCGAGCTCGGCGCATGGCACCAACCCCGCCACCGCCGCCTTCGCCGGCTACAAGGTCGAGGCGATCCCGGCGGGTGACGACGGGCGCATCGACTTCGCAGCACTCAAGGCGCGGCTCGGGCCGGACGTGGCGGGGCTGATGATCACCAACCCCAACACCTGCGGCCTGTTCGAGCGCGACATGATCGCGATCTGCGAGGCGGTCCACGCGGCGGGCGGCTATGTCTACTGCGACGGGGCGAACTTCAACGCCATCGTCGGGCGCGTGCGGCCGGGCGATCTCGGCATCGACGCCATGCACATCAACCTGCATAAAACCTTCTCCACCCCGCACGGCGGCGGCGGGCCGGGCTCGGGGCCGGTGGTGCTGTCGGAGGCGCTCGCGCCCTATGCGCCCTTGCCCTACGTCACCAAGGCGGCGGACGGCAGCTTCGAGCTGGTCGAGGAAGGCGACGAAGGCGCGGGCGAGAGCTTTGGCCGGATGGCGGCGTTTCACGGGCAGATGGGCATGTTCACCCGCGCGCTCGCCTATATCCTGTCGCACGGGGCCGATGGCCTGGCACAGGTGTCGGGCGACGCGGTGCTTAACGCCAACTATGTGCTGCGCGCATTGGAAGACGTGATGGAGGCGCCCTTTGCCCATGCCGGGCCGTGCATGCACGAGGCGCTGTTCTCCGACGAGGGCTTTGCCAAGGGCTTCTCGACGCTCGACGTGGCCAAGGCGCTGATCGACGAGGGTTTTCACCCGATGACGGTCTATTTCCCGCTGGTGGTCCACGGCGCGATGCTGATCGAGCCGACCGAATGCGAGAGCAAGGCCGCGCTCGACGAGTTCATCGGCGCGCTGCGCGGGATTGTCGAGCGGGCCAGGGCGGGGGACGAAGCGCTGCACCTTGCCCCCTTGTACGCGCCGCGCGCGAGGCTCGACGAGACGGCGGCGGCGCGCAAGCCGAAGCTGGTGTGGTCGGACTAGGCGGGGCGGAGTAGGTCCGACGCCTAGGCAGACATATCAGGGTCGTCGCCCCGTGCTTGAGACGGGGCTTGGCTCCCTTCGGGAACGAACGGAAAGGAAGAAAGCCTGACCCCGGATCAAGTCCGGGGTGACGAGGGTGGGCATAACTGCAGCTTACTTCCCAAGCCCGGTCATGCGTGGGGCTGGCGGCCATCCCCTCATCGTCACCCCGTGCTTGACACGGGGCTTGGCTACTTCTGCTCAGGCTCGGGTGCGAACCATTGCTCCCAAAGATCGTCCCATTCGGGATTGTCGGCCTCGATCAAGGCGAACTTCCATTCGCGCCGCCATTTCTTGACCAGCTTCTAGCGGATGATGGCGCCTTCGATGGTCTCGTGGCGTTCGACATGGACAAGCCGCCTCTTTGCGAAATCAGCGACATGGCGCGAACCCTTACCCTCGCGATGCTGACAAACGCGGGCGAGCGCATCTGCGGTCACGCCGACATACATCCCGCCGCGATAGCGGTTGGCCATGATGTAGACCCAGCCACCTTTCCCCATGCGCCGGGTATCGCGCCAAATCGGAAGAAAGAAAAGCCAAGCCCCGTGTCAAGCACGGGGCGACGATGCTATGTGCTGTGGCATGGCTGCTTTCGCGGGATTGCGAGGAAAACCGATTGACCGCTAACGCCTCCATTGCGGTCATTGGGAACATTTTGCAAGTTGGGGAGATGAAGGGTCCATTTCAGAGCATCCGTGTCGCTATCGACAAGGAATGGATTAGGGTTGGCTGGGCAGGTATGCCCACGCTGCGCCATCATCTGATCGCCTTTGCGCCTGCCGCCATCTTGCTTCTGCCAGCGATGATTTTGGAACAATGGTCGTATGCGCTGGGTGTACCAACGCTTGTAGTTGGTTTTCTTGCTTACGCGGTCATAATCATTTGGATACATATTCGTCGGATGAATGGTGTGGGAGCGTTCTCCACTTCTCGTTCGGAACGCGTTGCCCGACGCAGCAATCGCAGGCGCGCTCAGCAGCGGCTTGATGAAAATAAGTCTCGAAGCGAAGACGGCAGCTAACCACCCCAGTCCCGGTCATTCGATCGCAGGACCAACTTCCCGATAGCGGACGATCGTTCACGTGCGAGTATATCCACCGGACCTAGAAAGCGGCGGGGCCGGAAACTGGCCGCTTTCCTACACGCGCCAAGCGCAGGCATAAGAGCGAAGGCCCTGCGCCTGCGCTCTTTCCCATCGTCGATTTCCTGCGGCTTTGCGGTGCTTTTTTGACCCGGAGCTTTTTCTCTCCAGGACACTGTCACACCTGTCACACCTTAGGGTGTGACAGGGTCAGGCAATGACCCCGAACAGGTCGTGCGCGTCGGCGTCCTCGACCTCGACGCTTACGAAGTCGCCCGGTTGCAGGTCCGCGGGGACGTTGCGCAGGAACACCGCGCCGTCGATCTCGGGTGCATCGGCCTGCGAGCGGCCTGTTGCGCCGACATCGCCGTCCTCGTCGGGCTCGCCCACCTCGTCGATGATGACGGGGATCACCTTGCCGACCTTCGCCGCCAGCTTGGCGGCGCTGATCCGCTCGGTCACTTCCATGATCCGGGCGTAGCGCTCCTCCTTCACCTCCTCGGGCACCGGATCGGGCAGGGCATTGGCCTGCGCCCCCGCGACCGGTTCGAACCGGAACGCGCCGACGCGGTCGAGCTGGGCCTCTTCGAGCCAGTCGAGCAGGTACTGGAAGTCCTCCTCGGTCTCGCCGGGGAAGCCGACCACGAAGGAAGAGCGTACCGCGATCTGGGGGCAGGTGGCGCGCCAGCTCTTCAGCCGTTCGAGCACCTTGGCCTCGTTGGCCGGCCGCTTCATCGCCTTGAGCACCTTGGGCGCGGCGTGCTGGAACGGGATATCGAGATAGGGCGTGAGCAGCCCTTCGGCCATCAGCGGGATCACCGCGTCGACGTGCGGGTAGGGGTAGACGTAGTGCAGCCGGGTCCACGGCGTCGCGCCGTCGGGCGTGCGCAGCTGGCCCAGTTCGCGGGCGAGGTCGGTCATATGCGCGCGGACCGGGTGGCCCTTCCACATGCGCTCCTCGTGGCGGGTGTCCACGCCATAGGCCGAGGTATCCTGACTGATCACCAGCAGCTCGCGTGTGCCCGCCGCGACCAGCTTCTCCGCCTCGCGCAGCACGGCGTCGATGCGGCGGCTGGCGAGTTTTCCGCGCAGCTGCGGGATGATGCAGAAGGCACAGGAGTGGTTGCAGCCCTCCGAAATCTTCAGATAGCTGTAGTGGCGCGGGGTCAGCTTGATGTCGGGTTGGGGAATGAGGTCCACAAAGGGCCCCTGCGTCGGCGGGGCGGCTTCGTGGACCGCTTCGACCACATCCTCGTACTGATGCGCGCCGGTGATCGCCAGCACCTCGGGGAAGCGCGCGCGGATTGCGTCCGCCTCGTCGCCCATGCAGCCGGTTACGATCACGCGGCCGTTCTCGGCGATCGCCTCACCGATCGCTTCGAGGCTTTCCTCTTTCGCGCTGTCGAGGAAGCCGCAGGTGTTGACCAGCACCACGTCGGCCCCGGCATAGTCGGGGCTCATGGCATAGCCATCGGCGCGGAGCCGGGTGAGAATGCGCTCGGAATCGACCAGCGCCTTGGGGCAGCCGAGCGAGACCATGCCGATGCGCTTGGGATCTGGAATTTGGGTAGCCATTATCGCAGCGCCCCTACACCCGATGGCCGCGATGCGCTAGATGGGCGCTGCTTGTGAGAAAAGGAGCCGAGCGATGGGCAATATCAACCTGCTGGCGGTGCTGGTCGGAACCGCGGTGTTCTGGCTGTTGGGCGCGGTCTGGTACGGGCCGCTGTTCGGCAGGGCGTGGCGCAGGATGAACGGCATCAACGGGCGGATGGTGAAGGATGCCACCCGCACGACCAACCCGATGTGGCTTATCATGCTGCTGAGCTTCGCCTTCGAGATGGTGGTGGTGCTGATGCTCGGCCACCTGATTGCGCGGACCAATCCGGCGCCGCACGTGATCATGATGATGGCCACCGGCCTCGCCGTGGCGGTGATGACCCCGGCGCTGGGGATCAACTATCTCTACCAGATGCGCCCCGGAAAGCTGTTCGCCATCGATGCGGGCTATTTTGTGGTCGGCATGGCGCTGGTCGGGGGCGCGTTTATCCTGCTGGGCTGAGCGGATGTGGGGTTAGAGGACGCGGCTCAGCCCTCGCTCTCGGTTGGCGCGCAGGGGAGAATTTCGACCACGATGTCGCCTGCCTGCAGCGCATCGGTTTCCGGCTCCCAGAACCCGCAGGCGCGGCCATTGCGATAGATCCGCATTCCGCGTCCGCCGGTCGCCAGCGTGCTCAGCGGCTTGCCGATCTCATCGGGCCGCACCGGCCGTTCAACCAGCTGCACCCGGCCCGTCACCGAGGCGAGGTCGGCCAGATATTCGGCGATATGCGCCCCGCGCGCGCTGCCCGCCAGCAGCAGCCCGGTAAAGCGCACTGGGTTGATCACGTTATCGGCGCCCGCCTGCCGCGCCAGCAGCTCGTTGTCGGCAGCGCGCACCACCACGCTGATCGGCACGTTGGGGGCCAGATGGCGCGCGGTCAGCACGATCAGGATCGAGGCATCGTCACGCCCCGCCGAGACGAGCACGGTTTGCGCCTGGTCGATCCGCACCGCGCGCAGATTGTCGTCGCGCGTGGCATCGGCCTCGATCACGTTGCAGCCCATCGTTTCGGCGTGGCTGAGCCGTTCGGACGAGGTGTCCATCACCACGATGCAGGCCGGGTCGGTCCCGCGCTCGATCAGCTCCTCGACCGCTTCCTTGCCGGATACGCCGAACCCCAGCACCACGACGTGGTTCGACAACTGTTCCTGAATGCGGGCCATGCGGAACTTCTCCCAAGATCGCTTGATGAGGAAATTGTAGGCGGTGCCCACGAAGATAAACAGCACGGCAAAGCGCACCGGGGTCACGATCACCGCCTCGACCAGCCGGGCGCGGTCGGAGATGGGGGCGATATCGCCGAACCCCGTGGTGGTGATCGAGATCATGGTGAAATAGACCACGTCGAGAAAGCTGACGTGGCCATCGGCATTGTCGATCAGGCCGTCGCGGTCCCACCAGTGGATCATCACCACCAGCATGATCAGCGCCAGCGCAACCGAAAGCCGGATGCCGAGATCGCCCCAGACCGGTATCTGCACCGCGCGGCGCAGCGGGGAATAGCGGCGTTTGTGGTCGGTGACGCGCTTGGGAGGATGGTCTTCGGACATGCCTGATCCTCCCTTCATGTCATCCGCCGAACTGCTCCGCAAGGCGGCCGATGGCGGCGTGGTCGGTGAGGTCCAGCTGAAGCGGCGTCACCGCCACGAACTTTTCCGCCACCGCTTCCAGATCGGTGCCGCGATCGAGCGTGTGCTCCATCTCTTCGAGCCCGAACCAGTAGTAGTTGCGCCCGCGCGGATCGGTGCCCTCGACGACGCTGCCGCGGGCATAGTCGTGAAAGCCCTGCCGCACCACACGGATACCGCGCACCGCATCGGGCGCGCAGGCGGGGAAGTTCACGTTGACGAGCGTGCGCTTGGCCATGGGTGTGGCCATCAGCGGCTTCAGCACCTTCGGGCCCCATTCCTCGGCCACGGCGAAGCTGCGGCCCATGTCGCGAAAGGCCTGACTGAGCGCGATGGCCGGAATGCCCGCCAGCGCGGCCTCCATCGCCGCCGAGACGGTGCCCGAATAGGTGATGTCGTCGGCGAGGTTCTCGCCCGAGTTGATGCCGGACAGCACGAGGTCGGGCATCTGCTCGGCAAACAGCTTGCGCAGCGCGAGGTTCACTGAATCACTTGGCGTGCCGGTGACTGAGTAGCGCCTGTCGCCGTGTTCACGCAGCCGCACCGGGCTGTGCAGGGTGAGCGAATGGCCCGCGCCCGACTGCTCCTCCGCCGGGGCGCAGACCCACACGTCGTCGCTCAGCGTGCGGGCGATCTGTTCGAGCAGGGCGAGGCCGGGAGCGTGGATGCCGTCGTCGTTGGTGAGGAGGATGCGCAAAATGTGTCTTTCCTTGATCAGCAACTATGTCCGCTCATCCTGAGCTTGTCGAAGGATTGTTCTTTTGTTTTATCCTGATGCGAGCGCCAGAAGAAAAGCGGTCGTTGGCCCTTGGCCAGCTTCGCTACTGACAAGCTCAGGACGAGCGGGGGTGGTTTGCTCAGGCAGGGCTGAGCCGTTCGATCCCGCCCATATAGGGCGCGAGGGCCGCAGGCACGATAATCGAGCCATCCTCCTGCTGATAGTTCTCCATCACCGCCACCAGCGTCCGGCCCACGGCGAGGCCCGAGCCGTTGAGCGTGTGACAGAAGGCAGTCTTCTTGCCGCCCGCCTCGGGGCGATAGCGCGCGTTCATGCGGCGCGCCTGAAACTCGCCGCACCAGCTGACCGAGCTGATTTCGCGGTAGGCGTCCTGCCCCGGCAGCCACACTTCGAGGTCGAAGGTTTTGCGCGCGCCAAAGCCCATGTCGCCGGTGCACAGCAGCATCTTGCGATAGGGGAGTTCGAGCGCCTCAAGCACGGCCTCGGCGCTGGCGACCATATGCGCGTGTTCGACCGCCGCATCTTCCTCGCGGCAGATCGAGACCAGCTCGACCTTTTCGAACTGGTGCTGGCGGATGAAGCCGCGTGTGTCCTTGCCCGCCGCGCCCGCTTCGGAGCGGAAGCACGGGGTCAGCGCGGTGAGGCGCAGCGGCGCGGAGAGGTCGTCGATGATCTGCTCGCGCACCGAATTGGTGAGGCTGACTTCGGCGGTGGGGATGAGCCAGCGGCGTCGTTCGATGTCTTCGTCAAAGCGTGCAAACATCTGAGAAATCAGCTTCTCGGTTAGTTCTTCTGACGATGGTAGCGTCGAACTCGCATTACCAAAACCCATTGCATCGAACTGAGCGAGGGCTTTTGTTCTGACGTCGTTTTCGATCTTCTCGCGATCAAAGCTCAGACTGGTCTCGAATAGGTCCGCTTTGAACTTCGGAAGTTGGCCCGTGCCGAAAACCGCATCGTCGCGCACCAGCAAGGGGGGGTTGCACTCGGTATAGCCGCGCTCGCCGCTCTGGAAATCGAGCATGAACTGGGCGAGTGCCCGGTGCAGCCGCGCCATCGGGCCCCGCAGGAAAGTGAAGCGCGCGCCGCTCATGGCCGAGGCGGTGTCGAACTCCATGCCCAGCGCCGGGCCGAGGTCGGCATGCTCGACCGGGGTAAAGGCGAACTCGCGCGGGGTGCCCCAGCGGCTGACTTCGACATTGTCCGCCTCGTCGGCACCTTCGGGTACGTCGTCGGCGGGCAGGTTGGGCAGGCTGGCAAGCGCTGCCTCCAGCTCCGCGCCGAGCTGACGGTCGCGCTCTTCCAGCTCGGGCATGGTCTGCTTGAGTTCGGCGACCTCGGCCTTGAGCGCTTCGGCCTTGTCCTTGTCGCCCTGCGCCATGGCCTGACCGATGGCCTTCGAGGCCTCGTTGCGGCGGCTCTGCGCCTGCTGCAGCCGGGTCGAATTGTCGCGCCGTTCGCTATCGAGGGCGAGCAGCCGCTGCGCAGCGGGTTCAGCCCCGCGACGGGCGAGGGCGGCATCGAAATCTGCGGGATTTTCGCGGATGAATCTGAGGTCGTGCATGGGCTCGGCCTATGCCCCGACGGGGCGCGCCTTGTCCAGCGGAGCTTGGGCCAAATCGGGTGCGATGGAAATGGTGGGCACGGCAAGGATTGAACTTGCGACCCCACCCGTGTGAAGGGGGAAATTCCGGACTTTGGCGGACTGGAGTGGACCAATAAGTCACGGAAAATAGGTACTTTCTGTCGATGCGCGTCTATTGAAATCCACCGAAGTTTTCCGTACGTTTTCCGTACGAAACGGATAAGGCGGCTGATATGGACCTCAGCAAAGTTGGCGAGCGACAGAAACTCAAAGCGCGAAGGGAACCGTATTGGCAGCGGCTTAGCCCTGGCCGCTTTCTCGGCTATCGGCCATCTCAGCGCGAAGGGTTGGGCACTTGGGTCGCTCGCATCTACGATGACGACGCTCGCAAGTATCACCTAAAAGCGTTGGGAGATTTCGTGGCGCTCCTGGCGCGGGATCGGTTCGCAGCCGCCAAGGGCGAGGTTGAGAAGCTGGCCGAGATCATCGCCACCGGTGGTGAAATCCATCGCGAGGTTGAAACCGTGGCCGATGCCTGCCGAGCTTATGAGGCAAAGGGGAATGACAAGGCTACACTCCAACGATTGGTGTTCAGCGATCCAATTGGAGATGTGAAACTCGATAAGCTGCGGCGCCACCATTTGCGAGAATGGCGCTCGCGGCTGACAGGCAAGCCGTCGACGATCAATCGGGCCATGGTTCCTCTCCGCGCGGCGTTGGGCGCGGTAAAGGAGGCGGGACGACCGGGAACCGACGCCGCGTGGCAAGAGGCGCTGAAACCGGCCCCTAAAAAGGAAGTGAAACCCGAGGAACACAAGCGGACCTATCTAACCAAGGAAAAACGCAAGGCGCTCGCCGAGCTGACCCCACTGGTTAAGGCGCTTACGATTCTGCCCATCCGTCCGGGTGCTTTGGCAGCCTTGCGAGTCAGGGATTTCGACAAGCGCAGCGGCGCTCTTACAATCCCCACGGACAAGGCAGGCGCTGGCAGGAGGATACCTCTTTCAGGTCCGCAGCGGCATTTCATCGCCGCACAATGCAAGGGCAAGACGCCTGCCGCGTGGATGTTCGTCCAGCCGGACGGGAAGCGGTGGGAGCGACACGACTGGGCTGTGCTGCTCCGCCAGCATGGTGTGTCGGCATATGACGTTCGCCACGCGGTGCTGACCGATTTGGTTGATCACGGGGTGCCGCCGAATACTGTCGCGAAGTTGGCGGGTACAAGCGTCTTGATGTTGCAAGAACACTATTACCAGCTCACCGATCAGGCGGCGACCGATGCGCTCGCAAGGTTGGCGCTGTGACCGAGGCATCGCATTTCGCGTAGTTCGACGCAGAGTGGAAACTGATCGTGGCAAAGCGCGCGACGCCGGGTTTTTTGCCCATTAAGCAGTTCAGCCGGGCGCACTATTTTATTTTGTGGTGTCGGGGCGAAGCGCCTCATGAGATGAAAGTCGGGGCATTTTTTGCGGGATCGCTCCGAAGGCAGAGGCCACAGGTTCGAATCCTGTCGGGTGCACCAGTTTTTCAATGACTTAGTGGGCGCGGCCTTCATTTTGTCAAATATTCGTCAAATATTGTTCTGCGGATGGCTACGGTCGCGCACGCACAGAGCGGTGCCAGATTCGCGTCGGCATGACGCTGGGCATTCAAGTATTGTTCTGAAGCGGCTCTTTCCGGTCCTGCCTCATGGAAGTCGAGTGGGGAACGGATGGTTCGCGCCCTCATCTCGGTCATTACGGCCAAGCCGGCGGATGCCCGGAAGCAGCCGTTGCTTTTGGACGATTTGGCTGGCGGGTTTGGGACATTACTGCCGTTTGTATGCGACATGTTGAAGGGCAGCTCTTGCCAAAATGCGACTTTCGAGGATGTCGGCTGTCGAGAACAAGCTCATTGGGTTTCTTGGATGGCGCTCGGATAACTCCTCTATGAAACCACAACGGCGGTTTCATTAACGTCGGCTGGGTCACTTCCAGTCTGATAATCGGGAAACGATGCGCCGAAATCTGCTAATTCTGGCGCGCAACAAGCAACGGTCAACCAACTGCTAAGTTCGTTCCTTTTTAGGCGTGTCAGTCCGGCGTATATAAGGGCCAGACTTTGCACGTGAGCGGCGCTGGTTACCCGACAATGGCTTTTCGGAGTTCGTTCATGGTCTCCTTCAGAGACGATGATGTGGATGCCGACACTGCGTGTCTGGCTTCTTCTAGTACCGCCAGAACGCGCTGCCAGCCTGCGGCCGTGCTGGTGGCCGCGCGTCGTATTGCCGGAACGGTCAAGCGGGGCGTCACAAGCTGGGCCGGGTTGTCGCATCGATCCAACCAAGCGTCTGTTACCATGGCCGAGAATGGCTGCGCGGTAAACTCTGTCAGCTTTTCCTGGTGGAGATAGCGCGCGGCAACGGCATGGCATATCAGTTGCTGATCCGGGTTTATCGGGCGTTGGACGGGTGCCATCAGCGCTGCGAGCAGATGGTCATTCCAGCTTGCGTTACCGCCCATGACGCGGCGTGACGCGTCCTCGGATCCGTTGATCAACCGGCCAAGGTCGTCGACCATTGCGAGAACGTCGCCCATTTCTGCCCGACTGACGGCGTCGCGCCATATTTCGACTGGAATGGCGCTAGCCCTTCCTGCCGCAATCATGGCAACAACACGCGCGAGAAGACGGTATTTGACGAGCTCCTGCCAGCGCGGTTCCAGTGCGATCGGGGCTGACGAGAGAATCTGGCCAGCCGTGTCGCGACCGGCTTTCCTCTCGGCAACGGCAAAGGCAAGAGCGCGAACCTCGCGGATCGCGTCATCGGCGCCGTCCGCGATATCAAGCGTGCGGACGGCGAGCCTCGTCAGGAGATCGCCCTGCGTGCTCTGTGCAAGGAGATCAGGCGAGGCGCGAAGCCTCGGCGACAAGCGCTCGGCGATCAGCGGGTATTCGGGGAGCTGGACGTCGAGTTCGGCCATGACCAGAACCACTATGTCGAGCGGGGCCGGCTGCTGATCGCCCCACTGCAATTCTTCAAGACTGCTCGTCGAGCCAAAAAGGGTCTCGAGCGGCATCTGGGGATCCCCGAGCAGACCCTTCAACCCAAGGGAGAAACCGATGGATTTGATCGCCTGGGACCCGACCTGTCGGACTGAGCGCAGCGGCTCGGGCGGTGTCTCTTGGCCGTCGTCCACGAGAAGACCAATTGCCTCGCCCAATTGGTTGACGGCTTCCCTCGTCCTAGACGACAGCTGCAACGCGATCGCGAGATCGAACCGAAATCCGACGTGCCGCACGAGTGGCTCGTCTTCTGCGAGGTTAGCGACAGCCTCAGTCAGGCGGCGGGTGGCAAGCGGCCAATCGTTGACCTTGCTGGCCGCCATGGCTGCTTCGCGCAGCGCGTCAGTCTTCCAAGAGAGGCCCAACGGAAAGACCGGAAGCGCTTCCTCATAGAGAGGTATCGCCTCTGCAGCCTGCCCCCTTCGCCACAATACTTTCGCCTTGGCTGTCAGCACGCGCGCGGGTCGAGCATCATCGGTGATCATCGCATCGGCCAGCGCAAGAGCTGTGTCCGGCTGCTGCAGGTTTTCGTCGATCACGCGTATCAGCAACGGCGCGGCGGCTACACCGAGCTGCGGGATCGTCAGTTCGCCGGCGAGTGCTATCGCGCGCTTCAGTTCGCGTTCGAGATCTGACCAACGTGGGTCGGGACGCGACGCTTCGCCCAGCCATATTCGATCAAGTGCGAGAGCAGCCGCCTCGCCGTTGGCGGCATAGCCGCCGAGTGCGGTGGTGCGGTCTTCCTCGTCCAGCCCTTCCACCAAGTCCAGCAGCCTGGCGAAGTCTTCGACGTCGGAGACTGCTGGAACCAGCGTCATTGGAACGAAGGCCGACAGGTCCGGGAAATGCCTGTCTTCTGGATCAACCCCCTCTGGGAGAACAGCCTTGCGGAGGACCTCTGCCGTTCGGGCACCTGCCTTCACAAAGCGGATCGAGAGACGCAGGCGCTCTTCAAGCGAAATGTTCCCTGGTCGCTGCAGGACCTGCCAAAGAAAGACCACCTCGAACAGACCCGGGCCCAGGACGGCGGCCTCGCCTGCGGCGTCAAATTCGTCGAGGGCTTGCGTCACGATGTTGGAGGCGCGGTCGTGGTCGCCCAGTTCGATGGCGATCCGAACTTGCAGGGTGCGGAACGCCGCTGTGTCGAGAGGGTCGCGGAAAGGCAATGCTGTTCCGTCGAGCCCCATGTAGGTCAGCATCGAGGAGGTCTGGGCAACCTGCTCCCACACCTCGGGCGACGCCTGCAGGAGGCCGGGCAAGATCGGGATCAGCGGGGCGGCACTGCCGCCCAGCATCGCATGTGTCGCGATCTCGAAAATGTCAGTGGCGAGCAACGTGCCGCCCCTCAAAAAGGAGTGCGCGATTCCCCGGTGCATGCCGGTGGCCCACTCCTGTCCCCGCGTGTCGATGCCGAGATTGCGCAGCAACGGCGAGGCGCGAAGGTTGTCGCTCTCTACGCGCTCGAGCCAGGGCCCGACCAGCCGGTCGATGACATCGCCAGGTTCAAGGATGGGTGGCCGGATCTGCGCGACCGCCATCAGCCTGTCGCGCGACGCTTGGCCGAGAAGCAGGCTGGTTCGGGCAAGGAGCTCGCGATCCTCTTCCTGCCGCGCGGCCACCAGACGACGCGCCTCGGATCTGACATCAAGGATGCCCGCCGGCACCACCAGCAGCTCTGCGAGGTCGGGCTTTGGAAAGCCTTCATCGGTTAGGGCCGAGACTCGGGCGTCGACGAGCTGGGGGTGACCGCTCGTGGAAGCGTGGATGAGCTTGGCCCAGCTCTCGGCATAAGGAGCTGGACAGCCACGGGCGGCAAGGTAGCCGTCAATATCCTCGACCTCGAAGGCAGTCGCTGCGAATGTGCGAGCCGGGTCCAGCGCGATCTGGGTTGCAAGGCGGGTCGGCAATCGGTCGGAGTAGGTCACCAGCAGCGTGCCAGCGAACCTGTCCTGAACGCTCCGCAGTCGGCCGAGCGCGCCTTCAAGGGCGCGGGCGTCACCTCCGGCGGGTAGGTCGTCCAGTACGACGTCATAGACGCTGGCTGTCTCGGTGATCCGGACGGCCACGGCATCGATGCGTGAGGCCGCGGTAGCTGGCGGTATATCCCGCAGATCCAACCATGCACACCTGTCAGGGCTTGCGATTACCGCGAGCGCCAAGGCGGTCTTGCCCATGCCGGTTCCGCCATGGATGAGGACCGTTCCCACCGCGAGCCCTTCACGGATCGCCCCCTCAAGCGCCGGACGCGGATGCCTTCCGGCGATCGCTCTCGGTGGTGGAGAGAAAGGCTCAGGAGCGACCGCTATGGCAGTGGTGCCGGTCTGATCACCGGTGACGACGCCAAGAAGCGCCAGCAGTTGGCTGTTCGGAATGGCGGTCGTGCCCGCCTGGTCGAATATCCTGTGTAGATCGCCGCGCCTCAGCACGCGGCTGCCCTTGGTGGTCGCGATGCGCCAAGCTTCAGTGTGCAAGGCATCGAGCGCCTTGACCGCATCGGCGGAACCGACATCGCGTTTCTCGCCCAGTTCCACGAGCTTGGCGACGATCGTGTCATAGAGGTCGGTCGATGTGGGCCAGCCGGCGACCCACTCCATTGGCAGGACGATGCGGGCGATGAAATCTTCCGTTGAGGCGCTGCCAAGCCACAGCCTGAACGGCTCACTGAGCGTGTCATTGTCCTTGAGAAAGGCCTGTATGCCCGCCGCCATCTCGACCGACACGGTGTCGTCTGGAGCTATCCGGATGCGCTGCCACGCTTCGAGTCCTGGAAGGCCAAACCCGAAAGGTCGCTTCTTTTCGCGGCCTATTCCCGATGTGGTGAGAAACCTGAAATGGATCGAGACGCCAGTATTTCGTCCAAGATGATCCCAGAAATTGCCAATTGCCTCGAGGACGCTTTCGGACCGCAAGGTGACGTTGCCAGAGCCCGAGGTGTCCTTCACCTGCTCGACCGTGACAGTGCCGGTTTCCTCGATGCGATCGAGATCCTCGGCGCCTTCTAGCACAAGGATCGCGCCGTCTGGAAGGTCAATCCATGCCTCGATGCTGCGCAGTATCTGGAAGGAATAACCGCGCAGCGAGTCGACGGCCTCACGCTCGGCGGAACCTTTGAGTGGAGCAGGAACAGATGCAGTCATCAATGGCAACTCAGGCGAGAGTGACGAGCGAAGTCGTTTGAGCAGGCGTCGGTGTCAACAACCGCCTGCGTTATTTCGCTGCGACAGAAAATCCAACATTGCCGTGGATGGCACCCGAATTTATTCTTGCCCCATGAAGCCACTCCAACAGCTCGGCCTCGACGACCCCTGCGCATGCGGGAACGGCAAGCGGTACCGCGACTGTCACCAGCGCATCGTCGATGCGCCCGAAGGTGAAATGCTTGCGATCGCAGAAGCTGCCCTAGGTTCAGGCATTCGCCGGCCACGACAACTGCGCCGCTACCGGATGACGGAGATTGGGGCGTCTTCTACCTTCCGTCTTTAGCATCAGAAACTGGGAGAGCCGACATCTCCCAAACCAAATATCAATTCAGGAACTGCCTTCTTGAGGGTCGCCGGAGACCAAAGCGGTCAACTTGCAAGCGGTGATGGGTTCTTCCTAGCCCATAAGCATACAATGGTGCCGTGGCGGCCTGCCACCGCTCGCTGTGACGAAGAGTTATCCAGGCGAGCTTTTTGGATCCTTTGATCGAGGAAAGGTCCGCTCTTCCTGATATTGCCCGTTTTCCTTACGTATCCGAACAGATCCACCACTTGGCCCCAAGGCGTTGCCCAAGACGCCACCAGCAATTGCGTCGCTCTTGCGATCGAACAGCTTCTTCGCTCTGCCGCCGCCTTCGGGCTCAAGTGCCCACTTACCATCATCGCGCTTGTTTAGATCGTATTTCGGCATCTTGGCCATTGTCAGGCTCCCCCTGTCGATTACTATTCCCGTTCCAAGTATTTCATAGATTTGGACACCTGTCGACATTCCAGTCTGGTACAGATCGCGTGCGACTTTATGATTGAGTCACAGCCACCGGTTCCACTGTGACGCTTTCGAAGAAAAGTGGTACGCGTGCGTGCCGCCGCTATGCGCTGACAAGGCAGCCATTTGAAATGTTAAATTGCTGCCCCGAAACCTGCTGTTCGTGCAGGGAGGCACGCAGTTCCCCATCACGAACACGGGCACCGACACCAGCACCAAATCGCTCGTTAGATAGCTTGGCCAATCTGAGGTTGCGTCGGCAATCATAACATTCCTCGGGCGATTAATTGCCGTTGCGGCTGGAGCTCCAAAATGAAGGGCCCAGGGGGTGGTCTGGTAAGGTTCGCCTCGAATATTGACGCGACGGTAGCCAAATTGGCGATCGACTGAACTGAAGGACAAAACGCCGCGTCAGTCGATGAGGCAAGATTAGGAGAACACATCACATGTTCGAAAATTTCTTTGCACAACCCACTTGGCCCGCAGCGGTCACGACCTTGGCGGCAGCTATCCTGACCGTCATGCTGACCGCGGTGGTGAACGCCCGTAACATCCGCTTTACCCAAGCCTTTCAACGACACGGCGCCGCAATGGCTGAGCAAGCAGCGGCCACCGCCTCCACGTTGGCGGATCTCAAGACGATTGAGCTCGAAAACGCGGCGGCCACGAAGTATGCCGATATCGTCGAGCGGCGTGCGGCACGATTGCATGAAGATTTTGCAGACTTGCTTTCCATCGTCGAGTGGATGCTGCAAACGCCTCCGATCGACACTGACGAGGACCGTCGGCAACTTGTGCGGCTCAGCAACGCAATTAGTTTGGCCATCTCACCGCGGGGAGCCTTCGCTGAGGAACTAAACATCCAGCTCGGCCATCTCCGGGAAGCTGCCGCGCAAGGCGCGTCCTATCTCGTGGCGCGGCCGGATTTTTTAACGTCCTTTCAGTTCAATGCTTGGAGGATCGTCGACGCCGAATATGATCGCGCAGCGGAATCCGTCTCATCCGGCAGGACCGTGCCGCGCTCGCGACTCAAGCCGTTCCGCCATGGGCGGTGAACTTGTCGCCCAGCGAGTCAATGGCGGGCGCTCCAGAGACGCCAACGCGTGATTGTTGCGGCCTGTTGCCGCCGTGCTGGCGGAATTCTCGCCGCTTGGCGAGACCGTCGGGACCGCGCCATAGCTGGTGGCTTATATGATGTTTGATCATCGAGGTGGAGGACAGCTTTGGGCGCACTGGCGTCGGTCTGCTCGATGAAGTGCGAGTGGCTGGGTTCGTCAAAAGCTAACGGCTTGTTTTGGTCGCCGACCGCGGACGAATGTGACATTCGCGGTCTCAAATCCGCTCCCTGAACCCTGCCATTCATTCATCTGCGTAATGATTTGCCCAATGGCTGGAAACGGCACGCTCACTGTTTGACGCCCGATTTTGCCCGCGCTGCTATCACTATCTCGCTTTTCAGGTTCTCGATGGCTTTATCGACCTTCAGCGATGCGCGCCGGAACGGCGTGCCCATTTCGCTCACCTCCGCCTGTCGCTCCCAAAGCGCTCGGATTGCCGCCGTCACCTTGTTGAACTCTGCCCTTGCATCCCACACGCCCTGGAGCGCAGGCCTGACACTAGGGAAGTAGATTTCGACGATCATAGTCATTGTCTCTGCGCCACCATATTTCGATGATGCGGACCCGAACTCATTCTGTTTGTCCAGCATGTCGTTGTAATCGTAGCGCCCCTCGAGCAGCGGGAAATATGTGACCATCTGCCCGCCAAACCGTCTCCCGTATTCATCAGCGGCGAGGTAAAGGGCCTCAGCCTTTTCACGAAGAAAAACAAACTGGTTTTGGTTTCGCGTCAGTCGATGAGTGACATACCCAGCCACCACGCCGCTACCCAATATCGTCGCCAGTCCAAGAATTGCTGTTATGGTAGTATCAGCCATCTTCCCTCCCGTCGTCGCTGTCAAATAGCAGAACTTCGGCAATGAGGCACCGTGATACGACCGCTACGCTGCGGCGAGGCAGCTGAGCAGCATTAAGGAGAAGTTGGCAAGCGACCTATCGCCAACACAGCGGTCGTTCATTGCGGGCGCATCGTTCGTCGATAGATGCCGTTCATTTATCCGACCGCTACAGGCAGCAACTGGCCATTTGCGGAACGTCCGCTCTCATCTTTGGAGTTCCGAAAGTCTACGTTCCGGACGCCGAGAACAAGCCTATCAGACGAAAGTCCCCACTTGAAACGGAGTAGCCCCACAACCGTGAGTGACGCACCAACATAACATCTGATGGGAGTGGACGACTATGCGTCAAGGGACAATCAGCGCCGAAGGATGAGAGATCCCGCCGTGTTATAACCACGCACCCAATTCCGATCGGTCCAGTATGTCCCTTCGAGACGAAGCTCGTCCGCGTCGTCGATGATGGTCAACCGGGCCGCTCCGTAGAAGCGATCGACGTCGCTGTTGTCGGGGTCGCCGACGAACGCATCATAAACGTAATGAACGATGTCGCGGTCTGTGTGCGAGCAGCGCATGATGCTGAACGCCGTAGAGTCCGATCGCATATAATCAGGCTTCGGCAAGAGACTGACAGCATGAATCCGTACCTTGAACAGGCGCGCCTCGATAACGAATTTCGCAACGATCTCCTGCCCCTCCGCCGGGGCTTCGAGACCGAACGCCTTTGCGATAACGGGATAATTGGAACGGAATGTACCCCGCCATTCGCCATCGATCGGCGGAAAAACGGATCTGACCATCCCAAGTTTACAAATTTTGGGAAAGATGGCGGTTTGACCGACGACCACGACAAAGGCTGTCGCAATAGAAACCGAACTCGAAGCGATACGCCAGAGCTGGGTCAATTCATCGATGGGCCATAAGAAAAACTGAGCAAGCGCGATAAGCGCGGCAAGCGTTGCAACCACTCCGGCGACTTTCAGCGGGCCGACTAGCTGATACATTCGTTCGCCCCTTGTTCCTATTGCCCGTCGTTGCTACATTACGTTCACGCGAAAAAAAAGGGCCAGGATCATGGGGGTAAACGCGCACAGGGCATTCGAAAATAGCGGCTCCGAAAGTTATCGCAAAAATCTCAACCCCGATCCTGAGCATATCGAGGAATTGCGCGATGCGAGCAATAAGATCAGGGCCACTTTGACCTCGGCTTTCGCAAGTTGGGAGAGACGGATCGACGCCGGTATCCTGTTTGAGGATGTGGCGGTAGCATCCTTTGCCGAGGGCTTCGCCAAGCCGAGACTTTCCCCGAAGTTCCGCGGACAGGGCAGCTATGTCTATCACACGCTGAACCGGCCGACGCATAATCCGCCGCAGGAAATGGATTTCGACGACGGCATGTTCCTGCCGTCGTCCTTCGTCACCCTCAACGGCCACGCGCATCCGATCGTTGCGAGCGAAGGCTATTTTCGATTGGTCGAGGAAGCGCTCGCCCCGCTCTGTCGCAGCGAAGGATGGACGCTGAACCCTGAACGTCCTCGCCCCTCCTGCGTTAGGGTATCACTTAACAACAAGCGTTCGCACATCGATATCGCCCTCTATGCAATTCCGGACGATGAGTTCGAGGTTCTTGTGGAGAAGGCCGCCCGATCGGCGCACAGCTCGTTCGGCGATTCCGCCCAGGCCAGCGCAATCCTGCTTGACGAGATCTACAAGACAATCACGCTCGACCGGATCATGCTGGCCCACCGCGACGAAGGATGGAAAATTTCCGATCCGCGCAAACTCGAAGACTGGTTCCTCGCGGCCGTCAAAAAGCACGGCGAGCAGGTCCGCCGCCTGTCGCGCTATCTCAAGGGATGGCGCGATCATCGGTGGGAGAAATGCCGCCTTAGCTCGATCGCGCTCATGGCCTGCGTCGTTCGCTACTTCGAGGAGGCGGGAGCCTCCGTGCCGGCCCGCGACGACGCCAGCCTTGCCGAACTCACGCGCAAATTGCCACAGTATCTACGTGGAGAAATCCGCAATCCCGTCGTGCAAGGACGTCTCGACGAAGGGTGGGACGACGGCAACGCACCGCTGCGCCCCGGGTTCGTGCAGTGTGCCGAAGAGCTCCGTGACGATGTCGCCGCTGCGCTTGCTGCGACCGACAGGACCAATGCCAAAAACCGGCTCTGCCGCATTTTCGGGATGCATTTTCCTGACGATCCGGCATTGATCGAGATCGACGGCGGAAGTTCCGCCGCAATCCTTTCGTCGGGGGTCCTCGGCTCGCTCGGAGCTGCAAGCGATGCCCAGTCTGCGGTCAAGATCGGCGGCGATGAGCGCTTCGGATAGGTCTGCCAGGCTCACTTCACGACGATTTGAGGGCGCAAGCAGCGCAGTAGAGCAATTCCTTACGGAGTCTCTCGGCGTCGATGCCATATCGGCGGTCGCCGACGACATCATCGAAACCTATCGTGACTTCGGCCATCCCTTCGTCAAAGGGTGGGAATTTTCCTGTGATTTCGACGGCGCTGTGGTTGGTCTGCGCGTCCTCCTCGGCGAGGATTTCCCGTTCGGCCCACCCCGCATCGGTATCGCCGAACCCCATGAAGTCAGGGGTGCGCATATCGAGCGCGCATCCTTGCTTTGCTTGCCGCCGGGGCAAATCGTGGCTTGGGATCGACCGGCCGATGCGCTCGGCGAACTTCTGGCACAGGCCGAAGTCGTGGTTGCGGGCGCTCTCGCCGGCGATGGCGGTGCTGACGAGACGCGCCGCGAGATCATCGCCTATTGGGCGCGCGACCGGACGCATGGCATCGCCCGGGGATTCCTCGATCCCGCGGGCGGGTCGCGACGGATTTTCCGGTTCGACGATGGCAAGCGTATTCAGCTTTTCGACAATCGCGGCAGCGCCAAAGATTATATCAAGAAGAGCGGCGGCAGACTCAAGCCGACCCAATTCGGCAAGGCCGCCTTTCTGGTGCGGCTCGCGCTCCCTCCGCGCGTTACCGAACTTCCCAAGGACGTAGGAGACCTGGCGCGACTGCTGCTCGACCAAGGGGGTACCGACCTCGATGAGCTTGCCCGGCTCTTGGCCAAGGAGAAGGCGACCATCGTTCTCGCCTTCGCCGACGAGAATGGTCACGGCTTCATCGGGGTCGAGGTTCCCAAACTCAGCTATCAGCGAGATGCGCCGCTTCAGCTCGCTTTCATAACCGCACGCGATAAGGCGCAGCCGGTCGCACGCCTCCGCATTGTCCGCGGAGATCCGGACTGGATTTTCGGACGCGATGGCAATCCCGATGTCGCGGCGCTCCAGACCAAAAGCGTGGTCATGATAGGCGCGGGCTCACTCGGCTCCTATATCGCGCAGCAACTCGCCTCATCGGGGGTTGGCACCATCAGGATTCTCGATCCGGAAATCCTGGTGTTTGAGAATATATCGCGCCATATCCTCGGGACCGAGGCGGTCGGCACCTTCAAGGCCGAAGCGCTGGCGCTCCGCCTGCAGCGCCAGTTTCGCACGTCGGACATCAAGGGCCAAGCGGTCAGGTGGCAGGAATGGATCGCGCGGAACAAAGATGCATTGAATGACGCCGATCTTGTCATCACGACGATTGGCGACTGGGCACAGGAAGTGCATCTTGCAGACTATCTGCAGAATAATCCCGGCGATGTCGCGGCGATGTTCGCGTGGCTCGAGCCCCATGCGATCGCCGCGCACGCCATCATGCTGCGCGGACCGCAGCCCTGTTTTTGCTGCGGCTTCGATACCCAAGCCGAACTGAACCGACGGATGTCCGACTGGCCACGGCCTACGCGCCGCGAAATTCCGCTCTGCGGGGGTCATTTCCAGCCTTATGGCGCGACAGCACTCTGCGGGCATGCCGCCGCGATCGCGGAAACCGCGATCAAGTTTCTGCTGGAACGAGTCGAGGCGCCAGCGCATCTCTTGCGCAGCGCAGGCGATCCGGCTGCCTTCGGCGGAAGCTGGCGTGACTGGTGGACGGAGGCCAGTGGAGGACGGGATACGGATCACCGCCAAATGCTCCTTCCATGGCCGCAGAAGGACGGGTGCCCGATGTGTGCAGCCCCGCCATGCTGACCTATGAGATTGGGACATCAGGTCAGAGCCTGCGCTTTACCGATGCGGTGCTTGACCATTTCGACGCCTACCGTCAGCTGTTACCAGGTAGCCGCGAGGCTGGTGGTCATCTGTTTGCGCGCGTCGAAGACAACCTCGTCGAGATTGTTCATGCCTCGGGTCCCGAGCCCAAGGATCTGCGCAGCAGACTTCTATTCGCATTCCGCAAAAAGGCCGCGCAGCGCATCATCGACGCGCGTTTTGCGAAGGGCGAACATTATGTCGGTGACTGGCATACCCATCCAGAAGATATCCCCAGCCCCTCCGGCATCGATCAGACTACGATGGCTAGCCGCTTCAAACGCTCAGACCACGGGCTGCGAAGTATGATCTTCTGCATCGTCGGCCGCAGCCCCTTCCCTGAAGGCCTTGCTGTTCTCGTTCATAACGGTGTGTTAGGGGTGCGCTTGACGTCTGCTTCTGGGTGACGCCGTCCTTCCTTCAAACGTCGGAGTCCGGGCGCGAAGCCGACGCGCGGATCGCCACCGTGAGCGTCCGCTATCCCGATTGCGTTCCTGAAAGGAGACTTTTCGGCTCGTCCAACATTGGCGACATCCGATCGTCAGTCTGGGGATCGCTCTCTCGGCAAAACAGGCGCTCCAAACCAACCCGATCATCGCTGTCAGTGTCACACTCGGCCAGACCTTACATGACTCTCTCGACCAAAGCGCTTCCGCCGAACCGTTTGAACTCGATCACGGAGACCATATGGTCGCGCAGCGCCTCAGAGAGCATTGCAATCGCGGCTGTGATGACGGTGCGAACATGGCGCGATCGCGCGCTTATTTCGCATCTGCCTGACGCCCACGCTCGATCAGCTTTCGGAGGCTGTCTGTCGGGACAAGCGTCATCGCTCCGATTTTGACGATCTCGACCTCGCCAGCGGCGATCAATTCGTAGAATTTGGATCGGCCTATACCGGTCATCCGACAGGCATCCTTGATGCGAACGCTGATGGCATCGGGTACGGGATTGTTGCTCATTGCGGGGCTCCTTTGACTGGCTGTGTTTACCCCCTCGACTATCGGTATACTGGAGCCTCCAGCACAGTCACCTGACGGGCCCTGATCGCCCCGTCCTTTCCCGTCCGCCCGCTGTGGCTGTCTCGCGCCTGTAAATGTGCGGCATGCTTGCTGCGGATTGAAGCTCTGGCGCGGCCGTGAAGGTGCTCCCCCTTTTCTCCGCGCAAGAGCACTATCGAAGCGACGAGATTGTCGCGCCAAGTTATGCCCGGGGCGACAGCAGACAAAGAGTGTAGGAGGCGCAGACGCACGGCATGTTGCAGACCTGAGATTTGAACGGACAGGCGCTTTGGAACTGCGAGGGTTGCCGAACTGACTCACCCGTTCGTCCAGCGTCCATCACATCACGATTGCGGATCTGACCACCATGGCGCTATCAAAAACCGGAGTTTGCTGCGGGTTTGAGCAAGGCATGGCGCTATGGCCGTACACATGGCGCCATCGGTGAAAAAGAGAAAAAGGATGTGCAGACAACAGGTTATGGAGCATCGACCGCAGGGCATGGTGCCATTTCTTTAATCTTGCCCTCGCCCTCATCCTTCCCGCGCCCTCATTCCTTCTTTTTGTTTCCTATATGTTCTATACGGCGATGCGTTTGATTCTCCGCCGAAGGACCAGCTTATGTCGATCACCATTCAGCCCAACGACACAGCCGGATTGCAGCTGTCGGGCGATGTCGAAACGGTGATTGGACTGCCCTCACGGGCGCTTCGCGAAGGGTTTGCGGTCGCAGTTTCTGACGGCACCTTGCTGCGCGGAACCTTCGATTCAAAGATACGCGAGTGCAGCTTTGTCGTAGCTGTCGAGGGCTCGGGAAGCATCTCGATCGTGCGCGGCTCGGGCGGCGACACAGTAAGATTGTCGGCGCAAATCGACTGGATCATCGTCGTCCCCGGTGACCACGCGCTTCGCCCCGCAGAAGCTTGCGAAGACGATTTGCAGCAGGAATTTTGCTTCGCGGACAGGGAAAGAAAAGCGGCTTAAGCCGCCTTCGCGAGCGTCTCGATCCGCAGCTCGCATGCCTCGCGAACGCGGCTTTGGAGCAGTGTCACGCGCTCGGAAATCCACGCCAGTTCCTCCGGGCTGATGCGGTACGAACGCGAGTAGCGGGCCTTCACATAGGCGTCGCGCAGCAGCGAATAGCTGCGCTTCTGAAACCGGTTCTCCCGCGTCCAGACGTCGCGCAATGAAGGCTCGAGCTCCTCGGCCATCTCGCGCAGCCGGTTCAGATTATGGGTCTTCGGGCTATACAAAGTGCGGACGAGAAACAGGCAGTGATAGAAGCGTTCAGTTGCCTGATGAAGCAGGAACGCTGCTTCCTTATTCCACCCGCGCGCAGCATTGTCGCGCGCATTGACAAAGAAGCGTTCCGCGCTCTCGAACCACTCCTCGAAATAGTCCCGCGTCTCCTGCAGAGCCTGCTCGGGTGACAGCGGTTGCGGCTCGACAAAGGGATAACCGTCCTCCTCGAACAGCACGATACCGTCGCGCAAAATGTCCATGAAGAAGTAGCGCCCAAGGCGCAGCTTCTCGTTCACGTCATCAAGGCTGTGATAGATGAGGCTGACCGGCGTACGCAGATGATGTCCCGCCGACAGCTCTTCGAGCAGCTGCTCTTCGGCCTTGTCCCAGTACTCCGATACATCGGTGAACTCCTCACGATTGACGACGACGAGCAGGTCATAATCTGAGAAATAGCGCCCGACCGGGTCCTCGACCCAGTCGCCGCGCGCATAGCTGCCGAACAGGATGATCTTAAGGATTTGCCCGCCGCGCGTGTGCTCCTGAGTACGGCGGCTGGTCGCAAACGCGAACCGGTCGTGCAGCACCTCGACCACGTGCGCGAGCTCGCGGCGCTTTCCTTCGGGCAGATGGTCGAGGCTGGTCTTCATGGGGACAGATTCGCGTCTTCGGGCCCAAATGCCAAGCAAATAGATGACCTGTCGGCGGGCTCAAGGCCCGCCGACCGGATCGGTGTGATCCAGAATATGCAGTATCGCGGCAGCAAAATGCTGCTCGACTTCAGTGACGGTAATACCGAGTTCGTCGGCAATTTGTACATGGTCGAGGTTCTGAAATCGTGCCCGCTCGAACACGGCGCGGGGTAGTTCGTCCATCGTGGCAAGCGCCTGTTCGATGCAGCGCAGAGCACGGCGATGACGCAAGCGAATGAGCACCCGGGCGATCATGACCCGCACTCCTGCGCAGGCTCCCCGGCATAGCGCAGCAGCCAATCAGTGGCCTTGCTGGCAGCACTGGCGGCCTGGAAGATCGCTCGCTCATCCTCGCGCAGCACCGCGAGCCATGCGCCGACATAGTCGGCATGGCGAACACTCGGACGGATCGACAGTGCGGCACAGGTGAACGCGCTCCCCATCTCCGCGACCAGTTCTTCACGGGCATAGGCAGCACTGCCAAAGGTGCCCGACTGGTCACGATCGAGCCTGCTGTGATGCCCGGTCCAGTGCCCAAGCTCATGCAGCGCGGTGCGATACCAGTTGATGGGATCGGGAAAGGCTGCCTGCGATGGCACGGCGACATAGTCACCCGCCCGTGCATAATAGGCTTCAACACCTCCAACGCGGAAGTCGGCACCGCTCGCCCGGATAAGCGCATGCGCAGCGGGCACTGCTTCCACCTCGGGCAGCTGTGCGGGCGCCGCAGTCATCGCCTCGGGTAGTCCCTCGCACTGCTCGACATTGAACACCGTGAAGCGCTTCAGGAACGCGATCTGCCGTGCCTCGCGCTGTTCGTCCCGTGCGCGTTCGGCCTCGTCTTTGGGGGTAAAGCGATCAGCATAGCAGATGCAAATTCCCTTCTCGCCCTTGCGGACAGTGCCGCCCAGGGTCTGTGCCTGGCGAAAGGTCAGCCAGCGCTGCACGCCATAGCCACGCTCCATGACAGCCGCCCAAAGGATCAGGATATTGATCCCTGAATAGCGGCGCCCGGTCACGCCATTTTCTGGCAGGGCACATCCACAGGCGCTCGCCTCCCAAGGCTGCACCCAGGGCAGCCGCCCCGCTTCAAGTTCTGCAATCACACGGTCGGTCACCTCAGAATAGAGGCTCTGTCGTACATTCCCGCTGTTCCGCTTCATGTCCTCACTCCTTCCTCAAACACCACACCGGCCCCGGAAGGGGGGTGGGCGGCGAGGAGCGGACCGGCAGTCCCGCTTGAGCGGCGGGCTGCACCCGAAGGGCCGAAACAAGGTGGAGGACCCGCCGAAGGCGGGTTGCGGCACGTCGCGACGGGACTAGAGGGAAGCGTCGCCTACCCCCCTTCACGCGGCCGAAAAGCCCGCGCCAGCGCGCTAGCGCTGACCGCATATCGTCGCGTTAGCTGATCGTCACCGCGTAAGCGGCCGAGACCCGACGGGGCTCGGTGGAGCGCAAGCGGAATAGAGCACGGTCGCGCCAGACGGCGCGAAACGCTCATGGCTACTGGTGAGCAATGAGGTGAGAGACGCCTTTGCGCTCCGCATCGCGCGCGCCTAGGCTTAATTAAATGAGAACATCAGCCGGGGCGAATGGGCGAGGCACGGTCAGTCCAGCATCGGCCTGCACACGGTGAAATTCTATTCCGCCGGATCGAAGCGGGCGAGCGCTTATATGAGGCACACTCGCATATTGAGCTGGTGGATAACACCGGGCAGCTACAGAAGATCGTAGCAACGCAAGCCGCGCGTGCGCACCAGCAGATTTCCGTACGTTTTCCGTACGGTGTCTGGTTCCATCTTCTAAGTTATTGAAAAGATGGTGGGCGCGGCAAGGATTGAACTTGCGACCCCACCCGTGTGAAGGGTGTGCTCTACCACTGAGCTACGCGCCCGCCCTGACGATTCGCGATCACTCGCGTCCGGGGCAGGGGCGCGCCTTTGCCACTTGTCCTCACGCTTGGCAAGAGCCTCGTGCGCAGAATTGTGTCAACGCCCCGCCAGCAAAGCCAGAACCGCGCTCCAGCCCCGTGGTGCGGCCGCCTCGGCCTCGCGCGAAGGCTGGCCCTCGATCACGCAGCCCAGACACCGCGCCTGCACCCCCGGTGTCGCCACCATCTGCTCCAGATCGCGCAGCACGTCGGCCACCACGCGCCCGTTATCGCCCGCAATCGCTGCCGAAACCGTCAGCGGCTGACGTGCCTCCGCCGCTTCGCCGGTCAGCATTCCCGCAACCAGCGCCTCGAACGGATCGACCGGGTCGGCCAGCCGCTTCACGCCCCAGTCGCCATCCTTGAGCCCGGCCTGCTGTGCAGCGTAGGCGAGCGCGTCGTCGAGCCCGCCGAACTGGTCGACGAGGCCAAGCTGGCGCGCCGCTCCGCCGGTCCAGACGCGGCCCTGCGCCACCGCGTCGATCTGCGCGGGTGAGAGTTTGCGTGCCTTGCCCACCAGTCCGGTGAAGCGGCGATAGAACGATTGCGTCTCGATCCGCAGCAGGGCGTCGGCCTCGGGCGAGAAGCCGCCGAGCACATCGGGCTGGCCCGACAGCGGGGTAACCGCAATCCGCTCGGGATTGACGCCATACTCCTTGAGCAGCCCCTCGAAGGAGGGCACCATCAGCACCACGCCGATCGAGCCGGTCACCGTCTCGGGCTCGGCGAAGATGCGTTCGCCGGCGGTGGCGATCCAGTAGCCGCCGCTGGCTGCATAGTTGGCCATCGACACCACCACCGGAATCTTCTTCTCGCGATAGCGCATCAGTGCGCGGCGGATCGTCTCCGAGCCTGTCACCGTGCCGCCCGGCGAATCGATCCGCACCACCAGCGCGGCCAGATCGTCGTCGAGCGCATCGTCGAGCAGGCGCTCGATCCGCGCCGCGCCTGCGGTGCCGGGGCCCGCTTCGCTGTCGTTGATTGCGCCGGCGATCGTCACCACGCCGATCGACTTCTTGCCCGATTTCTCCTTCGCGCCGACATTGGCGACATAGGTGTCCAACTCGGTGTGGGCGAAGGCGGCGGGATGCTTGTCCCACTTATCCTCGCCCGCCAGCCTGGCCATATGCGCGCCCCACTGGGCATAGGTGCCGATGGTGTCGGCAAGCCCGGCATTGACGGCGAGCCTGGCCATATCGCCGCCCTGAGCAGTGAGCGCGGCCTCGATGCCGCTGGTCACGGCGTCAAAATCGGCTTCGGGCCGGGCCTTGACGATGGCGGCGCGGTATTCGTCCCACAGCTGGCCGATATAGGTCTCGGTGTTCTGGCGGAATTCGGGCGACATCGCCGAATTGGCATAGGGCTCGCCCGTGCCCTTGTAGTCGCCCGCCTGATAGACGTGCGCGGTAACGCCGAACCGCTTCAGCGCATCGGCATAGAACAGGATCGTGCCGCCGGGGCCGCGAATGGCGACGCCGCCCATCGGATCGACCCAGACCTCGTTGGCCTGGGCGGCCAGCATCATCGCGTCGTCGGTATAGGCGAGGGCATAGGCGCTGACCGGCTTGCCCGCCGCGCGGAACCGGGCGAGCGCCTCGGCCACTTCCTTTACCGAGACCTGCCCGCCGCCGGTGAAGGTGGTGAGATCGAGCGCGACGGCCTTGATCCGCTTGTCCTCGGCGGCGCTGTCGATGGCGCGGACAAGATCGCGCGCGGCATATTCGCGCGTGGGCAGGCTGCGCGACAGCAGCGTGGAAAGCGGGTCGATCGTGGCCACTTCCTCGACGATGGTGCCATCGAGCTTCAGCAGCAGCGCGCCGTCGTTGACGCTGCCGGGATTGGGGCGGGCGGAGAGGGCCGCGAATAGCAGGGTGAAGAACAGCAGGAAGAAGGCCAGCGCCAGCGCATCCTTGATTCCGACCAGCAAGCGCCAGACCTTGCGCGCAAAACTCATGTTCTCGACCCCATAATTCGTTCGAAGGGTGGCAATCTAGTGGCCCTTTGCCAAGCCCGCCAGCGGCAAAAGCGCTTGAGCGGAAGGGCACTTGCGATTAACGGCTCGGGCTTGATGACATCGGCGCCACCCCCTTCGGCCAGCTCGCGGTTTCCCGCGGGTGCACGGGCCTATCCGCATCGCGACCTGATCGCCATTTCCCGGCTTGAGCGGCACGAGATCCTCTATCTGCTGGCCGAGGCCGAGCAATGGGTCGAGTTCAACCGCCGCGCCACCAAGCATTCGGATGCGCTGGCGGGGCTCACCATCATCAACGCCTTCTTCGAGAATTCGACGCGCACGCTGCTCAGCTTCGAGATCGCGGGCAAGCGGCTGGGGGCCGATGTGGTCAACATGCATGCCTCGCAGTCGAGCATCAAGAAGGGCGAGACGCTGATCGATACGGCGGTGACGCTCAACGCGATGCGCGCCGACGCCATCGTGATCCGCCACGGGTCGAGCGGGGCGGTGGGGCTGATCGCGAGCAAGGTCGATTGCCCGGTGCTCAACGCGGGCGACGGGCAGCACGAGCATCCGACGCAGGCGCTGCTCGATGCGCTGGCGCTGCGGCGCGCGCTGCGCGAGCGGGGCGCGACCAGCGAGGACTTTACCGGCCTGACGATCACGATCTGCGGTGACATCCTGCACAGCCGGGTGGCGCGTTCGAACATCCTGTCGTTGCAGGCGCTGGGGGCGACGGTGCGCGCCTGTGCGCCGCCCGCGCTGATGCCGCAGGGGATCGAGGCGATGGGCGTTCAGCCGTTCCACGATTTCGACCGGGCGCTGGCCGGGGCCGACGTGGTGATGATGCTTCGCCTCCAGAACGAGCGGATGGACGGGCAGTTCATTCCCTCCCCGCGCGAATATCACCACCTCTATGGCCTCACCCGCGAGCGGCTCGCCAGCCATGCGCCCGAGGCGATCGTGATGCACCCCGGCCCGATGAACCGGGGTGTCGAGATCGACAGCGATGTGGCCGACGATCCGGCGGTGTCGCTGATCACGGCGCAGGTGGAAATGGGCGTGGCGATCCGCATGGCCTGCCTCGATGTGCTGACCCGCCGCACGCGCGGTGTCGCCGGATGGAAGGATGGGGAGTGGGTATGAAACAGCGCGCACCCCTTGCGATTATCAATGGCCGTCTCGTCACCCCCGAGGGCGTGGTTGAGGGCTCCTTGCGCTGCGCCGATGGGCTGATCCTTGCCGTGGGCGATGTGTCGCCGGAAGAGGGCGACACACTGGTCGATGCGGGCGGGCTGCTGATTGCGCCGGGTCTGGTCGATCTGGGCGTCTTCGCGGTCGATAAGCCCGCGTTCCACTTTGGCGGGATTACCCGCGCCGGGCTGATGCCCGATTGCTCGCCCTTGCTCGATCACCCGGCGCGGGTGCGGTTCATGGCGCAGAGCGGCAAGCCCGACTTCTGGGTCCACCCCTTCGCGGCGGCCACCATCGGCCTTGCGGGCGAGCAGCTGGCCGAACTCGCGCTGATGCGCGATGCCGGAGCGCGGGCGGTGGCGACCGGGCGGCGCTGGATCGGCGACAGCGGCGTGATGCTGCGGCTGATGCAGTATTCCGCCATGCTTGACCTGCCGGTGGTCGCCCATGCCGAGGATGCGGGGCTGGCGGGCC
>NZ_QXFM01000143.1 GCF_003584015.1 Aurantiacibacter xanthus
GGACCAGGCCAGCAAGGCGCGCCTGCCGCGCCTGTCGCTCACGGGGCTGGCGGGCGCGGTGTCGGACGCCCTTGAAAATATCTTCGATCCTACCGCGACCCTGTTCAGCATTGGCGGCAATGTCGCGGCGCCGATCTACCAGGGCGGCGCGCTGGCTGCCGGCGAAAACATTGCCGATGCCGAACTGCGCGCGGCGATCGCGCAATATGCCGGCGCCGCGCTGGCCGCTTTCGAGGAGGTGGAAACCGCGCTCGACAGCGGCGTGGTGCTTCGCCGCCGCCGGGACGCGGCCGTCATCCGCGTGCGCGAGATAGAGGAAGCGCTCAGGATCGAGGATCTGCGGTACAGGGTCGGCGAAAGCAGCCTGCTTGACGTGTTGCAGATCCGGCAGCAGGCGATCACTGCGCGCAGCGATCTGGCGACGATCGAGCGCATGGAACGCGAGCAGTTCGTCACGCTCAATCTGGCGCTCGGCGGAAGCTGGAACGCGCCGGAGGCTGATCCCCCAGAGATTTCCGAGAAGGATGGCGATGCGAACCCGTAAAGAACTCCGCCTGACCATGATGCCGGGACAGGCCATCGACCTGGTGCGAACGCTCGTCCTGGGAGTGCTCGGCCCCGCATTGCTGCTTGGCGGTTGTGCCAGCTTCGACCGGCAACCGTTCGAGGCCGCGCAGATCGAAGCCGCGCACGCGCCGGATTCGCCGAAAATCCGCCATTGGGCCAATTCCCCCGACCTGTTGACACAGATCTCGATCGCCCCGCCACCGCCGGGCGAGCCACTGCGCGTGCTCGCGCTGTCGGGCGGTGGGGATGACGGGGCCTATGGTGCGGGTTTTCTCAACGGATGGTCGCAAACCGGCAAGCGACCTGAATTTGCCGTGGTCACTGGAGTCAGCACCGGGGCTCTCATCGCCCCCTTCGCGCTGCTCGGGCCGGACTACGACGACGAGCTGAAACGCGCCTATACCGAGATCACGCCCGACGACATTTACAAGGACCGCTTCGCGTTGGCGATCCCGTTCTCGACCAGCGTCGCGACGACCGGGCCGCTCGAGGCTCTAATCGCCCGCTTCGCCACTGATGCGGTGATCGATGCCATCGGCGAAGAGCACCGCAAGGGCCGGCGCCTGTTCGTCGGCACCGTCAGCCTCGACCGCCCCGGCAATGCGATCTGGGACATGGGAGCGATCGCGGCCGGTGATGCGCCCGGTCGCTATGCCCTTTTCCGGCGCATCCTGCTCGCCAGCAGCTCCGTCCCGGTGCAGTTCCCCCCGGTGCTGATCGAGATGGAAGCGCAGGGAGAGCGAATCAGCGAACTCCATGTCGATGGCGGCACCATTGCGACCCTGATGGCCGCTCCGCCGGTCGCGAACGACCAGATCCTGCGGGACAGCCAGTCCCCAACGGAGCTGTATCTGCTGGTCAACGGCAAGATGGCAGGCGAGTTCGAGCTGATCGAAGCAGGTCTCTCCAGCATCGCCAAGCGGACGCTTGAGGTGATGCTCTTCTCCAGCCTCCAGGACCGTGTGGCCTCGGCCTATGTCTGGGCGAGATCGACCGGCGCCGGATATCACTTGACCTTTATCGAGCAGGACTTCGACGCGGACGAGCACGATCTTTTCGAGCAGGATTATATGCGCACGCTGTTCGACTATGGCGTGGAGCGCGGTCGGGCACAGGCATGGCAGGATAGTCCGCCATCGTCGGATCCGGACACTGTCGCATCAGCCGTGCCCGAAACGACGAGTTCCGAGGATTAGCGCCCGTCATGGCACCGGGACGAACATACCGCATGAGCTTCGCCTTTTCCGATATCCCCCATCAATCCGGACGGCCGGCCGTCGTTAACGGCGCCAATAGCGGCACCGGCTACGAGATCGCCCCGCACCTGGCGATGAAAGGCGTGCGCGTGCTGCTGGCGTGTCGCGATGCCGAGCACGGCACTTTGCGTGTCTTACAGGCCGTGACCGATCCGCAAGCGGAAGGCGGCGACCATCCCGGTCCTTGCGGTCTCATGGGGATGCGTGGCCAGACTTCGGGTCGCGCGGTCGTGACAGACCCGACTCGCGACCGGGAGATGACGAGAAAGCTGTGCAACAGGTCGGTTGCACTAACCGGAACAGAACCGGACATTGGCCCTGCTGTTCCGTCGCAGACAACGCCTCCCGACAGCGCACCGTAACGCGGATGCGCGACCGGCACCCTCCGTTCATGATACAGCGCGCAGCTTCTCATGCGTTCGGAAATACGGCACTTTCCGCAATCGGCTTGAGTGTCGCTAAGCACGCGGTGGGCCATCCCGGCCTGACGGGCGTTGCACTTGTCGAGGACGGCATAGACGCGTTTGCCATCCGCTCTCGACTCATCGCCGCGGCCGAAAGATCGATCGACCTGCAATATTACATCTGGCGCGACGATCTGACCGGTAATCTCCTGCTGGAAGACTTGCGCAGAGCGGCAGCGCGGGGTGTACGGGTCCGTCTGCTGGTTGACGATAACGGCATTCCCGGCCTCGACCGCAAATTGCGCTGGCTGGCCAGCGACCGCAATTTCGAAATCCGCATTTTCAATCCGTTTCGAAACCGACACTTCAAGCCGCTCGATTTCCTGCTGGATTTCCACCGCGTCAATCGCAGGATGCATTCGAAAAGCTTTACAGTCGACAATCAGATAACCTGTGTCGGCGGGCGTAATGTCGGAGACGAGTACTTCGCCAACCGAGAGCAGGGGATTTTTGCCGATGTGGATGCGCTTTGCGTAGGCGCGGTGGTGCAAGAAGTCTCCGAATGTTTCGATGCGTTCTGGAATTGTCCCGCTGCAGTCGAAATCGACTGCATCGTGAAGGAAGATCCGAAGCAGTACGCGGCAAGCGGGGCAACTGATTTCACGCGGTCAGTTTCCGGCCCCTCCGCGACCGATTATCTAAGCCGTGCCGCCGGATCTGTTTTGCTTGAGCGTGCGCGGGCCGGACGGATTGAATTCGAATGGGTGCCCGTCGAGCTGGTCAGCGATCGGCCCGCCAAGGTTTTCGGACAATCGCGTCAAGGCGATCTCATGGCTAGCGTCCTCAGGAGTCTCATCGGTCAACCGGAAAGGGAATTGCTCGTCGTTTCGGGCTATTTCGTGCCGACCTCATCAGGTGCCAGGGCCTTTGCGCAAATGGCACGCAACGGGGTCGATGTGCGCGTCCTGACCAATTCCTTTGCTTCGACCGATGTCGCTATGGTTCATGCCGGATATGCAAAGCATCGGCATTTTCTCGTGAAGTCGGGGGTGCGTCTGTATGAGATGCCTGCCCCTGGAGACCGGCCCAAGACCACCCGCAAATCTCTGCGTCGACCTTCGCCGCGCAACACAAACGAGAATGCCACCCTGCATGCCAAGATGTTCGCTGTAGACGGCCGTCGGGTCTTTGTCGGTTCTTTCAATTTCGATCCGCGCTCTTTCGCTCTCAATACTGAGCTCGGGATCGTCATCCAGAGTGAGAATCTGGCGGCACAGATGCACCACGCCTTCGATACCATGATCGCGTCCGGCTCCTACAAAATCGTCGTGGATGACAAAGGCCGACTGAACTGGATGGACATGCGCGACGATGTCCGTCAATGTGAACTGGCCGAGCCTGGAACCACATGGTGGTCGCGAGTGCTCACTCGCCTTCTCAGCAAAACGCCGATCGATTGGCTGCTGTGAATACCATCTGGGCGCGGCGACCTACGCGCCGACGTCATTCTCCTGGGTCACCAAATGGACCGTCCGCGTCGGGTAGGCGATAGCGAGACCGGCTGCCTTCAACCTCTCGAAAATGGCCAGCAGCAGTTCCTGCCGGATCAGTCGGCTTTCCGCGTAATCGGCAACCATGATGTAGGACCAGATCTCGATATCCAGCGAGCTCTCGCCGAAATGAGCAAATCGAGCACGGAGGCCATCCTTTTCAATCAGGTGGTGATCGCGCAGGATCTGCTCGATAATCTCCACGGCCCGGCGCAGCTGGCCTGCGGAGATACCGTATTCGACGCCGATCGTGGGATTGAAGAGAAAGCGGTCGCGCTTGGCGAAGTTTTCGATCTCGCGGGAGGAAAAATCACCGTTCGGGATGGTGACGAGCGTGCGTTCATTCGTGCGAATCCTCGTCGAGCGCATACCGATATCCTCTACGGTGCCGACAATATCTCCCGCGCGGCAGAAGTCTCCGACCTGAACAGGGCGGTCTGCGATGACGTTCAGGCTGCCGATCAAATTCTCCACGGCCTTCTGTGCGCCTAACGCCAAGGCGATGCCGCCAATGCCCAATGCGGCAATGCCCGTGGTCACATCGACCCCCAGCGTGTCGAGGACCGCTACCGTCGCCAATAGGAAGAGCACTATCTTTGCCGTACGCCGCAACAGGACGACGACCGACACTGCCTGCCGCCGCTGGCGGCGTTCCATCCGGGCACTAGCAACGCGTGCGATGGCATCGACCAGGCGCAGCGCAAACCAAGCAAGCGCTACCCAGCCAACGATACCGATATAGCGCAGCAAGGTCTGGCGCGCGACGATGGACGCCTCGATGCTGCCCGTCCACAGGTGGAAGGTCACCACTGCGAGAAACAGGCTGAGCGGCGGCAAGGCGGCCTGCGTGAAGCGGTAGATCGCGCTTTTCTCGCGGTCGGCCACAAAACGCCGCATGATGGCCAGAAGTCCGGCCGATATAAGCCAGTAGAGAAAGAAACTGCCGGCTGCGCTCCCGAGCAAGAGAGCCCAGTCCTGCAGCGGGGCTCCGGCCACCTCGGCGCTTTCACCGTCTTCCGGTTCAGCCGGATTTGTCGCCGCCACAGACACTGCTTCGAGAGCTTCAACGGTCTCCTGCGAAATCCCCCAGACTTCGCTGCCGACAGGGCTGTCGGTCCGGGTGAGAAGGATCGGCAGACTTTCCTCGCCGCCGAGCCTGCCTACCTCTTCGGTGTCGGCCGGCAGTTCATCGTCGAGACGCCCACTCGCTTCGTTCGACAAGGCACCGAAAGGCAGGAGCGTCCCCTGTTGGTCGAGCGCGGCTTGCAGCTTGGTGGCCCAGATCGCTCCTTGATCGACAAGTTGAGCCTCATCCTCTTCCGCAGACAGGTGGAAATAGTGAGCAGCCCTCGTGTAGTCCTTCGCCGCCAGGGCGCTGATCAGGCCGGTCACCGTTCCACGCGGCGTCTCGCGACCGAAAGGGTCGGTAGCCACTTCAGCGGCCTGCTCGGCCATCGGCTCCGCCACAGGAGCGATTTGAGCGGAAGCCGGTGTTAAGGCGGCGCAGGCGACCAGCAATAAAAGGGCAGAAAGACGGAGAACCGATATCGGTCCGATCGGGATATTATCTGGAAGGCGCTGGCCATCGCAGTTCCGCAATGGCTTCAACCCTACGAACCTACGAAAGACAGAGATTGCATTCCAACCGCTAAAGCTCGGCTCACTGATCGATCGGAGAGATTGCCTTGGGGGAAAGGCCATTTTTGCTGGCGCCGGCGATGAAAGAAAGTAAACTCACCGGTACCATGCCGTTTTCCGTTGCGGCAGGCAAGCGTTCATGTGGGCATCATTAGTCCGCGTTGCCCGCTGCGGAGCTTTGCCTGGCCATACCACAAAGGCCTCGTCCTACTGGGCAGCAGATCAGATGGCCGAACCAATGCAATAGTGAGAGAATAGATGTCACTTCCCCGCAGAACCTCAAGCGGCGGTCGTCCTTCAAAAGAGGAGGCCGAGAAACTAGGCGAGCACATATTGCAGGTGTCCCCCGTCAGCGCCTATGGCACAGATTTGAGGTTGTGATTTAAGGAGGATTTGGGCTTCGTCGTAGTGACGAAGGAACGAAGATGAAGCCCAAATCCTCAAGGTCCAAATCGCCTGCCGAGCAGGTGGTAAAAGACATTCGCCGCAAGACCCGCCGGTATTTCTCTGCTGAGGACAAGATCAGGATCGTCCTGGATGGCCTGCGCGGCGATGACTCCATTGCCGAGCTGTGCCGCCGCGAGGGCATTGCGCAGAGCCTGTATTACACCTGGTCGAAGGAGTTCATGGAGGCTGGCAAGCGAAGGCTAGCTGGCGATACCGCCCGTGCTGCGACCACGGACGAGGTCAAGGACCTGCGGCGAGAAGCTCGCGATCTCAAGGAATGCGTGGCCGACCTCACCCTGGAAAACCGCCTGCTCAAAAAAAGCATGATCGCGGATGGGGGAGACGACGAATGAGGTATCCCGCATCCGAGAAGCTCGAGATCATCCGGATCGTCGAGCAGTCGCATCTGCCCGCCAAACGCACGCTGGACCAACTCGGTGTGGCACGGCGAACCTTCTACCGCTGGTATGACCGCTACCTCGAAGGTGGGCCGGAGGCGCTTCAGGACCGCCCTTCAGCGCCGAGCAGGGTGTGGAACCGCATCGGAAACGATATCCAGGACCAGATCGTCGAGATGGCGCTGGAGCAGACCGATCTATCCCCGCGCGAGCTGGCAGTGCGCTTCACGGACGAGAAGCGCTACTTCGTGTCCGAAGCCACGGTCTATCGCCTCCTGAAGGCCCACGATCTGATCACCAGCCCGGCCTACACCGTGATCAAGGCCGCCGAGGCGTTCCACACGCAAACCTCCCGCCCCAACGAGATGTGGCAGACCGACTTTACCTACTTCAAGATCATCGGATGGGGCTGGGTCTATCTATCGACCGTGCTCGACGATTACTCGCGCTACATCATTGCATGGAAGCTCTGCACCACCATGCGGGCCGAGGACGTCACCGAGACGCTGGACATGGCGCTGGCAGCCTCAGGCTGCGACCACGCCAACGTGCTGCACAGGCCCCGCCTTCTCAGCGACAACGGCCCCAGCTACATCGCCGGAGAACTGGCCGAATACATCGATGCCAACAAGATGAGCCACGTGCGCGGCGCGCCCTTCCATCCGCAGACGCAGGGCAAGATCGAACGCTGGCACCAGACATTGAAGAACCGTGTCTTGCTGGAAAACTACTTCCTGCCCGGCGATCTCGAACAGCAGATCGAGGCCTTCGTCGAGCATTACAACCACCAGCGCTATCACGAGAGCCTCGACAACGTCACACCCGCCGATGCCTACTTCGGTAGGGCTGCCGCCGTCATCGAACGAAGAGGAAGGATCAAGCGAAAGACACTCGAACATCGGCGCTTGCAACACCGCAAGCTCGCCGCCTAAACATCAAACCGAGACGAGGCCCACACTCCGCAAACCTACGCCGCGAGTTGTGCCAAATGTTCTGACGACGGACAAAAATTGAGGATCATCAACGATGAGTATCGTCGCTCAACTCGCGATCGGAACGGTGACCGTTGCACTTACCATCATCATGCAAGCGTGTTTTGCCGCAATAGCCTTCTCAGTCGATGATCGCTTCACGCCGCCTCGCACGCGAACAACACGCTTTGGAGCGACCTTGCTTCTTGCCGCTTCTACGATATGGATGCTGCTCGCTATCACGCTGGCGGCTTGGATTTGGGCGGGCCTGTTTATTGTATTGGGTGCCTTCGAAGCGCTGGAACCGGCGCTCTATTTCGCAACGGTTTCCCTGACGACGCTAGGCTTCGGCGACGTTATCCTCTCGCAGGATGTGCGGCTGCTGTCTGCGATCGTGGCTGCCAACGGCCTCGTCATGTTCGGTTTGAGCACTGCGTTTCTTCTCGAATTCGTGGGTCAGGTGCGCGAGGAGAAAGGCAGTTCGACGCGATCCCACATTTCGACGGCAGAATGACTTCGTACAGAACCGGCTCACTTTGGCTAGCATAAACGATTGTGCCTGCCCACTCTACCCGCATCGCCTTGTCCAAGTAGAAAACGCCGATCCGCCCGGGTTTCGACAAATAGTCTGGGGCTTGGCGCTTGCGTAGACTGGATGGTCAAAAGTGGAATGGCGGGTTGCGACTCTAATGTCGGTCCTAACCACCAACTCGGCGGTTCGCCAGAAGCAGATGTTCGCATGGCATGCGCTCAGGTCGGCTTCGCCCTCTCATCCCAGTCATCCGAGCATTGAGGGCTACGTTCCGAAAGCGGACGTCGGTTCGAGGGCGTCGGAGCGATGCCCATATCGGACAATAGGATTAGTCGGCTTAACGGAGATGGATTGGGCTTAAGGACATCTCGAACGGTGGCAACAAAGCGACCTGGGTTCGGTCTTTATCCGCCTTTGACTTGTGCAGGGTCGAGCGCCTGCACCGGGGTTGCGAGAAAGCGGAATGGCTCGGCGGTTCCTTGCTTCGCGGCCGCGACAGCGTTGATGAGCAGCGCCGCCGAAGCGGCAAACCCTTCGATTGAATTTGCCTTGCCAAGCCAGACCCGCGAGGCCTTGGGCGACACGCCCACGGTAACTTCCAGCGCGGCATTGCGCGAACGCGCGGCCGACCGGTAGAAGCTCTGGTCATCAAAGGGGTCGAGCGAATAGTCCAGATCCTGTCCGGCAAGGATCTTGGCATCGGCCTTCGTGGCACTTCTCCGGTGAACGCCCGACAGCCACAGGGTCCGCGCCTGGCCATTCTCCAGAAATGCGGCGGCCATGGTTGAACGGGATATCGGCAAGAGCCAAGTCGGTGGAACGGCTCGACGTCTCTGACCTTGCCGATTCATCGGAAAGCCTCGCGGTTTGGCTGAAGTGCGATCTCACCTTTGATGCTGCCGAGATTGTCGCGAACGTCGACTACGCCAACCTCGTCTTCCAGCAGCGCCTGCACGTCCTGCGACAGCTCTTGCAGCTTCAACATGTCGGGGCCGGTCAGGACGATTTCGATCGGATCGCCCGATGTTGGCTGTCCGGTCTCGGGTGCCACCAGTAGAGTGGCACCGGCGACATTGCGGTCGAGATAGGTCTGTAAAGTCGGGTCGGCAATCCTCATTTACGCGGGCGGGCGAGAGGAAACGAACTGCATCGCAAGGTCGCTCGACTATCGCCAAGCGTCCCAGTGGACGCCCCACGAAGATCGGACAGGCAATCCTCGCAGACGTGCGACACCTGCTGAGAGGCTTCACCTCTTCGAGCCGGTTTGCTCCGCAAGCAGTTCGACAAGCCTGCGCACGCTGTCCCGCAGTTCGTCAATCCCTTCGGATTTGCGCCCCCTCGCGAGGGTTTCGGGAACATACACTGCCTGGTTGCGCAGTATTTTTCCACTCTCGGTCAGTTCGATAACCACTCGGCGCTCGTCTTCCGGATCGCGTGTTCGTCGAACCAGGCCGGCGGCCTCCATACGCTTCAGCAGAGGGGTGAGAGTTCCGCTATCGAGGTAAAGCCGCGCGCCGAGGGAGCCCACCGTCTGGGGTTCTTTCTCCCATAATACCAGCATGACCAGATATTGCGGATAGGTGAGACCCAGCTCCCGAAGAACAGGGCCATAGAGGCGGCTGAGGAGGTTGGTGGCAGCATAAAGGGGAAAGCAAACCTGTCGATCGAGCAACAAGGGATCGCGCGGGTCCTGTGCTGCTGCCACTCCGTCATTCATTGGGCGAACACATTAATTTTCACATCGACGTTTCCGCTGACTGCGTTGGAATAGGGGCAAGCAGCGTGGGCGTTCTTCACGATCTCGTCAGCCTTTGCCTGATTGACCCCGGCAATTTCGACATCCAGTGTGACAGCGAGATTAAACCCGTCATTACCATTCGGCAAGAGGCCGACCTGGCAGGAGACTTCAATGTCGTCGTCACCCACCTTGTCGGTCTGTGCCCGCGTTACATGGATCACGGCATTTTCGAAGCAAGCCGCATAACCAGCAGCGAAGAGTTGCTCGGGATTAGTCGCGTCGCCCTTGCCACCGAGTTCCTTCGGTAGAGCGAGGTCGAGCTCGAGAATGCCATCTTCGCTTTTGACCTTTCCGGCGCGGCCACCATAGGCGTTAACGCGAGTGTTGTAGAGATTTTTCATGTTAGCTCCTTACGGTTAGACAGCAGGATAAATAGTATCCAATTATATTGTGCGCAATATATAATTTGCAAGGCGCGTCATGCTGGCAGACACGCCTTTGCGTCAAATTCTGACCGCGTCACCTGCCCAAAGCCCTCAGAATAGTCTTCTCGACCGGCGAGTAGCTATTGTCGGAACGCTCGAGACTGATCGGCTCACGCGGTAGCAGTGGCGGCTGCGCAATGAAGCGCGGCTACTTACCGTAATCCTTATATGCAGAATGCACGAGGAAAGGGTGGCACAGATACACCTTGCCGGCCGGACCCGTTGCCAGTTGCTCCAGGCGATGGGCCGATCCGGCGAATCCGTCCGAGGTCAACTCTCGAAGGGTCAGACCGGCTTCCTTGGCCGGTGCGAGTTGTCGCGCTGTATCGATATGCGAGCCGACCCGAATGCGCGTTGAGGAATCGTGAATACCCACATCCGAGAATAGGAACAGCATCAACAGGGCGCGGCCCTTGCGGTGCACATTGGCCCGCCACTCCATGAAGTCGGGCTTCTCATAAGCGAAGCTGACCTCGATGTGCCACCCGTCGTCTCCAGGTTCTTCGGCAGATGGAAAGCCAACAGCAAATGTTCCGAGTCCGCCCCGCGGCAGCCACCGACCTTTGCCCACAAGCTGGTCGAATGCTGTATGCAGGGCGGTTGTGTTTGCCGCTTCGTGAAACGGAGCCTGATCGAACCGCTCGAGACGGGCCGGGTCCAGGTGGTCGAGTCATCGGGATCGCATCCCGTGGCCACCCACAGGATCGCGCGCGCTTCTGCGGCCACCTTGGATGAAAATGCAGCACCCACCCAGACGAAGCCGTCGCGAACGAAGCGGGCAATGGCATCTGCGCCAAGCGCAAAGAAGTATCGATTAGGCGCGTATGGTCGAGCGGCATTGCTGCTTCACGAGCCGGAAACCCGGCCAGCTCAGCCCAACGGAAAGGGTCGAGGCGCGATTGAGAGTGATGAACTTCATGGGCTTCTGCTACCTGATGTATTGTAGAGACACGACAAACGGCTGCCATTGAACAGGTGCTGGGCATACATGGGTGGTCTGCCATGGGGTCGGAAGCAAAATGGCCGATTTGCATTGGTTGCCTGCCCAAAGCAGACAGTCAGCAACCGGCCCAACTTCCGCCGTTCAATGAGGCGGTTGAGCTGCCAATTTTCGAACATTAGTCGGCCGATCGCACCCTTGTAACGGTTTGGCGCAAATTCGGGATTCTGGGGGTATCGGTGGGGGTATTTTCCAAGAGTTGGGCGGAAAGAACGAGCAATGTCAGAATGTTATAGGTTCGCTATATGTTCCTCCTCCGCTACCATCAATCCCCTCACCCGTTTGCCCCCGTTAGGGGTAGGTACGCTCGCCAAGGATCGAATTCGGGCGCCCTGATATTTCGATTTCGATGGCGCCGGGTTCGGACGTGTCGCGGTAGACCGTCACCGTTTCAACGAGTTCTCGTATGGCTTCCGCGCATTCCCGGTCGCCTGACCGCATACCTTCGGTCAGCGCTTATTGCAGAGCGTCGAGTTGCTCCTCGTAGCGCTTCGGTATGGCGGGATGCAGCGAAACGACTTCGAATGCAGGCGGAGCCTTTGCCAACTCTGCAAGAACCGCTTCGCGCTCATGGTGAAGCTTTGTCGATCGTGGACCTGTCACGTATGTGTCGCCGATGCCCTTAGCGAGATGATCCACCAACCGATCGATTTCGCGTTCAAGTTTATGGGCACGATTCTCAAGCCGGGTTCGATTGGTATCGGCTTTCGCAGACAATCGTTTGCGCTCCTGGTGATAGGTTTTCACGTGAACCTCGGGGTGTCTCCCGTCAGCACCTATGGCACAGATTAGAGGTTGTGATTTAAGGAGGATTTGGGCTTCGTCGTAGTGACGAAGGAACGAAGATGAAGCCCAAATCCTCAAGGTCCAAATTGCCTGCCGAGCAGGTCGTAAAGGATATCCGCCGCAAGACTCGGCGGCACTTCTCTGCCGAGGACAAGATCAGGATCGTCCTTGATGGCCTGCGCGGCGATGACTCCATTGCCGAGCTGTGCCGCCGCGAAGGGATTGCGCAGAGCCTGTATTACACCTGGTCCAAGGAGTTCATGGAAGCCGGCAAGCGCCGTCTGGCTGGTGACACTGCGCGTGCTGCGACCACGGACGAGGTGAAGGGTCTGCGCCGTGAAGCGCGCGATCTGAAGGAGTGCGTGGCCGATCTCACTTTGGAGAACCGGCTGCTCAAAAAAAGCATGATCGCGGATGGGGGAGACGAAGAATGAGATATCCCGCATCCGAGAAGCTCGAGATCATCCGGATCGTCGAGCAGT
>NZ_QXFM01000144.1:0-120934 GCF_003584015.1 Aurantiacibacter xanthus
ACTGCTCGACGATCCGGATGATCTCGAGCTTCTCGGATGCGGGATATCTCATTCGTCGTCGCCCCCATCCGCGATCATGCTTTTTTTGAGCAGACGGTTTTCGAGCGTCAGGTCGGCCACGCATTCCTTCAGGGCACGGGCTTCGCGGCGCAGGTCCTGCACCTCGCCGCTGGTCGCGGCACGAGCCGTGTCACCCGCCAGGCGCCGCTTGCCCGCTTCCATGAACTCCTTCGACCAGGTGTAATACAGGCTCTGGGCAATGCCTTCCTTGCGGCATAGTTCGGCAATGCTGTCTTCGCCACGCAGCCCATCGAGCACAATGCGGATCTTGTCTTCGGCCGAAAAATGCCGCCGGGTCTGCCGCCGGATGTCCTTCACCACCCGCTCAGCAGGGGCCTTGGCAGGCGATTTTTTCAAGGAGTGTTGGGGCTTCATCTTCGTTCCTTCGTCACTACGACGAAGCCCCAACACTCCTTAATTCACAACCTCAAATCTGTGCCATTGGCGCTGACGGGGAACAGCGATCGACGGCCGCGAAACCTGGCTGATCCACAACTACCTCCTGCCGGATGAAACCGACTTCGAGAGCGTCGACCGGGATGCCTGGATCCGCGCGCTGCTGGGGGTCGACGAGACTTTCGAGTATGACGTGATCCGTCAGGAAGACTGGATCGGGCGGCGACTGGTCGCCAACCGGTTCCGCCAGGATCGCGTTTTTATCTGCGGCGATGCGGCGCACCTCTGGGTGCCCTATGCCGGCTATGGCATGAATGCCGGGATCGCCGATGCCATGAGCCTCTCGTGGCAACTTGCGGCCCGTCTAAACGGATGGGCCGGAGCAGGCATTCTGGATGGATATGAAACCGAGCGCGGACCGATCACCGATCAGGTCTCGCGCTTCGCCATGAACCACGCGCAAAAGGCCATTTCCGAGCGCCTCAGCATCCCGCTCGCGATCAACGACGATGGCCCCGAGGCCGATGCCCTGCGCGCGCAGATCGGGGCCGATGCCTACGATCTCCATGTCCAGCAGTTCGCCTGTGCCGGGCTGAATTTCGGCTATTTCTACCCGGATTCCCCGCTGATCGCCTATGATGACGAGACCGCGCCGAGCTACACGATGTATGACTACACCGCCTCCACCGTGCCCGGCTGCCGGACCCCGCATTTCTGGCTGGCGGACGGGCAATCGCTGTATGACGCGCTTGGCCCTGAGTTCACGCTCCTCCGCTTCTCGCGCGAGGCGGATGTCGCCCCGCTGGTGAACGCCGCCGAGAAGGCCGGGATGCCGCTGGCGGTGCTCGACGTGACCCTGCCCGAACCGGGCGAAGCCTATCGTCATCGCCTCCTGCTCAGCCGCCCGGATCGCCATGTGGCGTGGCGGGGCGACGAAGTGCCAGCCGATCCCGACAAGCTCATCGCACTGGTGACCGGGCACCTGCCTCAAGGCCAGCCCGCCCATGCAAGAACGCTCGCCTGAGCGGGCCGAAATCGCGCCACGAGAGGAGAAGACAATGAAGCTGGGTCGCCGTGAATTCGTGATGGGGCTGTCTGCTCCGCTGGTCCTGCAAGCTTGCACTGTGTCGCAAGCGCGAACGGCCCGGAACCGGGCGGGGCCGATCATCGCGAACACGCGCTATGGCCCGGTGATCGGGCGCGAAGAACGCGGCGCTCTGCAATTCAAGGGCCTGCGCTACGGCGCCACGACCAGCGGCAATTCCCGCTTCATGGCGCCTTCCCCGCCGACACCCTGGAGCGAACCGCAGACAGCCTTCACCGATGGCCCGATTGCGCCACAGCTCGATCCTGCGCAGGCCGGGCAAAAGGCTGAAGAGAGCGAGGACTGCCTTACGCTGAACGTCTGGACCCCGGCGCTGGCAGACGGGCGCAAGCGCCCGGTCATGGTCTGGCTGCACGGCGGCGGCCTGTGGCGGTTGTCGGCTGGCGGTGACTATCAGAACGGCGCGCGCCTCGCCGCGAACAACGATGTCGTGATGGTGAGCCCCAACCATCGCCTGAACGTGCTCGGCCACGCCTACTTCGACGAGTTCGATCCCGCCTTCGCAGGATCGTCGAGCGCCGGGATGCTCGATCTCGTGCTGGCGCTGGAATGGGTCCGCGACAATATCGAGGAATTCGGCGGCGACCCTGAAAACGTCACCATCTTCGGCCAGTCGGGCGGCGGCCAGAAGGTGTCACTGTTGATGGCGATGCCCGCCGCGTATGGCCTGTTTCACAAGGCGATCATCCAAAGCGGCCCCGCACCGCTCGCCCTCGAACGCCCCTATGCGAAGGATCTGGCGGCACGGCTGCTGGCCTTGCTCGACATCCCGCAGCACCGGGTGCGCGAGATCCAGACCGTTCCGCTCGACGCTATCATGCGTGCCTATTACCGCATCTTTCAGGAGATCGGCGGCTTCGGCACCATGGGAGTCATTCAGGATTTCGCCCCGGTCGTCGACGATGTCGCGCTGCCGCAGCATCCGTTCTGGAACGGCGCGTCACCGCTTTCCAAAGACATCCCCTTGCTGCTCGGCACGGTACGCACCGAAATGACCGAGTACTTTCTGGCGGAGAACCCTGAGGCTCCGCAACGCGATCTTGCCGCCGTCGTGGCGCAACTCGAACCGATTTTCGGAGCCGACGCCGAAGCCATCGTCGCCCATTACCGGGCCGCGCATCCGCAAGCGGGTTTGTGGGAAGTGGATGCGCTCATCCGCGCTGACTGGCCCACCCGCCTGTTCACCCAGCGCATTGCCGACGAGCAGAGCAAGGCAGGAGCGCCGGTCTATCTCTACCGGATGGACTGGGAGACGAGCGCCCGCAACGGCCTGCTGATGTCGCCGCACGCAATCGACATCCCCTTCGTGCTCGACACGGTGGGAAGCGAGCCGGTCGAAGCGGGACAGCTCGACGAACAGGTGCGGATGATGCAGCAGATGAGCGCAGCATGGGTCTCGTTCGCCCGCGACGGTGCCCCGCGCAGCCCGACGTTCCCGGAATGGACAGCCTATAACCGCACCAGCCGCCCCACCCTGCTGTTCAATCTGCAAAGCCGGATGGCAAATGACCCCGACGGGTCGGATCTTGATCGGCTGAAACGCAATCTGGCCAATTATCGCGTTGTCGCCGGCGGCGTTACAACGCCCGCTAACCAAGGGAGATAGTTATGAAGATTCTTCACGCCGGTGTGGCCACTGCCGCGCTCGCCATCGCCGCCCTGCCCCTTCCTGCCGTCGCGCAGGACGGCCAGACCGGCCCCTCCCCAGCCGTCATGCAGTATCGCGAAAGTATGTTCGACGAAGCCATCCGGCCACTGGCCAATCGCACGATGGCGCTGATGTTCAACACCGCCCCGGTCGAAGCGGGCGACAGCCCGCTTGAGCTTCCGGTCCGCAGCGCACCGCTCGACTTCACCTACGAAGCGAATGGCGAAATTCATCAGGCGTCGGACGTTATCGAGAACACCTTTGTCGATGGCCTGCTGATCATCAAGCACGGCACCATCGTCTACGAGGGCAACTTCAACCGATCCACGGCAGAGAGCCGCTACAACTCGTACTCGATGGCCAAGTCCCTCAACGCCATCATGGTTGGGCTGGCCGTGAAGGAGGGCTTGATCGGATCGGTCACCGACCAGGTGACGCAATATCTGCCCGAATTGAACGGCACCGGCTACGACGGCGCCACCATCCGCGACCTGATGGAAATGCGCTCGGGCATCGCCTGGGACGAGAATTTCTTCTCGCCCGGTACGCCCTCCTATGACGCCCACGTTGCCTCGTGGGTGCAAGAACGCACGCGCTATACCGATGCCGCCCTGATAACCGAGCGGGAGCACGAGCCGGGCACCTTCAACCGCTACAACAGCCTCGATGCAGCCGTGGCCGGCTGGGTCGTGGAACGGGCGGCCGGTATGCCGGTGAGCGAGTACCTCTCCACCCGCCTGTGGAAGCCTGCGGGCATGCAGGCCGACGCATTTTACGTGATCGACGGCGAGCCCGGCGTGGGCCGCGAGTTCACCGCCGGCGGTTTCAACGCGGTGCTGCGCGACTACGGGCGGCTCGGCCTGCTGATGCTCAACGACGGGCACGCCAAAGGCACGCCCTTCTTTCCCGACGGTTTCGTCGCCAATCTGCGCAGGGACATCACCGAAGGTTCAGCAGGCGACGGCCTCGGCTATGGCTGGTTCTGGTGGACCGTCAACGGAACCGAAGCTTTCACCGCCCTCGGAGGCGAAGGGCAGTACATCTATGTCGATCCGGAAACCGAGACGGTGATTGTCAAGATGAGCCATGGTCCGGTCGGCCCGGCGGCAGATCCTGTCGGAGCCGAGGAACTGGCCTTCCTCAAGGCCGCTTCCAGATGGGATGGCAGATAGGGCGGAACGAGCTGCCGCCGAGCCAATGCCTGGATCGTGCAAAGGAGGGCGGCCTGACCCGGTAATGGCGAGGCAGGTCTGACTCGTGCCGAACCGATCCACACGGATGGAGCCGCCGCCCGGCGCTCGCCAGCCGTCGATCCCGGCCTCGCTGCAAATCGAAAACGGGGGTGCGGATCATCGCCGCCCCCCGCCTCCTGCCGGGCTTACGCGATCACACACCGGCTCATCGTGCGAAGTCCAGCACCACGGATTCGATGGTGCCGGGATAAATGAACGGCGACTCGTAGCTGTCGCTCAGCGTCGTGCCGTAATCCCGCCCGATGGACGCGCCGCCTTCGCTCACAAACAGATATCCGGGGGTGCGCGCGATACGGCCGCTGGCAACCTCGCGGCCATCCACTTCCAGACGGACATCGGCACCCGCGCCGCGCCCGGCGCCTTCGTCGTAGTCGAAGTGCACGGTAATCTTGTGCTCACCCGGAGACAGCGCCTGCGGGCCTGCAATGACGGTCCGGTCACGGTCCTCGATGGAGGCGTTGTAACGGAACACCGGGATGCCGTTTTCGATCAACAGGCCCCATCCGCACAGGCGGCTGCCCTGCGCGACGATCGCGCCATCGCTGTCCCCGTCGATCACTTCGATCGTCGCCTCCAGCGTCCACGCGCGGTTCATCACGCTGGGGAAGCTGTAGCGGGAATAGCGACGGTCGCTGTTGCGGAAGACGAAGCGGGTCTGGTCCTTGTTGAGGAACGGTCGCTCTCCGGTGGCGGCATCGTCCGGCAGACCGACGTTATAGAGCCCGGCGGCGACTTCGTAGGCGGCCTGAAGCTCTGCCAGCTTTTCCGGGTTGCTCGCCGCGATGTCGTGCGACTGGCTGTAGTCCTCGCGCAGGTTGTACAGTTCCCAGTTCAGCGGCGTGCCGGTGGGCGGAGGCGATTCCTTGTCCCATGGCAGCACCCGCGGCGTGGTCGAAGCCAGCCAGCCATCTTCGTAGAATGCGCGGTTGTCACGCAGTTCGAAATACTGGCTTTCATGCCGTTCCGCCGCCTGCGGATCTTCGAAGGTGTATACGAGGCTGGTGCCGGCGATGGGCATCTGCTCGACGCCGCGGAACGTTGCCGGGGCAGTAACTCCTGCCGCTTCGAAGATGGTCGGCGCGATGTCGGTGACATGGGCGAACTGCTGGCGCACCCCGCCCTGCTCTGCCAGACGGCCCGGCCACGATACGACCATCCCGTTGCGCACGCCGCCCAGATGAGAGGCAATGGCCTTGCCCCACTGGAACGGCGTGTTGGTCGCCCATGCCCAGCCTGCGGGATAGTTGTTCCACGAGTAGCGCGTGCCAAAATCCTCGAGATGGTCGAGCTGATCCTGCAGGTTATCGGGCATGGCGTTCTTGCCGCGCGCAACCTCGTCGATCGTGCCCAGCGGAGAGCCTTCGAGGCTGCCGCCGTTGTCGCCCTGAATATAGATGATCAGGGTGTTATCGAACTGCCCATTGGCCTTGAGCTGATCGAAGATCCGACCGATCTGGTTGTCGCTGTAGGCGAGCTGGGCCGCGAAAACTTCCATCATCCGCGCGGCGACGAGCTTCTCGTCGGCGCTGAGCGATGACCAGGCGGGAATCTCGGCAGGCCGCGGAGTGAGTTCCGCATCGGCGGGAATGACGCCCAGCTCCTTCTGACGCGCGAAGGACTGCTCGCGCAGTTCGTCCCAGCCGCCGTCGAACTGGCCCTTGAACTTGGCGATCCACTCCGGCGGAGCCTGATGCGGAGAGTGGGCCGAGCCGGGGGCGTAGTACATCAGAAACGGCGCATCGGCGTGGATCGCGCGCTGCATGTTGATCCACTCGATGGCATGATCCGCCAGATCCGTGTCGAGGATGTAGTCAGGCCGATCCTGCGGAATTTCGACAGCATTGCGGTTCTCGTACAGGGCAGGAGCGAACTGGTTGGTCGCCCCGCCCATGAAGCCGTAGAAGTAGTCGAACCCGAGGGCGTTGGGCCAGTGATCGAACGGCCCCACCGGGGTATCTTCCCACAGCGGCGCATTGTGATGCTTGCCGAGCATCGCCGTGTCATAGCCGGCTGCGGAAAGCACCTGCGCGAAGGTGGCTGCACTCTCCGGGATGACCGAGGTGTAGCCCGGATTGGGCGACGCTTCCTCGCTGATGACGCCGAAGCCGACCGAATGGGAATTGCGGCCCGTCAACAGCGCCGCCCGCGTGGGCGAACACATCGCGGTGTTGTTGTAGTTGTTGTATCGCACGCCCTGCTCGGCAAGGGCGTCCAGCACCGGAGTGGGGACCGCCCCGCCGAACGAGGTTCCGGCCGCAAAGCCGACGTCGTCGGTCAGGATGACCATCACATTGGGCGCGTTTTCAGGCGGAAGCGGGCGCGAGGGATAGCCCCCTTCCCGCTCCTGCCCGACGACCGGAGTGGCCAGCGCCCCAAGGGCCAGCGCAATTGCCCCCATGCAGGCAGTTGCGCTGTAAAGTTTCCGCAGTCTTTTGCTGGCCATGTTATCTCTCCCGGTCATTTTCATCGTCGATGGGTTCGGAATATTCTCCGAACGGTTTGTCAGAAGCGCTTGCGGACGCTAACCTTCCATTCGCGCGGTGTGGACGGCGTGCCCGAAACCACGCCGAGCGGATAGCGCAGCGCGCTCACCAGATAGTCCTCGTCGAACAGGTTGGTGACCAGCAGGGCGACCTGAAGATCTCCGTCGACGTTTTCCCAGCCGATCCGGGCATTCGCAAGCGCATAGCCGTCGATCTCCGCCCGCGGATCGTTGTCGATCTGCGGGAAGAAGCTGGAGGTATAGGCAAGATCGAAGCGCGGCGTGATGAAGCCGAAATCGCCGGCATCGATCTCGTACTGGATGCCGATGTTGCCCTTCCATTCCGGCGCGAAGGGCGCACGATTGTCGAGCGTGACATCGGAGATCGTGGCTCCTTCGGCACCGATGCGTTCGAACTCGAAGGCAAGGTAGCTGCCCGAGGCGTCGATCGACAGGCCATCGATCGGGCGCAGGTTAACCTCCAGCTCCGCCCCGACGAACCGCGCGTCCCCGGCGTTCACCGGCGTTGCGTTGATAATGCTGTTGGGGGTCGAGGTCTGGTTGTTGAACAGAATGCCGGTGTACTTGTTGAGGAACACCGAGCCGTTCAAACGCACTGCCCGGCCAAGAAGATCGGCCTTGAAGCCCGCTTCGTAGGCATTCAGCCGTTCCGGTTCGAACGGAACCAGCTGTTCCAGCACATAGGGGCGCGGGTTGACGCCGCCGCCACGATAACCGGTCGAGAACTGGATGTAGGTCATCACGTCAGGCGACCAGCGATATTGCAGGTTCGCGCGGTAATCGACGCTGTCTCCCGAGTATTCGCCGGTAAGCCCGTCGATCTGACCGGCCTGCGTGTACGATGGCATACTCGGATCGTAGGGATTGCGACGCCGGAATTCGTACTTCTTCTCGTCAGCCGTATACCGGATTCCGCCAATGAGTGTCAGCGAGTCCGTCAGATAGGCAGTGACGTGCGCAAAGACCGATTTGCTCTCGCTCGGGATGCGATCATCCTGCGCATAGAGGTTCTGGCGCGCGGTGCCGGGCAGCAGATAGTTGGTGCCCTGGAACTTGCCGGTGGAGCGGAAATAGAACCCGCCCACGGTATATTCCAGCAACTCGTTGAGAGCCGTCCCGTTGAACCGCAGTTCCTGCGTGAACTGATCGTATTCGTAGCGCTGCGACACCGTATTCAGGCCGAATGGCGTGAGATCGATATCGGTCGCGTTCGAGCCGCGATAATGCTGATAGGACGTGATCGATTTCAACGACATGCTGTCGCTGAACTTCCAGTCGAAAGTGTTCGAGAGGATCTGCGCCCGCAGCCGGAATTCGGGCTCCAGCACGGTCGTGGGATGGCTTCCGGCACCCGGCACGCCATTATACCGCGCCGGATCGGTGAAGGCCGGATTGGTGTAGTTCGCGTAGCTGTAGCGACCGTTGCGGGGCGTGATAAAGATCTTCGGATCGATGCCCGCGGGAATGTTGGCGGTCTGCGTGATATCGAGCAGCACCTGCGGCGACACCTCGGAATTTTCCGAGGAGACCATGCCGACGAGATTGAACTCCATGTCCTCATTCGGCGTGAAGCGCAGCGCCAGACGGCCAGCCTGATAGTTGCGGCCCCCTTCGGTGCCGTTGCTGCAATCGCCGTCGGAGGCCGAGGGGACGCCGCTTCCGGGATTGAGGCAGCCATAGTCGTAGCGCTGGAACCAGCCGTCGACCTGCTTCGACATGCCCGAGACGCGCACCATCAGCTTGTCGGGCACCAGCGTGAAGTTCGCCATGCCCTTGAGATCAAGCAGATCGAAGCTGCCATAGGCGGCTTCGACATAACCGCTGTTCCCATCGGTCGGCTTGGTGCTGAACAGCTTTACCGCACCGCCGATCGAGTTCTTGCCCGCCAGCGTGCCCTGCGGGCCGCGCAGAACCTCGACCCGGTCAAGATCGAGCAGGTCGAAGATCGAGCCGAACACCGTGCCATAGTAGACATCGTCGATGTACATGCCGACGCCAGGTTCGAAGGCGAAGGATGCATCGGACTGGCCGACACCGCGCACGAACACCTGAGCCGCGCCGCCATTCGCGCCGCCGGCCTTTCGCATCGTAACGTTGGGGGCGGTTGTCGCGACATCGAGAACCGTGGTTGCGCCCTTGGACTCAAGCATCTCGCCGGTAACCGCAGTGATTGCCAGCGGGGTATCCTGCAGGTTCTGCTCGCGGAACTGGGCCGTCACCACGATGGTGTCATTGCCGCTGCGCTGGCTGCCGGCGTCGCTGGCGGTCTGCTCCTGCGCGGCGGCAGGAAGTGCCGCCACAAGAAGTGAAGCCAGTGCGCTGGTTGCGAGCACACGGCTCTTGGGTGTCGAAATCCTCATCTTATTCTCCCAAATCAGATTGTGGTGTTTGTCAGGGCACTAAATTTCCGATGGCTTCGAGCCAGACAGTCACGGCCTGAGCGCCGGGATCGATGTGACCGACCGCCCGGTCGCCCACGTAGCTCGCGCGCCCAACCCGAGGGTTGATGTCGGCGGTCGATTGCGTGCCTGCCCGCGCCGCGGCGAGCGCCCGGGCCAGCATCTCGGAGGTCGAAGATCCCGCAGCAGCGGCCTCCTGCATCGCCTCTGCCGCAGGAATGATCGCGTCGAGCATCGTGCTGTCGCCGCGCTTCGCCCCGCCCAGTTCGGTGATCGCGGCAGCGCCGCTGGCCATGGCCTGTGCCCAGTCGGCCAGGCTGGCCGGCGAACTCGCCTCGCGCATGGATTGCGCCGCAGCCAGCAGGAACGCGGCATAAAGCGGCCCCGACGTGCCGCCCACGGCGCGCCGGACAATGGTCGAGAGGTCATTTGCCGCGCGGGCGGGATGGGTGCAGTCGACCGCGTCGATCCCCTCCAGCACTGCCTCGGACCCGCGTGCAAGGCTGATGCCGAGATCGCCATCGCCCACGATGCTGTCGAGATCGGTCAGCCCGGGCTCTGCGGCAATCAGCGCCTTGGCTACACCGGCAATCGTGCTGCGGAGCAGATCCTGCTGCGCCTGCGACAAGGCGACCAGATCGCCCTGCCCCTTGGCCAGACGCGCCTGCGGTTCGCCCAGCTCGTAGGCCGAAGCGGCGGGACAGGTCAGCCCAACCCAGGCCGGAGCCTCGACCGGCTGGTCGAGCAGTGCGAGGCGCTCGTCGTCGATCCGGGCCAGCGTCAGCGAGCAGCCCGCCATCTCCAGCGCGCTGAGCAGCGTGCCGCAGCTGACCCGCTCCACCGCGAGGCCATGGCGGCGGGCCGCCGCAAGGGCGCCGCCTGCCATGATCGCCAGTTCCGAAGGCGGGGTTCCGCCAAGGCCGTTGACCATCAGCGCCACCCGCTCGCCTCCGGCAAGCTTCAACTCCGCGACAATGCGATCGATCAGGCGGTCGGCGATGGCACTGGCTTCAGCGATCGTCTCGCGCGAAGCCCCGCGCTCGCCGTGGATGCCGAGGCCATATTCGATCTCGTCCGCTCCCAGTTCGAAGCCGGGCTTTCCGGCGCTGGGGTTGGTGCATGACGACAGGGCCACACCCATGGTGCCGATGCCGCCAACGAACTGCGCCGCCATGGCGGCAACTTCGGCCAGAGGCTTGCCCGCAGCCGCCGCTGCGCCCGCGAGCTTGTGCACGAACACCGTCCCCGCAAGCCCGCGCGCACCCGCACGGCTCCGGCCGACGTCAAGCGCGACATCATCGTCGACCAGCACCATCTCGACCTGCAGCCCTTCGCTGCGCGCAATCGAGGCGGCGAGGCCGAAGTTGAGCCGGTCGCCGGTGTAGTTCTTCACGATGAGCAGGCAGCCCGCCTCGCCTGTGACCAGACGGATCGCCCCCAGCACCGCATCGACGCTCGGCGAGGTGAAAACTGCGCCAGTAACCGCAGCGGTCAGCATACCCGCCCCGACATAGCCCGCGTGTGCAGGCTCGTGCCCGGCACCGCCGCCGGAAATCAGCGCGACCTCGCCGCGCTCGCGCACGGCCTCGTAGTCCGACCGCACGATCACGTTGAGCGACGGGATCAGGCGCAGGCGCTCGTCCGTGGCGCAGAGGCCGCGCAGCATGTCGGGAACCACATCGCGAGGTGAGTTGATGAGCTTTTTCATGCGTAGTCCGTCCGCTTCTGAATGCGCTGGGAAATCGAGAGACTGACAAAGCTGAGCGCGGCCGCACACGAGGCCACCAGCGCGAGCGACTTGCCGACAGCGTCTTCGCTGCCGAACAGATAGTCGGTGCCGAGCGCGATCAGCGTGGAGCCGAGCATCATGCCGATGAGCGTCACCGCAAACAGATACAGCGCCGTGACCTGTCCGCGGAACTGGTTGGGCGTGATCGCATAGAGCGCAACCGGAGCAAGGCCGGTCGGCAAGCCAAGCACGAAGCAGGTGAAGCCGAGGGCAACCAGCGCCATGGTCGGCGTGGTCGACAAGCCGAACAGCACCAGCGAGGGGATCATCAACAAGGCCGCCGTGCGCATCACGACCAGCGCCGAGCCCTTGCCGAAGCGGCGCACCAGCCGGTCAGCCAGCCAGCCGCCGACCCAGACACCGGCAGAGCCGCAGATCATCAGCAGTGCGCCATAGACAGCGCCGATCTCGCCTGCGGTATAGCCGAACACGCGGATGAAGAAGGTCGGCGCCCAGCCCGCGAGGCCGAAATTGATCAGGCCATTGGCGCCAAAGGCGATAAGCATCGTGGCAAGAGCCGGTCCCTTGCGCCGGAAGAAGGCCAGCGTCTCGGGCACACCGACGCCTTCATCGCTCACTTCACGCCGCGCCGGTTCGCGCACGGTCATGATGATGGCCGCGAGGATAAGCCCCGGCGCGCCCACGGCGAAAAACGCAAGCTGCCAGGATTCGAAGGTGCCGAGATAGGGAATAGGCGTGCCCGCAAGCCCTCCGGTCGCGTCAATCGCCGCGCCGCCGACGATCAGGGCGAGGCCGGAACCGGCAAAAACACCCATCGAGAACACGCTGATCGCCCGGCCCCGCTTCTCCAGCGGAAAATAATCGGCGATCATCGAATAGGCGGCGGGCGAAAGCGTTGCCTCCCCTACCCCTACGAACATGCGCGCGACGAACAGCCCGGTGAAGCTGCTGGCAAGACCGCAGGTAACGGTGGCCAGGCACCACAAGGTCATCCCCGCAACGATAATGTTGCGCCGGTTGCGGCGATCGACCGCGCGGCCGATCAGCACCCCGAACAGCGTGTAGAAAATGGCGAAGGCCAGCCCGTGCAACAGGCTGATCTGGGTATCCGAGATATCCAGACTGGCCTTGATCGGCTCGACCAGAAGGCTGAGCACCTGCCGGTCGATCAGCGAGACCGTGTAGGCGCACAGCAGCAGCAGAACCACGATCCACGCGCGCACCGGCCCGTGCGAGAAATCGCTCCACCCGGACGCGGCAGCCGGCTGGCGGGCGTCATCGACGCCGGTGGCGTCCGCAGCGTTCATGCCGCCTCCACCTTCACCGGCAGCGAGGTATAGCCACGCAACCAGTTGTTCATGAGCAATTCCGGTTCGCCATCGAGCGTGATCGTGCGCGCGGCCCGCGCAAGCGCGCTCAGCGCCAGTTCGGCCTCCAGACGCGCAACCATCTGCCCGATGCAGGCATGGATGCCGACACCAAAGGCCACGTGACCGCTGTCGCTTCGGGCGATGTCGTACTCATCGGGCCTGTCGAAGCGGCGCGGATCGCGATTGGCGGCCGCCACCAGCATCAGCACCTTGCTGTCGGCAGGAATGGTGACGCCTTCGATCTCGACATCGCAGTTGGTCGTCCGCCCGATATAGGGGCTCGGGGAATGCCACCGCAGGCTCTCTTCGAACGCGGCAGTGGCGAGCGACGGATCGGCGTGCAGCATCGCCCACTGGTCCGGGCGGTTCGCCAGCGCCTCAATTGCAAAGGCGGTGCCGTTGATCGTGGTATCCATGCTGGCGGAAAAGAAGGTGCGCAGCAGGATCGCCGCGTCTTCCTCGGGCAGCCCCTCGGCTGCGCACAGCTCGTAGATGCGGTCGCCCAGCCCGCCCTTGGTGAGATACCGGCGCTGGCAAAGCTCCATCACACGTTCGGTCAGCGGCTGCGCACGCTCGCGCGAGCGGCGCAGCAGATCGTTTTCCGGGCCCATCGAATTGAAGTTGAGGTCGGAATAGACGAGCATGATCTCGCTCGCCTCTTCGGGCAGCCCCAGCATCGTCGGGACAACCGCCAGCGGGAAGGCTTCCGCATAGTCTGTGACCGCATCGAAGCGCCCGCGCGCGACGGCATCGCGTGCAAGAGCCTCGGCGGTCGCGGTGAAGCGCTCGCGAATCTCTTTCAGGGTCGCCCCGGTCAGCACCCTGGCGAGGATCTTGCGATACTGGCCATGGCTCGGAGGATCGTTCTCGAGAATGAGACTAGGACGACGCCAGTTCTCCGACTTTCCGATATGCGTAAGGCCGGTTCCGTTCGCCGACGAGAGCCGCCGCCAGTCGGCAAAGGCAGCCTTTACGAGATCGTGCCGGGCCAGCGCCCACAGATCATAGCGAGGCAGATAAATGACCGATTCGGCCGCCAGCGCAGCCTGATCGAACGCGCCAAAATCGCGCAGCGTCTCTTCCGCAAAAGGATCGATGTCGATCTGCGTCGGACGCAGACCCGTCGGGGCACTCATGCCAAATCTCCCACCTCGCCATCACAGCGAGCGTTTATATCTAAACTTGACGTTTATACCTAAACTGTGGACAGTCAAGGCCGATTGTTGCAGGTCATTGACCTGCCTCAAAATGCCATGACGAGATGATAAAATGCAGGATGATCCGGTTAATCGGCTGCCGTCGGAATATGATACCGAAGAAGTCCTGGAAAATGCCAAGTTTCTGCCCCACATTCTGACTGTTGCGAACAACAACTACGCCTGGCACACCTCCAAGATGTACCTCGAAATTCTGGGGATCGGCGTAAACGAGACGCGCATCCTCTCCATTTTATACGAATATGGTGAGCTTCAAGCCTGGAAGATCTGTGACATTCTTCAAATGAACAAGGCAACTGTCAGCCAGAGCATCAGATCGTTACAGGGAAAAGGCCTCGTCGAAATCCACCACCAGCGGGAAGGCCGCTTCATTCGCCCAACCAGCGCCAGCAAAAGCGTCCACCGGCAAATCGTGCGGATGGCGCGGTCACGCGAGGAAATACTTCTGGACGGCTTTTCGGCTGAGGAACGCCGGATGTTCATCGACTTTCTCGAGCGATTCCATCGCAACCTGCCCAAGGCCATCGCCTATGCCGAAAAGCACTTCGGCTGAAGGCACAAACATAGAGAATATGAAGGCATGAAGGCGTGTTGGATAAGCGCCTTGAATACTATATCCTGCCTCGATGCGGTTTAAGGGTCTCGATCTCAATCTCATCTTCGCTCTCGACGTCCTGCTGAAGGAGCGCAGCGTCTCTCGCACGGCCGAGCGGCTCAATCTGAGCCAGCCGGCCGTCAGCTCGACCCTGGCGCGCCTGCGGCAGTACTTCGACGACGAGTTGCTGGTGCAATCTGGCCGCAAGATGATCCCCACCGCCTTTGCCGACAATCTGCAAGGGCCCATCCGGCAGTTCCTGCAAAGCGCCGAAGACCTCGTCAGCGGTTCAAGCTCTTTCGATCCTGCCACAACCAAACGAAATTTCCGCATCGGCGCATCGGACTATGTAACGCTCGTCGTGATCGCCCCGCTGCTGCGCCGCCTGCAACATGAGGCGCCCAGCCTGACTTTCCATATCCTGCCCACCGGCGTGGAGACCATGCGCCTGCTGGAAAGTGGCGAGATCGACTGCCTGCTGTGCCCGGAAGACTTCACGAGTCACGGCCAGCCGGCAGAGTGCCTGTTCGAAGATGGCCACGTCATCGTCGGAGACAGGGCCAATCCCCTGCTCAAGGGGCCACTCTCGGTCGACGCGTTTCTGGCAGCCCCGCAGGTGCGCCTGACGATCGGGGTCGAGCAGTCATCCACCTTTGCAGAACGCCATCTGCGGAGCCTGGGGGCGGAGCGGCGGATCGAGATTTCCTGCTCGAACTTCACCTTGATCAGCCATCTGCTGCTGGGGACGAACCGCATTGCCGTGGTGCAGGAAAAGCTCGCCAAGGTGTTGATGAGAGACTTCGCGCTGGCCTCTCAGCCGCTCCCCATCGAAATCCCGCCACTGGTCGAAATGGCGCAATACCACAGCACCCGCGCCAGCGATGCGAGCCTGCGCTGGTTGCTCGACCAATTGCGCTCCGAATCGAACCGTTTGCTCTGAGGCTGCGCGGGGAACTTGCGGGCCTGCGAGGAAGGTCTGCATGTCGGTTGCCCCCAAGCCTCGGGCGGACAGTCGGGTTCGAAATATCATTCCCTTCGTCACATATGCTATGTTACGTAACGTGCAATATAACCGCACGTCCCGATAGCGCTTCGGGCGCGATGCCGATCTGAACGACCGAACAGAGGATCCCCGACTTGGCAAACGAGACGCTTGAACGCGAGATAGCCGCACTGCGCACCGAGGTCCGGCGCCTGAGCGCCTGGACCGACATCGCCAACCTGCAAGCCGCCTATGGCTACTACGTGGACAAGGCGCTTTACGACGAAGCCGCCGACCTGTTCGCGCGCGATGCGACGCTCGAAATCGCCGGGCGGGGCCTGTTCCGCGGGCAGGACCGGATCCGCACCTACCTCAATGCCCTGCCGCCGATGGAATATGGCGGCGTGTTCAACCATATGCAGTTGCAGCCCGTGATCACGGTGAGCGAGGATGGCCTGACCGCGAAGGCCCGCTGGCGCGCCTTCATCCAGATCGGCTGGCTGGGCCGCGAGGCGCGCTGGGCCGAGGGCACTTACGAGAACCGCTATGTGTTCGAGGACGACCGCTGGAAGATCGATCGGCTGCACTTCTTCACCACCTACTATGTCGAATACGACAAGGGCTGGAACGAGGGCGGCGTCGAGCTGGCCAAGCCGCTCGACGGGGTCGAGCCGGACGAGACCGTGACCGTCGCCTATGGGGCATTCCCGCATGTTTACGTGCCGCCGTTCCACTATGCCAATCCGGTCAGCGGCCGCGAATGGACCGAGGAACGCAGCCGCCAGCTGTCCACGCTGACCGGGAAGTAAGCGGCCGGTCCGCTGCTGCCGCTATTTCGCCAGAGTCATACCTGTGCTCTGGCGGTCGAGCGGCAGCCCTTCGGCTTGCAGTTGCAGGTCGCGCTGGCGGTTGCGGCGTTGCAGATCGCGCAGATAGGCCTGAATTGCGCGCACCTCATCCTCGCTGAGCAAGTCGCCCCAGGCGGGCATTCCGCGTGTTTCCAGCAGGCCACCCGACACGATGGCGGAGAAAGCGTTCTGCACACCGGGCATTAGCCGCGTCAGGTCGGGAGCCGTCGAGCGCGGGTGGTTGGCATGGCAGATGCCGCAATTGGCCATGAACAACCCCTCGCCCTGCGCGATCGCCGCCGGTGTCTCCCAGCTTTCCCTCGGGCCGACGTCCGGCGTCACCTCCAGCGGCGGCAGCGGCTCGGGCATGGGCACCGGTTTGCCATCGAGCCTGAACACCAGCAGCTTGTTGGCGTTGCCATAACGGTAGGCAGCCGAATAGGCGGGCACATAGGGCCAGCCGCCCCCGCCCCAGCCCGTCGTCAACGCGATATATTGCACGCCATCGACGCTGTAGGTCATCGGCGCGGCCATGATCGAGCGGCCCGTCTGCACCGCGCGCAGCAGTTTGCCCGAGCCCGCATCGAAGAAGCGCAAGGCACCGGCAAGGTTGCCCTGCACCACCAGACCGCTGGCCGTGGCGAGCACCCCACCGCGATCCTGCCACCCCTCCATCGGCTGCGACCAGACCGTCTGCCCGGTCACGACGTCGATCGCCCGCAGCTCGCTGATCCACGGGGCCTTGCGGACCTCGTCCATCTCCGGGAGCTTCTCGACCTCCTCGCGCGCTGCCGGGGGCAGACCGGGCAGGATGTTCTCCAGCTCGGCGGTAAACAGCACCGAGGCGAACAGGTTAAGTGCGCGATCCCTATGCTCGTAGGGCCCCGGCTGCGCGATCATCAGGTTGCCCATGTCCACCACCGGCGCGAAGTAGATCCCGCTGTCGGGATCGAAGGCCCCGGCCTGCCAGTTGCGCGCGCCGACCGTCGCCGGGAACACGATCTTCGGCCCTTGCGAATAGTCGCTCGATGCAGGCGTAAGGTTGGGCCGCCCGGTCTCGATGTCGATGGAATCGGCCCAGTTCGTGCGCACCAGCCTGTGCGCATCGAGCAACCTGCCGCTCCGGCGGTCGATCAGGTAAAGAAAGCCGTTCTTCGGTGCGTGGATGATGACCGGCGTGGTTTCGCCGTCGATGTCGAGATCGGCCAGCACCATCGGCTGGGTCGCGGTGTAGTCCCAGCTGTCGCCCGGCACCTCCTGATAGTGCCACGCGACCCGGCCCGTCTCGGGATCGAGCGCGACGATGGAGGACAGATACAGATTGTCGCCGCCGCCCGGCGAACGGGCCGCGCGGTAGTATGGCCCGCCGTTGCCGGTGCCGACCAGCACCAACCCGGTTTCGCTGTCATAGGCGATGGCATCCCACGGCGCGCCGCCGCCGCCCATGTCCCACAAGGTGTCCTTGGGCCAGGTGGCGAGCGCCGCTTCGAGGTCGGGATGGTCCTGGGGCCCAAGCGCCGGATCGCGCGGCACCACGTGAAAGCGCCAGCGCAGATCGCCGCTCTTGCGGTCGTAGGCGCTGACATAGCCACGCGTACCATATTCCGCGCCGCTGTTGCCGATCACCACGACATCGCCCGCCACCTCCGGCGCGCCGGTGCTGACGAGGCCGCCTGCACCCTGCTCGATAGTGTCGGCCTGCCACAGCACCTCACCGCTGCCCGCATCGAGCGCATAGAGAATGCCGTCAAGCGCCGCCACATAGACCACGCCATCGGCCAGCGCGACGCCGCGGTTGACCGTGTCGCAGCAGGCGGTGCGATAGGCCTCGGGGCGGATTTCGGGCGTGAACTCCCAGAGCGGCTTCCCGCTCGCGGCATCGAACGCCCCGACATATCCGGCCTGCCCCGAGACATAGAGCACACCGTCCACCACCACCGGCGTCGCCTCCATCCCGCGCTGGCCGGGCAGGTCCGCGCTCCAGGCCAGCCCGATGCGCGCGACATTGTCCGGTGCGATCTCCTGCAGGCGGGAGAAGTGGCTCTTGCCCGCATCGCCGCCGGGTGACGGCCAGTCGTCGCCGGCCCCGCTCTGGTGGCTGGCCGGTTGCTGACAGGCGGCACTCGCAAGCGTGCAGGCCAGCAGCAGGAGGTGTCGGATCTCACGCATGGGCGTCCCTCTCATCCGGTTTTTCCTAGGCGAACTGGTCGGGCAGGCCGTCGAGCAGCAGGGTCTTGCTCTCGGTGTAGCCGAGCAGCCCCTCGAGCCCGCCCTCGCGGCCAATGCCCGATTGCTTGAACCCGCCGAACGGAACGGTGAATTCCAGCTTCATGCCGTTCTGCCCCACCCCGCCCGTGCGCAGCCGCCGACCGACGCGATAGGCCGCGTTCGGATCATTGGTGAGCACCGCGCCGTTCAGACCATAGTGGCTTTCGTTCGCGAGCCGGATGGCATCCTCCTCGTCCTTCGCCGGGATCAGGCAGAGGACCGGGCCGAAGATTTCCTCCTGCGCGATGCGGCTCTGGTTATCGACATTGGCGAACAGGGTCGGCTCGACATAAAAGCCCTTGCCCATATGCGCCGGGCGCTGGCCGCCGGTCACGAGATCGGCCTGCGCCTTGCCCTCTTCGACATAGCCCAGCACGCGGTCGAGCTGGCGCTTCATCGCCAGCGGGCCGAGCTGCGTGGCGGGATCGCGCGGAGCACCAATCGTCACCCGCTCCATCACCGCCTTGATCGCCTCGGCCAGTTCGTCATGACGGTGCTGCGGGACGATGACCCGGCTGAGCATGGCGCAGACCTGCCCGCTCATCATGGTGATCGTATTGCCGAGAATTTCCGCCGCCTGCCCGGTCGGGAAATCGTCAAGCAGCAGCGCGGCGGACTTGCCGCCCAGTTCGAGCGTGTAGCGCCCGATCCGCTCGCCGCAGACGGTGGCGATGCGCTTGCCGACGCCGGTCGAGCCGGTGAAGGCCACCTTGTCGACGCGCGCATCGCAGATGAGGCTGTCCGAGGCCTCCCGGTCGCCGCACACGAGGTTGAGCACGCCCGGAGGCAGCCCTGCCTCTTCCGCAGCTTCGGCGATGATATAGGCCTCTATGGGCGTTTCGGGCGATGGCTTCATGATCACCGTGCAGCCCGCCGCCAGAGCGCAGCCGACCTTGCCGATCATGATCTGATAGGGCGCATTCCACGGCGCGATTGCCGCCACCACGCCCACCGGCTCGTGCGCGACGATGGCGGCCTTGGTCATCATTGCCGGACGCTGTTCGACAAAGGCGAACTCCCGCGCCATGCCCGCGATGTGCCGCAGCGTCATCGTCCCGCCACCGACCATGACCGGCGCGAACGAGGCGAGCCCGCCGACCTGCGACGTCCAGGCTTCGGCCAGTTCGCCGTGGCGCTGCTCAAGAATGTCGGCCATCGCCTCGATCAGCGCCACGCGCTCGGCCACCGGCATCTGCGGCCACGGGCCGTGGTCGAAGGCCTTGCGTGCGGCGGCAACGGCGCGGTCCATATCGGCGGCACTGGCCTCGGCAATCTCGCCCACGACCTCTTCGCTCGCCGGATCGACCAGCTTGAGCACCTTGTCCGATGTCGGTTCGACCCAGAGGTCGTCGATAAAGACGCGATCGGGATGTTTGAGAGCAATGTTCGCGGGCAGCACAGCAATTCCTTCCCGGCCTAACCTTGGCCATCAAGATTAATGACGTGACGTAATATAACGCATGGAGCAAAAGCGCGGATCATGGCTCGGCAGGCTTTCGCACCGTGGGAACCAGCAACACGCCCAGAGCACAAAGCGCCAGCGGCACGGTCGCCGCGAGCAGGAATTGCTGCACGTCGAACCCCCAGCCCAGCAATGCCGCGCCCACCAGCGGCCCGGCAACAGCGCCCACCCTCGCCACGGCCACCGCCAGACCGATCGCGGTGCTGAGCATCGCCGGAGGATAGAACGATGCCCCCACCGCCATCAGCGCCAGATGCGTGCCCGAAGAGCCAAGACCGACGACCACCATCGCCGCCGCCCAGACCCAGAATTGCGGCGCGACAAAGCCAATCGCCACCAGCGCGGCAATCGCGGCGGCATAGGCGGCAAGCAGCGTGGCCACGGTCTTCCCCCGGTCGAGGAAGAAGGCCAGCCCCAGCCCTCCGATCAGTCCGCCCGCCTGCGTGAATGCCGTGAGCCGCGCGGCATCGGCCAGCGTGAACCCGACATCGGGCAGGATCGCCGGCAACCAGCTGGAGAGCAGATAGAGCACCAGCGCATTGGTGGTGTAGAGCCCGATAAAGACCGCACTCGCCCGCCAGTAAGGGCGGGTCAGCGGCGCCAGCATCGGCGCGCGGGTGACGGGCGGCGCGTCCTGCGCATGCTGCGACGATGGCAGCCACAGCAGGGCTGCGAGAACCAGCAGCCCGGTCAGGATCGCGGGGCCGACGAACAGGCTATGCCAGCCCCACCGCTCCACCAGCACCGGAGCGATGAGCCCCGCCAGCAGCCCGCCGACGGGAACCGCGCAGGAAATCGCCGTCATGGCCCCGGCGCGAAAGTGGCGCGGCGCGATTTCCGCCGTCATCGCGGTCACATTCGGCAGGCAAATCCCCAGACCCAGACCCGTGGCAAACCGCCAGACGAACAAAGCGGTGATCGAACCCGACAAGGCCGTGCCCAGCGTGCTGACGGCGAGCAGGCCAAGCCCCGAGACGATCATCACCCGGCGGCCGTATTTGTCGCCATAAGGCGCGAGCAGGAAGGCCCCCGCCCCCAGCCCGATCAGCACCGCCGACAGCACGAAGCCGAGCCGCTCCGGGGCGACGCTCCACTCGGCAGCGACATGCGGCAGCGCCAGCGGCATGGCCGCAAGGTCGATCCCGTCGAGCAGCATGATCGCGGCGCAGATTGCCAAGGGGAGCAGCGGCGTGCGCGCTGTCACCGCCAGGCGTCCCACGGGGTGGGCATGTGATAGGGCACGGTGATGAAATTGGCCTCGATCTGCTCGATCATGCCGTGGCGGATCTTGAACAGTTCGAGCATGTAGAAGCTGTGCGGGCGGCGCAGCGGCGAGGTCACCTTGGTGCCGTCGGTCAGCGTGTAGTCGCCGATCCTGCCGCTGTGGTCGATGAAGGCCGTGGCCAGCACCAGACCCCGTTCCTCGTCGACCAGCGGATAGTGCCGCGCGCGCAGACGATCATCGTAAATGTAGTTGCCGAGCCTCAGCTGATCCTCGCACCCGAGATGGGCAACCGAAGTGAAGAACTCCGGGTTGTTGGTGGTCTGCAAGCCGTTTTCGATGCGGTTGCACTCGGGATGGATGCGGGTGAGGATCGTCCCGTCGTTACGCTCCAGCGTGCTGAAATAGCCATCGGCCAGAGCGATCATCCGTTCGCGCGAAACCCGCGCAGATGGCGGAACGATCTCCTCCATCACCGGCTTGCGCTCGAAGGCCTGCGGTTCGAACCGGATGCCCGAGTCGAGCTGCCGCACGACAATCGTCTCGACCTCGACGATCCGGCCCTTGCGATCCACTCCGAGGCGCAGCGAGCAAGCGGACAGGTCGTCCGTTTCGGTCACCGTGGTGAACAGGCCCACCTGCCCGGTCAGCGGATCGGCAAAGCGAAGATCGTAGGGGCCGAGATCGGTGATCGTGTTCCACAAGCCGTCGCCCAGCATCAGCGCGACGTTGTTCTCGCTGTTCCGCACAGTCTCGCCCCACGAAACCCGCGAGGGATCGCGCGCCTTGAGCGCGGCAAGATAGCTGTCGAGCACGGCATAGAGCGCGGTGCGGTCGAGGCCGGAGGGCAGGGCATTTGTCATCGGCTGGTTCACGAAGAGGGCCTCGCTGGCGATGGATCAGGTGAGCGCGAAATAACGTATCAGGTTGCCGTCCCCCTGCCGCTCGCCGATGCCGACGATCACGTGCCGGGTCAGCCACTCGTGCGGTCCGGAGGGGCATTCGAAGGTCGGGAAGGCGCGCAGGTAATAGTCGGCATAGTCCACCGGCGGGCCATCGGCCGTCACCCACTGGCGGATGCGTGCCATCACGCCCGGCTTGCGCCCCCACAGATAGCCGCGGTTGCGCATGAGGATCGCTGTGCCGTCATCCGCCTCAAGGGCATAGACCGAATCGAACGAAATCACGCCATCGGGCCGGAACAGGGCATAGTCGCCGCCGCTGTTGGGCACCGCCCTGCCCTTGAGCATCGGCCCCTCGATCGTACCGTCATCGATATAGACCGCCCCGCGCGCACCGCCGCTGGGCAAGGCGCCGAAGTCCTGAATCCGCTCGAACCGGAGGCGGATCGCAAAGACCGGTTCGAGGTGGGGCCGGTCACGCAGCGACGTGCTGGCAAAGGGGCCGGAGAAACCGTCATCCATGGCGAAACCTCGCAGTCAGAGCGAACGGGCAGATGCGGCGCGCGGTCACATCCACGGCTTCGTCTTGCGGGTATCGTCCCAGTGTTCGACGATCAGCCCGTCTTCGAGGCGGAACATGTCGAACGCCTGCCCGACATAGGTCTCCTCGGGGTTTTCCGGATCGCGCTGCGGCTGGTCCCAGATCACGATCACCCGGTCGTCCTGCGCCATCGTGTAGAGCACGGTCTTGTAGCCGGGGACGGGAAAGCCCTCGGGCGGGTCCTTCACGATGTCGGCCAGCCGCAACAGCGCGTCGCGGCCCGAGGGCATGTTCACATTGTGCTGGATGTAGTCGGGATGGACATAGCGCAGCGCCGCCTCCCTATCGCCATTGCGAATGACGCCTTCCCACATCGCCAGAACGATTGCGACATTGCGTTCCTGCTCGGTCTGGCTGGTCTTACCTGGCTGTTGCATCGGTTCCTCCCTTTCCGAGGCCGACGAAACAGTAGCCGACAGGCCGATTGCACCAATTGCAACGGCTAACGGCACCCGTAACAGGGTCATTATGGCCTCTCCTTGAAACAGCAATTCTGCTTATTTTTGCCAGTGTATGTACCATATGATACTTATGCGCAAGAGCCGCCGCGCCTGAAAGCAGGCCCTCCGCCTCCCCACGCAATTGACTTTCGTCGCCGCAACCATCAGTCGCCCGAAGCTTGGAGGCACCCATTGTCCGAGAAATTTTCCGCGACCTGCGAACCCGGCACCGAAGCGTTCGACTACTTTTCGGACCAGGTCCGGCTGCTGATCGGCGTGCTGAAATTCGGCACCCTGCTGGACCGTCCGATGCTGGAGGGCGTGGCCACGCCCGAGCGCATCGGCCTCAACGAACTGCGCATCCTGCTGAGCATCGCCGGCGAGCAATGCGCGACGGGCGCCCATCTGGCGCGGCTGCTCAGTATCCCCCGTATGAACGTCAGCCGCGCGCTGAGGATACTCGACGATCTGGGCTGGCTGGTGGAGGTGCCCGACACCAGCAACCGGCGGCGCAGACCCTATTCGCTCAGCGACAAGGGCAAGCAGGCGCTGCTGAGCATGGCACCTGAGTTCGAGTCGATCGCAGCACAGGTGTTTGCCGACCTGACCGTGGCCGAGCGGATCGTGTTGCAGTCGGTGCTCGACAAGATGAGCAAACGCGCGGTCGAATGGCCCTGGCACAGCCCCTGACGCGCATTCCAGCGGCCCATCGCGAGGTCGCAGCTTGACAGTCCCGATGAGCGGCTATTATACCATTTGTTACATATAACAAAATGGAGAGGCTGCTGCGATGGGCAATGTTACGACCCGTAACATCGCTGGTGAATGCTGGTGAGCAGGATTACCGACGGTGATGCTTACGACCTGATCGTGGTGGGCGGCGGCTCTGCCGGTTGCGCCATGGCCGCGCGGCTGTCGGAGCGTGAGGACTTGTCGGTCCTGCTGCTTGAGGCAGGCCGGTCGGACAAGCATCCGTTCACGCGGGTGCCCGCCGCCAACGTCAACGCCGTGCTCAATCCCGAGTTCGACTGGTGTTTCCCGGTCGAGCCCGATGCCTCCATCGGCGGACGCGCCGACACATGGCCCGCAGCCAAGGTGCTGGGCGGCGGCAGTGCGATCAACGGGATGATGTTCATCCGCGGCCACCGGCACGATTACGACAGCTGGCACGATCTGGGCGCGACCGGATGGAACTACCAATCCGTGCTGCCCTATTTCCGCCGGATGGAAACGAACGAGCGCGGTGCCGACGCCTATCGCGGCGGCGAGGGTCCGCTCAGCGTATCGGAAGGCCGTGCCCGCTACCCGCTCACCGATGCGTGGATCGAGGCGGCGGTACAGGCCGGTGTCCCCCGCAGTCCCGACCTCAACGGCGGGCTCGCCGAGGGAGTCGACTTCGTGCAGGTCTCGCAGCGCAAGGGCATGCGCCATTCGACGGCAGTCGCCTATATCTGGCCCAATCTGAACCGCGCCTCGCTCACGCTTCAGCTGCACAGCCGGGTCAACCGGATCATCGTCGAAAACCGCCGTGCAACCGGCGTCGAAATCACCGGCGAGGATGGCACGATCCGGCGGATCAGCGCCCGGCGCGGCGTCGTGGTCTGCGCTGGCACGATGAACAGCCCACGTCTGCTGATGCTGTCGGGCATTGGTGAGGCCGCGCAACTGAAGGCAAGCGGTATCGAGGTCGTCCATGACCTGCCCGGCGTGGGGCAGAACCTGCAGGATCATCCGGGCACCCACCTGGTCAACGAAGCCGAAGGCCGCACGCTGAATGCCGAGGTTCAGGGCCTGCGCGGTCTCGGCCATCTGGCGAGCTTCCTCACCGCGCGCAAAGGCGCTCTGACCACCAGCATCGGCCACGCCCAGGCCTTCGTCCGCACGAACGGCGCGATGGCGGTGCCCAATATCCAGCTGATCTTTGCCCCGCTCGCCTTCGACTATGGCGAGGACGGCAAGATCAGGCTGCGCAAGAGCCCCAGCGTCAGCACCGCCGTTGCCCTGATGCGGCCGCGCAGCCGTGGGCGCATTACTCTGGCCGGGCCGGACCCCGCGCTGCCCCCGCTGATCCGCCACGAATTGCTGGGCGATCCGCAGGACGTCGACGAGATGGTCGACGGCATCGAGTTCGCGCGCCGGATCATGGAGCAACCCGCCATTGCCGGGGCGATCACAGGCGAAGTGCGCCCCGCCCTCGCGCCAGAGCACCAGACCGCCGATCGCACCGCCATGCGCGACTATGTGCGCGGAGCCGTCTCCAGCTTCTACCACCAGATCGGCACCTGCAAGATGGGCAGCGACGCCATGGCGGTGGTCGACCCGGAGCTGAAGGTGCGGGGCCTTGAGGGCCTGTGGGTGGCCGATGCCTCGGTCATGCCGGCCATGCCTTCTGGCAACACCAACGCGACGGCGATCATGATCGGCGAGAAAGGCAGCGACCACGTGCTGCGCGCCATCGGCAACCGGCCCTCAGCCAGCCTCAACCAAGAGCAGGGACACCCATGAGCACAGCGAAGACATATCCCGATTCCTTCGACTTTCAGGGCTTCAACGAGCCGATCGGCATCGAATGGTCGGTGGCCAACCTGCCGGTCGAAGGCACGATCCCCGACGAGATCAAGGGCAGCTTCTTCCGCGCCGTGCCCGACCCGGCGCACCCGCCCTTCGTGAAGGAAGACACCATGCTGTCGGGCGATGGCATGATCGGGCGCTTCCGCATCGACGGCAACCAAGTCGACTTCGCGCTGCGCTATGTCGAAACCGACCGCTATCTGGCCGAGAAGACCGCCCGGCGCGCGCTGTTCGGGGCCTATCGCAATCCCTACACCGACGATCCTTCGGTCAAGGGCGTGGACCGCACGGTCGCCAACACCACGCCGGTGTGGCACGCGGGCCGCCTGCTGATGACGAAGGAAGACGGCCTCCCCTACGAAATCGACCCCGAAACGCTCGAGACCATCGGCCGCTACGATTTCGGCGGCAAGCTGCGCTCCGAAACGATGACCGCGCATGTCCGGATCGATCCCGGGACGCAGGAGATGTTCCTGTTCGGCTACGAAGCCGACGGGCTGGCGTCGCGCGCGGTGTCCTACAGCGTCGCTGACAAGGACGGCAATCTGCTGTTCGAGAAGTGGTTCGACGCGCCCTACTGCTCGATGCTCCACGACTTCGCCGTCACCGAGCGCTTTGCGGTGTTTCCGATCTTCCCCACCACGGCAGACCGCGAACGGATCGAACAGGGCGGCGCACACTGGATTCACGAGCCCGAGGGGCAGACGTGGATCGGCATCATGCCGCGCTATGGCGACCCGGCAGACCTGCGCTGGTTCAAGGGGCCGGTTGGTGCCTCGGGCTTCCATATCATGAACGCCTTTGAAGAGGGCGACCTCATCCATCTCGATCTCAACGTGATGGACACCAATGTCTTCCCGTTCATCCGCGCTGCCTCCGGGATCGACGCCGACATGTCGCAAATGCGCGCATCGCTGGTGCGCTGGACCTTCGACATGGCAGCGGATGACGACGGCTATTCCGAACGCGTGATCGGCCCGCCCGGCGATATGCCGCGCACGGCGGCGAAGGATCAGTGCCGCCCCTATCAGGTCGGCTACTATGCCACGCTCGACCCCTCGCTTGGGCCGCCGAACATCCATGGCGTGGTCGGCGCGGGCTTCAATGCCCTTATCAGGGTCGAGGTGGGCAATGGCGGGCTGGAGGCGCTCCAGCTTTCCCCCACCCAGTCGATCAGCGAGCCGATCCATATCCCCGCGCAAGACCCCGACCACGAAGGCTGGCTGGCAGCGGTGATCGACGATCACGCGGACATGTCTTCGCGCCTGTGTTTTCTCGAAGCCGAGCATCCGGCCAGGGGGCCGATTGCCAGCGTGTTGCTGCCGCTCCGGCTCAGGCCGCAGATCCACGGCTGGTGGGTGCCGGAAGACGAGCTGGAAGCTGCCGCGAAGGCACGCGCACATCGGACTGAGGCCAGCTGAAAGCCATTTTCAGGGAGAGAACAATGACAATAGTAATTACCGGAGCATCAGGAAATTACGGGCGGGCCGCCGCCGAGCGCCTGATCGAACGCGTCGGCGCGGACCAGCTGATCCTGATGACGCGCAACCCCGCCAAGCTCGCCGACCTCGCGGCGCGCGGATGCACGGTGCGGCAGGGCGATTTCGACGACCCCGCCTCGCTGCGAAAGGCCTTTGCCGGGGGCGAGAAGCTGCTGCTGATCAGCACCGCGCGCGTGGGCAAGCGCCTGCCGCAGCACCGCAATGCCATCGATGCGGCGGTCGAGGCTGGAATCAAGCATGTGGTCTACACCTCCTTCATCGGGGTGGCCGACGACAATCCCGCGCTGGTCATTCGCGATCACGGCGGCACCGAAGAGATGCTGCGCACATCCGGCCTCGCCTGGACTGCCCTGCGCGACAGCCAGTATTCCGATGCCATGGTCGAAGCCGCCGGGCCGAACGCCCTGCGCGCCGGGCACTGGCAGGCCGCAACCGCCGGGGGCAAGATCGCCTTCATCACCCGCAGCGACTGCGTCGATTGCGCGGTCGAAGTGCTGGCCACGCCGGGGCACGAGAACCGCGTTTACGACATCACCGGGCCCGAGCTGCTCGGTTTCGAGGATGTCGCCCGGATCATCGGCAGGGTCGCGGGCAAACCGATCGCGTTCACATCGGTCTCGCCCGACGAAATGTACGCGATGTTCGACGCCATTGGAGTGCCGAGGGAATCGCAGGATGACAACGTCGCCGCCGGCTTCCCCTGGTGCAGCGAGGATATGGTGACGTTCGAAATGGCGATTGCCTCGGGGCATTTTGGTGTGTTGTCGGACGATGCCGCCAAATTGCTGGGCCGCACGCCCGAGAGTTTCGAACACTTCGTCGAACGGCGCGGCGACGAACTGCGCGCCTTCGTAAACACCCTGCCCAAGGAAAGCGCATGAGCACCCGGATATCGACCGAAGACCGCCACGCCATCGAGGACCTGTTCGCCCGCTACAGCTGGGCGCTCGACACCGGCGATCCCGAGGCTCTGGCTGCAACCTTCGCGCCTGACGGCAAGTGCATCGAGCAGGTGTTCGAGGAGCCGGACATCTGGGAAGGCCGCGAGGGAGTGGCGGCGATGGGCCGTCACTACATGTCCTCACCGAACTTCCCCGGCCGCCAGCACCACCTGACCATGCCGCTTTACGAGATGGTGGGGCCGGACCTGTGCAAGGCGAAGTCCTTCGTCTTCGTCACCGAAACGCACGGCGAGCCGCCGATGGTCCTGCGCTTTTCGGGCCACTACGAGGACGAGATCGTCAGGCGCGACGGCGAATGGCTTTTCCTCAATCGCCTCATCCGCATGTGGGATGGCGAGGTGCTGCAGAACTTCCCCGGCAAGGGCGGCGTAGCCACCCGCAAGCGCCCCGACGATCTGATCGTGAAGCGCGACTAGAAGCGGCCACGCGTGGCGGGAGGAACTCAGTCCTCCTCCTGCCACAGTCGCTGCAGCAGCTTTCTGAGAAGGCGGCGCTCTTCCGGGTCGAGCTTGGAATTGACGTATTCGAGGTGGCGATCATGCGCCGCCTCCAGCTCCACCATCAGCTTCTTGCCCTTCTTGCTGAGGCGAAAAGCCTGGGCCCGGCTTTTGGTCGGGCCATCGCCGCGCTCGATCAGGCCGCGCGCTTCCAGTTCGCGCAGCAGGACCACCATGTTCGAACGCGGCACCGCCAGATATTCGCTCAGCTGGGCACCGGACGAGCCCGGATGTTCGTGGATCAGCCACATCACCGAGAACAGCGTGACCCGGAAATCGTAGGGTTCGAACTCGCGGTTGAGGTTCTTCAGGACAGCATTGGACGCCCTGCGCAGATGGCGTCCGAGCCAGTCGTTCATGCCCTCGTTGGGACTGGACACATCTTTCATGGACCCTGTCATTGTATTGGTTTCTGACATCCGGAGTTTAGGCGATGAACCGCGCGGGGGAACATCATGACGAGCGTTCCTCCGGCAAAAGGTTATGCGCAACGATGCCGGAGTTGTCTAACAAGCGAGCGCTCATTCGCAGAGTTTTCCGGCTTTTTTGCGCCGAGCCGACCTGTTTGGCCAGGCGTTGCTCATGGCGGTTGCTCGCCAGCGCGCCCCGCAGCGGCGGGGCCAGGATCGAAGCAGGCCAATGCGTGAGCTTCCAGAGATCATATCGCAAGGCGACCGTCACGCCGATGTCATCGCCGTTGTGCGGCCAAGGAAGGCGCCCAGCACCACCGCTATGAGCCAGCACAGCGCCAGGATCGCGCCAAAGATCGCCCATCCACTGTGGGCGGCGAGCGAGAGCCAGATTGGCGGGCTGATCAGCGTAGCCAGCGCACCCGCCTGATTGACCAGCGCGGCACCGGCAGACAGGCGCGCCTCGCCCGCGATCCGCGGCAGGGCCGCCAGCAAGGCCGCGATGGCGGCACCGCTGCTCGCAAACCAGCAGGCAAGAACAACATAGGTCTGCCCCCGCGAGAGCCCTGGCACGAAGGCGAACGTCCCTGCAATTACCCCCGCGCAAGCCGCAAGGGCGAACACCCGTTGCACAGGGATCCCTCGGGTGAAGACGCCCCCGGCGAGGGCAGAACCCGCCAGCATTGCGAGCGTGGTCGCCGCCACGATCCCCGATGCCTCGGCCATCGAATAGCCGCCCACCCGGGCGAGGTAGGCAGGCATGGCGAAGGTGATCCCGATGCCCAGCCCGATCACGATCAGGTAACTCAGCGCATAGGCTAGCAGATCGGCCTGCACAACAGCCTTGCCCAACACCGCGACCCGTTGGGCGAGACCCGCGCCGACAGGTCCCTGCCCCCCTGCTTGCGGCAACCGCAATCCGACCAGCAAGGCCATGGCCATCATCGCGCCGTGCACCGCAAAGATCATCCGCCAGTTCTCGGTTTCGGAAAACCATCCTCCCATCGCCATACCCAGCGCCGTCCCGACCGGCATATAGCTTGACCACACCGTCATTGCGGTCGTCCGGCGCGCTCCGTCCATCATCCGCATCATCAACGCCGGAGCCGCCGTGTAGACGTGGACAACGGCGACGCCCTCCAGCAGCCGTGCCGCCCAGAACAGCGCGACATCGTCGGCAAGGTAAAACACGGCGTTTGTCAGCACTCCGGTGCCGGCGGCCGCGATCAGGACTGTCCGCGATCCGAAGCGTTCGACGACCAGCGCGCTCGTCAACGCCAGCACCACCGCCGGAAACGCAAAGATCGAGACGAACAGCCCGAAGGTCCCCGCCCCGAAGGCAAAGGCGCCTGCAAAGTCGCCGGCAAGCGGCACGATCTTCGAGACCGACGAGGTACCGCAGACCCCGAACAGGTAGATGCCGAGCATCAGCCGCCAACTGTTGCGGGTCATAGCCAAGAACGAAGTCCGGTTATGCAGAGGTTTGCGAGCTGGTCAGCCTGCAATCTCGCCACAGAACAACCGCTACGGAGGCTGGATGGGTCACCGGCTCAGGCCCCGCTCACTTCCGGATCGAGAATTGCAAAGCCACCGACCGCCCGCGCTCAAGCATGGCCAGCACGCTGCCGTCCGCACCCGGTACGCCCAGACGATAGGACGCGGTCGCCTTATCGGTCAGGTTGCGGCCGATCAGCGCCAGCTCCCAGCCCCCTTCATGCGAGCTGAGTCCGAGGCGAAGGTCGATCTTGGCATAGCCCTCCTGTTGCAGCAGGGGATCGCCCGTCGCGGTCATGAAGTAGGACGAGCTGAACGCCACCACCGGGTTGGCGGTGAAGTCGAGGTCGCTGCTGACCGGGAGCATCAGCTCGGCCCCGACCGCCCCGCTCCACTCAGGGGCATAGCTGCGCGGCGAGCCGGACAGGTCCTGCACACAGGTTTGCCCCCGCGGCGTATTCGCGATCTCCAGCTTCGTGCATTCGGCATTGGGATAGTTGCGATAGACCGAGTCCAGATAGGCGACGTCGGCATTCAGCCGCAGCCAGTCCGAAGCCCGCAGGCCAAGCCCAAGCTCGACGCCCTGCGAGCGCGCCTCGGCCACGTTGCTGACGCTGGCCGCAGCGTTGGAATCGAAGACGGTCTCCTGCAGACCCTGATAGTCCATGCGGAAGGCCGCCAGACTGTATGTCACCACGTTGCCCGCCAGCGATCCCTTGATGCCCGCCTCATAGGCATCGACCGTTTCCGGGCCGAACACGTCAGCCGCGCTGTTGGCGCTGAAGCCGCCCGCCTTGAAGCCGCGCGAATACTTGGCGTAGACCATCGCATCCGGCGAGACATCGTATTGCAGGCTGACAGAGGGCATGAACGCATCGTCGGTGATCTCGCTCACCGGGAAGTCGCCCAGCGCGCAGCCGATGATGGCGCAGAAGGCGACGCTGCCCGTGATCGGCGCGCCGATGGTGCCCGAAAAGGCCGTGCCATTGTCGAAGGGCACATAGGATGCCGGATCGCCGTTGAGCGACGTTCCCGCCGTGAGGTCGCGCGTGCCATCCTTCGACACCCGCGAATAGCGCGCGCCGAGGTTGATCCGCAGGTTGTCGGTCGGGCGGATGGTTACAGCGGCAAAGGCCGAGAAGGTGTCCTCGCTCTGGGTCGAGGTATAACCGCTCGCCAACGGGGTGGATGGCGTGATGTTGGGGAAATCGACCGCCAGCGCGTTCTCGATCACGGCCCCGAACGGCAGGAAGTAGAAATTGGAAAGCCCGCCGAATTGCAGCCTGGCGTGCTGGTAATATCCGCCAAACAGATATTCGAAGGTGCCGCCGGTTTCCGATTCATACCGCAGCTCCTGACTGAAGAAGCGGTAGCGCTCGTTCTGCGAGATCGGGAAGCCGACATTGCCGCCCACGGCCGTGGGATAGAAGGCCGGGACCAGACTGAGCTCGGAATCCACCTTCATCCAGTTATAGGCGGTGATCGAGCGGACCGTGCCCGCGCCTGTATCGAGGCTGTTGGTCAGGGCCGCTTCGTGGAAGTCGAAGTCCTGAAAACTGGGCACGCCCTCGCTGACGAAATCGAGTTCGCTGCCGAAGGTCTTGTCGTTCGCGGCAAGGATCTGGCCGCAGACCGCCGACATCGGGAAACCCGGCGGCGGCGGACAGTTCAGGAGCTGAAAGGCCGCATTGTCGTCGGTCCGGCTCTGGGCGATGTCGAAGCGGAAGTCGGTGCGCCAGTTCGCGCTCGGCTCCCACCTGAGCGACACGCGGCCCTGCAAGCTGTCATCGTGCGGAGCATCCCCGCCGTTGGCCAGCTCCACCCAGCCATTGGTACCCGAGGCGCGGCCCGCGATACGGCCACTGAGCGTCTCGCCCAGCGGAACGCTGACCCCGGCTTCGAAGCTGTACTCGCCATCGGTGGCGTAGAGCCCGCTGGCGTTCCAGTCGAAGGTGCCATCCGGCTTGCGGGTGGTGATGGAGAGCGCGCCCGCGCTGGCATTGGCGCCGAAGAAGGTTCCCTGCGGCCCCTTGAGGACTTCCAGCCGCTCGATATCGAACAGCGCCGCCACCGATGCGCGCGAGCGGCTGCGGTAAACACCGTCGGAGAAGGTGGCCACGGCCTGCTCGAAACCGGGGTTCTCGCCCGATCCGACGCCGCGGATATTGATCGAATTGACCTGCGTGCCCTGCGTAATCTTCACGTTACCGAGGCGCTGCGAAACATCCTGCAACGAGCGGATACCCTGCTCGGCCAGCGTTTCGCCGGAGACGACCGAGACGGCCACCGGCACATCCTGCAACCGCTGCTCGCGCCCCTGCGCGGTAACGATGATCTCATCGGTCGAGGCGCGCGCGCCCTCGCCGCCTTCGCCTGCTGCTTGCTGAGCCCAGCCAGCCGTCGCCCAGCCGCCGGAAATGGCAACGGCGAGCGCAAGACTGGACAGACCTCTCATCGAGATTTTCATGGCACATCTCCCACAGTTACACGTCATTATGTTATGTCACGTTACATAGAGAGATTGGGCAACCTCGCAAGCGGAAATCGATGATGCTCGCTCATCGCTTGGGCTCAGGCCCGGCTGTCGGTGGCCCATCGTGGGCACGGCATTATCGTGGGCGCAGCATTGGCGCGGGCGATCGGGGCGGCATGCCCTCGGCAAAGGCCATCAGCACGATCCGCCAGGCACCCGGCGCGATTGCAAAGCACAGCCCTTCGCGCTCCCCGAACCCGAGAGCACAACGCGCAGGCGCGAACGCTGCAACTATGGCAAGCCGCCGGGCTGGAGCCAGTGCAGCCCGGCGCCAGCCCTCAGTCGATTCCCATGATCCGCCTGTTGAGATCGCGGTCAGCCCCGCCGGCGGCGAAATCATCGAAGGCAGTTTCGGTCACGCGGATGATGTGATCGGCGATAAACGGCGCGCCTTCGGCGGCGCCCTGCTCGGGATGCTTCAACGCGCATTCCCATTCGAGCACGGCCCAGCCGGCGAAATCGTACTGCGCCATCTTCGAGAAGATAGCCGAGAAATCGACCTGTCCATCGCCCAGCGAACGGAAACGGCCCGCGCGATCCACCCAGCCCTGGTATCCGCCATAAACGCCCTGCCTGCCGGTCGGATTGAACTCGGCGTCCTTCACGTGGAAGCACTTGATGCGCTCGTGATAGATGTCGATGAAGTCGAGATAGTCGAGGCACTGCAGCACGAAGTGGCTCGGATCGTACAGAATATTGGCGCGCGGGTGGTTGCCCACGCGTTCGAGGAACATCTCGTAGGTCACACCGTCGTGCAGGTCTTCGCCGGGGTGGATCTCATAGGCGATGTCCACCCCGCACTCGTCGAAGTGATCGAGGATCGGCCTCCACCGACGCGCCAGTTCGTCGAAGGCATCTTCGACGAGGCCGGCGGGCCGCTGCGGCCAGGGGTAGATATAGGGCCATGCGAGCGCGCCCGAGAAGCTGGCATGGGCATTGAGGCCCAGGTGCTGGCTGGCCGTACCCGCCTTCTTCACCTGATCGACCGCCCATTCCTGCCGTGCCCTGGGGTTGCCGCGCACGTGCTCGGCGGCAAAGCCGTCGAACTGGGCGTCATAGGCGGGGTGGACGGCGACAAGCTGGCCTTGCAGGTGTGTCGACAGCTCGGTGATCGTGAGGCCATGCGATGCGGCCACGCCCGCCACCTCGTCGCAATAGTCCTTGCTGCTGGCGGCCTTGTCGAGATCGAACAGCCGCGCGTCCCAGCTGGGGATCTGGATGCCTTTGTAACCGAGCGAACCAACCCACTGGCAGATCGCATCGAGCGAATTGAACGGCGCCTTGTCACCCGCGAACTGGGCGAGGAAGATGGCTGGTCCCTTGATGGTCTTCATAATTTCTCTCCGAACTGCTTTCCGCCTTCCGCTCATTCCGAGCTTGTCGCGGGATAGTTCTTTCAGCTGACACCTGTGCGCAAGGCACGAAAACAAATGTGGCCCCTGGACAAGCTCCGGGCCAACGGATCACACGGCATCGAGGCTAGAGCGTCAGATCGACCCAGCCCGCCTCGGTCGCGCTGGCGCGCACCGCGGTATCGATGAAGGCCATGCCGCGCAGGCCCTCTTCCACGCCTTGCAGACATTCGGCCTGCTCACCCCGCAACAGTGCAGCAAAGTCGCGGTAAATATTTGCAAAGGCTTCAAGATATCCTTCAGGATGGCCGCCCGGCGTGCGGGTGCGGGCTCTGGCAAGGCCACCGAGCGAAGCGTCACCCGCGCGCACCAGTTCGGTGCGCCCGTCGGCGTGGTGGATAGTGAGCCTATTGGGCTCTTCCTGCTTCCAGCTCATGCCGCCGTTCTCGCCATAGACACGGATGCGGTGGCCGTTAAGTTCGCCGACCTCGATCTGGCTCGCCAGCAGCACGCCGCGCGCGCCATTGGCAAAGCGCATCAGCACCGTGCAGTCGTCATCGAGTTGGCGCCCCGGAACCACCGCGGCAAGATCGGCCAGCAGCCGTGTCACCTTCTGGCCGGTGACGAATTCGGCAAGGTTGAAAGCATGCACGCCGATGTCGCCGATGCAGCCACCTGCGCCCGCCCGCTCGGGATCGACGCGCCATTCGGCCTGCTTGCCCTCGGCCGGCTGCGACAGCCATCCTTGCGGATATTCCACCACCACCTTGCGCAAGGTTCCCAGTGCACCGGCAGCAATGCGCTCGCGCATCTCACGCACCAGCGGATAGCCGGTATAGGTGAAGGTGAGCCCATAGGGCAGCCCCGCCTCCCGCACCACGCCCGCCAGTTCGCGCGCCTCGTCCAGCGTGGCGGTCATCGGCTTGTCGCTCATGGCGGGAAAACCGGCAGCCAGCGCGGCCTTTACCGAAGGCAGATGGTTGTGATTGGGAGTGACGACCGTGACGAAATCGATCCCGTCCTCGCGCGCCTTTTCCGCCGCCAGCATGGTGGCGAGGTCGCCGTAAGCCCGTTCGGGATCGATCAGATACTGGTCTGCCGCGGCGCGCGACCGGCCCGCATCCGAGGAGAACACGCCCGCCACCAGTTCGATCTCGCGATCAAGTTCCGCTGCGATCCGGTGCACGGGACCAATAAAGGCACCCGGCCCGCCGCCGATCATGCCCATTCTGAGGCGTCGCATACTATCTCCCGACGTTCATTTTGTTAGAGTAATCCTAGTTTGCTGCCGAAGCCCGCGTCAAGGTTCATAGCCCGGACTTTGGGAACGGAGCACGATGTTTCACGGTATAGGTTGCAGCGTGCCTCGGCCGATGAGGCCGTGTCGGCCTTCCCGGCCATCTTCGCCACCATCGCGCGGCAAGAGAGGCGCCGCCCGCCGCCCGTCGCCCGCCGCCCGCACCATGAGCCGCGCGGGCGGACGGATTGGCGGCGGCGAGCAGGCCTGAACCGCGCTGTTACAACACGCCCTCGGACAGCATCGAGGCCGCCGTATCCGCCGCCCGTGCCGACAGGGCCATGTAGGTCAGCGAGGGGTTCTGACACCCGCTCGAAGCCATCGCCGCGCCGTCGGTGATGAACAGATTGGGCACCTCGTGCGTCTGGTTCCACTTGTTGAGCACCGACTTGCCCGGATCCTTGCCCATGCAGGCGGTGCCCATCTCGTGAATGCCGAGCCCCGGAGGCGAGCCACCGCTTATCGAGGCCGTGACGGTGCCGCCCGCCGCCTCTGCCATGGCCCGGCCATCCGCCTGCACTGTCTCGGTCATCTTGCGCTCGTTCTCGCCGAAGGCGCAGGAGATGTTGACCAGCGGGATCCCCCATTGATCGGTTTCGCTCTTGTCGAGCGTCACGCGGTTCTCGGGATTGGGCAACACCTCGCCGAACCCGGCCAGAAACAGCGTCCACGGCCCCAGTTCCCGAGCCCGTGCCTTCAGCTCTTCGCCGATCCCCGCCTGAGCGAGCGCAGCGCTCGCTCCGCCCTTGCGCGAGAAGCCGCCCTGAAAGCCGTAGCCACGCAGGAACGGCTCATCGTTGCCATTGAGATTGCGATAGCGCGGGATGTAGAAGCCGGTCGGTCTGCGCCCGAAATAATATGTGTCGGGCAGATTGTCGAAGGTCGCCACCGTCAGCATTTGATAGAGATGATCCATCAGGTTGCGGCCCACCATATCGCTGCCGTTGGCGAGGCCACGCGGCATCGCCTCGCTGGCCGAATTAAGCAGGATCTGCGCGGTGCCGATCGTCGAGGCGCAGCAGAAGATCACCTTCGCCTTGTAGGTCGAGCCCGCCTTCGTCTTGGCGTCCACCACCTGCACCCCGGTCGCCTTGCCGCTGGCGGGATCGTAGACAATCGAATGCACGATGGCATCGGTGATGACGGTCAGGTTGCCCGTCCGCTCGGCGGCAGGCAGCGAGGAATTGAGGCTGGAATGGTAAGCGCCGAACATGCAGCCACGCTCGCACAGCGATCGCACCTTGCACGGCGCGCGGCCCAGTTCCTGATGGTGCGGACGCGCCTCGCTCAGATTCGCGGCGCGCCCCGGAATGACCTTGCGGCCGGGGAACCGGCTTTCCACCGCCGCCTTGAAGGCAAGTTCGCCATCGTTCAGTGCGAATGGGGGCAAAAAGTCGCCATCGGGCAACTGCGGCAGTCCCTCGCGCGAGCCTGAGACGCCGATGAAATTCTCGACATGGCTGTACCACGGGGCGATGTCATCGTAGCGGATCGGCCAGTCCGACCCGATCCCGTCGCGCGCATTGGCCTCGAAGTCCATTTGCGACAGGCGGTAGGTCTGGCGTCCCCACATGATCGACCGGCCACCCAGATGATAGCCGCGGATCCAGCTGAAGGGCTTGCCCTCGGGTGTCTTGTAGGGGTGCTCGCTGTCTTTCACGAACAGATGCTTGGTCGCGCTGGACAGCGCATAGCACTGGCCTTGCACGGGGTAGTCCGCCGCCAGTTCGTCCTCGGGGACATTGCCGCCATTGGGCAGGTCCCATGGCTGCATCCAGTCGGTCTGGTCTTCCTTCTTACCGCGTTCGATATTCCTGCCGCGCTCGAGCACGAGCACCTTCAGCCCGCGCTCGGTCAGTTCCTTGGCGGCCATACCACCGCTCATTCCCGAGCCGATGACGATTGCGTCGAAATCCATGGCAAACGATCCTTATTGACTCAGAAACTGCCGGCCCCGCCTTCGGGGCGGGTCTCGGGAGTGACGGGAATGGACGGATCCCACCGTCCGGGCATGTGGGTGTAGGCGAGTTCGTGCGTCAGCGCCGGCTCCGATACGTAGAACAGGAGGACGATGATCTGCTTGAACCTCTGATAATCCGCATCTTTCGCGGACGGCGGGCTGAACAGTTCCTCCTCGCCTTGCGGGGCCGGTGCCAGGGCGGCGGCGTCATAGTCAGCCAGCAGCCGCGACTGTTCGCCCGCCGGCAGCGCAGCAAAGCCGCCGCCCAGCGCGCCCAGAGCCGCCAGCACGCCCGCCATCTGCGCGCGCGTTTCCTCGCTCGCCCAGTTCGCCATCAGCCCCTCGAACGCAGCGGGCACACCGGCATCGAGCGCGCCCACGCTGTCACCCTTCGGCACGATCCGGTCGGCCAGCGCGGTGATCAGCGCCATGTCCTCGGCGCTGTAGCGAAAGGGGCTGTCTTCGTCCGCAAGACCGATTGCGTCGCAAGCGCTGAGTGCAGCGCCGGCACCGGCCAGCAACAATAGGCGACGCAGCAGCGTGCTGCCGGTTCATCCCGTCCCAATCAGGCATCAACATTCATCTCCCGATTTTCCCAAAATCTAAACAAGGCTATGGCTTTCAGCAAATCAATCGATCCGGTATGCCCGGCTCGGACGAAGAAATTGTTCGGCCGTTCAAATAGCCGACACAAGGAGAGGAAATCATGACCAGTTTCGATCGGCGTACCTTGCTGCGCACCACCGGCGCTGCCGGACTTGTTGTCCTGCTGGCGGGATGCGGCGGCGGGGAGCAGGCTCCGGCCCCGACCAGATTCTTCGAGCGGATCGGCAAGCCGATCGGGCTGCAACTCTATGCGCTGGGCGACGAGGTCGGTGCCGATCTGGGGGCCACGCTCGCCGCCGTGAAGGCGATGGGCTACGGCGAGATCGAACTGCCCGGCCTTTACGGCCAGACCCCGGCGGACATTCGCAAGCTGGCCGACGCCGCCGGTCTGCCGATTGCCAGCCTGCACGTGCCGGCGGCAGCCTTTGTGCCGGGCAACGACCTCACCTTCGAGGCTGCCCCCGACACCATTGCCGAAGCCGCCCAGACGCTCGGCGTCAAGCAACTGGTGATCCCCTTTCCGATCCTGCCCGATGGCTTTGCCATGGGAGAAGGCGAGGCCTTTCCGGCAGCCATATCGCGCGCCTTTTCGGGCACGGATCTGGCCTTCTGGCAACGCACGGCTGCGCGCTTCAACGAAATCGGCGCGCAGATGCAGGAACGCGGCATCCCGGTGGCCTACCACAACCACAATATCGAATTTGCCCCGCTGGGGGATACCACGCCGTGGGCCGTGCTGATGGCCGAAACCGACCCGGCGCTGCTCAAGGTCGAGCTTGACCTCGGGTGGGTGGCGCAGGCCGGGCTCGACCCCGCCACCATGCTGACCGAACTCGGCCCTCGCGTCACTTCGCTGCACGTCAAGGATGTCGCCAAGGGCGGGGCGCAGAGCTTCTATTTCGGCGCCACTCCGACCGAGGTCGGCTCGGGCCGGATCGACTGGGCCAGTGTGCTGCCGATTGCCGCCGATATCGGCGTGGCGCACTACTTCGTCGAACAGGAACCGCCGTTCACCATCCCGCGCCCCGAAGCGATGGAGAAGTCGGCGCAATTCCTGCTGGGACTGGAAGCCTAGCATGCGGTGAGGCAGTGGCGGATATAGGCATATCCGCCCTCCACAACGTCGACCGGATCAGCAAAGAACGGCCGCCACACACGCGTGGCGGCGGCCAGTTCAGGCACCGCCTGGCCGAAGGCTTCGATGGTCAGCCAACCATCGTAGCCGCGTGTGGCGAGCAAGGCGATGGCCTCGGCGATGCGCGCCTGTCCGGTGCCCGGCGTGCCGCGATCGTTTTCCGAGATATGGACATGGGCGAGCGCGCCTGCCGCCAGCATCGCATCGAGCGCGGCAATGGGGTCGCGCTCCTCGATATGCGCGTGGAAGCTGTCGTAGAGGATGCCCACGGCCGGGTCGCCAACCCGCGCAATCATCTCGCGCGCCTGAGCGCCGGTATTGAGAACATGGGCCTCGAACCGGTTCAGCGGCTCCACCGCTAGGACGATCCCGCGCTCCGCGGCATAAGGCGCAAGGTCGCCAAGGAACTCTGCGCAGCGTTCACGCTCGGCCTCGCTCGGGCCCGTGCCGGTGAAATGACCCAGCGGCTGAAACAGCGGGCCAACCACCAGCCCGGCGCCCAGTTCCGCCGCGCAATCCAGCACTGCGCGCGCATAGTCGAGCGCCGCCGCCCGCTCGCTCGCCGCGGGGGAAACCGGGTTCTGGCCCGGATCTGTGAAAGCGGTCGAAGCCGTGCGGGCCAGCCCCAGCCCGTCGAGCATGGCGCCCAGCCGCCGATAGTGAGCGGGGTCGCCCGTATCGAACAGCGGCACCTCGACCCCGTCAAACCCCGTGGCGGCGATATGCTCCAGCACCGGAAGAAGCTCCGGCGTGACGTGGCCGGTCCACAGCAGCAGGTTGATCCCGATCCGCAAGCGCCTCAGCTCCGCTGGCGCCTGCGGCGTTCGACCAGCCACAGCGCGCCGAAGATCACGAACAGGATCACTGGCACCACGGCGATGGCCTGGAAGCTCTTCTCGGCGGCAAAGGCCAGCACTTCCTGCAATTCCGGCCCCGGCAGCAGCGCGGCAAAGGCCTCGGCCCCGCCCGCCTTCTCCAGCTTGGCACGGTCGTAGATCTCGCCGATCTTCGGGAGCACGGCGTAGATGGCCATGGCTCCGGCGAAGCCGACAATGCCGATGCCCCAGGGGCCGCTGTCAGGATAGCGGCGGGAGGTCGCCGCGAGCATGGTCGGCCACATGAAGCACACGCCGACTGCCCAGGCAGTCGCCGCCACCAGCGCGGTGACCGGCGAGTTCGCAAGGCTCAGCAGGTAGAGCCCGATGGCGGCGGGCACACAGCACATGCACAGCAGACCAATGTCCGAAAAGCGCCGTTCGAGCGGCCCGGCAAAGTGCCGCATGACGAACATGATGGCCGAGACGTAAACCAGCACGAGAATGCCCGGCATGCCCACGGTCTGGGTCAATGCCACGTCGACCCAACTGCCCGGAGCCAGTTCGGCCGAGGCGGTCAGGAACATGATCGCGGGGAACACCCAGAAGCTCGCGTGCCGGAACGGCTCCCGGATCATGGCGGAGAAAGACACGCCCTTGGCGGTGCTCTCGGTCACCGGGAAGGTCTGCGGCAGCGTCAGCACGAAACACAGCACTGCCGGGACCATGATAAGGCCGATCATCAGTTGCCAGCTAAGGCCCATCCCGTCCTTCAGGAACACCGAAGCCAGCCCGCCGAGGATTACGCCAAACGGCCACCACGCATGCAGCGCGTTGAGCTTGCCGGTCTTGTCCTCGGGATAGATTGCCGCCGTCACCGGATTGGTCGAGGCCTCCATCGCCCCCCAGCCCAGCCCGCATACGATCATGCCGATATTGAGCATGAGGTACATGGCCTCCCCCGCGCCCGCCATGGGCGAGAGCAGGATCAGCAGCGGCCCGACGATGAACGAGGACGACGAGAACAGCACCACCTTCTTGGCGCCGATCACATCGAGAAACGGCGAGATCACGAGCAGGCTGAGCGCGAAGCCGAGGAACGAATAGCCGAGCGTGGCAGCGATCATCTCGCCCGAACTCATCGGCATCCATGGATCGAGCAACTCGGCCTTGATCGCCCCGGACACGCCGGTGCGGATCGAAAAGCCCATCGCCGCGGTCAGAACCGCGAGCAGGCATACTCTGAACAGCGCACGGGCATTGCCCGCGCTGGCTTGCGCTTCAGTCATGTAAATCCGTCCATCTCCCGCGCCGGCTTATTTTCCGGCTTACTATTCGCAACCGTTGCCCTCCAGCCGGAGCGCCCATCGTGTCGCGCCAAGCAGCATGGCCTGATATTCGGGCTCTGTATAGCTCTCAGGCCGGTGACCGAGGGCGGAATAGAACGCGCGGCCGCCGCCCTGACAGTGCCACCAGGCCATCGGGTGATCGCTGCCCATCGCCAGACGCTCGGGCGCGTAGCTCTCCTCATCGATCGTCAGCAGGATATCGTAGCCCTTGGCGCGCGGGGAAGCTTCGAAGCTGTAGAACTCGTCGATCCAGAACCAGTGCGGCGGCAGCCCGGCAGTAGCGGGATGGTCTCCGCCTTCAGGCACCAGCCGCCCGCTCTGAAACTGCGGGGCCATCGGGTGCCCGATGAACTGCGCGCCGATCAGTTCATCGACGTACCAGCGCCAGGCATATTCGTTGTCACCGCCCGAACCATGAAACCCGACGAAGCCGCCGCCGCCTTCGACATAGGCGCGAAACGCCTCGCGCTGCTGCGGCGTGAACACGTCTCCGCTGACATTGTTGAACACCACCGCATCGAACCGGGCGAGCATCTCGGGGGTGAAGTTGGCGGCGTTCTCGGTCTGGAAGTAGTCCCATCCCTGCTCGCGGGCGAAGCGGGCGAACAGGTCGTTGGCAGCCGGGATCGCATCATCATGGCGATATCCGCGGGTCTTGGAGAAGACGAGGATCGCAGGCCGCTCGGCCTCGTCCGGTGCGGTGGCGGCCAGCAGCTTCACCCCGTCAACGTAGTACCGCTGAAACCCGCTCCAGCCGAAGGCCACCAGCGCCACGATCGCCGCCAGCGCGAACACCGTCACCAGATCGAGAGCACGCGCCAATCGCGCGCGCGAAATCCCTGCCATAAATCCACTCCCTCTCACCGCGTCGTCTTATTGCGACAGCATCTGAATCAGATTCGAACACCGTTGTAGCGCTACCATTCACAAAATCGACCACTAATCGCAAGAAACAGGGAAGAAGCCGGGGAAGTGGGAGAGCGCTACTTCTTGCAGAGGCCCGCGATATACCGGAGCGCTGCGGCCGTATCGTCTTTCGTCGGCTGGCACTCGACATCAATGGCCCGGCCATCGCCTCCGGCTGAGCGGCATTGTGGCGAGCCGCGCTTCGTCCCTGTCAGTCAGGGGCGGCAAGCGCATAGCGGCGGCGCATTTGGTCTGACGCTCAGCAATTCAGGGCCACTCCGACCGACTTCAGCTCGGTGTACAGTTCAATCGCACTCCACCCCATTTCGCGCCCCCAACCGGACTGACGGAAACCCCCGAACGGAAGAGCCGGATCGATCACATGGTGCGTGTTGATCCCGACCGTGCCAGCCTTGATCTTTTTCGCTACCGAATGCGCACGGTCGATATTTTGCGTGAACAGGCTCGCGGCAAGGCCGTAGATGCTGTTGTTCGCCTCCCGCACCGCGCTGGCGACATCGCCATCAGCAAAGGTGGAGGAGACGAGGACCGGGCCGAAGATCTCTTCCCTGACCACGGCCATATCGGGCCTTGTCTCGGCCAGGATCGTCGGCTGGACGAAATAGCCGACCTCTCCGTGGCGCTCACCACCGCAGAGCAATCTGGCACCCTCGGCTAAGCCCGAACGGATATAGCCCAGCACCTTGTCCTGCTGCTCGGCCGAGACCAGCGGCCCGATCTGCGTCGCCGGGTCGAGACCCGGCCCGATCCGCAGGCCCTTCGCATGATCGGCCAGCGCCTCGTGCGCATGCTCGGCAATGCTCTCCTCGACATAGAGGCGGCTGCCGGCGGTGCAGGTCTGCCCCATGTTGTAAAAAATGCCGGAGGCGATCGCCGGAATGGCCACATCGAGATCGGCATCGGCAAACAGGATCATGGGCGACTTTCCACCCAGCTCCAGCGAGACCTTCTTCAGATTGCCTTTTGCCGCATCGAGGATTTTCTTCCCGACCTCGGTCGAGCCGGTGAAGGCGACCTTGTCGACAGCATCGTGCGCGGCAAGCGCCGCCCCGACCTCCTCGCCAAGGCCCGTCACCACGTTGAAGACACCGTCCGGGAAGCCTGCTTCCTGCACGAGTTCGGCCAGCCGCAAGGCGGTCAGAGGCGTCTGCTCCGCCGGTTTGAGAACGATGGTGCACCCGGTCGCCAGCGCCGGGGCGACTTTCCAGATCGCCATCATGAAGGAGAAATTCCACGGCACGATCTGCGCGCAGACCCCGACCGGCTCGCGCAGGGTATAGGCATGAAAGGCACTGGGCTGCGAAAGGGGGATCGTCTCGCCCGTCAGCTTCGTGCTCCAGCCGGCCATGTAGCGCAGCAGTTCGTGCGAAAAGGCCACATCGCCCCACCTCGCATCTGTCACCGGCTTGCCGTTGTCGATCGCCTCCAGTTCGGCCAGTTCGTCTGCATGGCGCTCGACCAGATCGCCCAGCCGCCACACCAGCTTGCCTCGCTCAGCAGGCGTCATCCTTGCCCAGGGCCCTTCGTCGAACGCCTTTCGCGCGGCGGCCACGGCAAGATCGACATCCGCCGCATTGCCCCGCGCGACGGTGGTGATCCGCTTGGCGGTCGCCGGATCGAGCACGTCGATCCGCGCCTCGCGCTGATGCCATTCGCCATCGATGAACAGGCCGCGATTGCGGGCGATAAAGGCTTGGGCCGCGTCTCCCAGACGCACAAGATTGGGGGTGGTTTCGGTCACGATCTGCGGTCTTCCTGTCATGGGAGGCTGCCCCACAACGGGTGGGGCAGCCCTGTACATGCAGAGGACTTCGCAAAGTCGCGAAGACGTGGAAAGTCACCCCGGGGTGGTAGGAGCGCGCGCGCTCAACGCCACCACGCGTCACCGATTTCGCGCATGGCATTGGTGCCGCAATGCACTTCGCCGCCGAGAACGTGATGACTGCGCCAGTCGTCGACCGACCATGTCGTGATGCCAAGCTTCGCATAGGCCGCGCTGACCGCTTCGCCCAGCAGATCAACACCGTCGATCACCGGGCCCCACTGGCTTGGCATGATGTAATTGTGCCGATCCACCACCACGCCGTTCACAGCCGCCGGATAGTAGGCGATGAGCGTACCGGGGCCGTAGACGATTTCCTCGCGCGGCCAGTCGAGATCCGGCGGCAGCATTGGCGGCGGTGCGCCCTCCGTCAGGGCATCCTCCGGATCAACGGCAAATTCGGCGGTGTGGAACAGGCCGGGCACGCGCAGCACCTCGTCTTCGGTGACACCCGTCTCTGCCATAAGGATGGCGAGGTTCAGCTCCACCCGCCGCCTTGCAAGCTCGTTCTTGCGCATCAGATCGTCGTCGGCCAGCACGTCGTCGATGGTCAGCTCGTGGCCACCCGCGACGGAGAAAGCGGGGCGATCGCCGAAGCCGCGCCGCTGGGCATCGCGCAGCACTTCCAGACCGCTCGGCACATCCTTGATCGCAATCACCCAGCCGCGCGCGTTGTCGGTGGGCAGGAACTGCACGAACTCGTCGACATGGGCGATTGCCAGCCATGAGGTATCAAGCAGGATCGGATCCTGCACCTCCTGCGCCTCGAAAAAGGACACCATGTCATGATGCGGCGACAGCCCGTCTCCGGCATCGCCATAGATCACGCGGCCGCCAGGATAGCGTCGTCCGTTCGTCTCGTAAGGCGGCACCGTTTCCAGATTGCCGAAGGAATCGGCCTGATGATAGTTGTCGCCGCCGATCTGCACCACGCCCACGCCGGGGCCGCGAAGGTCGAACAAGGCGCGCCCGGCTGAGCGCGTGGGCTGGGGAGAGCGGATCGCCACCCTGATGACCTTCATCGCGCCTTCAGGAGCGGGCATGGCCATATAGCCGAACTCGACGAAGTCCTGCGCCCAGTTGTCGAAGGTGTCGATGATTTCGACCGGTTGCTGGAAACCGATCTGCGACAAGGTGCTGGAGAGGTCGGCAACAAATTGCTGGTGAGCCTTCGCGCGCCCACTCTTGACGGCGAAGATGCGGGTCGCATTCTGCGTGTGGTTGTGCAGCACCACCGGCGCAACACGCATGGCCACGCGATCGGAACGGGTCTGTCCCGCCGCGTCGACGGCAAGTTCGAGCGTGATGCGGCCATCCCAGACCGCAGCATCGCGCGCGACATCGCGCGCATCGACCCCGAGCTGCAATCCTGCGCGAAGGTCTTCGGCCGAAAGTCGATCCGTCGGGGCCAGGAATTTCCACCCCTCGCCTCGCTTGACGAATACGCGAATGTTCTGCGCCCCGGCGCCAACCGCAATCACGCGGCCAGTGGCGCCCTGTGCCACGTCAGCAATGGGCATCACCCGAACGGGCGCGAAGTACTCTGGAGCGCGGGCCTCCTCGCCCTGCGCATCGTTGCAGGCCTCCAGTTCGTCATCGCTGAGGTCGGTCTGCGCGGGCTTGGGGCAGCGGTTTGCCACATCGCCGATATTCGCCAGCAAGATCGCGCCGCGATCGTCGCTCCACAGCGCCTTTCCGTCCCGGTCCGCCGCGTCGACAAGTCCGTCGCGGTTGGTGTCGGCCAGTATCTCAGGCTCGACCGCATGGGCGCGCGCCGAAGCGCAGAGCATGGCTCCAGCCACACCGCAGAGCAGCATCTTCCTTCGTGCGACGTTGCAAGACCTCATGGCACAACCCTCCCTTGGTTTCTGCGATAAGGGCATATGGTCGCGCACCCGAGCAAGTCCCCTGAAGGGGGTAGTTCGGCTACGCGCCGCCTCAGCCGGTCAGGACGGCTGAACCGCCAGACACCCGAGTTTGATATTCAGATAGTCGTCCATCCCGAGGTGCGATCCCTCGCGTCCAAGCCCGGACTCCTTGATGCCCCCAAAAGGCGCCACCTCGGTCGAGATGAGGCCGGTGTTCACGCCCACCATTCCGTATGCGAGCTGCTCCATCGTCCGCCATTGGCGCGAGGCATCGGCAGTATAGACATAGGCGGCAAGGCCTGCCCTGCTGCGGTTGGCCAGCGCAATCGCCTCCCCCTCACTGGCGAACGGGGTGATCGCGGCGACCGGCCCAAAGGTCTCCTCGCGCCACAGCAAGGCATCGGGCGAAACCGCTGAAAGCACCGTAGGCGCGTAAAAGCGGTCGCCCGCCTGATGCTGCTCGCCGCCGCTGTGCAACATCGCCCCGCCCGCAAGCGCGTCGCGCACATGGCGGCCAACCCTGTCTGCCGCAGACCTTGCAATGAGCGGGCCCTGGTCTGTGTTGCCGGCAAGGCCATTGCCGACCACAAAGCCTTCCACCGCAGCGCTCAAAGCCTCGGCGAAGGGCGCAACCATCGCTTCCTGAACGAGGAAGCGGTTTGCGCAAACGCAGGTCTGCCCGGAATTGCGGAACTTGGACGCCAACGCCCCCTTCACCGCTTCGGCAAGATCGGCGTCATCGAACACGATGAACGGCGCATTGCCTCCCAGTTCAAGGCTCACCCGCTTGACGGTGCCCATGCACTTGGCCGCCAGCATCTTGCCCACCGCGGTGGAGCCGGTGAAGGTAAACTTGTTCACCAGTTCGCTCGTGGTCAGCACCTCGCCGATGGCAGCCGCATCGCCCGTCACCACATTGAACACCCCCGGCGGAACCCCCGCCTCCTCGGCAAGCGCGGCCAGAGCCAGCGCCGAAAGAGGGGTCAGCTCCGAGGGCTTCACCACGAAAGTGCAGCCCGCCGCCAGCGCCGGCCCAGCCTTGCGCGTGATCATCGCGAGCGGAAAATTCCACGGCGTTATCGCCGCCACCACGCCCACCGGCTGACGGAACACCAGCAATCGGCGATCGGCCTGATGCGGCGCGATCATCTCGCCCATCACCCTGCGCGCTTCCTCGGAAAACCACTCGAGAAATGCTGCGGCATAGCCGACCTCGCCCTTGGCCTCGGCCAGCGGCTTGCCTTGCTCGGCGGTCAGGATGGTGGCGAGATCGTCTGCATGCTCGTTGAGAAGCTCGCCCCAGCGGCGCAGGATAACGCCGCGCTCCTTTGCCGGGCGCGCTTTCCACTCTGCCAGAGCCGCATTGGCTGCGGTTACGGCGCGCTCGGCTTCCCCTGCCCCGAGGTCGGGCACGTAGCCAAGAACGGCGTCCGTTGCGGGGTTGTCGACGGCGAGCCGCCGGTCTGCATCGACCCACGCACCGCCGATGTAGGCCTCCTGACGCAGCAGCCGAGGCTGGCGCAACATAGCCGTCAGGTCGTGCGCCTGCATCACAGTACCGATCCCGTGGCCGTGCTGGCGAGCGCATCTGCCAGCACGGCCAGCCCCTCCTCGATCAGGCTGTCTTCCGCCGTCAGCGGAACGAGGATGCGGATGGTTTCACCGCCCGCGCCGCATGAGAGCACGACCAGCCCGTTCTCGAGCGCGGCACGGATCACTGCCTTGGTCTGCGCACCATCGGGTTTGCCGTTCTTGTCGATGACATCGAACCCGATCATCGCACCCAGTCCGCGGACGTTGGCGACGGGCAAACCGGCGGTACACCAGCCGCGCAGGCGTTCCTTTATGGCCTGCCCGATGGCCTCGGCACGGGCGCACAGGCCGTCTTTCTCGATCACATCGAGCACGGCCAGGGCCGCAGCGCAGCCAACTGGCGAACCGCCATAGGTGCCGCCAAGCCCGCCCGGCTCGACCGCATCCATCACCTCAGCTTTGCCGATCACGCCGGACAGCGGAAAGCCGCCCGCCAATGACTTGGCGATACAGACAAGGTCCGGCTCGACGCCGCTGTGCTCGATCCCGAACAGCTTGCCGGTGCGCGCGAACCCGGCCTGCACCTCGTCAGCGATCAGCAGGATGCCGTGGGCATCGCAAAGCGTGCGCAGCGCGGCGAAAAACTCAGGCGGCGCGACGTGAAAACCGCCCTCGCCCTGCACCGGCTCGATGATGATGCAGGCCACCCGCTCGGGCTCGATATCGGTCGCGAAAAGCTGCGCGATGGCGGCCAGCGAAGCCTCCACTCCCGCGCCATCCCGCCCGGTGGGGAAAGGCACATGGTAGACCTCGCCCGGCATGGGGCCGAAACCGCGCTTGTAGGGCGCGACCTTGCCGGTCATCGCCGATGCCAGCAAGGTGCGCCCGTGAAACGCGCCGCCAAAGGCGATCACCGCCGAGCGTCCGGTCGCCACGCGGGCGATCTTGACGGCGTTTTCGGTCGCTTCGGAGCCGGTGGTGAACAGGATTGCCTTCGCATCGCCGGAAAACGGCGCCCGCTCGACGAGCCGTTCGCAAAGGCGGATGTAGGGCTCGTAGGCGGACACCTGAAAGGCGGTGTGGGTGAAGCGGTCAAGCTGGCCCTGCACCGCCTCCATCACCGCAGGGTTGCGATGCCCGGTGTTGAGCACGGCGATCCCGCCGGCAAAATCGATATACCGCCTGCCCTCGACATCCCACATTTGCGCGTTCTGCGCCTTGTCGATGAAGATCGCAGTGGCCGAAGCCACGCCGCGCGGCACAACCCGCTCACGGCGGGCCTGAAGGCTCTTGTTGTCGCTCATTTGCCCTCTCCCGAAGCGGCCGCCGCGATGCCAAGCGCAGTTTCCGGCGACGTCCATTCCTCGCCAAGCTCGCGCGCCACCGGTTCGCAAGTGATCGCGCCATTCCACACGTTCAGCCCCTGACGCAGGTGCCCGTCGCGCCTGAGTGCCTCTTGCCAGCCGAGATCCGCCATCGCGATGACATGCGGCAAGGTCACTGCGTTAAGCGCATAGGTGCTGGTGCGCGCCACGGCGCCGGGCATATTGGCGACGCAGTAATGCACGATGCCATCGACGATATAGGTCGGATCGGCATGCGAGGTCGCCCGGGAAGTCTCGAAACATCCGCCCTGATCGATCGCGACATCGACCAGCACCGCGCCCTTCTGCATGGTGGACAGCATTGCGCGCGTCACCATTTTCGGAGCCGATGCGCCGGGCACCAGCACCGCGCCGATCACGAGGTCGGCCTCGGCAACCAGCCGCTCGACCGCCGCCTGACTGGCGAAGGACGTCCGCGCCCGGTTTTCGAAATGGGTGGCGAGGCGCTCAAGCACCGCCGGATTGCGGTCGACAATGGTGACTTCGGCGCCAAGCCCCACGGCCATCTGCGCCGCGTGGAAGCCCACCACGCCGCCGCCAAGGATCGTGACTCTGGCCGGAAGCACGCCGGGCACGCCGCCCAGAAGCACGCCGCGACCGCCATGCACCTTCTGCAAGGCGGTCGCGCCTGCCTGAGCGGACATTCGCCCGGCAACCTGGCTCATCGGCTTCAGCAAGGGCAGACCGCCAGCGGCATCGGTCACCGTCTCATAGGCGATGCAGGTTGCGCCAGACTTGACCAGATCATGCGTCTGCGCCGGATCGGGCGCGAGATGCAGATAGGTGAAGAGAACCTGCCCCGGACGCAGCATGGCGCGCTCGACAGGCTGAGGCTCCTTGACCTTGACGATCATCTCGGCCTCGTCGAACACGGCCCTGGCGTGATCGCGGATCTCGGCTCCCGCGGCGAGATAGGCTTCGTCGGTGGCATCGATGCCCGAGCCCGCCCCCGTCTCCACCAGCACCCTGTGGCCTCGCGCTGTAAGCTCCATCACGCTTTCGGGCGCAAGACCCACCCGGTCTTCCTGGCTCTTAATTTCCCGCACAGTTCCGATAATCATTCCCGCATTCCGCCCTGCTGCTGATTTGGCTGCGGATTGATTGCCACGGGCGGCGCGCACTTTCTTGTCCCCCCGTGGTGTTAGCTTCCGGCCTTCAAGGGCGTTTGCGAGAGGCGGGTGTAACCCCTCTGGGGGAATGTCCTGCCCGGACCTCGGAGCATAGCCTCGGCCGTAAGAGTAGCTCCCGGAGAACAGGCGACACATCCAGGCCACTCGCACCATGCAAACAGAGCAAGATATCGAGGAGAACACCCATGACTGCCTATCGCTCGCCCCAAGGACTTCTCGGCAAGGCCGGATGGGCAATGTCGACATCGCTGGGGGCCTTGCTGTTCGCAACGCCTGCGCTGGCCGGGCCCGATCTCATTGTCGTCAACGGCGACGTCTATACCGTCGATGAAGAATATCCGCGTGCAGAGGCCTTTGCGGTCGAAGATGGCAAGTTCACCGCTATCGGCACGAACGAGGAAATCCGCGCGCTCGCCGATAGCGAAACCGAGGTTATCGACGCGGGCGGCCACACGGTCACGCCCGGCTTCATCGATTCCCATGCGCACTTCAGCGGCGATAGCAATCGGCTCAATCTCTATGTGCAGTCGCACGAAGAGTGGGCGCGGCTGATCCGTGAAGAGAACGAGCGCCTCGCCCCCGGCGAATGGCTGCTGGGCAGCAACTGGGATCACACGATCATCGACGATGTCCTGCCGACCAAGGAATTCCTCGACGCAATCGTGGGCGACCGTCCCGCCGTCCTTACCCATATCGACGGCCACTTTGTCTGGGTAAACTCCGCCGTGATCAAATTGGCCGGTATCACCGCCGATACGCCGGTTCCGCCGGGCGGACAGATCGTGGTCGACCCCGAAACGGGCGAGCCCACCGGTATCCTGAAGGAAGGCGCGGTAGACCTCGTGCGCGCGCTCATCCCGCGCCCGACCGACGAGCAACGCTATGCCGCGCTGCCCGCCGCGATCCACTATGCCAACAGCCTCGGCATCACCGGCATGCACAACATGGCCGCCTATGACGACTGGCTGCATGTGTTGCAGGATGGCGGCCTGACGATGCGCATGTGGCATGGTTTCTTCGGCGGCTTCGATCCGGCCAAGGACCCGATGCGCCAGCCCGGCAGCATGGAGGAAAAGGTCGCCAACCTGCACGCCGAGCAGCAGCGCGTGCGCGCTCTGGTCGAAGCAACCGGCTTCGAGGACGAGGTCGGGCCGCTGTTCGAAATGGGCTTCGTCAAGCTGATCAACGACGGTGTCCTGTCGGTTCATACCGCCGTTCTGCTTGACGCCTACCGCGACCAGCCGGGGTGGACCGGCGCATGGTTCGTCGAGCCGGAAGATCTTGCGACAGAGGTCTCGGCACTGGAAGCTGGCGGGTTTCAGGTCGCCATTCACTCGATCGGCGACGGCGCTGTCCATGCCTCGCTCGACGCCTATGAGAAGGCCCGCGCCGGCAGCACCGCGACGCTGCCGATGCGGATCGAGCATGTCGAACTGCTGAGCAAGGAAGACCTGCCGCGCTTCAACGAACTGAACGTGGTCGCCTCGATGACGCCGAACCACATGACCAAGGCCGTGGCCTATATCGAGGAACGGATCGAACCGGCACGCGAAGACCGCGCCTATACCTGGCAGTCGCTGATCGACACCGGCGCCACGGTCATGTTCGGTGCCGACGGCACGACCTCGATGTACCTCGATCCGCTCAAGCAGATGGGCGATGCGATGTATCGCACCAACCACGTCGGCTTCAACGAGGGAGAGCCGTGGCACTCCGAGCAGGCGCTGACCTTCGCGCAGGCGCTTAAGGCCTACACGCTCTCGCCCGCGCAAACGACGAGCTGGGGCGATCAGATCGGCTCGATCACCCAAGGCAAGTGGGCCGACTTTGTCATCCTTGGTGGAACGGTGGGCGAGCCGGTCGACCCGCAGATCTTCGACATGGGGATCAAGGCGACCTATTTCGCAGGCCGTCCGGTGTTCGAGGCCGAATAATCGGCAAACCTGTTGCTCCCCGGAAAAGGCGGCCTTTTTCCGGGGAGCAATCGATCCGCTAGCCGATTGTCACCCCGGCAAGCGTTGCCACCGCTTTCAACAACACGTTCGCGCCCGCTTCGAGGTCTGCCGGTTCCGCCGACTCCAGCTCGTTATGGCTAAGGCCATCGGCGCAGGGCACGAAGATCATCGCGGTGGGCGCAAACTGCGCGGTGTGGAGGCTGTCGTGCCCTGCCCCGCTGACCAGCCGCATATGCGCATAGCCGAGCGCTCCGGCAGCCTGCTCTATCGCATCCACCAGATGCGGCGCGAAGGCGGTCGGCGGCATGTGCCACACCTCTTCGAGCGCGAAGTCCACCTCGGCCTCGGCACAGGCCGTCTCGATGATCCGGCGCATGTCCGCCTCCATCGCGGCAAGCACATCGGCATCGGGATGGCGGATGTCGAGGCTGAGCGAGAGCGTGTGCGGCACCGTGTTGCGCGCGCCCGGTCGCGCGGAGATATCGCCAATCGTCGCCCGCCCCCAGGGCGCCTGTGCATCGGCCAGCGCCAGCACCTGCGATACGATGGGCGCAACTGCGCGCCATGGGTCCTTGCGCATGGTCATCGGGGTCGGCCCTGCGTGGGCGGACTGCCCGATTACCTTCAGATCGAACCAGTGGGCGCCCTGAATGCCGGTCACCACTCCGATGGTCTTTTCCTCTGCCTCGAGGATCGGCCCCTGCTCGATATGCGCTTCGAGCATCGCGGCATAGGGCCTTGGCGAGGCCGGAACCTCGCCGCGATAGCCGATCCGCTCCAGCTCGTCGCCCAGGCGCAAGCCTTCCTTGTCGGTCGCGGCGTAGGCATCTTCGAGCGAATAGGTGCCGCTCATCACGCCCGATCCCAGCATGGCAGGAGCAAACCGGCATCCCTCCTCGTTGGTCCAGACGGCAACTTCCAAAGGGTTCGCAAAGCGCGCCTGCGCATCGACCAGCGTGCGCACCACTTCCAGCCCTGCGAGCACGCCATAGACCCCGTCGAACTTGCCTCCGGTTGCCTGAGTATCGAGGTGGCTGCCCATCAGGACCGGCTCTGCGGAAGGATCGCTGCCTTCCAGCCGGGCGAAGATGTTGCCGATCGCGTCCACGGTGATGGAACACCCGGCGGCCTCGGCCCATGCCACAAACAGATCGCGCCCTTCCTTGTCGTGATCGGTCAGGGCCTGCCGATTGCAGCCGCCTTTGTCGGTCGCGCCGATTGCCGCCATTTGCATCAGGCTGTCCCACAGCCGTGCGCCGTCAATTTTGGGATCATCGCTCATCTACCGCGTCCTTGTGCTGCTCTGGTGCAAAGCTCCAGTGTGACCGCTTGAGCGACCGGCTTTCAAGCTACCCCGAGAGGGTACATCTGCACCGCATGCCACGCCCCTCGCATACCCCTTTGGGGGGACTATCGGCATTCTCCATGCGCATTAGTCTCGGCACCAAGAAATCCTGCTGATGTATTTTTGGGAGCGAAGTAATGGACAGTACCGCGAAATCGGATGCCTGGCGTGCTGATCGGGATCACTTCCTGCATCCTTACACCGACTTCACGACGTTTCAGGATAGCGGCAGCCAGGTCGTCAGCCATGGCGATGCGATGTACATCGTCGACGAGGCTGGGCGCTCCTACCTTGATGGTATTGCCGGCCTGTGGTGTGTGAACCTTGGCCATGGCAGAAGCGAAATTGCCCAGGCCATGGGCGATCAGGCGCAGCAACTGGGCTATTTCAACACCTTCGGCCATTCGACGAACACGCCCGCCGCGCTGCTCGCCCGGCAACTGGCCGAGCGCACGCCGGGAGACCTCAACCACGTCTTCTTCACCACGGGCGGCTCCACTGCCAACGACACGGCGATCCGGCTGGCGCATTACTATTTCAACCGGCTGGGCAAGCCGAAGAAGAAGAAGATCCTCGCCCGCAACGGCGGCTATCACGGTTCGACCTATTTCGCCGCAGCGCTGACTGGCATTCACGGCATCCACTACGGCTTCGACCGAATTGCCGAGGACATCGTCCATCATCTGTCGGCGGCCAATTGCTATCGCCGACCCGAAGGCATGGACGAAGCGCAGTTCTGCGATTTCCTGATCGACGAAGCCCGCCATCGGATCGAGCAACTGGGCGCGGACAACATCGCCGCCTTTATCGCCGAACCGGTGATGGGGGCTGGCGGCGTGCTCGTGGCACCCGAAGGCTATCACCGCCGGATGGCCGAGGTCTGCCAGCAAAACGACATTCTCTACATTGCCGACGAAGTCGTCACGGGTTTTGGCAGGCTCGGCCACTGGTTCGCCTCGGAAGACCGGTTCGGCCATGTGCCCGATATCCTCATCACCGCGAAGGGGCTGAGTTCGGGCTATTGTCCGATCGGCGCGGCGGTGTTCTCCGAGCGGATGTATGAGGTGATCAGCAAGCCGCAGGGGCCCGGCGGGGTGTTGAGCCACGGCTTCACCTATTCGGGCCACCCGGTCTCATGCGCCGCGGCGCTGAAGTCCATCGAGCTGTACGAGCGGGAAGACATCTTCGGCAAGGTTCGCGATACCGGGCCCTATCTCCAGCAGCAGCTGAAGCGCCTTTCGCGCCATGACGTTGTGGGCGATATACGCGGAGATCATCTGATGGCGGGGGTCGAACTGGTGTCGGATCGCGATGCCAAACGCAATTTCCCGCCGGACCTTGCCGCCGCCGAAGTGGTGTTCGGCCGGGCCCGCGACTATGGCGTCATCGTGCGCCCGGTCGGTGATACGATCATTCTGTCACCGCCCCTGATCATCTCGCGCGAACAGGTGGATACGCTTGTCGATAGTCTCGATCAGGCCATCGAGGATGTTTCGGGGCAACTGATGTCGAGGGCTGCAGCATCGTGAGCGCGCAGGGGACGCGCGCTTAGAAATTCTTGCGGAAGAACATCGAATAGATCTCCCGCGTGCTGCGCGTTCCCAGTTTGCGATTGATCCGCTTGCGGTAGACTTTCACCGTCTCGTGGCTGATCCCCAGTTCGCGGCCGATCATCTTGTTCGAGAAGCCGCGCAACAGGTGCCCGGTCACTTCCACCTCGCGGCCGACAAGCCCGCGTGCCCGACACATGCTCTGCAGGTTCTCGGCAGAATTGGATGCGATGGTCGAAAGGCTTGACCATTGCCGATACATCAGTTCCCGAATTGCCGGGAACAGCGCCCGCAATTCGCTGAGCTGGCCGCGCTTCCTGTCCCCCTCTTCCGAGGCGCGAATTCCCAACATCGTCACCAGGCAGATCTGCTTGCTCAGGCGCACGAATATCCCGCATTCGTCGGTCAGGCCGGTCGTGGCATAGAACGTGAGGTAGTACTCACTCTTGCGAAAGCCGTCGGGCACGCATTCGGAGAAGCGGTAGACACCGTCCTCGATCTGGGAACTGGCCATGTTGTACCAGGGATCGAGCAGGTAGGTGCCATCGAAATAGGGGCGCAGCGTTGTCCCCTCTTCCTCCGCATTGAGATTGCTGAACAGCCGCACCGGCTTGGTGCTCTCGGAAAGGGCAGCAACGACGGTCGAGGTATAGCCGCTTAGCCCTTCGAGCATATCGGCCAGACGCTCCCCAAACCCGTTCGAGCCGACAGACGAAATCGCCAGTGCAAGCGGGGCCGATACACTCTCCAGCAACGGATCCGGGTCATCGCCGCGGCGCGGCCTGCGACGTTTCGGAGGGCTTTCCGGCTGATTCATCCGATGCAACACCTTGCCTGCACGATTACGATCACCCCGGCTGCGACAAAGCCGATGAAGAGGACTTGCGCGCGAAACTCGTGATAAGCCCGACACCCAGCCACAGCAAGCCAACCGTCAGCGCCAGCCACGACAGGCTGAACCACAGCCAGATGGTAAGCAGCAAGCCGATGATCGGGCATACAAGGTATCGCAGCACCGAGACAGCGGACCTCTGCTCAAGACGGTCGCGGAAGATGACAGGCACCGAGAGGTTGACCATGGAAAAGGCGAACAGGGCGCCGAAGCTGATCAGCGAAGCGAGGCTTTCCAGGGAGGCAACAACGGCGACCAGCGAAAAGAGCGCCACGGTGAGAATGGCATAGGTCGGGGTACTGAAGCGCCGATCGAGGTGCCCGAACCAGGCCTTTGGCAGTTGCCCTTCCCGGCCCATTGCAAACAGCACCCGCGAGACGCTGGCCTGCGAAGCAATGGCAGAAGCGATGCACCCGGCGAGATAGGCCGCGATGAAGGCTGCCGAGATGACGGGTCCGAGCGGGGCCATCACCTCCAGCCCTGCCGTATCGGCCGACGCCAAATGGTGCCAATCCCCGATTACCAGCGCGCCCGCATAGGACAGCACGATGAACAGCGCACCGCCGATCAGCGCGGTCAGCAAAATCGCCCGAGGCACGGTGCGCTGCGGATCGCGGGCCTCTTCCGACAGTGTCGAGACTGCATCGAAGCCCAGGAACGAAAGGCACAGGATCGCGGCACCGGCCAACAACCCGTTCCATTCGAGGCCCGGGGAATAGAAAGGCGCGATCACCGGCACCGTCTCCTCACGCAGGAATACGATCGCGACGAAGGCTACCGCGAAGACGATCTGGCCGACCACCAGAATCAGGCTGGCACGCTTCACCACGTCGACCCCGACGATATTCAGCGTTGTGACCAGGGCGATGGCCGCCACTATGAAGATCGCGCTCGGAATCGCGGGGAACTGTGCGTTGAGATAGATACCGATGATCAGGTAGTTGATCGCCGGCAGCAGCAGATAGTCGAGCAACAAGGTCCACCCTGTCACGAACCCGGTTCGCCGGCCGAAGGCCGACGAGACATAGGCGAAGGCCGATCCGGCCGAGGGGATCTTGCGGACAAGTGCAGCATAACTCAGCGCGGTGAAAAGCATCGCGATTGTCGTGATGACATAGGCGAGCGGGAGATGACCCTGCGTTATCTCCGTTGCCGTGCCAAAGGTCGTGAAGACGGTCAGAGGCACCAGATAGGCCAGCCCGAACATGGTGAGCGAGAACGTGCCCATCACGCGGCTAAGCCTGGGATCGGTGTCTTGTGGATGCGAACTGGCCGTATCGCGCGAGGTAACTGTCATGACAGTATCTCCGTCCTTTCCGGAATGCCGGGAGCCGCCACTGCAAGGCAATGGCCGGCTCCCTGACATTTTGCATCAGTAGCGATACGAAACCGTCAGCCCCAGCGTACGCGGCCGCAGCGACGACGCTGTATAGACCACGTTGTTGAACTGGGCGTCGAGGCCGAACAGCGGCGAGGCGTTGGTAAGGTTATCGACAAAGACCGACGCATCGACATTCCCGAACTCTGCCCCGACACGAAGGTTGATCGTGGTGTAGGCAGCATCGGGGCGCGAACGCGGATCGAACTGCGGCGATGCCGGATCGGTTTCGCCATATTCGTGGGCCCTGGTCAGGTGCGAAAGGTCCGCGCGGGCGTAGAACCGGTCGAGGTTGTACTGGCTATAGAGCGAGAAACGCCAGGGCCGCGTCGCCCCGATGGGGCTTCCTGCCGCGCCCAGAACCGTGCCATCGGGGGTAACGACATCGTCATCGTAGGTCGTCGAGTTATAGCCCACCGTTCCGCCGATACGCAGATCGTCGATAGGTTCGAGGTCCACAGCCAGATCGACGCCCTTCGACGTTGCATCGCCCAGATTGTCGACGAAGACATAGAGGCAGGTGGGCAGGAACACGCTGTTCTGGATATTCGACCAGTTGATGTAATAGGCGCTGACATCAATGCCCACGCGGCCGTTGGCCAAGCGGTTCTTCGAGCCGACTTCATAGCTCCAGACCGAGTCCGAACCATAGCTTCCCGGCTGTGTCGGGTTGCCCTGCCCATCGACATAACCGATGTTTGCGAGGTCAGGCCCGCAGAACTGCGCCGGAACGCGCGCGTTTACGCCCGCCGGGCGGAAGCCCTTGGCAATCGTGCCATAGAAGAGATGGTCCCGCGTCGCCTGCCAGGAGATCCCGAATTTGGGCGTGACAGCCGTTTCCGAGTTCTTGAACCCTGTCGTATCGACATAGACCGGCGCGTAGGTTCCAGAGCTGATGGTGCAGGTCTCCCCCGCCGGACACGGCGCACCGTAAGGAGCATTGTCGTTGTTGAGGGGGCCGCGGAACGTGGCGTCCAGCTCGAGATCGTTCTTTGCGACGCGGACGCCGGCGATAAGCGTGAGATCCTCAACGACCTCGTATTCGACCTGAGCATAACCGGCCAGCTGCTTCTCGGTCAGATCGCGGTTCTCGATATAGGAGCTGTTTTTGGCTCCCACGAGCGGGGTCCCGAAGGCGTTCTCGATTGCCGAGGAGCCCGGCCCGAACGGATTGCCGCCCGCCACGCCGCCATAGAGCGGGAGAACCGGGAGGTTGGCCACGAAGTTGTTGCCGATGTTCTGCGTCGAACCCTGCTTGTTCTCCGAGTAGAAGCCGCCGATCACCCAATTGAAGGGTGACGACGTGTCGGACGATTGCAGGCGAATTTCCTGAACGAAATTTTCCTGCGACACACCATAGGCCGAAACAGACTTGTAGCCTTCGGGTACGAAGAACTCGAAGGCAAACTGGAAAGCGTCGATAACGGTGAAGTCGATAAAGGTCTCGCTATCGCGATCGAAATACGACGTGTTGCTGATGAGCTGGACACTATCCGACAGATCAATCTCGGTATCCAGAGAGTATAGCCAGAATGTGTCGTTCGCCGATTCAAGATCGGGAATATCGACCTGGGTAAAAAGCGGGTTCGAAGCAGGATCGCCCTGGAAGTTCACCCGCCGCACATAGTCGGCATCGTCAAGGTCGGACCCCGCGATCCAGAAGGCTCCCAGCCCGTCATCGCGGCGCAGACGCTGATAGCTGACGGATGGCGTGATGCTGAGCCAGTCGGTCGGCTGGAATTCCAGCGCGAGGCGCGCGGTCAGTGCATCCGAACTGTTGGTATCCTCCCGCAAAACCTGCGTTGTCGTAAAGTCGACGAGGTTGCCATAAGGATACTCCGGCGCCGGCGGATTGCCGCTGCTGTCGGTGGCCGGAGCAACATCGGCCAATACCGCATCCACATATCCGCCATCCTTGCGGTAATAGACATGCCCGCGAAAACCGAGCACGCCCGGAATGATCGGCCCGCCGATTGCGGCGCCCGCCTCATAGGATTCATCGCCATTGTGCGTGGTGGAAATCTCCGTGCGCGCATAGCCCGACCAGTTGTCCATGTTGGGCGCGGTCTGGATGAAGCGGACGGTGCCACCCTCCGACCCGGCGCCGAACAAGGTGCCTTGCGGCCCGCGCAGCACTTCGACCCGCTCAAGATCGAAAATCTCCGGGAAGGCCGTCCCCGCGCCGTAGCCCAGATTGCGGACCTGGATCGGGGTGTCGTCGACGTAGACCCCCGTGGTCCCCGCACCGGCCCCCGAGGAGATCCCGCGGATGGAGATGTTGTTCGATCCGGTTACGGTCCGCCCCAGTTCTAGGCCGGGGGTCAGGCTGACGAGATCATCGATCTTCTTCGCGCCTACGACTTCCATGGTTTCTTCGTCGAACGCCGCCACGCTGACCGGGGTACGCTCGATCGATTCCGAGCGGCGCGTCGCTGTCACAACGATCGTACCGAGTTGACCCGAGGCAGCTTTCGGCTCGACCTGCGCCATCGCGGGAAACCCGGCAAAGGCCGCAAGCGAGACGCCTGCCAGCAATACTACGTTTCTCATTCCCGAATTCCCCCCTATGTTTCGGTAGGTTGATGATCCGTTCCTGACCTGCGTGTCTTTTTGACTTGAGGAATAGTCCCCCTCACCCATCCGATCAGCAAGTCACCCTGCGGGGGTACAGGCAGGGCCGCCGATCGACGCCGGGCGAGGCGCCAGACGCAACCTCACCTTGGGAGGCGGTCCGTTCGAGAGGTGGGATTTGGACTGTTCAGGGCGCACGCAACTGGCGTGGGCGACGGGGCGACATTCCACGCCAGCGCGGAACACCACCGCACCAACGGTCGGCTCGATGAAGCCTCGGAAGATGTTGAATATTTGCACCAATGGGGCGCAAAGGGCTGTCGCCAGTGTATCCGCGCACCTGCTGGATGGTGTTCGCGCTCACTCAGGAAAAGGCCAGGCACAAGCAGCAGACAGGCCGCGAGATTGGCCACCTCCGGCATCATCACGCGGCCACGATGCCGCCGCAACCATAGGGCGATGAAGAAAACGAAAGCCGAAAGCCGCGCCTCCACGTTGGAAGGCGTAAACATCCCTTCCTCTCTGCCACCACCGGGTCGATCAACGAGGTAATGAAGCCTCACGCGAAGGGATAACGTAAGGCAGGTTGCCCGGCCGAACCGGGAGGCCGGGCAACCGGGTGTTCACGGGCACGAACCTTATTGCGGAGACATCGGCACGGCGGCCAGTTCCGTGTCGATCCGCGCCATCATCTCATCGGTCAGCACCTGCGGCAGGTATACCGACAGCGCGGAAAGGCTCTGCCCCCGCGCCATGCCAATCTGTTCGGAATTGACCAGTTCCGGCAGGTAACGTTCGAGGATCGCGTGCGCCTGCGGATCATCCAGCATCTGGCCGAGCGGGGTCGTCAGGCTGTTGTATTTGCCGGACGCGAGCGCGACCTGGATCGCGCGGCGCTCTTCCTCGATTTCCGGCCCCCATGGGTCGCGTTGCGGCTCCGCCCGCCCGCTCACCGCGAAATCCATGATCTCATCGCCTGCGCGGGTGTGCTGCGGCCAGTAGACAAGGCCCGGTCCATTCGGATCGCCTGTCTTCACGAAATTGAGCAGGTAGCTGCTGACCAGCTTGCCCGCGGCAATGTCCTTCTCGGTGGTAGCGTCGCCATACTTGATTGCCGTGGTATCGAAGAAATAGGGGATCTCGGCCGCGTGCTGCGCGCCGGGACGACCGATCGAATCCGCCACATACGAATAGCGATAGTGCCAGACGGGAATGCCCATGTCGGCAAGCATGCTGGAGGCATCGCGCGCGCCGGCGATCATGAACCCGCTCTTGCCGCCCATATCCGCACTGGTGGCACCGATCATCATCGGCACCCGCGCGAACTTACCACTGGCATAGGCTTCGTCGAGATCGACCAGCGCGGTGCCGTCGACGAACGGACCGGCATAGGTCGGCGGGCCGTCGCCTCGCGCCATCATGCTCAACCCATCGGTGACTTGCTCAGCCGACAGGGCCCGCAAGCGGTCGAGTGCATCCGACGCATCCGGATCGATGCCGTATTGCCGGGCAAGGTTCACCCCGAACTGCTCGATATCCGCCAGCCTGTTGCCTCCATCGGATTGCGCGCTCCCGCCCGACATCACCACCGCACGCTCGAACAGGCCTTGCGACAGCGGCGAGGTCACGAGATTGTGCACCGACATGCCGCCAGCGCTTTCGCCGATGATCGTCACATTGTCGGGATCGCCGCCGAAGGCCTTGATATTCTCCTGCACCCATTGCAGCGCCGCGACCTGATCGAGCATGAAATAGCTGCCGAGAACGCCATCGGGGTTCTCTTCGGAGAGCTGTGGGAAAGCGAAGGTGCCGAACCTGCCAAGGCGATAGTTGAAACTAACGAAGATAACCCCTTGCCGCGCAAGGTTGGCGCCGGAATATGTCGGTGGTGACGCCCCGCCGTTCACAAACCCGCCGCCGTAGATCCATACCATCACAGGAAGATCGTCACCGCCTTGAGCAGGACGCCAGACGTTGGCGTAAAGGCAATCCTCCGCCGGTTCGGTGCCGAGCGGCGCCGCATCGCTGGGAAAGGGGACCTGCATGCAATCGTTGCTGTATTGCGTGGTCTCACGAACCCCGCTCCACGGCTGGACAGGCTGCGGCGCGCGCCAGCGAAGGTCGCCCACTGGCGGCTGCGCGAAAGGCACGCCTTTCCAGCTCAGCACGCCATCTTCCGAGCTGCCGCTGATCGTTCCGCTTGCGATGGTAACCTGCGTCGTTTGCGCCAGGACCAGTTGCGGAACTGCCAGGCAAGCCCCCGCCAGCAAGAGGGAGAGGATCGATGTTCTGGTCATGGTACAGTCTCCAGGGAAACAGGTTCGTCTTGAAGGCGGCGGCCTGTTGCGGCGCGTCCGCAGGATTGAGGAGCGCGGCGTTCAGAAACCGGCCGAAAGGGTGAAGGTAAAGGTCCGCCCGAACGGGTTGGAATAGGTCGGGTTGAATACCCCGCCGGTGGTGAAGACCAGCGGCGGATCGCGGTCCGTCAGGTTCTGGATGTTGATCCCCGCGCGGTAGCTCTTCACGAAGCCGCTTCCGCTTCCGAAACCATCGCCCCTGTAACCCAGGCTCAGGTCGAGCGTGACATAGGGATCGATCTCCACCGGGGCGATCGCCTGGTTCTGGGCATTGACCGCCTGATCGTTGGTATAGGCGCCGGTGTAGTTTCCAAACAGCGTGGCATTGAACCTGCCGTAATTCACCCCCACCGAACCGCGCCCGCGCCATTTGATCGGCGAGGAATAGAAACCCGTCCGGTCGATAAACGGTTCGCCCTCAACCACCTGCTGTTCGTTGCTGAGCACCGCATTGGCGGCCAGGTTAAACGAAAGCCCGCCCCATGGGGTTGGATGGAAATAGTCGATCTGGGCATCGATCCCGTCCTGCCTGGTGGCGGCAAGATTGGTGTTCCGGCCGTCCAGCAACACGTCGATCGAACACGGATCGTTCAGGCCGTTTACGTAAAGCAGCGTCCGCCCCAGATAACCCCCCAGCACAGGATCGTAGGTCGACAAGTCGCCGTTGACACAGGTGGCCGGGTTGTTGATCGGGAAGATGAACTGCGCATAGCCGAGATAGTCGGGATAGGTGGTCGGGTTAAAGAACGCTCCGAACACATCCGGCCCGGCAATCCGGTCCTCGTACGCTATATTGTAATAGGTTGCCGACAGACGCAACCGGTCGAGAGGCTCGAAATCGAAGCCGATCTGCCAATTCGTCGCGCTTTCGGGTTTGATGTCGGGATTGGCCCCCGTGACGTAGCCAACGCTGATCGGTCCTTGCGGAAAACGCGGATCGGCACCGGTGTAGAAGAAGGGGAAAGCACCCCCGCTGGAAATCGCCGTCGGGTTGACGTCCGGCAGGTTGGGCGCACGGAACGAGGTGCCCCACGACCCGCGCAGGCTAAGCGCGTCGCTGATTTTCCAGGTGGCGCTGAACTTGGGATTGGTGGTGCTGCCCACGTCCGAGTAGTGGTCGTAACGCACTGCCGCACTGACTGTCAGCGACTGGACCAGCGGGACGTTCATGGCATCCCCGATGATCGGAATATAAAGTTCGGCGAAGGCGGATTTGATGGTCCGTTTTCCCCGGCTGCTCGTCTCATCCGTGTCGAGCACGAATTCGTTGGTGTAAGGCCGGTTCGCGCCGTTGATATTGTAGTTATAGACCTGGTTGTGTTCACCACCCACCGCGGCGCGAACATCCCCTGCCGGCAGTGCGAAAAGCGGGCCATTTATCTTGATAACGAAGTCATCGAGACCATTGCCGCTGCGCTGGATATTGTCGCCAGTGAAACGGGAAATAACCTCTCCCCCCAGGCGATCGACATTGTTCAGCGGATTGATGGCGCCGATGTCGATCTGGTACTGGAGCGCGGCAAGGTTGATGTTCGTACCCAGCTGGCAGTAATTGCAGGCCTCGTCGCGGCCGTAGGTGTAATAGACTTCGCCGTCCCATCCGAACGGCAGTTCCGCCTTCAGACCCGCGGTAATGTTGTAGGATTCGTTCTCGCCGGTCCAGTTGTTCGTGCCGACACTTTGGAGCATATTGTACTGCACGGACAACGGCCCGTTGGTCAGCCCGTCGATGTAATAGGGATTGGGCGTGCCGGTGGGGGTATTTGTCTGCGGATCGTACAGGACTGGTTTAAGCTGCACATTGGCGATGACCCCCTGCGAGGTCTGCGAGACTGTGCTGCGATTGTTATAGCTCCCCTGCGCGAAGAACTCGATCCGGTCGCCGATACTCTGATTCAAGAATATCGCGACCTGGTGGCGCTCCATTTCGCCGGTGTAATCGTTGAAAAGGGCGGAATCGAGCAGGGAGGGATTGTTGAACAGGAGATCGCCGGCTGACAGGTTTTCGTTCGTGCCGGAAGGAATCCCGTAATAAATGTTGGCACCCGCTGCGGGGATCTGCTGATTCTGCGGGGGCTGGGCCGGACCGAAGGGGCCATCCGGATCGACGGTCGGCACGACGATATTGCCGTTGTAGCCGGCTGTCGCGTCCGTGCCGTTCAGCCGGGCGTCGAACCCGCCGAAGGGCGAGCGATCCTGTCGCAAATACGGGTTCTGGTAACGGCGATAGGCCTCGCGGTGCGAATATTCGTAGCTCACCAGGATATTGCCCTGGCCGAGACCACCCGCTTCCCACGACGTGCCCGCAGTGATGCCGGGCGTATATTCCCAACCGCCACTGTTGTTGGTGGCTCGCATGGTAACTTCGGCGCCTTCGTAATCCTTGCGAATGACAAAGTTGACGACGCCTGCGACCGCATCCGAGCCATAGACTGCGGAGGCCCCGTCCGCGACCACCTCGATCCGTTCGAGCGCCGCCATCGGGATGGCGTTGGCCTCAAAGAAAGTCTGCGATGCGCCGGTATTCACAATCCGGCGACCATCCACCAGAATCAGTGTCGCCGCCTGCCCCAGACCACGCAGGTTGATGGCATTGCCCTGCTGGTTATTGTTGCCGCCTTGCGTCCCGCCTTCGCGAAATTCGCCCAGATCACGCACCTGGGGCAGAGTGCGAACCACGTCGGCCGCATTGGCCCTGCCGCTCTGCAGGATCTGTTCGCGGCCCAGCGAGATCGTCTCGCTGCCGACCGCCTCGACGCCGCGGATGTTCGTGCCGGTCACCACGATGACGTCATCGGAATCCTCATCCTGAGCATGCTCGTCGAACACACCGGCAGGATCCTGCGCATGGGCCGGCGCGGCAGCCATCATCAGCGCGAGCACTCCGCTACTCACGCAGGCGCACAGGACGGACTTCTGGCGTGCAACTGGTTTCATTTTTGCCCTCTCCATTCCCTTGCGACGCATATTCCTGCATCGCACTGGCGGCTTCAGGGCTGGTCTTTCGTGTTGAAAGCCAAATGCCCCCTGGCCACTCTGCCAAGACAAGATGAGGGAGAGACAGTCCTATAAGGAAATCGAATTTCCAGATATATTGATAAGCATACGTTCTAAATAAGAACGATCGTATTTAATCTGAAATCACGATTAATCGATAACCGAAATCAACTTGTCCTATTACCCTGACTCCCACAAAACCGATGCCTTGCCGAAAGGCTCGGGCATCGCCGCCAACGCGCGAGCCCGAAGCGATTGCGAAGGCCGGTGGCGCCGTGCGGCGCCAAGATGAGCCGGTCGCTCAGTGGGAGGACAAGATGACAGCATACAGATGGATAGGCGCAGCCTTGCTGGCTGGAGCCGCAACGGTATCCCTCACGCCAGCCCTGGGCCAACAGGCCGCGCCCGTGGTGCAGGCCGCGCAGGATCGCGCGTGGATGAACACCGACCTTCCATCGGAGGCACGTGTCGATCTCCTCATCGAACAGATGACGCTTGATGAGAAGATCACCTTGATGATGGGCTATTTTGGCACTGCCTTCCCGCCGCGCGGTTTTACGCCTCCGGCAGAGGCACGCGAAGGGTCGGCGGGCTATGTGCCCGGCATCCCCCGGCTGGGCATTCCGCCACAGTGGCAAACGGATGCGGCCATCGGCGTGGCCACGCAGGGTTTCGCCCGGAACAAGCGCGAGCGTACCGCCCTTCCCTCCAATCTTGCGGTGGCGGCAAGCTGGGATCCTGAACTCGCCTTCGCCGGGGGCCAGATGATCGGGGCCGAGGCCCGCGCGTCCGGTTTCAACGTCATGCTGGCGGGCGGTGTCAATCTGGAGCGCGAACCGCGCAATGGGCGCAATTTCGAATATGGTGGCGAAGATCCGCTGCTGGCAGGCACGATCGTCGGCTCGGCGACGGCCGGCGTCCAGTCCAACCAGATTATCGCCACGGTGAAGCACTATGCGCTGAACGATCAGGAAACCGATCGCAATGCGGGCAATGTGATCATCGATCACGACGCTGCCCGCATGTCGGACTTGCTGGCGTTCAAGATCGCCATCGAGAAAAGCAACGCCGGTTCGGTCATGTGCTCCTACAATCGCGTGGATGGAGATTTCTCGTGCGAGAACAGTTGGCTGCTCACTGACGTGCTGCGCAATGACTGGCAGTGGCCCGGCTATGTCATGTCGGACTGGGGTGCTACCCATTCCACTGCAAAAGCACTGAAGGCCGGGCAGGACCAGCAATCCGGCTATCCCTTCGACCAGGAGGAATATTTCGGGGCCAAGCTGGCAGAGGCGCTGGCCGCAGGGGAGGTGAGCGAAGAGCTGGTCGATCGCTCGGTCTCGCGTATCCTTTATGCGATGGTCGAACACGGCCTGTTCGACCATCCAGTGACCGGGGCGCCGCCAGACCTTGAAGCGGAAATGCTCGCGTCGCATGCAGAGGTCACCCGCAGGGCCGCCGCCGACTCGATCGTGCTGCTGAAGAACGATCACGGGGTGCTGCCGCTGGCCTCCAGCGCGCGCCGTATCGCCGTGATCGGCGGTCATGCCGACAGGGGCGTGCTCGCAGGCGGAGGATCCTCGCTCGTCTACCCGGTGGGCGGAAATGCCGTGCCCGAAGCGGAGCCGCGCATGTGGCCCGGCCCCAAGATGTTCTACCCCTTCTCCCCACTGGAGGCGCTGCGCACGCGCTATCCGAACGCCGAGATCGTTTTCGTCACAGGTGACGATCAGGCGGCCGCCGCCCGTGCGGCGCAGACCGCAGACATTGCCATCGTCTTCGCCACGCAATGGGCAGCGGAAAGCATCGACATCCCGCTAACCCTGCCCGACAATCAGGATGCGCTGATCCAGAGGGTGGCCGAGGCCAATGACAACACGGTCGTCGTGCTGGAAACGGGCGGTGTGGTGCTTACGCCCTGGCGCAACGATGTCGCCGCCATCCTCGCCGCCTGGTTCCCCGGAACACAAGGCGGCCAAGCCATCGCCGACGTGATAAGCGGCGCGGTCAACCCATCGGGCCACCTGCCCGTCAGCTTTATCGAGAGCCTCGACCAGCTGCCGCATCCGCAAGAGCCACAGCACGGCGACGTGCACTACACCGAAGGAGCGACGGTCGGTTACAAATGGCTCGACGCCAACGGTCACGCGCCCGCTTTCCCGTTCGGCCATGGCCTGTCCTACACACAGTTCAGCCTGAGCGACCTGTCGGCCAATGCCGCCGGGAGCGCGGTGACATTGCGGTTCGAGGTTGCCAATACCGGCAGTGTGGCAGGCAAGGAGGTGGCACAGATCTACGTCTCCGGTCCGGGGCTCGAAGCCCCTCGCCGCCTCGCCGGGTTCAAAAAGGTGGAGCTGGAACCAGGCGAGAGCAGCGAAGTGGCGATCCTCGTCGATCCGCGCATGATGGCCACCTTCAGCAAGGCTGCTGGAGGCTGGAACATCGCCGAGGGCACATATACCTTCCACCTCGCGCATTCCTCACGCGAATTCGCAGGCAGTGTGGAGGTGGCAATGCCGGCCATGACCGTGCCGACCAATCGGTTCTGATATGCGCAAGGCCGGGAGCGCCACGCCTCCCGGCCTTCGCCTGCCACCAATGGCTTTACCGGCGGCTGGAGGCTGCAAAGCGCAAGTGCCCCCACATCCCCCTCGTTTGCGGATCTCCTAAGCCGGAAAACGCGCCACCTTCGCCTGACGGCCCGGCAGTTCGCGACCGATCCTTGCTTCAAGCCACGGTACGGCTTGCTTCGTCAGTTCAAGATCGATGCCGGTCGAGAAGCCCGTACGGCCAAGCATATAGAGCAAGTCCTCCGTCGCCACGTTCCCGCTGGCGCCGGGCGCGTAGGGACACCCTCCGCACCCCCCAATCGAAGCGTCCAGCACCCTCACCCCGGCCTGCAACGATGCCCATGCATTCGCGATGGCTGTGCCGCGCGTATCGTGGAAGTGCATCCGCAGCGGGATACCCGGAACGGCCAACCGCAACGCCGAGACAAGACTTGTGACGTGGGCGGGCGTCGCCACCCCGATCGTGTCTCCGAAGGCAATCTCGCGCGGTTGGGCCTGAGCGAGACGGCGCGCCAGAGCGACGACACGCTCAACCGCGACCTCGCCATCGAACGGACAGCCGAACGCGACCGATATCGTCACCTGCGTGCACCGACCCGCCGCACGTGCCATGTCCATTACCTCGATGGCATCATCTACTGTCTGTTCGGCGGTGCGGCCCTGGTTGGCCATGCCAAAGCCGTCAGACGCGCAGGCTACCGCCCCCAACTCGTCCACCCGTGTGGCCAGCGCACGCTCCGCGCCCCGCCGGTTGAGGACGAGGCCAATCGTCGTTGCTGACATTTTCCGGGGCAGCGCGGCGCATAGGTCCTCGGCGTCGGCCATCTGCGGAACCCGCTTCGGATGGACGAAACTCGCCACTTCGATGCGCCGCGTGCCTGCCGCCACCGCGCTGTCGATCAGGGCCACCTTGTCGGCGGTAGACAGAACCCGCTTTTCGTTCTGCAAGCCATCGCGCGGCGAAACTTCGACGATCTCCACGGCGGTCATAGCTGGATCACTCCGCATAAAATCCCGGCAACTGTCATGATTGCGCTGAGCGCGAACAGCCACGGAATCGCATAGCGCTGGTGATCGCCCAGATCGACGCCCGCAAGCCCCACCAGCAGGAAGGTGGCAGGCGTCAACGGGCTGACCGGGAAGCCGGTGGTCATCTGCCCGACGAGAGCCGCCCGCGCCATCTCTGCGGCGGGCACCCCGCCAGCCTCGCCAATGCTTGCCAGCACCGGCAGCACCCCGAAATAGAAGCTGTCGGGATCGAACAGCAGGCTGAGCGGCATGGACGCGAATCCCAACACCACCGGCAACCTCGCCGCGGCCTGTTGCGGCAGCAGCGCGGCACCCTGGTTCGCCATTGCATCCAGCATCCCGGAACCGCGCAGAATGCCGGTGAAGGCGCCCGCCGCGAACAGGATCGCCACCATCCAGATCGCCGCGGGCGCATGGCGCTGGATTGCCTCGCGCTGCTTTTCCGCGCCTGGCAGGTTGACGATCATCGCGACGACAGCACCGATCAGGAAGGCCACCGCAGGCGGAAGAAGGGAGGACAGCATCAACGCGATCACCGCGATGACCGTCAGCAGGTTTACCGCGAAGCGCCAGTCGAGCCTGACAGGTTGGGGAGCCCCGTCCCCAGCCCCGCCCTTGCTCGCTGCCCGGTCAGCCGCTGAGCCGCCTGCCGGTCTGACGACCTCCCGGCATTGCCGGACGCCGAGCCACCACGAGAACGCCAGCACGCCTGCCAGCCCGGTGAGGTAGACCGGGATCAGCGGCTGGAACAGCACCATCACCTCGATGTTCAGCGCTGCCGCCGCGCGCAGCGTTGGCCCGCCCCACGGCAGCATGTTGCCCACTCCCGCCGCCATCGCGACGATGCACACCAGCATGCGACGATCCATGCCGAGACGGTCATAGACGGGCAGCAACGCCGGTACGGCTATGAGAAAGGTCGAGGCGCCCGAACCGTCGAGGTGAACGATGGAGACGAGCACTGCCGTGCCGACAGCCACATAAGGCGGATGGTCGCGCGTCAGCCGCACGATAGCGTTCACCATTGGCGCGAACAGGCCCGCCTCTGCCATGATCGCGAAGAACAGAATCGCGAACAGGAACATCGCCGCCATCGGCGCCACCGTCACCATGCCATCGGCCATGAAGCCGCCGACCTCATCTCCCATGCCCAGCAACAACGCGGCCAGCAGCGGGAACAGCACCAGCGCCACCAGCGGCGAAAGCCGCTTGCTGAGGATCGCCACCAGCGCGGCGACAATCGTCAGGAGGCCGACCAGCGCCAGCATCAATCGCCTGCGACCAGGCTATAGTAACTGCGGTTGACGAGATCGCGCAGTTCGCCCTGCACCTGGGCGCCGTCGAGGAAGTGCGTCATCAGCACGGCAACACCCTTGCGCTTGGGGTCGATGAAGAAATAGGTGTTGCCAGAACCCGACCAGCTTCCGCCGCCCGCTGGCAATCCGAAGCCGGCCTCGCTCTCTGGCGTACCGAGCGCAAGGCCATAACCGATCCAGGTGGTCTCCGCCCCCATCCCGCCGATTTTCACGCGGGGCACCAACATCGCCGCGACACTTTGTTCGGACAGGATGCGCCGACCATCCAGCATACCGCCGTTCGCCAGCATTTGAGCAAAGCGCACATAGTCGTCCATGGTCCCGGCAATCGCTCCGCCCCCGTCCAGCAGGCGCGCCGTGTCACGGTAGTCGGAGCTGGCGGGCAGCTCGACCACGCTCAATCCATCCTCGTTTGCGCTGTAAAGGGTGATGAATCGCGGCAGATCGGCATCGCTTACGAAAAAGCCTGTGTCGGTCATACCCAGCGGAACGAACAGACGCTCTTGCAGGAAACGGTCGAGCCGCATTCCGCTCGCCCGCTCGATAATCGCACCCAGCACAGTGGTGGAATAGCTGTAGGCGAACTCCTCGCCCGGCTGGTGCAGCATCGGCGCGTGGCCCAGCCGCTCGACCAGTTCATCCAGATCGCGCGCGGGTGGGCCGTCTTCGGGCCTGCGCCCTACTGGCGTGTCGCGCATCACACCGTATCGGCGATAGTACTGATGAACCGGTGTATCGCCGGTGAAATGATAGGTGATGCCCGAGGTGTGGGTCAGCAGGTCGGCAATGGTGATCGACCGCCGGGCCGGCTGCGTCACCATATCCTCCAGCCCGCCCGAGACATAGACGCGCATGTCGCTCCATTCGGGAAGGTAATCCGCCGCCGGATCATCGAGCGAGAGCTTGCCCTCTTCCACCAGCATCATGATCGCTGCCGAAGTGATCGGCTTGGACATCGAATAGAAGCGAAAGATGCTGTCCTGCCCAAGCGGAACGCGCTCTGCGAGATCGCGGTAGCCGACTGTCACATCGGCCAGCGTTTTGTCAGCGCGCGCGATGCGCACCATGGCGCCGGGTATGCGCCCTGCGGCCACCAAATGTGCCAGTTCGTCCTGCAGGACCTCAGCGGTTTGCGCGGGGGCAACGGATAACTCCGCCGACGAGGGCAAGTCGGCATTCACACAGCCCGCCACGCCCGACGAAAGGACCGCCAGCACGCAGGCCATATGGCGCTTGCCGGATACAAGGCCCATCATTTCGCCACCATTTCCTGCGGCTGCGGCCCGTAAACGCCGCCCTGCTCCAGCAATCGCGCAATAGCCGCCTCATCGAACCCGGCCTCGCGCAACACTTCGCTCGTGTCAGCTCCCAGCGCCGGCGCGCACTTATCCTCCAGCGGAGCCTCTTCCCCCACAACGTTGAACGGTGAGCGTACGGAAAGGAGGGTGCCCTCGGTTGGATGCTCGAACCGAGTGATCATGTCCGCAACGCCCAGTTCGGGATCGTCCAGCAGATCCTCGATCCGGTTCACCCGTGCGTGGGGAATGTCGTGCTCTCGCAGAAGCGCGATCCACTCGTCCGTTGTGCGGTGCGGTGTGAATTCTTCGATAATGGCAGAGAGCATGCCGACGTTGCGGCTTCGCTCCACCGAATCGGTCACCCGCGGGTCCGAACACAGATCATCGCGTCCGACCAGTCGCAAAAAGCGGCTCCAGTGTTGAGCGGTATAGGGAAGCAGGCTGATATAGCCGTCCTTCGTGCGGAACGGCTTGCGATGCGCGGGCAGCAGACGGGCATAACCGATCCCGCCCAGCGGAGGGTCGAAGGTGCGCCCGGCCAGTTGCTCCACCATCAGGAACGATACGAGGCTTTCGAACATCGGCGCCTCGATGCACAGCGGCCTGCTCCCCCTGGCGGGAGAGGCCAGTGCCGCCAGTACGGCCAGCGCAAGATGCAGTCCGCCCACCTTGTCGGCGAGAATGGTGGGTACGAAACGCGGCTCTCCGTCGGCATTGCTGTTCAAATAGGCCAGGCCCGCGGCGGCCTGAATGGTATCGTCGTAAGCGGGATCGTCCTCCCGCTCGCTGCCATGGGCAAAGCCAGCGGCGAAGCAGTACACGATCTGCGGATTGAGGCGCTTCACCGTGTCGAAGTCGACACCCAGCTTGCGGGCCGCCTTCGGACGCATGTTGTGAACCACCACGTCCGCCTGACGGACCAGCCCCCGAAACGCCTCCTGCCCGGCGTCGTTTCGCAGGTCTATCCCGATCGACCGCTTGTTGCGGTTGGTGTTGAGAAACCCGGCGCCGAGATCCTTCGAATGTCCGGGCCGGACCGAACGGAAGACGTCGCCCGTGGGCGGTTCCACCTTGATTACATCCGCGCCGAAATCGGCGAGTATCTGCGTGGCATAAGGCCCCAGGACGACCGTGGTCAGATCCAGAACGCGGATTCCCTTCAGCAACGACAGCATCAGAACACCCGAGCCATCGGACCGACACCGATTTCCTCTTGCCTGCCAAATGAATTGCGAGGATTTATTTCGCAAGCGGATTGAATTTTCACGAACACGGACACCTGTCTTGGCTAGAAAACGGATTGAATTTCGACATTTGCATGCGTTTGTCGCGGTTTGCGAGCACCGTCATTTCACGAAGGCGGCGCAGTTCCTCGCTATTTCGCAACCCGCGCTCAGTTCGCTCATATCGCAGCTTGAGCAGGATCTCGGGATGCAGCTTTTGATCAGAACCACGCGCTCGGTCGAGATGACCCCGACCGGCCGCGAGTTCCTCTCTTCTGCGATCCGCATCGTGGGCGATCTGCAACGTTCGGTGCAGGAAGTTCAGGATTACACGCAATTGCGACGCGGCCGCCTGCGCATCGCCGCCCTGCCCTCGTTGTGCACCTATCTGTTGCCCGAGGCAGCCGCCCAATTCGCACGGCAGCATGAGGGAATTTCGATCTCGATTGTTGACGTGATGGGAGACGAGGTGGTGGAGCGCGTCACCCGCCGCCAGGTCGATTTCGGCATCGGCTATGTTTCCTCCACCGAGATGGTTTCCGCCGACCCCATTCTCACCGACCGGCTTGTGGCACTCGGCACCACCGACTTTCTGGGAGACGACACAAGCCTCAAGTGGAACGAACTTGCCGCAATGCCGATCATCGCCATGAGCGACGGGACCACAGTGCGAAGCTTGGTGGAACGGGGCTGCCGAGAGGCGGGTATCGCTCCCGATTTCGCGCTGGAGGCAAACCAGATGCCGTCGGCTATCGCTTATGCGCGCGCCGGCCTCGGGGTGGCGATCCTTCCCAGTTCGGCCGTCGTCGGCCCCGCTGAAGATCTGCGATCCGTCGACCTGATTGCGCCACAGATCGAACGCTCGCTTTCTGTGATCCGGACGAGGGATAACCCGATCAGCCCGCCAGCAGCCGCCTTCCTGAAAATCCTGCGCAATTTGCGCGCGCCCCCGGTAGCCGCCGATCGCAGCGGTGCGCAAAGCGGACGGGAATAGCTGCGCACCGCACACCTTGCTCAAGCGCGAAATTCTGGCTTTCAGTTCGCCCAAGACTAGCTTTCCTCTCCTCGCTCCTGTTCAACAGAAGCACGCCCGAGCCATCATGACGCGCGGCCACCAAGCGTGGAAATTCAAATCCCTGATCCATTAATCGAAATATTGTATCATTGGACAATCGGCCGCACGCAATGCTGAAGGAAGCGCAGGCCCACTACGACAGACCCCGCGATCTTCACCACCGATCCGGGCCCCGCTTCGCCTGCGCGAGCGTGTTGCCCAACGCCAAGGTCTGGATCAGACAGCTAAATGAAATCGCGCCTGATTGTCCGCGCGGCCATGAAGTAGCTCAGCGAGGCCAAGCTCAGGAACAACACACAAGAGATCATCGCGGTCTGAATGCCAGAAGTGGCCGCAAGATCGCACCCGTGCGCCAGCGCTCCCGCCTGATCCACACAGTCCGCCTGATAGCTGCGGCCATCGCCATAGCGCCGGGCAGCAAGGAAATCGCTCATCATGCCAACAAACAAAGGTCCCAGCCCCATGCCGACAACGTTCTGAAAGAAGATCAGCACGGCAGAGGCTGATGCCCTCATCCTGGGCTGCACCATATTCTGCGTCGCGGCGAAGGTGGGGGCGTAGAATGTAAACACGAACACCGCCGCACAGGTGATGATGGGCATGGCAATCAGCCAATCGTCCTGCATCAGCCCGATGATGTAGAGCGGAGCGGTAATCAGCACGCAGATACCCGGCAACCAGGCATACCAGCGAATATCCCGGCGCCCCGCCCAATCCGCTCCATAGCCGCCGATCAAGGTGCCTATGGCATTGGAAACGCTCGTAACGATGCCGAAGATCAGACCGGCCTCGGTCATGCTCATGGCAAAGGCCCGGCCAAGGTAAATGGGCAGGAACATCAGCACGCCAAAGTTGACGAAGCTGGTCATGGCACAGCCAAGGCTCATGAACAGGAAGGCCCGGCAGCTCACGATCTTTTTGAGCACCGCGGAAAATGGCGGCGTTTCCGGCCCGAACCGGGCACCCGCCTCGAACTGGCCTCTGGGAGGCTCCTTCAGGGTGAAGTGGATCAGCGCCGCCAGCAGGAGGCCGGGCAGGCCAACGATGACAAAGGCCTCCCGCCATCCCACATGTTCGCCAAGCCAGCCTCCGCCGAAACCGCCGACGAGCGACCCGAGCGATGAACCCAGCGCCACAATCGCCAGAGCAGAGGCACGCTTTTCGCGAGGGAAAGAGTCGCCAATCAGCGAAACCGTGCAAGGGCTGGCCGCCGCTTCGCCCACGCCCACGCCTACCCGCAGCAGCAGCAATTGCACGAAGTTGGCAGCCATGCCGCTTGCCGCTGTCATGAGAGACCATACCGCCGTGGCAATTGCCATCAGCGAGACACGGTTGCCACGGTCGGCCAGACGCGCCAGCGGCACCCCGAAAGTCGCATAGAGCAAGGCGAAGCCAAGGCCGGTAAGGAGGCCGAACTGGCCGTCGCTTATCCCCAGATCCGCCTTGATCGACGGCCCCAATGTCGCAACGATAACCCGGTCGATGAAACTCGAAGTCGAAACAAGGATGAGCAGGATGACAAGCCAGGTCGGGTAGGCCCGCTTCGGGCTCGGCGTGTCAGGAGTTTCCATCGCCTCAACACCATCCGGCGCCGCGCCCCGGCTCATCCCAGTGTTCCCGGCATGCCCGCACCCCGGTCGGTCAGGGCGCTGCCGATCCCGAAGACGGAATCCAGCCACATATGCACATCCAGTTCCTTCAGTTTCCAGATATTTCCGTCATTCTGAAAAAGGCCATGCCAGGTCCCCATCCTTCGGGAAGGCCCCGATGGCCAGTACTGACGGTGGAACTCGTGGCGAAAGACGATGCAATAGCTCTTCAACCGAATGAGATTGCCTTCATTTTTCATCAGAACGGATGAAAACTGGTGCTGGTGCGCATAGGTCTGAAACGGGCGGTTCGCAAAACCCTTGCCCAGGAACGCCCGAATGCCGTCACGCCCGCGAGCCTCTCCGGGTGATCCGTCGCGCAACGGGTGGCGCAAGATCCCATCGCTCGTAAAGCAGTCGAGGTATTCTTCGAGGCTGCCTGTATCGATTGCCCAGGAATAACGGGCAAGACTGTCCAGAACCGCCATCCTGTCGGCCAGATCGACCGGCTCCGCTTCGGCTGCTGACCAGTTGAGTTCGCTTGCTGGCTGCCCCATTCCTCGCCTCATCCCTTGGCATATATCTCCGGGGCCGTGAGGCCGCCCGGCAGGTTTTACGATCCGGCAATGTCCTAAGGCGCGCTCACACAGGGGCTCACCCATCTTTTCGGTCAGTAAGTCTGCCAAAACGGCGGGCGTGGCCGCGTCAAACTATACGAAAAGATAGGTGGCTGCCTCCTGCCCCCCGCCTATCGCGGCTGCGCCAAGCCAAAAAAAATCGAACGTGGAGGAGAGCAGAAATGTCTGTTGGCAAGAGGAAGCTGGCGTTTGTTTCAGGGGTATCGTCGCTGGTGATTGCAGCCGCATCCCCGGTGCAGGCCCAGGATGGAGACGCTGCGGCAGCAAACACTGCCAATAACGAGAACGTCATCATTGTTTCGGCAGAGTTTCGGGAAACCAACCTGCAGGAAACACCGCTGGCCATCACCGCCCTCTCCAGTGATGCGCTGGAAAGCCGCAGCCTTGGCAATGTCGCCGACGTCGGACGTTCCGTCCCCAGCGTGACCTTGCGCATGGCCAGCGCCGGCTACGGCAAATCGACGCAGGCCTATATCCGCGGCATCGGCCAGTCGGACTTCAACTTCGCACTGGAGCCCGCCGTCGGCTTCTATGTGGACGACGTCTATCATGCCTCGCTGTTCGGTTCGGTGTTCGACCTGCTTGACCTGCAACGCGTGGAAATCCTGCGCGGCCCGCAGGGAACGCTGTTCGGCAAGAACTCCATCGGCGGCGCGGTCAGGCTGATCTCGCAAAAGCCGACCAATGACCTCGAAGCATCGGTTCAGGGCACCTATGGCAGCTATGAGCGGCTGGACCTGCGTGGCATGGTCAACCTGCCGCTGATCGACGACACGCTGGCCCTGCGCGTGTCGGCTGCATCGAAGCAGCGCGATGGCTATGTCGACCGGGTCGATTTTGCCTGCGCCCACCCGGATCAGGCCGGCAACGTGCAACCGACCGTGACCTCCGGCGACTGCAAGGTCGGTACGCTCGGCGGGGAAAGCGTGCGCGCTGGCCGGGCCGCCTTGCGCTGGACCCCGGATGCCCCGCTTGAAGTCAACCTTACCGCGGAAATCATGCGCGACAGTTCCGAAGGCGCCGCAGACTCGCTGATTACCATCAGGCCGACTGCCGCCCTCAACACCTACAACGCCAACAAGCTGGTTCCGACCTACGGGATTCCCTTCGATACCCGCTTCGCCACCGATCCCTACGTCACCTATGCCAGCTTCCGGGATCTGAGCAACGGACGCCAGGTGCCTGCCACCAACACCATGAATTCGGACAGCTTTTCCGGCGAGGTCAAGCTGGACCTCAGCGATTCCATGGTGTTGCGCTCCATCACCGCGCACCAAAGGTTCTCCGGCCGCTTCACGCAGAATGCGGACAACTCACCGCTGCCGCTGGCGCTGACGGATAACAACGTATCGTTCCGCCAGTTCACGCAGGAGCTGCGGCTGCAAGGCGAAGCGCTCGATGGCCTGCTGGAATGGACGACCGGCGCGTTCTATTTCGAATCCAAGGCGAAGATCGGCGGCGGGGTATCGCTCCCCGCGTCGGGCGCGAACGGGATCGTCTTCGATCAGAACGACCAGATCGAGGGCAAGAACAAGTCCGCCTTCGTCCATGTCATTGCCCATCCGAGCGACCGGCTCAGCCTGACAGCGGGCCTGCGCTATTCCGACGAATCCAAAAGCTACCGCTTCGATCGGACCAATCAGCCTTCGGGCACACCGTTCTTCGCTGGCGGCGCCTTCACCGCGCCCGAGGCCACGTTCGACCGCTTCGATTACAAGCTGGGCGCGGACTATCAGTGGACGAACGACCTGATGACCTACGCCCAGTATTCGACGGGTTTCAAAGGTGGCGGCATCAACCCCCGCCCCTTCACCCCGGCGGCGGCCGTCCCGTTTGGCCCGGAAACACTGGACGCCTATGAAATCGGACTGAAGAGCGAATTCTTCGACCGGCTCGTGCGCCTCAATCTTGCGGCCTACTACAGCGACTACACGAACATGCAGCTCAGCGCGAACGGCATGGACAATCTGAACAACCCCAGCATTATCATCGCCAATGTCGGCAGCGCGACCATTCAGGGCATCGAAGCCGAACTGACGCTTTACCCCGCCCCCGGTTTCACCATCGAAACATCGGGCAGCTACACCGATTTCAAAATCAACGATCTGGGTGCAGCAGACGGCGTGAGCGGCGGGCCCACGCTCGACAGCAAGGCGCCCGGCACGCCCGAATGGAAGTTCAGCCTCGGCGCACAGTACACCTTCGACATCGACGGGTTCGGAGCGATTACCCCCCGCTTCGACCTCTACTATCAGTCGAAGATTTTCAACGAATACACCAACAATGCCCTTGCGGTGGAGCCGGGCTATGCGCTCGCCAACGCGCGCATCACCTATGATAGCCCGAATGAAGACTGGAGCCTGGCATTGGGCATCACCAACCTGTTCAACGAGTTCTATTATGTGAACCGGTTCATTCAGGCTGGCGGACATACCTACACCGGCCAGCCGTCACGTCCGCGCGAATGGTCGCTGACGCTCAAGCGCGACTTCTGAAGGCAGAAGGGCCGCAAGGGGAAAGCCACGGAACGCCTGACAGGCTTCTGCGGCTTTCCCCTTTGTCTCGCAAATCAGGCCGCAGCGCCATGTTATAGGATCAGTGCATCCAGCCGAGCTGTCTGGCGCGTTCCACCGCAATCGAACGTTTGCGCACTCCCATCTTGTCGTAAATCCGTTGCAGGTACCATTTCACGGACCCTTCCGAGATGCCGACCTTGCCAGCCACATCCACATTGCGTTTGCCCGAACCAATCATGGACAGGATTTCCAGTTCCTTGCGGGTCAGTGCCTCGCAAATCCGGCCATCGGGGATCTCGCTTTGTTTATCCGTGGCAAGCCTGTCACCCATAAGGCGGCTGATTTCGGCCATCAGAGCGGCGCGGAAAGACTGCTCCCTGCCTTCCTCGCCACGGTTGCGGCGGCACTCCTCGGCCACCAGCCTGCCGACTATCGGGCCTTCATCCAGCACCGTCTGCAACAAACCTGCCTGCGCTGCATCGGCAAGTGTGCTGCGGATGCTTCGCTGCGCCGCGCGGTGGTCTCCGCTCAGCCACTGCGCCCGGCTCAGCAACAGCTGCCAGCCGATGCTGTCGGCCACGGCCATGGCGCGCATAGTGAACGTGCTCCATGCGGACGCGACACGGATCGCGTCGGGAAGGCGTCCTTGTGCGAGGGCGAGGCTCGCCCAGGCCATCGCCCGCAGGCCGTTCACCTGCGCACCATCGCTTTCCGGCATCAGCGACTTGCTGTCGTCGGGCAAGCCAAGATCGCTGCCGACCTGCCCCGCCACATCCGGCTGGCCTGAGGCCAGCAGCAGGCGGATCCGTTCGCAGGCAATGGTCGCCTTGAACCGATCGGACCCTTGCGCTTCGGCACAGAACCACGCCTTGCCGAGGATATAATGTGCATGGGCGCGGTCGCCCTTGTGCCAGGCGATTGACGCACGCGTGACCCAGTACTGCGTGCTCACATCGATGAGATTGGAGTGTTCCGCTTCCTCGCGATAGTGAGACAACAGGCTGTCAGCCTCCCTCACCTGACCGCAACGATACCGAAGCGCCGCCAGAGGGATGGCTATCAACGAGCCGAAGCGCTTGCCGTACCCACGGGCGATGCCTTCCTCCAGCGCCTGAGACAACACCTCCAGCGCTTCATCCGTACGCCCCACCATCCCGAGATAATGCGCGTAAGTCTTGACGTGGAACGCGTTGGGACCAGTGATCCCTGCAACGCGATATTGTTCGAGAGCCTGGCTATTGGTCTCCTCCACGCCCTTGAGGTGATAGTTGGCGCAACGCACCAGCATCAGCGACGTATAGACAACCCCAAGCGTGAACGGATCACCATCGGGATATCCGTCAATCAGCTCCCGGCACTGGCGCTCGGCCATGTAGTTGTGGCCGCAGTACTTCGTCCGCACCATTTCGCTGTGCGCGATGGCGAAGGACAATTGCCGGTAGCCGGGGCTGGCGGTGCCCTCCTTGCCCGCTAGTGCGGCCAGACTTTTGCGTGCGCCTTCGATCAGCGCACCGGCATGAGCCCATTGCCGGCGCACCGAAAGCGGCCATGCCATGGCGACCGCCAGCTCAGGCAGCTGCTCCACAACGGCCCTTGGCAGGCGCTCTGCCATCTCCAGAAACTGGGTGTAGCGCCAGCTCGCAAACAGGTCGCGATAACCGGCCAGCAGAATTGCACCCGCCCGCTGCATATCGCCGGCGGCGTGGGCATGATCGAAGGCATCCTGCGTCATGCCCCTCGCCTCGAACCAATCGCAGGCCCGCAGATGCAACACCTTTTCGCTCTGCCCGAGCGAGGCAATCCGGGAGCGCAAATGTTCGGCGAGCAGACCGTGCAGCCGCATCCAGCGATGCTCCGCATCCATGGCCGAGAGGAAAACGCCGTCGGAATGAAGCTTGTAGAGCATTTGTTCCGCCTGCTCATCGGCACTGACATAACGGCACAGCTCGCCCGACAGGCGCGGCAGGATGGCAATCGTGGTCAGAAACCGGCGCTCCTGCGCAGACAGGCGGTTCAGCACCTCCTCTTCGAAATAGGCCGCAAGATCCACATGCCGGCCACTCAGACGGCTCCCCTTGCCGCTCGGCAGATCCCTGAGGGCGACCTTCAATCCAACGGGCCAGCCTTCCGCTTTTTCGACCAGCTGCGCCCATTCCCGCCCGGCCAGTTGACCATCGGCCGCCAACCGGTACAACCGGCCGCATTCCTCGGCGTCCAGCCGCAGGTCTTCCGGCCCCAGTTCCACCAGTTGCTCCAGCGTTCGCAGGCGGGCCAGCGGCAAAGACAGCCGCTCGCGGCTGGCCACGATCAGATGCACCTGATCGGGGGCCAGTTCCGCCATGTCCCTCAGAAAGGGCTCCGGCGCGTGATGCGCATCGTCAAGCATCAGGAAAACCGGACCATCCGCCTGCCTGACCAGGTCGTCATAGAACGCGCACACGAACGCAGTATCGGCGACATCGGGCCAACGATCGCCCCGCCAGCCAGCCCGTCGCGCCGCCACCACGAGGTTCTGCCGGAACGCGCCACCGTCCCTGTCCCGCCGCGACAGGGCGAATGAGAGCACAAGCCCTCCGCTTTGCAGGAACCGGCCTTTCCATTCCTCCAGCAAGGTGGTCTTGCCATAACCAGCCGGCGCGCGAAGCAGGGTTATGCGTGCGCAGCTGGCCGCCTCGCAAAAAGGTTGCAGGCGCTTGCGCTTAACAGGTTGCCACGAGGCCAGCCCGGCTGGCGTTGGCGAAACGGATAGCGACTTGCACATATCCCCTCTCTCTTTCGGTCACACGCCGAAAACCCGCCTCTGACCGGGCAGTGTCTTTCGAGTGATCGGTTCGCCCACCGCTACGATAGCGCGGTGGGCCTTCATGTTCAGGCGATTGCCCACACAACACTGCCCGCTGTGGCCACAATCCGCTGCGGCTCGCGCAGGTAAGAGGCTTGCAGGCGATGCCGCACGGCGACCCTTTCCAGCGCCCGCTCATCACCGCGAAGCCAGCGCAGGCCATTTCCATCCGCCCTGCGCTGCACAGCCAGAACCATGGAGCGGCCACGTTCGCGCGCAATCCCCGCGGCGACGGAGAAATCGGCGTAGCGTGTCAGGCCGAGGAACAGCGTATCGCGATGCTCGGCCCAATCGCGCATGTCGCCATACAGAATGGAGGCCATGTCTCGTCCGCTATCCCGGCTTGTCATGCCAAGCTGGCGCGCCAGAAGGGCAAAGCGCTGACCGTCTTCCAGCTGCGCGTCGTAGAAACCGAAGGCGGGCCTGCCGACTGCCGATGCCGGAGCGGACATGGCCCCGCCGGCAGCCGCCGCCGCGCCCAGTGCGGCACCCGATTTCAGCAGTTCGCGGCGGGCAATCATGGTTCTTCTCCTTCGGCGCCAGCGCCGGTCTGCGCGGCAGCGTCCAGCATCAGCGGCTTGCCCGTGAGATAGAGGCTGACATCGCTCAATTGCGCATCGGTCAGTTCGACGCGGGTGATGGGCGGCATCGAGTTCAGGCCATGGCGAACCACCGCCGCGATATATTCCGGCGTCAGATCCTCACGCTCTGCCAGCAGCGACTTCTCGTCCCCAAGACGGCGTGCCAGCATCATGGTGCCGGTTCCGCCCTGGCTGTGGCAGATGCCGCATTTCTGCAGGAAGAGGGCCTGTTCCGGGCTGGCTGGCGCGGCATCCGCCGGGGCGGCAGCTTCTGGCTGGTCGGCACCTGTTCCGCAGGACGAGAGAAAGAGGCAGCCCGCCAGAGCCCGCGCAGTTGCAAGGCGCGTCATGCTTCCACTCCCCCATTCAACGTGCCGATACCGTATTTCCCCGGCGCGATTACACCGTTGGGATCGAGCGCCTGCTTGACCTTCTCGTTGAAGCGAAGCTGGGCCTGATTGTTGAAGCCATAGCTTTTGGCCACCGGCTCCATGAAGTCGATATGGGTGCGGTATTCGCCGTAGCCGTTCGCCGCCGAATCCTCGATCAGGGCAGTGAACAGACCGCGCGAACGCGTGACCATGTCCACATTGTCGCGGTCATAGAGGATCAGGTTCACATTGTTGATGTGGCGACGGCCCATGGTGAAGGAGGTGTAATAGTCCAGCCCATATTCCTCGAACCGCGCCTTCATCCGGGTCGCCTGTGCCAGCGCCAGTTCGCCATCCTGCGGCATGACCGGAGAGAAACCGATGTGCCCGCCGCGCCCGCCATGCCAGTTGACGATTTGCAGCGCCGTAACGCTGGGAATTCCGCGTGCGGACCGCTCTATCGGATCGCCCTGCTGCCAGGTGGTCCAGTCCAGCTTGTAATCGAGCTGGGGCTCAAGCGCGTCGGAGATCTCCTTCATATGCGCTTCCACCATGCCCGGCCCACCGGCGACATTCAGGCGGAAGCTCCACCAGCCCATGCCATATTTGTCGATGATCTTCTGCGCGACCTCATCGGGCATCGCGCCTTCACCATCGTACCAGTCGCTGCGCTGGGAATAGACGGCGGCTTCATGCATGAAATTGCCGAACACGAAGTTGTGGCGGATGACATCGCGCCGGCGCAAATCGCCCAGCTTGTCGATGGCCCAGCCGATGTCGGCAAACTGCGGCAAGGTGATGCTGGCCTTGGCCGACATCTGCGGTTCCGGCTGCAGCCAGACACCTGCCTGGGTGACGATCCCGAAGTTCGACTGCATGAACATCTGATCCCACGACGGACCATAGCCATATTTGTAGTGATAGCTGCCCTTGCTGCCTTCCAGCGCCCCCAGCCCGGTGCGGAGCAGATCACCGTCCGGCATGACGACTTCCAGCCCGCAAAGCTGCTCTGCGTTGTCGCCGTAGGCCGTGTAGCCGATCCCGCGCTCCAGCGCGTTGCCGATGACACTCCCCCACGCATTGCCCGGCACGGCCATCCACAGCGGGATGTTGTTGTCCTTGAGATAGTTGTAGAGATCGAAGAACCCCACGCCCGGTTCGATGACGCAATAGGCGTGCTTTTCATCGACTTCGAGAATACGGTTCATCCGCCCCATATCCAGCACCACCGTGCCGGGGACGACCGTGGAGGTGCCGCCGTAGCCGAGATTCTTGCCCCGCCCCACCGGCCACAGGGGCACGCGATGCTCATTGGCGAGCCGCACGATGGCCTGCACCTCCTCGCGCGATGCCGGTGCCACGGCCGCTCCGGGCGCACGGTTGCGCCCGTCACCGAGCGCATAGGCATCCATGTAGGTATCCCGGTCGCTGTCTGTCGCCAGCACCCATTCCTGGCCGACAACGGCGGAAAAGGCAGTCAACGCATTGTGATAAGACCGCTCCGAATGGCCTTGAGGCAAGATCAGTTCCACGCACGCATTCTCCCAAAGTCGGACTTTGCGCGTGCAGGCAGGCGGGCGAGACACCGCACAGGTGCTCATCAGCCAGCTGCACATCGCCGCCGTGTTTTCCCTTGAATTAGTACGTACGTACGAATTATGTCAACTTCCACCGGATAGAACAGGAAATTCAGTGACCAAATCTGCGGCAAATCGGGATCGGCCAGCGCGCAAGATGCCCAAGTCCAAAGAGGCCTTTCTCGATGCGGCGACGCGGCTTTTCGCTGCTCACGGCTATGACGGAATGACCATCCGCGATGTCGCGAAGGAGGCAGGCGCAACCCTTGGCACCCTCCATTATCACTGGGGCAACAAGGATGGTCTGGTGCGGGATATCTGCGCATTGCAGCTCCAGCCGCTGGTCGATGCCCGACTGGCGCGCTACGCCGCGCTGGACGAGTTCAACCGCACCCACCCAGGCAACAAGGAGCGCATCGCCGCCCTGCTGCGCGCCCATTTCGATCCCTTCATCGACATCTTCGGCGGCAGCGATGCAGAACGCAGCCTGATGCAGCAGTTTTATATTCGGGTCAGTTCCGATCCCGCGCCCGCCGTACGCGCGATCTCCAACGAGATCATGACGGAGATGAGCCGCGAATTCGTGCGCCGCCTCCATAATCTGTGCGACCACTTGCCCAGGCAGGAATTTCATTGGCGCCTGAACGCGGTGCTGGGCACGACGCTGCATTTGCAGGCATTCAGTACACGACTGTCCAATCTGGCCCAGCGGCTGGACCTCGCTTCAGGCGACGAAGACTATATGGCCATTCGCAACGCGATCACCCCGACCGTTCACTTTCTGGTGGAAGCCCTGGTCGCCCCTCCCTGCGATGGCGACGAAGCGGCGAAAGAGCCATCGGGATAGAGCCGTCATACCTCCCGCAGCGGCACCCGGTCGCTAATCTGCGGGGTCGAGGACAAGCAACAATCGCCTTTGCCCTGAACCCGCGATTGGCGGCGAACGATGCAAGATTGCCGGTTGATCGACCAACAGCCGCCCTTTGAAAATTGCCACCTCTCCCGCGGCAAGCTGATGGACAGGCGGGTTCTCGCCGCTGCTCCGGTCAATCCATTGGGTGCCGGGCCCCACAAGCGGCATCAGCAGGCGGGTCTGCACATAGTCCATGTGAAACTTGCGGCAGGCATCGGTCTCGATCACTTCCAGCCGCAGGCGGAGTTTCTGGCAGGCCATCACCCCCGCAAACCGCGATGCGAGCGCGGCAATCTCGTCCATCAGATGATCGGCTGGCAGTGTCCGCGGATAGCCGGCATCGCGCAGCAACAGGTGCAGCGAGGCGTGATAATCCGGCCCGTCTATCGCGGCATCGATGTCGGCGATCTCATCCCAGTTCAGCCGGTCGAGCCAGTCGAGCGCTGCCGGACGCGGGCGCTGCCAGAGCGCAAGCTGCACCGCCGGATCGTGGATGGCGGCCAATATGTCCGGGACAGCTCCATGCCGAACAAACCCGTCCGCCGGGGCCTCGCGATCAGGCTGCCTTACGGTCATTCGGTCATCTCCAGCGCGGGGTAAGCTACTGCGGACGGAGCCACTATTCCGGCACATAGACCAGATCTCCATTGGGCAGGCGGTAGGTCGTGCCTGCCTTGGTCCCGCCGCCCTCGCCCATCTGGTCGCTCGCGGTGTAGCGCTCCAGCTTTTCGCCGTCCCTGATCGTGATGGTCATGTCCTCCTCGCCCGGATTCTCCACCACAACCACCCGTTCGGACTGGAACGGGTTGAGCGGGTTGCGAACGATCAGGACCATCAGAATGGCCGAAATGACCAGAAACAGGTCCACCAGATTGACCACGGAGAGGATCGGATCGTCCGCCTCGTCATCCTCGACAAAACGCATCAGGCGGCCGTCCCGGCGATTTCAATCGCGCGCAACTCTTCCAGCAGCCAGCGCCGCCGGATGGTGTAAACGAGGAAGGATATCGAGGCGGCGATCAGCGCCAGGATAACCGACGAGAAGGCGACGACGAGGTTCTGGCCCAGCGTGGCCCCGTCATTGCTGCCCAGGGCCAGCAGGGCCGGCCCCATCGGGATCATCGTGGCGACAAGGCCCAGCATGGGCGCACTGCGCGAGACAATCCGCAGCCATTCGAGCCGCCGCACGATGACCAGTTCGAGATCGTCGCCCGCGCATCCGGTTGCGCGCTGATGCTGCGTCAGCGGTGTGCCGGGCCGCCCCCGCAGGCGGCCAGCCCCCTCCACCGCAAACCGCCCGAGGCTGACAAGGGCAAAGGCCAGCGACAGCAGGATCAGCACGATCACGGGCACAAGAAACAGGCGGGAGACATCGTAAAGGGTCGCTTCAAGCGCGAGCATCGGCAAATTTCCTGAGGCTGGCGGCGTGGCGCTCGCGAAGCTGGAGCAACACGCCAAGAACAAAGAACAAGAGCAGCGCCAGCAGCGCGGGCATCCGGGCAGAAGCCAGCCGCTCGGGCACGGCTTGGGTAAGATCCTGACGCTGCATGATCCGGCCCATCGCAGGCGCAGTGGCAGGCTCGGCAGGCGGCGGCGGAGCAACGGCTGCTGGCTGCGCGAAGGCCCCCGCCCGCGCCGCCGATGGTGCGGTGCCGGCAAGGCCAAAACCGCGGCTCTCCGCGCCCTGTCCGGCGGCCTCGTCCGCAGCAATCACGGCCTGAAGCTGCGTCAGTCGTTCCGCCAGCGAGCGGCGCGTGGCCTCGTCGGCCTGCCAGTAGTCGCGCGCAATCGCTTCCTGCATGCGTTCGACGATCTGCAACTGCGCGTCGGGATGCAGGCTTTCGAAAAAGCGGTTGAGCCCGAGCCCGCGCACATCGCGGACATAGGTATCGTGCATGGCCTGCCACTGGTCGGCGCGCACGCTGCCCGGATCGGCCACCTGCCAGCCCCACAGGTTGTTGACCACGCCCAGCATGGCATTGGCCCCGGCATAGCCCTCCTGCTGCATTTCGCCGATCCAGTGCGGATTGAGATAGCGCACCCGCAGTTCGTCGGAGAGGAACTGCCCCGCGCTGGCCATGCGCGCCTCGCCCCCGCGCATGTCGGTGACGAAGAGATCGGGCGAACGGCCAGTCAGATGGCGCACCGCGAGCGAGATCCCGCCCAGATATTCGAACGGATGATCGGTCGAAATCAGGCCATGGAGGTTGGAAGACCGGCTCATCACGGCGGCATCGACGTCGCGCAGCTGTTCGGCGAACAGGTTGACGTCATCGAGCTTCAGGCCCCAGTCGCGTGCGCCATAGGCATATTGCATCCGCGCCAGCCACGGTTCGGCCAGATCGGCCTCATCCCGCCAGCCCATCTGCGGTTCGGCGCTGCCCCGGCCAATGGCATCGGGCAGACCGCTGCCATAGTCACCGGGCGCATTGGTAAAGATGCGCAAGCGCGACAGCGCCCGCGCCTGCGAGGCATCGTATCCGCGCTCCAGCAGCGCACGCTCAAGGGTTCGCGAACCGGCGGCCGGTCCGCTGTCTTCGCCGAGATCGGCAATCCGGTCGATGCCTTCGGCCAGCAAGCGCAGGAACACATCGAACTGATCGCGATAGACGCTGGTCGGCTGCATCACCACGTCGATCCGCGGACGCCCCAGTTCGGCGAGCGGGACGATCTCCAGCTGCGTCACGCGGCCGCCGCGATCCCACACCGGGCGCAGACCCAGCGCGTGCAGGATCTGCCCCTCGCCAATGCCGAGCGTGCGGATCGTTTCGCCCGAAAAGACCGAGAAGGCGAGCTTCTCCGGCAAGGCGCCATCGTGCTTCACCTTGTAGGCCGCAATCAGATCGTCGAGCGCCCTGCCCCCTTCCTCATAGGCCGCCTGCGCCGGAACCTTATATGCTTCGAAGGCATAGAGATTGCGCCCGCTCGCCACCTCGGGGGTGCGCACCGGATCGCCCCCTGCCCCGGCGCGCACGAACCGTCCGGCAAGACCGGCCAGCAGCGCCTCGGTCTCGCCGGGCGTGGCAAGGTTGCGGTCATAGGTCCGGGCCAGTTCGATCTGTTCGCGCAGCGCCGGATCGGCAATCGCGCCAATGTCCTCCCCCTCGTGCAGATAGCGATGCAGTACGCGATAGGGCTCGCTCTGGCGGATTGCGTCGAAGCTCTCGGCGAAGGCCTCCTGCGGATCGCGCCCGAGCGCGGCAAGATAGTCCGCCCCCAACTGCTGCATCACCGTGGTCAGCCGGCGGTCCGCCCTTGCCGGTTCGCCGAAGGTATGCAGCCCCAGCGGCACCGAGCTTCGCGCCAGCTGGTGCAGATGGTCGTGCAACTGCGCATAGTAGCCCTCGAAATCCTGCGCGATTGCGGCATCGCTCCAGTCCATGTCGGCATTGAGATGGGCAGCGCTCGCCGCAGCGAGAATGGACGTGGCGACATTGTCGCGCACAGGCCCTGCCTCAAGCTGCGCATATTCGTGGATCAGGGCGTGGATGTCGCGCAGTTCGTCATAGAGTCCGGAGGGCGCGAAGGCAGGCGTCTGGTGGCTGACCGTGACCGCGCGTCCGCGCCTGCGCGCCTGCACCGCTTCGGCGACATTGTCCTGAATGTAGGGATAGAACACCGGCACGTCGCCCAGCAGCAGGAACGGATAGTCTCCGGCCCAGAGGCCCCGGTCCTTGCCCGGAGTCCACTCCTGTGTCCCGTGCGTGCCCATGTGGATAATGGCGTCGGCCCGCTGTCTTTCGCGCACCCACAGATAGGTCGCCATATAGCGGTGATCGGGCGGCAACGCCTTATCGTGGTACGATCCCGCCCTGCCTGTCGCGCGTGGCGGCTGCGGCAGGATGGCGAGTTTGCCGAGTTGCAGCCGGGGGATCAGGAAATTGCCGTCGACCAGTCCGGCGGCCTCGTCAGGCATCCCCCAGCTGGCGAGCATCTCGGCCTGACGCAGCGGCGGCAGGGTCGCAAACCACGCCTTGTACACCGCCAGCGGCAGGGTCGCCGCCAGCCCGCGCCGCGCCAGTTCAGGAAGGGTCTCGGGCCGGTAGAACCCGCCGAGCATCGCCTGCCCGTCCGCGATGATCTGCTGCCCGGTGACCGGCGTGACATCGTAACCGGCGGTCAGCAGGTCGCCTGAAAGTCTGGCAAGGCTATCTGGCAGGTTGAGATTGGAGGCGGCAAGCCCGCTTTCGCCCTGCGGGTAATTCCAGAAGAACAGCGCCAGCGCCTTGTCCTCGGGCGCTTTGCGGCGCAGCGCGGCCAGCCTTGCGATCTTCCCCGACAAGAGGTCGAGCTGCTCGGGAATGGGCACCGGCTCACCATCTTCCACTACGCTGACGACGACCGGATCGGACACGCCCCAGGTTTCGGGCACGGTAATCATCACCGCCGAAGACATGCCATCGGCGCCGCTGGTGCCCTCTCGCCACTGCGCCAGCGTTGCTCCGCGTTCACCCAGCGCCTGCAACACCGGGATATCGAGCGCCTCGAACTCGGCCTTGCGCGCGTCACCATCCTGCATGTGGGTGAAGTTGACCAGCGCCACGGGAGCCAGCGGCGCAACCATCTGCGTGATCGCCTGCGCGTCGCTGCGATCGTACCAGAAGAACGCGGGCATCAGGCCATGATCGGCCATGCTGCGCGCCAGCGCGTCGACGACCTGCGTCTGCATATCGCGCAGAACTCCGTCCGAGATGGCGACCGCCGCCAGTGGCCGGTCCTGCCAGCCCTGCGCGGCGATCCAGTGACGATAGGCCTGCGCCGAGGCGAATGGCGCGGGGGCATCGGGATGGTAGAAGCCTGCCTGCGCAATAGCCTGCGCCGGCGGCAGGTCGTTCAGCTCGCCGCCCGCGACGATGCGGGCCGCGGCGGCCACGAACAGCCTGAGATTGGTCTCTCCTCCCCCGGCGTAGTAGGCGATCAGGCGGCGCGCCTGCGCGGGCGAAAGGTTGCCGAAGGCGGGAGGCCCGCCGCCGACCGCGATCCACGGCATGCTCAGCGCGTCAAGCGAGCCGAGCGCCGCCTTGACCTGTGCCATGTCGCCGGGGCGCGGCCCGTCGAGCACCAGCAGCGCCGCGCCATCGGCAAGGCCCTGCCGGTCCTCGGCCTCGTCGACATAGCGCCAGTCGAGCCGCACCCCGGCCTCGTGCGCCCACTCCTTCATCGGACGGAACTTGCCCGGCAGCACGAACCGTGTCGTCACGATCCGGACCAGAGGCGCGCTCGCCGCTGCGCCGGACGGCTCCTGCGCCACCAGCGAGGATGGCAGCAGGAGCAGCAGGACCACGAATAGCAGGTGCCGCATCCGCCTAAAGCGCCACGCCCAGTCCGACGAAGACCACCCGGCCGGGCTCGGCCAGGGAGTAGAGCGCGGAGCTGTCGGCAAGGCGCTTGTTGAAGATGTTGTCGACCCCGGCCTTGAGCGTCAGCCGGTCGGTCACGGCATGGCTCGCATCGAGGCCCCACAGGCTGTAGGCATCGAGCCGCACCGGCGCGCTGTTGGCAAAGACGGTCTGCTTGCCGATATAGCGCCCGCGCAGGCTGACGCTCGTGGCCTCGCCCACCTCCCACGCCAGGCGAAGCTTCGCGGTGTGGTCGGGGCGCTCGGCGAGGTCTTCGTCCTCGGTAATATTGCGCGCGTCGACATAGCTGTAGCTGGCCGACAGGGTCAGCGCCTCGATCGGCCGGACCTCCGCGCTCGCTTCGATGCCCCGGATGCGCGCTGCCTCGACATTGAGGTAGGTGCGGCGTTCCTGCCCGCGAATGCCGCAGCTTTCCACGCATTCGGTCTGGACCAGATTATCGAGATCGTTCTGGAACAGCGTCACCCCGACGTTCCAGTTTTCGCCGTGATAGAGCGCGCCCACTTCGTAGGCCGTGCTGGTTTCGGGCTTCAGGTCGGGATTGCCGGTGATAATGAACCGACCGCCTGCCGCGACCGTGATATATCCGGGCGAAAGCTGCTTGAGCGTTGCCGCCTTGAAGGCCTCGCCAAACCCGCCGCGCAGGGTCAGGCCGGGGACGGGCTCCACGACCAGATAGGCCCGAGGGCTCACCTCCCAGCCATAGGCCGGGTGATGATCGAACCGGCTGCCCAGGGTCAGGGTCGCGCCCTTGGTGATCTCCCATTCGTCCTGCACGAACAGCGCGTCATGATCGACGCTGTCCTGCCCGGCGGCGTTGATGGTGACATCCTCCAGCTTCTCGTTGCGATGCTCCGCCCCGAAGGTGAGCCGGTTGCCGGCGACCGGAACCACGCTCACACGGCCATCCACAACTGCTTCGATTGCCTTGGTCGGCGCGGTCGGTGTCTGATCGCGGTCGCGTTCGTTCACCCGTTCGAGCACCGAACGGTAGGCGCCCAGCTGAACATCGCCCCAGTTAAAAGCTCCGTTGTAGCGCGCCTGCGTCCGCGCGCGGGTGATGTGATCCTGATACGCGTAGTAGATGGGTGCTCTGCCGGTGGTAACGGCATCGCGTGCGCGATCGTCGTCGCTGGCCATCTGGCCGATCTCGATCCGGTGCCCAGCGGCCACATCCCACCAGGCAATGACGCTCCCGCTCAGGGCATCGCGCGCCTCAAGTTCGCTCAGCAGCGGGTCTTCCTCGCTCTGGGTGCGGTCGCGGCGGCGATATTCGCCCCAGGCCACGACGCCGAGCCCCTCTGCCACCGGTCCGCCGAGCAAAGCGGCGAGCTGCGTGCTGTTGCCGCCCGCGCCGTCACGAAAGCCCTGCATTGCCAACGCGCTCGCCTCGATCCGATCCTGCGGGCGGCGGGTCATGACATTGACGACGCCCGCCAGCGCTTCGGAGCCATACAGTGCCGATAGCGGACCGCGCACCACTTCAACCCGGTCGATCGCAATGCTCGGCACCCAGCCGAGGCTGAAATCGACATGAGCCATATTGGCGCTGGCATCGTTGATGCGCTGGCCATCGACCAGCGTCAGGACATGCTCGTCCGACATGCCGCGGATCGATATGCCGCGCCGGGTCATGCCCACGCCATTGATCTGCACGCCGGGCTCGTCCTCCAGCATTTCGGCCAGATCCTGCACCGGGCGGCGGCGCAGCTGCTCGCCCGTCACCACCGACATGGTGGCCGGCGCCTGCCGGATTTCCTGCGGGAACTGCGATGCGGTCACGACAATGGTGGAGCCGTCGAGCACCTTCTCCCGCTCGGCGCGAAGGGATGCACCGGCGGTTGTTTCCTCTGCCTGCGCCGCATGAGCGCCGACAACGAGAAGCGGGACGAGATAGCGTAGCCTTGGCATTGGGTTCCTTAATGTCGGCCCGACACAGACCTTCCTTCGCACCGCCAGCGCGGATGCGAGGGAGGCAAAGAGCCGACGGGGTTATGATTCGTGATACGATATACTGTGTCATTTATGCGGCGCAACACGTTTGTCTGTCTATGCTACGCCACCGGGAACACGTGTCGCGATCTCCGTGGCCTCCGCCGCAGCGGAGCGAATCGCCATACTGGGGCAGGTAAATGCAGAACCCGTTTGACAGCGGAGGCCGCCGGGCTTTCGCAGCCAGGAGAGGATTGCGGCCTTTCGCGGTTGTCGTCAGTCAACCAAACGGCAATTTTGAAGCGAGCGTGGCCGGATATCGCAGTGTCAGAACAGAGAGACTTTTCCGATCATGAGAAAGACTTCGCAAAGAGCGCTCCGGCCTCGCGCTCGATCAATGATGCCTGACCATACAACAGGTATACTGCGCCAACTTCAGAACCACGTCCGAACCTGAGCGCTCGACGCGATCAGGTCATCATGATGGATCCATCGCCCTGCTCGCAACTGTCCAGCGAGTGGTGAAGACCGACCTGATTATGTTCCAAATGGGTACGCAGTATTTATCAATACTCCAGCCCACCGAGCATTGAACTTAAAGGTCAGATTATTGGCGAAATCCCGTCATCGGCCACCACACCGCGACGTTCCCTTCGAAGCGCCATCGGCCTGAATCCGCCTCGTCTTCCGCAGCGCACGCGGCAACATTTTCATGTTATCCGTCAACACTATAATTCGGGAATTGCGGTTCCATCGCAGGCCTGCGTGGCCACGTCATCGAGGTGCCGGAGCGCATTAACTAACACCGATATAAACAAACCTGCGGGCGCGCCTACCTATCCGTGGATATGTCAGCGTAAATGGTAAAATAACCAGAGCCAGCGAGTCTGAGTGCAGAACACTCGGGGGCACATTTCATGGCTGATAAATCGCTTGGGGCGCCCTGCGCCCTGAACGTTCGTACCGTTTCCGCTTTCGCTGACCAACTCCTGGCCGACATCACAAATTTCAGTTCCGTCGAACTCGATCTGACTGAGTGCGAAGAGCTCGATCTGGCGGCTCTTCAGGCGATCTCGGCAGCCCGCATCCATGCGGCCGATACCGGCAAGACCCTCTCTTTGTCACAGCCTGCTCACGGGGCGCTGCGCAGCGTGCTCGACCGAGCGGGATTCACCACCGACCCCTCCCCTGCGGATGTCGACTTCTGGTTCCACGGAGAAAGCCCCCAATGACCGCTTCCATTCTTACTGTCGACGATTCGCCCAGCATCCGCATGGCTATCCGTATCGCGCTCACTGGCGCCGGCTATTCCGTGCAGGAAGCGGGCGACGGGGTCGAAGGGCTGGCCAAGGCCGAAGCAAGCAGGTTCGACATGATCGTGACCGATCTCAACATGCCCAACATGGACGGGCTGACCATGATCCGCGAATTGCGCAAGCAACCCGCGCAGGCAGGCATTCCGATCATCTTCCTGACAACCGAATCCGATGCCGACATGAAGTCGCAAGCGAAGGCGGCTGGCGCAACCGGGTGGCTGGTCAAGCCGTTCGTACCGGAACAGCTGGTCAAGGTCGCACAGAAGGTGCTCGGACGGTGAACGCCGAGGATCCCGCCGCAGCCTTCCGTATCGAGGCTGGCGAGCTGCTCGAACAGGTTGAACAAGGCCTGCTCGACCTCGGTCACAGCCTTGCCGATATGGACCTGATCAACGCGGTTTTCCGCGGCCTCCACACACTCAAGGGCTCGGGCGCCATGTTCGGCTTCGACGCTCTGGCGGCCTTCACCCACCATTGCGAAACCGCCTTCGATCGGGTGCGCAAGGGGCAAGTGCCCGCCACCGCCGAACTCGTTGCCGTGATCCTCTCCGCACAGGACCACATGCGCGCGCTGGTCGAGGGGGATGCTCCTGACGCCGATGGCGAGGCTATCCTCGCGCGCCTCCAGCATGCGCTGGAGAGTGCATCGGGCGCCGAACCGCCGGTGGCAGAGCCGGGGGCAGACCGCCAAGGCTGGCGGCTGTTCTTTCGCCTCCCCGCCGACGCGATGGCAAACGGCACCAATCCCCTCATGCTGCTCGACGAGCTACGCGATCTGGGTGAGGCGCATATCGTTGCCCGCACGGACGAGATCCCGCCCCTGCCCGATCTTGTGGCAACGCAGTGCCATATCGGCTGGGATGTCACCCTTATCGGAGACATCAGCCGCGAGGATATCGAGGACGTGTTCATCTTCGTCATGGATGACATGACGCTGGAGCTTGAGCCGCTCGGCGATGAGACTTCCGACGACACGGCCGAGGCCGACTCCTGCGCCGTGGCGACCTCTCCGGTTGCCGACACCCCGCAGGCCGGCGCACCGTCCAGCGCTGCTGCCGCTTCTGCTGCAAAGGCAGGCGAAAGCGTCCGCGTACCTGCCGAGCGGCTCGATGAACTGATGGACCGCGTGGGCGAACTCGTCATCGCACAAAGCCGCTTGTCCCAACTGGCTCACGACGGGGACGATCTGGTGCTGCGGTCGGTATCCGAAGAGATCGAGCGGCTGGCGAACGAGCTGCGCGATACCATGATGGTCGTGCGCATGGTGCCGGTCGCATCGCTGTTCAGCCGCTTCCGCCGTCTGGTCCACGATCTGGCGAACGACACCGGCAAGCAGATCGCGCTGGTCACCGAAGGCGAAAGCACCGAGGTCGACAAGACGGTGATCGAGCGATTGTTCGATCCCCTTGTCCACATCATCCGCAACAGCTGCGATCACGGGCTGGAAACTGCCGCCGAACGCGCTGCGGCCGGCAAGCCGGAAACCGGCACCGTCCGCCTGTCAGCCCATCAGGCGAGCGGCGAAGTCCTCATCACCATCCGCGACGATGGCCGGGGCATCGACCGCGAGCGTGTGCGCGCCAAAGCGGATGCCAACGGCCTGATCCAGCCGGGCCAGGTGCTGTCAGAAAGCGAACTGCTCAGCCTCATCTTCCACCCCGGATTTTCCACGGCGGCGCAGGTGACGAACCTGTCGGGCCGGGGCGTGGGGATGGACGTGGTCAAGCGCACCATCGAGAGCCTGCGCGGTTCGATCGACGTTGCCAGCACCGAGGGCGAAGGCTCCACCATCACCCTGCGCATCCCGCTGACGCTTGCCATCATTCAGGGCCTGCTGGTGCGGGTCGGCAACGGGTCCTACGTGATCCCGCTGGCGGCGGTGGAGGAATGCATCGAGCTTTCGCTTGAAGAGGATTTCCGTTCGCGCGGGCGCAGCCTCATCAACCTGCGCGACCGGCTGGTTCCGTTCCTGCGGTTGCGCGAGCTGTTCGCCACCGGAACCAAGCCCGATACACATCAGAAGATCGTGATCGTCGCCATCGGCAACGAACGGGTCGGCCTCGTGGTCGATCAGATCATCGGCAACCACCAGACCGTCATCAAGTCGCTCTCGGCCTTCCACAGCGGCATTGCCACCTTCTCGGGCGCGACGATCCTTGGCGACGGCAACGTCGCCCTGATCCTCGACGTCGGGCAGCTGGTCGCCATGGGGCAGAGCGTCGACACCGAGGAGAAAATCCATGCAGTTGGCTGACCTTGCCGATGTCGGCGCAACCGAAGCTCACGGCATCGCCTGGAGCGAGCGCGGCGAGGTCGAAGTGCTGACCTTCGAGCTATCCGGTGAGGTGCTCGCGATCGAGGCGATCCGTGTGTTCGAAATCCTCGACGTCCTCACCGACACGGTTGTTCCGGGCGCGCCGCCGCTGGTGGACCGGATCGTCAATTTTCGCGGCAAAATCATTCCTGTCGCCGATCTGAGGCTCGCCTTCGGGATGGAGCGGGCGGAGCAAACGGTCGACAGCCGGATCGTGGTTATCGAGCTTGCGCTCGATGGTGAGGTCACGCTGCTCGGCCTCTGGGCGGACCGCGTGCTCGAAGTCGCGACTTTCGTCCGCTCGCAGTGCGAAGAACCGCCAATGGTCGGAATGCGCTGGCGGCGCGAGTACGTCCGCTACCTCGCGCGCAGACCAAACGGCGTGGCCATAGTGCCCGACCTCAGGACAATTTTGGAAACCGTCTTCTTCGAACGGGCCGGCAGCTAACGCGCCCGAAGACACCCAACAAACCAGAACGCCACTTCTATCCAACAACAGCAATTTATTGCTCAAATCAGGAACAACGTCATGCAAATGACTCTTAAAGCCAAGCTGGCGGCCGCCTTTTCCGCCATACTGCTTCTAACCGCTATCCTCGGGGGAGTTGGCATCACCCAGATCAGCTCGGTTAACAATCAATCCACGGTGATTGCCGAAAACTGGATGCCCAGCATCGATGCCATTCACAAGATCAACACAGCCACCTCTGACCTGCGCGTGAAGGAGTTTCGACATGTGGTGTCCACCACGGCGGCCGACATGAACGCGGCCGAACAGGACATGACCGAAATTCTTTCAAGAATGGAAGAGGATCGCAAGAAGTATGATGCGCTGATCGCATCGGACGAGGAGCGCGCGATCTATGACGAGTTCGGGCAGCAGTTCGATCAGTACATGAAGGCGCATGACGCCATTATCGCCTTGTCGCGCCAGAACCAAAATGAGGCGGCCTCACAAGCACTCGCTTCGTCGCTCCAGCTCTACGATGCCTATTCGGCAACGCTGATGAAGCTTGTGAAGCTTAACGTCGATGGTGGCCGTAAGGCCAGTGCCGAGGCCAACGAGATCTACTCGAACGCCCGCATGCTGTTCATCGCGCTCATCGTCCTCGCGCTCGTGGTCGGCGTCGCTGCGGCCTTGCTGGTGACCCGCAGCGTCCTCAGGCAGCTTGGCGGCGAACCCAACTATGCCCGCGAAATCATGCGCGAAATCGCTGATGGTAACCTCACGGTCGACGTTGTGACCAAGCAAGGCGACCGCGACAGCCTGCTCGCAGCCGTCGCTGTCATGGTCGACCGCCTGAAGGACGTCATCGGCAAGACCAGCCGCGCATCCGACAACGTCGCCTCGGGCAGCCAGGAGCTTTCCGCCAGCTCGGAACAGCTCTCGCAGGGCGCCACCGAACAGGCCTCTGCCGCCGAGCAGGCCTCCGCCTCGATGGAAGAGATGGCTGCCAACATTCGCCAGAACGCCGAGAACGCCGCGCAGACCGAAAAGATCGCCCAGCAATCCTCGTCCGCTGCCGAACAAAGCGGCATCGCGGTCGACAAGGCGGTCATCGCCATGCGCACCATCGCCGAGAAGATCAGCATCGTGCAGGAAATCGCCCGACAGACCGACCTCCTTGCGCTCAACGCCGCCGTCGAGGCTGCTCGGGCCGGGGAACATGGCCGCGGTTTCGCCGTCGTCGCCTCGGAAGTGCGCAAGCTGGCCGAACGCAGCCAGTCGTCCGCCGCAGAAATCAGCGCCGTGTCGACCGACACGGTGGCAGCCGCGACCGAAGCGGGCGAAATGCTGACCAAGCTGGTGCCCGATATTCGCCGCACCGCCGAACTGGTAGCAGAGATCAGCGCCGCCTGCCGCGAACAGGACATCGGCTCGGCCCAGATCAACGAAGCGATCCAGCAGCTCGACAAGGTCACGCAGCAGAACGCCAGCGCCTCGGAGCAGATTTCGACCACTTCGGAAGAACTGGCCGGACAGGCAGAGGAGCTGCAGACCTCGATCGCCTACTTCACGGTTGAGGAAGACGGTGCCGGACACGGCCCGGCCAAGTCGGCTGCGCCAGCCAGATCCGCGCTGCGCAAGCCGGTGAAGGCAGCCGCCCGCAAGACGTCGCACAAGGCCAATTCCGTCGCCGATCAGCAGTCGCGCGCCAACGGCTTCGCGCTCGACCTGACCAATGGCGGGCCGGACGAGGACGACGCCCACTTCGGACGGGCCGCATGACCGCTCGCGAAAACATCCAGGCGGTGACCTTCGCGCTCGGGAAGGAGGTCTTCGCTGTGCCGGTCCGCCTGGTACGGGAAATTCTGGACTACCGGGAGCCGTTCAATCTCCCCAATGGACCGGACTATTTCGTCGGGCTGACCGAGGTGCGTGGACAGGGGGTGCCGACGGTCGATTTCCGTCGGCGCCTCGGCCTCCCCTGCGTCGAGACCACCTTGTCGACGCGGATTATCATCCTCGACATCCCTCTGGCGGATGGCACGCTTTCGCTCGGGCTCGTGATTGACCGGGTGCTGGGTGTGAACATCTACGAGGCGGACCAGATCGAGGATGCGCCCGATATCGGCGTCAAATGGCGCTCGGACTACATCGAGGGCGTTGTCCGCGAAGAGGCTGGCTTCATCGTGATCGTCGATATTGCCCGCATCTTTACCGGCGAAGAAGCCGAACTGCTCGCAGTCTCGGCGTCAAAAGCGGCCTGAAAGCAGGCGGGCGGCCGGGCCTGTCCCGCCGCCCCCAGCCTTCCGATACCCTTAGGAGACATGACGTGCCGCACGCCGCTTTGAAGGCACCGCAACAAGTGGATGGCATCAGCCCGCGCAACTTCGCCCGGCTGGCCAGTTTCATTCACTCGGAAACCGGCATCAAGATGCCGCACAACAAGCTTACCATGCTGGAGGGGCGCCTGCGCCGCCGGGTGCGCGCAACCGGCGTTGCGGATCTGAACGCCTATTGCGAACTTTTGTTCGATCCGGGCTGCCATGAGGAGGAGACTGTCCACCTCATCAACGCGGTTACGACGAACAAGACCGATTTCTTCCGTGAACCACGCCATTTCGACTATCTGACACAGGCGATCCTGCCCGAACTCAAGGCACGCGGCTCACGGCGCATCCGCGTCTGGAGCGCCGCCTGTTCGACCGGGGCAGAGCCTTATACGCTCGCCATGCTGCTCGACGATTTTGCCGAGCAGCATGGCGGGCCGACTTACGGCATCCTAGCAACCGACCTCGACACGCAAGTGCTGGAAGTCGCCCGCCGGGGCATCTATCCGGCCGAACTGGTGCAGCCGGTCCCCGAACGTCTGCGTAGCCGCTACGTCATGCAACCGCTGCAAAAGGGCCATGGCGATGTGCGCATCGTCCCGGCGCTGCGCTCGGCAATCGGCTATGCGCGGCTCAACCTGATGGACGATCACTATCCGGTCGGCGACCCGATGGACATCATCTTCTGCCGCAATGTCCTGATCTATTTCGATAAGCCAACGCAGGAACAGGTCGTTTCCAAGCTTTGCGACCGGCTCCGCGTCGGTGGCTGGCTGGTGGTTGGCCACTCGGAATCGATTGCCGGGATGAATCTGCCAGTCGAGCAGGTTTCCAACAACGTCTTCAAGCGGATCTAGGCGATGGTTGCTCGTAAAATCCGGGTGCTCGTCATCGACGATTCGGCCAGCGTTCGCCGCGCCATGACGACGATTCTGGAGGAAGACCCCGAGATCGAGGTCATCGCCGCCGCTTCCGATCCGATTTCGGCGGCGCGCTATATCCGCGACGAGGTGCCGGACGTCATCACCCTCGACGTGGAGATGCCGCGCATGGATGGCGTGACATTCCTGCGCAAGCTGATGAGCCAATGCCCCCTGCCCGTCGTCATGTGTTCATCGCTGGTCGAGGAGGGGTCGGAAACGCTGCTTCAGGCGCTGGAAGCGGGTGCGGTGGATATCATTCTCAAGCCGCGCCTCGGCGTTGCCGATCATCTGGCCGAAGCCCGGATGACGATCCGCGAGACCGTGAAAGGCGTTGCCAGGGCACGCGTCGGCGGGCGGGCCTCAAGGGTGCGTTCCGCCGAGCCGGAGAAGAAGCTCACGGCCGATGCCGTGCTGCCCCCACCCACCGGCCGCGCCATGAGCCGCACCACCGAGATGGTCGTCTGTATCGGTGCATCGACCGGGGGGACCGAAGCACTGCGAGAGGTGCTGGAGGCCCTGCCCGCCGATTCCCCCGGCATCGTGGTGGTGCAACACATGCCCGAAAGCTTCACCAGAGCCTTTGCCAACCGGCTCAACAAGAGCTGCGCGGTCGACGTCAAGGAAGCGGCGCATGGCGACACCGTGATGCGCGGGCACGTGCTGATCGCGCCGGGCGGGCTGCGCCACACCATGCTGGAACGGCAGGGCGCGCGCTATCACGTCTCGGTTCGCGAGGGTCCGCTCGTTTCGCGCCATCGGCCTTCCGTCGATGTGCTGTTCCGCTCTGCCGCGCGCAATGCCGGGTCCAATGCGGTTGGCATCATCATGACCGGGATGGGCGACGACGGCGCCCGCGGCTTGCTCGAAATGAAGGAAGCCGGTGCCAGAACGATCGCACAGGACGAGGCGACCTCGATCGTGTTCGGCATGCCCAGGGAAGCGATTGCACGAGGGGCCGCCGACAAGGTGGCGCCGCTTGGCGCGATTGCACGCGAACTACTTCAGGCAGCGGCGCGCTAGTGCCCCTGTTCATGCTCCAGATCAGGTAAACCCATGAGCTATATAGACATCGCCGCAGACATCCCGAAAGTCGACGCAGCCATCCTGCCCCTGCGCGACGATCTCGCCAGTCTTATCTCGGGGCTGGATGCCTGCTTCGTGCAGGCAGGCAGTGCGCTCGCCGTTTCGGTGGAGGCAATCGACCGGATTGTCGCGGCCCTCTCCGGGATCGGCAGTGCGCTGGAGGATGACACCGGAGTGAGCGCAGTCGACACGCTCATCGGCGTTGCCGGACGTGTCTCGACCTTGCCGGAACAATGCGAAGGTCGCGGCAAGAGCCTTGTCGTTGTGCAGCAATCCTCCGCCCGGTTGCGGAGCAGGATCGCCAAGGTGCTCGACACCCTACGGGCGCTGCGCATCTATGGGATGAACGTGAAGATAGCATCCTGGGGCGCGCGCGAGTTTGTCGAATCGGTCGAAACCATGTTCGTGCGCATCACCGGAGGCGAGGAGAACGTAAAAGCCTTCGACAGCCGCCTCGCCGCTCTGTGCGAAAGCGTAGCCAGCGTGGAAAAGATGGACAGGTTGCTGCTGTCGGAATGCCGCAAGGTCATTCCGGTCGTTCCCGACCGGCTTGCCGAAGACGCCGAAGGCCTGCGCTCGCATCAGCACAAGGTGACCGAGGTCGCCAATGCGAGCAAGGATCTAGCCCTCGCGATCCAGCTCAAGGTTGCGACTGCTCTGGGTGCGCTGCAAATCGGCGACATTACGCGGCAACGGCTCGAGAACGTCGTGGGCGGAATCCAGCTCCTGCATGCGCATCAGGCCGAATGGGAGGGCGATCCACAAGCGGCGGCCTGGGCCAGCGCGCATGTCCTGCGCCTGTTCGCGGCGCAGCTGAACGAAACAGCGGAAGAGTTCGGTGTGCAGGCCGCGCTGCTGGTGGAATCGCTGGAGGGCATCGTCCCGGACGCGCGCCAGCTCTTGTCACTGCGCAGCGACAGCGCTGCGGCTGAGGGGCGCACCTTCCTGCGGCAGCTTGAACAATCGATCGCCGGGATCGAGTCGGTGACCAGGAAGCTGGGCAACACGGATCGGCAGACCAGCGCGATTTCCGCGATGATTGCCCAGACGGTCGATGAACTGACTCATCGGGTGGATGAAATCCGCAAGGTGCGCCTCGATGTCCGCGAGATGGCGATCAACATCGACCTGAGGTGCCGCCACATCGACGAGGTCGGCAAGCCGGTTTCCGTGATCGCCAAGGAGATCTGGGCGCAATCCGGCAGCCTTGACGGGACAACGGACGCGATCAGCAAGGAGGTCGTCATCCTCGGCGATGTGGTCAACACGATCCGGGGCAGCGCGGATGATCTCACTGTCGATGTCAACGATGCGCTTGCCAATGCGCTGGCCTGCGTTCGCGCAGGCGCGATGCAGACCGAGCATGCCATCGATGCGGCAGGAGAAGACGTCGCCCGCGTCGTCGATCTGCTGGAGCGCACCTGCATGGAACTGGTCGCCAAGCTGAGCCTCAGCGAGACGATCAAGACCATCAGCCATACCCTGCAGATCATGGCCCCCGAAGTGCGCGAGAGCGAGCCGGGCGAGGCCGCTTCGGCCATGCTGAGCGCCTTGTTACCACAGATCGGCAAGCTCTACACGATGGCGAAAGAGCGCGAAGTTCACCGCCGCTTCCTGCTGCCGCACATGGTTGAGGCGGAGCCCCCCGCGCAGTCCGACACCGACGACGACCTCTTCGACGACGGGCTGTTCTAGAACGGCCAGCCCATTTGTGCGGAAGGGCGGGCACAACGGCTAGACAACGTTGTCCTTCGCCTATATCACTTGGCACCGAGTACACCCCGCCAGTCTAGGGATCGAGAAACATATGAAGCCCCTGTCCAACCTGTTTCTCCTGCTTTCGGTCGCCCTGCTTCCCTCCTGCGCCGGCACGGTCGAAGCTCCGATCGTTGCACAACAATCCGAGCGGCCGAACGTCCTGTTCATCGTCTCGGATGATCTCAACACCCGCCTCGGCACCTATGGTGCGCAGGTGGCGACGCCCAATATCGATGGGCTGGCCAACCGCGGCGTGCGCTTCGACCGCGCCTATACGCAGTATCCGTGGTGCGGGCCGAGCCGGGCTTCGTTCATGACCGGGCTGCGGCCAGACACCGTGGGGGTGTTCGACCTGACCACGCCGCTGCGCGCCAACCATCCCGATCTCGTGACCATCCCCGAGCTGTTCCGCCAGAACGGCTACTTCACGGGCCGGGTCGGCAAGATCTTCCATCAGGGCGTGCCGGGCGGCATCGGCAAGCCGGGCGCGGACGATCCGCAGAGCTGGGACGTGGCGATCGATCCGGCCGGGCACGATATCGAAGTGCTCGACCGGCTCGAGAACATGACGCCGGGAACTCACATCGGTTCGGCAATGGCCTTCTACCGTGACGACGCGGACGATCTTCTCCAGACCGATGGCATGGTCGCCAGCGAGGCGATCCGCCTGATGGAAGAACATCGCGACGAGCCATTCTTCATCGCGGCGGGCTTCTATCGCCCGCATGTGCCCGAAGTGGCTCCCGCCCCCTATTTCGATCTCTACGATCTCGACAAGGTCCCCGCCTGGTCGGTCGAGGACCAGACGCCGCCGCTTCTGGCAAGCACGGCCTGGCTGCCCGACGATCTCGGCATGACCGAGATGGAACAGCGCCGCTTCATCCTGTCCTACTATGCCGCCACCAGCTTCATGGACGCGCAGGTCGGGCGCTTGCTGTCCGCGCTCGAAGAAAAGGGTCTGTCGGACAACACCATCGTCGTCTTCGTCAGCGATCACGGCTTCCTGCTGGGCGAGCACGATCAGTGGATGAAAACCGTGCTGTGGGAGCCCTCGGCACGTGTCCCGCTGGTGATCTACGCCCCGAAGATGGGCGGCAACGGCTCAGCCTCGCCGCGTCTGGTGGAACTGGTCGATCTGTTCCCGACGCTGGCTCAACTCGCAGGGTTGCAGGCCCCCGACACGCTGGAAGGACGCAGCCTGCTGCCCTTGCTCCAGCAACCGGCAATGGATGGTTGGGATCGCCCCGTGTTCACCCAGATCGAGGGCGGACGCAGCGTGCGCACCGCGCGCTGGCACTACGCCGAGTTCGAGGCTGGTCGCAAAGGCCGCCAGCTGTTCGATCATGCGGCCGATCCCGATGAAACCCGCAACCTCGTCGACGATCCGGCCTATGCCGAGGTGGTCGCCCGCCTCAGCGCGCTGCTTCCCGATGAGGTGGAGGAACGCAAGGCCCCGCTGCGCTACGACCCGGAGAACGATTGCCTCGTCCAGCCCGAAGGCGCCTCGATCACGCTCGGCACGCCCTGTTCCGCCTACGTCGATCCATAAGTGACGCGGGACAGACGAGCACATCGGCGCTAGACCCCCGACCAACAGGCAGGCGATTCATCGCCTTCGGCAAGCCTGGCATGGTTTAGGGAGAGGAAACGCCTGCGATGTGGTCCACGGGCTGGAAAGCTGTTGCGCTGCTGGCGACGGTCCAGACTCTGGCCTTCTTCCATCGCACGCTCGCCACGCTCTTTGCCGAGCCGATCCGCCTCGAATTCGGCGTTAGCGACACCCTGATCGGCCTTTTTATCGGAGCCGCCTTTTCGGTCAGCTACGTTGTCGCTGCCCTGCCGCTGGGGCATGTTGCCGACCATGGAGACCGCTTTCGCCTGCTCGGTGTGCTGGTTGCCTGCTGGAGCGTGCTCACGAGCCTTGCCGCCGCGGCCTCCAGCTTTGCCGCGCTGTTGCTGCTGCGCATTGGCACGGCAGGCGCGATATCGGGGATCACCCCATCAGCGGGCTCGCTCCTTGCCGAACGCTACCCCGGCCCCAGGCTTGCCAGGCCGATGGGTATCTATGCCAGCGGAATCTATTTCGGTGTCGGCAGTTCGATGCTGATTGGCGGCGCACTGGCCGCCTGGTTCGATCCCTTTGCCAGCTTCGCGCTTGGCCCGCTGCCGCCCTTGAGCGGATGGAAGATCATCTATCTGCTGGCAGGGCTTCCCGGTCTGCTGCTTGCCGCGGTGCTGCTGCGCCAGACCGATACCGGTCGCAGCGACAGCCGCACCGCCCCACGCAAGCCGATGCAACCGGTGTTTGCTTTTCTGTTCGCGCGCCCCGCGAACTACCTGAGGGTGATGCTGGCGATGACCATGCTGGTGTTCGTGGCGACGGCCGTGGGCGCATGGCTCCCGGCAATGTTGCTGCGCAAGCACGGCTGGACCATCGATGACATCGGCCTGTGGTCGGGGGCGATTACCATTGCGGCCGGTTTGCTGGGCACGCTGGGCAGCGGTTTTCTGGTCGAGCAGATCGCCCGCTTCACCGGCGCTGCGAAACCGCAAGTCGTGCTGCTGATGGCGGCAGCGGTGGCCTCGGCCCCGCTGGCCATTGCGCTGCCGCTGGTGTCGTCGCCATTTGTCTGCCTGGCGCTGTTCTTCTTTCGCTCGCTGCTGGGCGGCATCGTCGTCTCGGTGGGCTACGCGATCCTGCTCAACCTTGCGCCCACGCCGCAGCGGGCGCGGCTGGCGGCGGTGGCGGGCATCACGCTCAACCTCATCGGCGGAGCGCTGGCCCCGATTGCCGTGGCGCTGGCAACCGACTTCCTGTTCGCCGATCCCGGCAAACTGCCGCTGTCGCTGGCGATCGTGAACGCCTGCGGATCGGCTGCCGCGCTGGCGATCCTGCTAACGGGCGCAAGAGCTCTGCTCTCGCCCGACAGCCGGCCCGCCAACCAGCCGCTGGCCTGATCAGTCGGCCCTGTTGCCGGGCGACGCATCGCAGCCGACCACAACCGGATCGCCGCCTGCAACCTTGGGCTCCTCGCCCGCGCACCAGGGGAAGCGGGCCGGGTTCAGCGGCACCTTGTCCGCTTCGAGGATCGCCTGAAACCGCGCCAGTCGTTCGCGGTCGGCCTCGGTCAGCGTCGCGCGGTCCAGCTCGGTTTCCTCGCCCACCGACAGATCGAGCGCGACATAGCGGCCGTCTTCATAGAGCTTGCGCTCCAGATCGAACACGAAGCGGGTCGACGGCCAGCGCCAGACCGGTGCGTAGTGCTGGAAGATCGTGTCGCGCGCAGCTTCGGCGCGGCCCTGCGCGACCGCCAGCTGGCTGACGCCGTCGACATCGGCGGCGACAGGCAGCGCCGCTGCCTCGGCAATCGTTGGCAGGACATCGGAGAAGTCGAACATGGCGCTGCGCCGCTGGCCCGCCGGGATATGGCCCGGCCAGCGCATCATCAGCGGCACATGGGTTCCGGTCAGCGTGGGCTGGCCCTTGCCGCCGCGCACCCGCTCGCCGTTGCGCTGCGAGTAAATGCGCCGGTTGGTGCCGTTGTCGGCGGTGAACACGATCAGCGTGTTGTCGGTCAGGTTCAGCGCATCGAGCCGGTCGAGCAGACGCCCGACCATGCGGTCCATATAGCGCATCATCGAACCGAAGCGCTGCTGCTCATCCCCGCCGACCCGCTCTGCCGGGGTGGTGACGAACGGATCGTGCACCAGCACCATCGGGTAGTAGAGGAAGAACGGCCCGTCCGCGTGCTGGTCGAGGAAGGACAGCGCATAGTCGCTCAGGAAGTCGGGGCCGAACCCATCCTCATGGATGATCCAGCTACCATCCTGCCAGTGCGTGGCGCCCCAGTAGCGCGAGCCCTTCTGCGGCCCGGCCTCCAGTTGCCACAGCAGCGACTGGCCAAAGCCCGCTTGCGTGGGCGTGATGCCGGTACGCCCGTCATAGCCGTTGCCGCTCAGTTGCCACTTGCCCACCATGCCGGTGGCATAGCCCGCTTCGCTGAACACATTGCCGAAGGTGCGCTGGTCCGCCCCGAGATAGCCGAAGGCCTCGTAGTTATGCGCGTTCTCCTTGCCCGTCATCAGCCGGGTGCGGCTGGGCGAGCACAGCGGCGTCGCGAAGGCATGATCGAAGGTCACGCCCTCGCGTGCGAGACGCTCGATATTGGGCGTGTCGTGCTCGCCGCCGTAGGCGCGGAAGGCCTCCACACCGACATCGTCGGCGAGGATCACGATCACATTGGGCCGTTCGGCGGGAGCGCCGTCCTGTGCGCTGGCCAGCGTCGGCGACACGGTGACCACCGCCGCCAGCATGGCCAGCGCCGTCTTGCGCAGCTTTCCGAAAGTGCTCGGGGCAGGAGTGGTCATCACTCTTCCAGAGCCTCGCTTGCGCTTTCCACGGTATTGTTACCGGTGCCCAGCACTGGAAGCGCGACCAGCGGTTCGCCGCGTTCATGCGCTTCCAGCTTGGCCGGGCTGTCGGGGAAGATGTCGTCCAGGCGGTCAGCACGGTTGGGCTCGACATACCAGCTGTCAGGGAAGTCGGCGGCGCGGGTTCCGCCTTCCATCCGGCGCACGCTGCCGCGCGAATAGCGCCGGGTGTAAGGAATCACATGGCGTCCGTCGGCATCGGTCAGTTGATCGAACAGCGCCTGCCGCAGGGTGACCTTGGCGTCGAGATAGGCGGGATCGTCGATGAGGTTGTGCATCTCCTCGGGGTCGTCCGCGAGGTTATACAGTTCCTCGGTGTCGTAGATGCCGTAGTACTGAATGTACTTCAGGTTATCCCGCACGATGGCGAAGGTGCCCGGAGTCATCGGGAAGGTCCATTCCCAGTAGTACTCGTAGACGAAGTCGTCGGGATGCCATTGCTCGGGCGAAATCTCCCCGCTCATCAACGGCCAGGCGTTGTGCCCTTCGAACTGCGGCGGCAGATCGACACCCGCCAGCGACAGGAAGGTCGGCGCGAAGTCGAGGTTGCGAATGCGGCCCGGATTGACAGCCCCCGCCGGAACCGAGCCCGGTGCATAGACCAGCATCGGCACCTGCACCGAAGGCTGATAGGCGTTGCGCTTGTCGATCAGGCCGTGGTCGCCGATCAGATAGCCGTTGTCGGAGGTGAAGACGACCAGCGTATCGTCTTCCAGATCGTTCTCTTCGAGATAGGCGAGGATGCGCGCCACGCTGTCGTCAACTGCGGACAGGGTCGAATAGTAGTAGCGCAGGTATTCCTGCATCGACATGTTCGAATTGTAGAAGAAGTCGAGCCCGTGCCAGCTGTTGCGCTGGTTGTAGACCCACATCGGCTTGCCCTCGTTGTTCTCGGGCGTGTTGGCCGAGCTGGCGGGCAGGTCGAAGGTCACATTGTCATACTGCCCGGCATAGCGCGGCGGCGGCAGCGGATCGGAATGGACCGCCTTATGGCTGAGATAGAGCATGAACGGCTTGTCCGGATCGCGCTCGCTTTCCAGCCAGTTCATTGCATAGTCGGTCAGCTCGTCGGTGATGTAGCCGCGCTGCGGCACCTCGACACCGTCGACATTGAAATTGGTTTCGCGCCCGGGACGGGCGTCGGGATTGGGATAGTACTCACCCTGCCCCTTGAAGCTCACCCACTTGTCGAACCCGGCGCGCGGCGCGTCGGTGGTCGCGCCCATGTGCCACTTGCCGATAAAGGCCGTGCTGTATCCGGCCTGCTGCAGATAGGCGGGGAAGAAGGTCAGCCCCTCTTCGCTTGAATCGGTGTTGTCAACGATGCCGTGGTTGCGCGCCGTCATCCCGGTGAGGATCGTTGCCCGGCTCGGGCTGCACAGCGAGGACGTCACCAGCGTATTCGGCATATAGGTGCCGCCGCGCGCGAGCCGGTCGATGGCGGGCGTGTGCAGCTGCGGCTGCAGAAAGCCCATGCCGTCGTAGCGCAGATCGTCGATCAGGATGAAGACGATGTTGCGCGGCTTGTGTTCCTGCACCGATGCAGATGCGGGCTGGACGGGCTCTGCCGGCTGAGCCGCGAGCGGATAGCTGCAAACGCTTGTCAGGAGTGCGACCCCTGCGAGAAGGGCCTTGGCTGTCGGGGCGAAATTCATGACGTTCTCTTCACTCTTCAGAATGTGGCGGCGGAGTTCAGATCGCCGCGAAGGAGGCGCGCTCGATCAGGCGATAGGGATGATTGACCACCTTGCCCTCGGCCACGTCGCGCAGGGCTACGGCATTAATCAGTTCGGTTGCTGCGTCGCGACTGATCTCGATGGTCGGCTGCCGCACCGTGGTGAGGCGCGGGAAACACTGCGAGGCAACGGCCAGATCACCGAAACCGATCACGCTGAGATCGTCCGGAATGGCAAGGCCAATGCTGGTGGCATAGGCGATGATCCCGGCGGCCATCTCATCGTTGGCGGCGAAAATCGCGGTCGGTCGCCAGGTGCTGTGCTCGCCGAGGAATTGCTCGGCTGCGGCCCAGCCGCTGTCGAAGGTAAAATCGCCCGGCAGATCGTGCAGTTCGACAGCAGGCTCGCCGCCAAGCCTGCCCGAGAAGCTCTGCCAGCGCAGATCGTGCGAGCCGTGGTTGGGCGGGCCGGCGACATAGCCGACCTTGCGATGGTTATGCCGCAGGATGAACTCGGCCACCTCGATCCCGGCAGCATGGTTGTCGAACCCGATCGAAATGGTCCGCTCGTGCGCCTTGCCGGGGTTTATCCGCACACAAGGCATACCCTTGTTGATGAGGTGATCGACCAGCCACAGCCGATCACAAAGCGGGGGGACGAGCACGAGCCCGTCAAGCGCCATATCATCCAGCAGCGCGTCGATAGCTTCGGCGCCGGCGTCGATCTGGTCGTTCGTGATGGGTTCGATCAGCAGGTGATAGCCTGCCCGGCTGCACGACTGAAGCAGACCCGTGATGACATCGGTTATGTATGTGGGAATGGAGCGCCCCGAACCCGGCTCGATGTATCCTGTCAGCGGTCCGAGGATCAGGCCGATCGTATAAGACTTGCCGCCGCGCAAAAGGCTCGCCGCGCGGTTGGGCTTGTAGCCGAGCGCTGTCATCGACGTCTCGACCTTGTCGCGCAGATCTTCTCCGACGCTGGGATTCTTGTTGATCACGCGCGAGACGGTCTTGAAGGAAACGCCTGCGTGCTTCGCAATATCCTTGATCGTGACTTTCGCCATCGTCTAACCTCATCCCGCTGCGGATCGCCGCTCTGAAAGACATGTGTATTGACGAGAGACAACGTTGTCTATAGCCGATCTGGCAAAAGTAATCACCGCAATCGCGGACTGGCATACAAACGGGAGGGCATCATGGCAGGTATCGGAAAAATGCTGCAGGCTTGTCGCTGTGGCAAGCCTGCGATCGCTCTGGCAGCGATGCTGCTGCCGTTGGTTCCCTCGGCCTTCACCGCCTCTGCCGAGGAGGTGCCGCCAGCACCGCGCCCCAACTTTGTCGTGATCTTCGTCGACGACATGGGCTGGGGCGACCTGTCCTCGTTCGGGGCCGAATATATCGACACGCCCAACATCGATTCCATCGGCCAGGACGGGCTGGTCATGCCGCAGTTCTACGCCGGATCGAACGTGTGTTCGCCCAGCCGCGCCGCGCTGCTGACGGGCCGTTATGCACCGCGTTCGGGTATGCAGTTCGTGACCCGCCCGCACTCCGACTGGGGCCTGCCGGGCGAGGAAGTGACCATTGCCGAGATGCTGCGCGATGCTGGCTATGCCACCGGCATGGTCGGCAAGTGGCACCTTGGCCATCGGCTCGAATTCTGGCCCACCGAGCAGGGTTTCGACAGTTTCCTCGGCGTGCCCTACTCCAACGATCAGGAGCCCTTCAGCCTCTATCGCGGCACCGAGATCGTGCAGCGCGAGATCGACCAGACCACGCTCGAAGACACCTACGCGACCGAAGCCGAGCGCTTTATCGCAGAGCATGCCGACGAACCGTTCTTTTTCTATTACGCCAGCAACTTCCCGCATCGCCCGCTGTTCTTCCCGCCCGAAAACACCGGGCGCAGCGGCCCTGCGGGCGACTATGGCGACACCGTGGAGACGATCGACGATTCGGTCGGCCGCATCCTCGCCGCGCTCGACGCACACGGCCTGCGCGAAAACACTGTGGTGGTGTTCACCAGCGATAACGGCCCGTGGTTTCAGGGCAGCAACGGCCCGTTCAAGGGGCACAAGGGCGACACCAACGAGGGCGGCTATCGCGTGCCGTTCCTGCTGCGCTGGCCCGCCGGGGTAAAGCCCGGCACGCACAACAACCAGATGAGCATGGCCATCGACCTTCTGCCCAGTTTCGCGCGGCTGGCCGGTGCCGAGGTTCCGCAAGATCGCGTGATCGACGGGCTGGACGTCACCGCCATGTGGACCTCGGGCGCGCCCTCTCCGCACGAAACGCTCTATTTCATCAACAACAACGGCCTCGCCGCCGTACGCGGCCCGCGCTTCAAGCTGCTGCTCAGCGAATACTATCGCGCCTCGCTGATCGACTTCCAGCGCTACACCGCGCCCAAGCTGTTCGACATGGATGCCGACCCGGAGGAACGCTACGATGTCGCCAACCGCTACCCCGAAGAATATGCGCGGTTGATCGCGCTGGCCGATCAGATGAGCGCCGAGATCGCGCCGATGGCGGTCGACCGGGGCGGCATCTATCCCGAAGACCCGACGCTGCCGCTCGGTCCGGTCCTCGAAGAAGACAGGTAAAGAGCCATGCGCGCCAGAACCTTCACCGCCTTCGCCCTGCTTGCCTCCTGCGCCGCGCTTGCCGCTTGCGGGGGCGAACAGGGATCGTCCTCGGCCACCGCGCCAGTCGCCCGCAGCTGCCCCAGGCTCGACGACACACCCGTGCGCATTGAAGGCGGCACTTTCGCCATGGGCCAGACCGAGTTCTACGCCGAGGAAGGCCCGGTGCGCGAGACGACGGTCGACGGGTTCTGGATCGACCCGCATGAGGTCACCAACCGCCAGTTCGCCGAATTCGTCAAGGCAACGGACTATGTGACCGTGGCGGAAAAGCCGGTCGATCCAGCCGTTTTCAACGTGCCCGAAGAGACGATCCCGGCCGAACTGCTGCTGCCCGGCTCGGCCGTCTTCACCCCCCCCGAGCGACCTTCGAACAACTATGCCGACTGGTGGACCTATACCCCCGGCGCCAACTGGAAAAAGCCCTATGGCCCCGATGGCGCCGAAGCCCAGCCCGATGAGCCGGTCGTCCACCTCGCCTGGGACGACATGGAGGCCTATGCCAGGTGGAAGGGCGGACGCATGCCGACCGAGGCGGAATGGGAATTTGCCGCCAAGGCCGGACAGCCAGCCTCCACCGAGCAACCCGAAGAGGCCAACAGCTGGCAAGGCGTGTTCCCCACGGTCAATCAGGAGACAGACGGGTTCAAGGACATCGCCCCGGTCGGCTGCTATGCGCCCAATGCCAATGGGCTTTACGACATGGTGGGCAATGTGTGGGAGGTCACGTCCGACCTGTTCCGCCCCGGCCACGATCCCGCCGATACCGACAACCCGCGCGGCCCGTCGGAAAATCAGGCTTACGATCCCTATAACCCTGGTTTCACCAGCCGGGTGATGAAGGGCGGCAGTTATCTGTGCGCCCCGAACTACTGCAAGCGCTACCGCCCCGCCGCAAGGCAGGGCCGCGATCCCGGCATGGGCGCGAGCAACGTGGGCTTCCGCCTCGCTTACGACACGCCTCCGGCCTGACCCGATACCCCGCCTTTAGGACTTAGGACCCTCAGATGAAAACTGCCAAGCTGACAGCGACCGCCATGGCGCTGATCTCCGCCCTCGCCCTCAGCAACTGCACCACGTCCGCCGAGCCGCCGGTTGTGGCAGCCCCCGCCCCGCAGCCTGCGCAGCCGCAGCTCGGCCTCAGGGTGAAGCAGGCGATCACCGTCGACGGCCTGCAATTCCGCGATGCCGATGGCGACGGTAAGCTGGCGGTCTATGAGGACTGGCGGCGCACCCCGCTCGAACGCGCCACCGACCTCGCGGCCCGGATGACACAGGCCGAGAAAGTCGGCGCGCTGATGCACTCGACCCTGCCCGGCCGTGACGGCCTGCTGGGCCGTGCGGAAACCTACGATTTCGATGCGCTCGGCACGCTGGTGAACGACAAGTACGTGACCAGCTTCATCACCCGCCTGACGCTGACGCCCGCCGACCTCGCGGAGCAGAGCAATGCCGCGCAGGAAGTCGCCGCTGCCGGGCGGCTGGGCATTCCGCTCACCGTCAGCACCGATCCGCGCAACCATTTCAGCTATGTGCTGGGCGCAGGGGACGCGGGCAACGGCACCACGCAATGGCCCGAGCTGCTCGGCTTCGCGGCTTTGCGCGATCCGGCCTATGTCCACGAATTCGGCGAGATCGCTCGGCGCGAATATCGTGCGCTGGGCATCCACATGGCGCTCTCGCCGCAGCTCGACCTCTTGACCGAACCGCGCTGGCCGCGCGGCAGCGGCACCTTTGGCAGTCAGGCCGCGCTCACCAGCGTACTGGGCGGCGCCTATGTCGAGGCGTTTCAGGGCGGCGCCGACGGGTTGCAGAGCGATGGCGTGATGACCGTGGTCAAGCACTGGGTTGGCTATGGCGCCCAGCCCGAGGGCTTCGACGGGCACAACTACTATGGCCGCTTCGCCGATCCGGGCCAGTACATGGATCAGCATATCGCCGCCTTCGAGGGCGCGCTGAAGGCCCAGGCGGCAGGCGTCATGCCCGCCTATCCCATCATGCGCGATACGCAGGTCAACGGGGAAGACCTCGAACTGGTCAGCCCCGGCTTCAACGCCCAATTGCTCGAAGGGCTGCTGCGCCGCGATCTTGGCTATCGCGGAATTATCCTGTCCGACTGGGCGATTACGCGTGACTGCAACGCGGTCTGCATGAACCCCTCTGAGGCACAGCCGCAAGACCCGCCGAACATTGCCACGCCCTGGGGCGTCGAAGACCTGACCGTCCGCCAGCGCTACGTGAAGGGCCTGAAGGCCGGGATCGACCAGTTCGGCGGCACCGACGATGTTGGCCCGCTGATGGAAGCCATCGCCGCTGGCGAAGTCGAAATGGCGCGCGTGGACCAGTCGGTCATCCGGGTGATGGTGCCGAAATTCGAGCTTGGCCTTTTCGAAAACCCCTATGTCGATCCGGCAGCGGCAACCGCAGCCATTGGCCGGCCCGACGATATCGCCAAGGCCGACAGGCTCCAGCGCGAGGCGCAGGTGCTGCTGCGCAACGAAGGCCATGCCCTGCCCTTCGCAGCGGGCACGAAGGTGTGGCTGCAAGGCATGGCACCCGAAGCCGCACAGGCCGCGGGCCTGCAGGTGGTGGACGATCTCGCCGAGGCAGACTTTGCCATCGTGCGCGCCGACACTGCTTCGGAGATGCTGCACCCCCATCACTTCTTCGGCAGCCGCCAGAAGGAAGGACGCCTGAACTTCCAGCCCGGCGATGCGGCTTATGACGCACTCGCCGCTGCAAAGGCCGCCAAGGTTCCCACCATGCTGGCGATCTTCCTCGACCGGCCTGCGGTGCTGACCGAGGTTCTGCCGTTCACCGACGTGATCCTCGCCAATTTCGGGGCCAGCGATGCGGCCGTGCTCGATGTGGCGCTGGGCAAGGCGACAGCGCGTGGACGGATGCCGTTCGAGCTGCCGCGCTCGATGGAGGCTGTCCTCGCGCAGAACCCTGCCGCTCCCGATGACAGTGTCGACCCGCTTTACCTCTTCGGCGCGGGTCTTTGATCCAAAGTGCCGCAACCACTCCTCGACAAGGATGATCCCATGACCGATCGCGCCCAATCGGGCACCGTCCGCACGGCTTTTCTCGCCGTAACGACGTTGTTCTTCGCCTGGGGTTTCATCACCTCGCTCATCGACCCGCTGGTGGCGGCGGTGAAAGGCATTTTCACGCTCACCAACATGCAGGCGCAGTTGTCGGCCTCGGCCTTCTTCATCGCCTATGGCCTGATTTCGTTTCCTGCCGCGGCGCTGATCTCGCGGCTGCATGCGGCCAAGGCGATCCTGCTGGCGCTGACGATGATGATTGCAGGCTGTCTAGTGATGCTGGTGGCGGCCAATCTGGCGACCTACATGCTGGTGCTGCTTGGCCTGTTCATGCTGGCGAGCGGAATCACCGTGTTGCAGGTGGCGGCCAATCCGCTGGCGGCCAACCTCGGCAAGCCCGAAGGCAGCCACTTCCGCCTCACCCTGTCGCAGACCTTCAACAGCTTCGGCACCTTTATCGGCCCGTTCATCGGCGCGGTGCTGTTCCTTGAAGGGGTCGAGGTCGCAGACGGGGCCGCGATCACGCCGGAAGCGCGCGATGCGGCGCTGGCGGGGATCGACCGGGCCTATTTCTGGATCTTCGGGCTGCTCGCGCTGCTGCTGGCTTTCTTCTACCTCAGCCGCAAGACCGTGAGCCGTGCGGCTCCGCCCGCCGCCCAGACCGGCAGTGTCGGAACAATGGTGCGCGATGCCGTCTCCTCGCGCTGGGCGCTGCTCGGCGGGCTGGCGATCTTCCTCTATGTCGGGGCCGAAGTGGCCATCGGCACGCAGATGGCGCTGTTCCTCAACTCGGGCTCGATCTGGGGCCAGTCCGACGCCGCCTTTGCCGTGCCCTTCCTCGGCACCGCCATGGGCAGCGACGGGGTGCCCGGCGTCTCGTTGCAGGAGGCTGGCAAGGCCGTGTCGTTCTACTGGGGCGGCGCGATGGTGGGCCGTGCCATCGGGTCGGTGCTGCTGGCCAAGGTCCGCGCGGCGCGCCTGCTGGCCCTGTTCACCATGATCGCGGCGGCCATGTGCCTTTATGTGGTGCTGGTCGGAGGCGTGAGTGCCGGTTTCGTGGCGCTGTCGATCGGGCTGTTCAACTCGATCATGTTCCCGGTCATCTTCACGCTGACGCTCGAACGCTCCACCGCCAGCGCCGAGGCAACCTCGGGACTGCTGTGCACGGCCATCATCGGCGGCGCTTTCGTGCCGCTGGTGGCTGGCGGGATCGCCGACAGCGCGGGTCCGGCCCTTGCCTTCCTCGCACCCGCGGCCTGTTATGTGTTGCTGTGCGTGTTCGCCTATGCCGCCGGACGCAAGTCCGACATCCGTGAGGTGGAGGCCGTAAGCGTCCACTAGAGCGGGATGACGCAAAGCCCTTCCCCTGTGGGGAAGGGTTGGGATGGGGGTTCCGCGCTAACCAGCGTCGAGCCCCCACCCCCGGCCCTCCCCAAAAGGAAGGGGAGAGCAAACAAGGGGGGAGTCATCCGACTCCAAGCGCCCCCCTTCTGCGCCCTTTTTTACTGGCCGACCACCTGGGTAACGCCGCTTTCGGCAAAACCGTAGCGCACGGCCTTGGCTTCGAGCACCTGCCCGGCGGCCAGCGCCACCGGATCGACATAGACCTTCCACGCCCCGCCATCGACACGGTAGCCGATGGAGGCACCCGGCGTCCGCGAGGCTAGACGCACGAGGCCCGCTTCGCCCTGCACGACCTCGGGCGCCTGCGTTACCGGCTGCGCCAGCTGCGGCCACATCCGCCGGACCATGGCCAGCTCACCGCCGACCGACTGATCGACAAAGTGCTGCTGATGGCGTGCGAGAGCATCGCGCATCCGCTCCAGTTCGCGAACATAGTGCGGATCCTGCGCAAGGTTGGTCATCTCGTCGGGATCGGCCCAGGTGTCGTAGAGTTCCTCTTCCGGCCGGGGAGCGGTGAAGTACTGCGCAATGCGCGGCGGCAGTTCGCCTGCCTCGTGGAGCCGCCACAGCTCCTGCATCGAGCGCTGCATGTCGCGGAAACCGAGGTGGCGGAAGAACGGGCGCTGCGGCTCGTAATTCCGGATGTATTTCCACCGCTCATCGCGCACAGCACGCGCGAAATCGAGCTGCTCGTCGTGGCGATCCATCGCGGCGTAGATGTAACCGCGCTCCGGCCCCGTTTCCGGTCCGAGGAAGGCTCGTCCGGCCATCCACTGCGGCACCTCTTCTCCGGCCAGCCGCAGAATCGTCGGTGCAAAGTCGATGAAACTCACCAGCTGGCCGTCACGCGTGCCCGCACCGTGCCGGTCGGGCCAGCGCACCATCAGCGGCACGTGCAGCCCGCTGTCGTAAAGCGAGCGCTTGGCGCGGGGGATGCCGTCGCCGTGATCGGTCGTGACGATCACCACGGTGTTGTCGGCAAGGCCGTCTTCCTCAAGCTCGGCCAGCAGGCGGGCGACGGTCTGCTCGTAGTAATAGATGTTGTCGAGCATCTGCGCGAGTTCGGCCCGCACCAGAGGCGTGTCAGGCAGGTATGGTGGCACCACCACGTCCGCTGGATCGTGGATCTGGCGGCGACCGGTCAGCGCTTCACGCAGCTGCGCGCCGAGGCGGGCGGCCATGGGATGGGCATCGGGTGCCAGATCGAGCGGGAAGGTCCAGCTCTCGTGGGTCTCCATGATGTTGACCATGGCGAAGAACGGCTGTCCCTCCTCCCGGCCCCGCCAGGGGTGCGGCGCATTGCTGTCGTCCCAGATCGTGAACGGACCGCCCGTGTGGCTCATGGCCAGCTGGTAGTCGGTCTTGCCGTTGTTACTGGTGTAGTAGCCAGCGCGGCGCAGCAGCTCGGGATAGGCCTTGATGTAGGCCGGTGGCACCGCCGCATAGGGCAGGCGCGAGCCGTCTTCGAGTTCCACGCCCGAGGCAACACGCATGTGCTGTCCGCCGAATGCCTCCTGCGGCACCCCCATCGCCAGCGCCGCCCGGCTCGGAGCACAGACACCGGCGGTGGTGAAAGCGGACTCGTAAAGCACCGAGTCCTTGGCGAAAGCGTCGAGCACCGGCGTCTGCGCCACCGGATCGCCATAGGCACCGATGTGCGGGCTCATGTCCTCGAACACGATCAGCAGGAAGTTGGGCCGCTCGGTCGCTTCATTTTGCGCGTGTAAGGGTGTCCCGGCCGCACTGGCCAGCGCCGCCGCAAGGATCGCAATTCGCCTCAGGTTCATATCGACACTCCTGCAAAAAAATAAGGCGGCGGCGACCAGTGCCGCCGCCGCCTTGTCATGTTGGCGGTCAGAGAGAGGAGAGGTGACCGCCCACGTGATAGGGTCAGAAGCTGAAACGCCCCTGCAGACCGAAGTAGCGTTCCTGGTTGCGCCAGGTCTGCGCAGTCAGACGACCACCGCCCGCAGTGGAGTAGCTGAGCGCCTGCGGCAGGTTCTGGTCGAACAGGTTCCGCACGAACAGGCTGATCGAATAGTTGTCGTCCTTCGATTCGATGCCGATCGAGGCGTTGACCAGCCAGTAGTCGTCGAGGCGCGCCAGCGGGTTCTGATCAAGCGCGAACTGCACCGACGACTGGTAGCTGAAGTTGCCCTGCACGAACCCGTCGACCGGCGAACTGTCGCCGAACGGAACCGTCTGCCGGGCAAAGCCGGTCAGGCGGAATTCCGGAGCGTTGGGCAGATCGGCGCCGCTCAGATCCTGCGCATCGTTCACGCATCCTTGCGCCTCGGTCTGGCCCGAGTAGCACGGGCCGCCGGGGAACTCGTCGATCTTCGCGTCCATGTAGGTCGCGCCAAGACGGAAGGTGGTCAGCTTGCTCGGCTGGAACACCGTTTCGATCTCGACACCCTTGGTCGAAATCTCACCGGCATTGGCCAGTTCGAAGGTGATGTCGTTGGGCCGCTGCGCCTGCGCCTGATAGTTCTGGTACTGCGTGTAGAACAGCGCCAGGTTGACCGAGAACACGTCGTCCCAGGTCGACACCTTGGCACCCACTTCGAACGCATCGACCGTTTCCGGCTCGACTGGCTCGGTGCCTTCGAGCGAGGCGAAGGCGGTGTTGACGCCCGCACCCTTGTAGCCGCGTGCGTAGCTTGCATAGACGTTACCGGCGCCGAAATCGTAGCGTGCGCCGATGTTGCCGGTAACGGCCGTGTCGCTGGCCGAACCCGAGAAGTCGGCGGCCTGACCGGCAGCACCCGGAAGGGCGATATCGCCCGTCACCACGACGTCAGCCGGATCGCGCAGGACAGACCACTCCAGCTTCTCGTGCAGGACGCGCAGGCCGCCGAAGAGGTTCAGGTCGCCGAGGTACACGTTGCCGCTGACGAAAGCCGCAAGGTTGGTGGTCTTGTTGTTGCTGCTGAACTGGCCGCTGCGCGGAACCACGTTGCCAGCAGCATTACGCTGCACCCAGCGGCGCTGGAAGGTGCTGTCGAGATCGACGTGATAGGCAAAGGCGCCGATCAGGAAGTCGAACCCGCCCAGATCCGGCGATTCAAGGCGCAGTTCCTGACTGTACTGGGTCAGGTTGTTGGTGCCCTTGTTCAGATCCCACAGGAAATAGCTGCGGTCCGCCGGCGGAGCCAGCGCAGGGGTAGCGTCGACATCGATGTTGTTCTGGAAGTCGTAGCTGCGCACCGCGGTGGTGGAGTTGAGCACGAAGTCGTTGCCGAACAGGTATTCGGCGTTCATCTGCGCGCCCCACTGCTCGGAATCGCTGCGCGGCGGGGTGTTGACGTTGACGTCAGTGTTGGTGAGGTCGATTTCCAGCGGCTTGTTCACCTCGGCGACAGTCGGGTTCAGCACCTTCGCCAGCACGAATGTCGGCGTTGACACCGAATTGCGGTAGTCGCCGATGAATTCGAGCGAGAAGTTGTCGGTCGCCTCGATCTGCACCTTGCCGCGCACACCCCAGGCTTCGTAGCCGTTGTAGGTGTCGCCATTGAACAGGTTGTCGCTCATCCCGTCGAACTGCTTGTAGAAGCCACTGACGCGTGCCGCGACGCCCTCGGTGATCGGGCCGGAGACCGAACCGCGCACCTGATATTCGTTGCCCTCGGCGTACATCGCGTCGAATTCGCCGCTGAGGTAGTCGGTGGCGTCCTTGGTGGTGACCGAGACCACACCGGCCGAGGCGTTCTTGCCGAACAGCGTCGACTGCGGGCCGCGCAGCACTTCGATGCGCTGGACGTCGATGAAGTCCTGGAAGCCCTGCCCGGCGCGCGCCATCACGACGTCGTCGAACACGATCGACACCGAAGGCTCGACACCCGACGAGAACACGTTCGTGCCGATGCCGCGAATGTTGAGCGAGCTGTTGTTCTCGTTGTTGCCCTGCGTGAAGGTCACGCTGGGAACGGCCTGCGAGATCTGGTCGACGCCGCTGACGCCCGAGTTGTCGAGCAGCTCACCCGAAACGACGGACACCGCAACCGGCACTTCCTGCAGGGTCTGTTCGCGGCGCGTGGCCGTAACGACGATGGCGTTGCTGCTGGCGCTGCGGTCTTCTGCGGCGGCATCGGTGGACTGGGCCGCCGCAGGTGCGGCGATACCGAGCGCTGCCACACACGACGACAGCAATAGGCGATGGGTAACCTTCATAACTCTCCCCTGGGAATTTTGCGATAGGAATCGCGATTGGCTCCGCGCTTAGAGACAACGTTGCCTCAAGTCAATACAACGTTGTCTCAGAAGGTTGACGGTTTGGAAGCGGGACCAGATCGCCAGTGTACCGCTCTGGCCACTCCGGCCCCTGACGCAAGCTACGATTTGCAGCCTTCGGCCCGGGAGGCGTCCGAGTTTACCCCGCGCAGACCTCGCGGCCCTTCAGTCTTCGTAGATGTCTTGCCGGAAATAGAGGTAGAGCGGCAACGCGAGCGACAGGCCAACAAAGGCTCCGGCCGGAAGGACAAGCCACCAGTTGCGAACACTGTGCCGCTGAGCATCAATCCGCGACCAAACCCAAAACACCGCAATGGAAATCAATACGTCCGTCGAAAGTCCGGCGGAGGCGCCAGCTGAGAGGTGGTCTTGAGAATCTGCACACTGAGATAATTGGATTTTCTGCCTGAGAGTAGCCCGGTGGGCTGCGAGACAGGAGCAGAGAATAAGCAGACGACCCCGGTGTAACCATAGCCCGGCATTCAAGGCGAAGGTGGCGCTTGCCGCGATCAGGGGTGAGAAGACGCTGGCAGAGCTGGCGCACGACTATGATCTGCATCCCAACCAGATCACGACGTGGCGTATGCAGTTGCTCGAAGGGGCGGCGGGCGTGTTCGGTTCGGAGAAGACGTTGGACGAGACGGCCGTTGACGTGAAGACGCTTCGCGCCAAGATCGGCGAACTGACGTTGGCCAGTGATTTTTTGGAAGGCGCGCTCGGCAAGGCAGGTCTGTTGCCGAGCGCAAAGCGAGGATCGACCGCTCGCATACCTTGCCCGTGAAGCGGCAGGCGAAGGAGCTGGGGATCAGCCGAGGCCGTGTCTATTATTTGCCGCGGCCGGTTTCGTCCGAGGATCTCGCGATCATGCGTCGCATCGTCGCGTTGCATCTGGAGTTCCCGTTCACAGGAAGCTGGATGATGCGCGACTTTCTTCGTCAGGAGGGCATCATGATCGGCCGCTGCCATGTCGCGAACCTGATGAAGAAGATGGGGATCGAGGCCGTCTATCGCCGTCCCGGCACTTCCAAGCCGGCTCCAGGGCACAAGATCACCCCCTATCTTCTGCGCAAACTTCCGATCGTGAAGCCCAACCAGGTCCGGGCGACAGACATCAGCTGCATTCCCATGGCCCCGTGGCTTCGCCTACGCCTCAGTCAGCGAAGCACGCAGTTCGATCGGCCGATATCTGGGCTTCTTCAATGCCCGAAGACCTCATTCGAACCTCGGCGGGTGTCCGCCCGATCAAACCTACTTTGACAATCTGCCACAGGCCGTGGCAGCGTGAATTG
>NZ_QXFM01000144.1:120984-180275 GCF_003584015.1 Aurantiacibacter xanthus
GACGATCCACTTATCAAACGTCAAAGGCTGTTCAGACGAACCGAGCCACTTCTCTCCATTGCCTGCTCGAATGTCGCGAGTGTTAGGTGGGATACAGCGCTTTAGGGTAGGCAGAGCCCATCGTTACACCCAACGGGGCGTGCGGTGGCTGACTGCCCATAAACAACTGTCGGCGAAAAATGACGAAGAATTTGAGACGAAGTCCGAACTCGGAGCCAATGGCCTCAAGCAGCGAAGCGGTAGGCCGGAAGAACATGGCGGAGCGGGAGGGATTCGAAACCATTCCCTAATATAATGTTTTTATTACATATTATACATTGCCTTCTTGAAATCAGCCCCCAACGGTGACCCCAAAGAATTTCAATGGCCTCGTCTCGGGAAGCTTAAATGCTCAGAGCCAGCATGCAGTAGCAACAGGTGCGACCCAATCTCAGCTTTCACACGGGTGGGGTCGCAAGTTCAATCCTTGCCGCGCCCACCATCTTTTCAATGATTTAGATGGTCCAGTTACTCGTTGTATGAAACGAGTATGAAAAGTCAGGTGTCGAGGGCCCAGAGCGTTTTCGGCTGGGGAAGCGTTCGCCATTGCATTTGGCACGCCCTGCACACGGAAGGCACGTGGGAAGCAAAGCAGGCGGGGCATATCACATGCGCTAGCTTCCCGCCGCCTGACCCTGCTCCGGTTCGCAAGCGCGCACGGGGCCCTGGAACAAGTCACGCCCCCAGGAGCCCAAGAGATCCATGAAGTTGCACGCAGCCTCCCGGTCTTCCTCATTCTCGAACGCCACATCGAGATCGGGGGCGGTCTTGAAAATGTGCAGGAACTGCCGCAGCGCAAAGGGCTTGCCCCGGTCCTCGTTAAGCGTTCAGTTCTGTCAGCTTTGCGACCCTGCCCCTTTGGCAGGCATCATCGAAAACCTCACCTATTCTGCAGATTGCCAAGCGTCCACTGAGTGGGAGGCTTCTGCAATTATGCATGAAATTGCGCCTCAATCTGCCCGATCACACGATAAGCTTCGAGACCATCTTCTACGGTAGTCAGCGGGTATTTTCCTGTTTCTATCGCAGTGACAAAATCGCGATCCTGCACTTCCACGCCATCTTCGGGCAAGCCCAGCCCAGAAATGTCGACCGGCCTGCCGTATCCGTCTTCCAATCCGAGTCGTCGCGCAATGTAGGTGCCAGCATCACCAATATAGCGGAACGTAGAGCCGATAGGACCGTCGTTGTTGAAAGAGAGTGAAAGTGTACACAAGGCGCCTAAGCGGCTCTTGAGCTGGATGCACATGTCCATTGCAATGCCCAATTCGGGATGCACTGGCCCCTGCATGGCCTGCACTTCGGCAATGGGCCCTGCCTGCCAGGCAAACAGATCGATCGTGTGAGCTGCGTGGTGCCACAACAAGTGGTCAGTCCAAACGCGTGGCTCACCCTTCGCATTGAGGTTAGAGCGACGCATGAAGTGGGTCTGTGCGGCCATCTGCAAAAGATCAAATTTGCCGGCGCAGATCAGGCGGCGCAGATACTGGTTGGATGGATAATAGCGGCTTGTGTGAGCGACCATGGCGAGCTGCGGACAGTCCTGCGCGCGTTCATGAACGGTGAGCGCATCATGCCAGGAATCGGCCAAGGGAATTTCGACGAGCACGTGCTTTCCTACATCTAGACACTGAAGCGCCTGCGCCGCATGCATCTGGGTAGGAGTCGCCAGTATCACAGCGTCAATGTCAGTACGGTCCAGGGCGGTCTCGAAACTTGTTCCGATTTCGGGAACCGAGAAGGCAGAGCCGAGCTTGCCCGCCTCTTCCTCTGTCCGGCTGACGACAATTGCCAGTTCCGCACTGTCAATATTTGCCAGCGCGGTTGCATGACGTTCGCCAATTGCTCCGGCACCAATGAGCGCAATCCGAACCATCAGATGGGGTAGTGCCCCGGTTCGGTTTCGAAGGTGACCCAACGCAGTTCGGTGAAGGCGTCGATGCCGGCCTTGCCGCCAAAGCGGCCATAGCCCGATGCCTTCATGCCGCCGAAGGGCATTTGCGCCTCATCACCCACGGTGGAGCCGTTGATGTGGCAGATGCCGGCCTGGATCTGCTTGGCCACCTTCATGCCGCGCGCAGTGTCCTTGGTGAACACGGCGGAGGACAGGCCATACTGCGTATCGTTGGCCAATTCGATAGCATGGGCTTCGTCCCGCGCACGGGCGATACCGACCACCGGGCCGAAGCTCTCGTCGCGGAACAGCTTCATGTCGGGAGTAACCTTGTCCACCAGGTGCGCGGGCATGACCACGTTCATCGTCGTCTCGCCGCCCACCAGCAGTTCTGCGCCCTTGGACGTCGCTTCCTCGATCAGGCTGTAGCAGTGATCCACGGTCTTGCGATCGACCACCGCGCCCAGCGGGGTCTTGCCTTCGGTGGGGTCGCCTGCGGGAAGGCCCCGCACCTTCTCGGCAAATTTCGCCGCGAACTCGTCGGCCACGGCATCGACCACGATGATGCGTTCGGTCGACATGCATATCTGCCCCTGGTTCATGTAGGCACCGAAGCCTGCAGCCTTCACCGCCTCGTCGAGGTCGGCATCTTCCAGCACAACCATCGGCGCCTTGCCGCCCAACTCCAGCAGGCAGGGCTTGAGGTGTTCGGCCGCACGCTTTGCAATGATCTTGCCGACGCCCGTGGACCCGGTGAAGTTGATCCGCTTGACCTGCGGCGCATCGATCAGCGCGCCCACCACTTCGGCGGCATCCTGCGGGGCATTGGTGACCACGTTCACCACGCCATCGGGGAACCCGGCCTCGGCAAAGGCCTCGATGATCAGCGCGTGGGTGCGCGGGCATTGCTCGCTGGCCTTGAGGATCACGCTGTTGCCGCATGCGAGCGGCACCGCGATAGCGCGCACGCCGAGGATGATCGGCGCGTTCCAAGGGGCGATGCCGAGCAGCACGCCGACCGGCTCGCGCAGGGCCATGGCGACAGTGCCCTCATGATCGGAGGGAATGACCTCGCCCGAAATCTGCGTGGTGATGGCGGCGGCTTCGCGCACCATGCCAGCGGCGAGGCCGAGATTGAACATCGCCCAGCCAGCCGTAGCACCGATCTCGCCCATCATCGCGGCGACGAAGTCATCTTTCTTGGCCATCAGCGCGTCTGCCGCCTTGTTCAGCACCGCGCGGCGAGCATTGGGGCCCATTTTTGACCAGACAGCGAAACCTTCCTGGGCCTTGGCGGCTATCGCCGGGATATCTCCAGGCTGCATGGCTTCCGCCGACGAAGCTACTTCGCCAGTCACCGGGTTAAGGCGGGTAAACTCAGTCATGGCGTGCAGTCCTCTCTCCCAGACGTCCTTGCTTGATTAGTGAACGTCTTAGCCGGGCGCACTCGCCTCAACAGCACTCATCCAATTATACAAATATCCGATGTAATCTTATCGAGAATACCGGTCGAGGTTCGCTTTCACCAATTCGACCAATCGCTCGCGGTTGGCGTCGCGAGAACCCTGCACCCAGGCGGCGGCGAGCGGCAACTGGCTTATTGACCTTCCCTCCGCATCAACCAGTGGACGATACACCACACCTTCAACCCCAATACGGCTGGTCCAGTGTGGTACGAGTGCTGCACCGATCCCAGCACCCACGAGGTTAACAATTGTCTGCTTTTCCTCTGCCTGCTGCGCAATCGTTGGCTCAAGCCCTGCATCGCGGAACAGCCGCATGGTCATGTTGTAAGAATGAGGCCTGTTGCGCGGAGATGGAACGATAAGGGGAATTCCGGCCAAATCCTGGACCGTGAGTGCATCCCGTTCAACCAGGGGATGCGCCGGCGGCAAGGCGACTTCCGTTGGCTCGTCCAGCAAATGCTCAAAGTGAATTTGCGGGCGCGGCGACATTGGTGGTCGTACGAAAGCGACATCGAGTGCGCCGTTCATCATCTTTGGCAAGAGCCGCGCTGTTTTGTCTTCGACAAGCACCAGTTCAAGATCAGGGATTACGTTGCGAAAGTCGTGCATCAGCTGCGGGATCAGACCCGTTGCAGCGCTGTCAATCGCGCCGATACGAAACACGCGTTCCTCTGTGCGCGATGCTTCGAGTACAGTCTCAATGGCGTCATCGACGGTCGTGAGAACCTTGTCGACTTCATGCTGCAAGGCGATACCACTCTTGGTCAAGGCGACATTTCTAGTCGAGCGGACAAACAGCCTGGTGCCAATCTCTTCCTCTAGCAGGCGGATATTCCGTCCCAATGCCGAAGGCAAAATATCAAGGCGCCGCGCCGCGCGCCCAAAATGCAATTCGTATGCGACAACTTGGAAATGCCGCAGCAGCTTCAGGTCCAAAGCTCCCTCCCATTGAACAAGCTTTTTATATAATCTACAGCAGCTTTGGCATTCCGCTGCTTCATGCACAATCGGAAACTTGCAGCACGCATGACGTGCGAGAGAGGACCGATTTCATGTTGATGCGTCGCTACCACCGCTGGTTCAGCTTCCCGCTGATCCTGTTCATCTTCGCCGTCACCACGACCGGCATCTATCTGCAGGTCGCGGAACTCATCGCCGAAAGTGGCCCGGAGTGTTGATTTCCGCTGAGAGTTGACCCGGGATTTTCATTGAGAAGTGACCCGGGTCGTGGGGGTCTATGTTCCCGTGGTTTCGGGTTTGGTCAAGGGCTGGACGGTCTCCTTTCCTGTTTTGCTTCTGGCAGCGGAGGCCTTGAACCAGAAGCTGTCGTTTCCGGTTTCGAGGATGTGGCAGTGATGGGTTAGCCTATCGAGCAGGGCGGTGGTCATCTTGGCATCGCCGAACACGCTGGCCCATTCGGAGAAGCTGAGATTGGTGGTGATGATCACGCTGGTGCGCTCGTAGAGCCTTGAGAGCAGGTGGAACAGCAGGGCACCACCTGACGGGCTGAACGGCAGGTATCCCAGCTCGTCGAGGATCACGAGATCGAGGCGCAGCAGGCGCTCGGCGAGCTGGCCAGCCTTGTTCAGCGCCTTTTCCTGTTCCAGGGCGTTGACCAGGTCGACGGTCGAGAAGAACCGTACCTTCTTGCGGGCGTGCTCGACCGCCTGGACACCCAGGGCGGTAGCGATGTGGGTCTTGCCGGTTCCGGGACCACCGATGAGAACGACGTTGTGAGCCCCCTCGATGAACTCGGCTCGATGGAGCTGGCGAACCATGGCCTCGTTCACCTCGCTTGCTGCGAAGTCGAAGGTGGCCAGGTCCTTGTAGGCCGGGAACCGGGCCGCCTTCATCTGGCAGGCGATCGAGCGGACCTCGCGTTCGGCCATCTCGGCCTTGAGCAGCTGGGAGAGGATCGGAACCGCCGTATCGAAGGCAGGCGCACCCTGCTCGATCAGATCGCTGACGGCCTGGGCCATGCCGTACATCTTCAGGCCACGCAGCATGACCACCACGGCGGCGCTGGCAGGATCATCACGCACGCAGCACCTCCTTGCCGCGCAGGGCATCATAGCGGGCCACGTTGGCCCTTGGTTCACGGTTCAGGGCGAGCGCCTGCGGCGTATCGATGGCGGCGATGCTGGCCGGCTTGCCGTCAAGCAGCCGGTGCAGCAAGTTGAGGATATGGGTCTTGGTGGGAACGCCGGCCTCCAGTGCCAGTTCGACCGCACAGAGTACCGCCTGTTCGTCATGGTGCAGGACCAGCGAGAGGACCTCCACCATCTCCCGGTCGCCACCGGGACGCCTGAGCAGGTGGCCCTGCAACTGGCGGAAGCCATCGGGCATCTCGGTAAAGGGAGCGCCATTGCGCAGGGCACCGGGCTTGCGCTGGATCACTGCCAGGTAATGCCGCCAGTCATAGACGGTGCGTCCCGGCAGGTGATGCGAGCGCGAGATGATCCGATCGTGCTCGCACAGGAGCTGGCCCTCGGCGGCGATGACGATCCGCTCGGGATAGATCCGCAAGGATACTGGCCGGTTGGCGAAGGAGGCCGGCACGCTGTAGCGGTTGCGCTCGAAGTGCACGAGGCAGGTCGGCGAGACCCGCTTGGTATGCTCGACGAAGCCGTCGAAGGGCCGGCCCAGTTCCATCAGGCTGGCGATCTCGGCGCCATGGACATCGGCGATGGTGCCCGGCAGGTTACCATGCGCGACCTCGCTCCATTGCTCGATGCAGTGCTCTTCGAGCCACGCATTGAGCGCGTCGAGATCGGGGAAGGCCGGCATCTTCTGCCACAGCCGCCGCCGGGCATCCTGGACGTTCTTCTCGACCTGGCCCTTCTCCCACCCCGAGGCCGGGTTGCAGAACTCGGGCTCGAACAGGTAATGGCTCGCCATCGCCGCGAACCGGGCGTTGACCTGCCGGATCTTGCCACTGCCGATCCGGTCGACCGCGGTCTTCATGTTGTCGAAGATCCCGCGCCGGGGCACGCCGCCCAGGACCCGGAACGCCTGCGTCAGCGCATCGAACAGCATCTCGTGGGTCTGCAGCAGATAGGCCCTGACGATGAAGGCCTTGCTGTGCGCCAGCTTGGTATGGGCGGCCTGCAGCTTGACCCGCTCGCCGGCGATGACGGCCCAGTCCTCGCTCCAGTCAAACTGGAAGGCCTCGCCCGGTGCGAACACCAGTGGCACGAAGGTCCCTCGACCGCTGGTCTGCTGCTCGTACTGCCGCTCGGTCTTCCACCTGCGCGCGAAGGCGGCGACGCGGTTGTAGGACCCGTCAAAGCCCAGTTCCACAAGGTCGGCATGCATCTGCTTCACCGTGCGCCGCTGCTTGCGCGACTTGCCCGCCTCGATCCGCAGCCAGCCTGACAGCTTCTCGGCAAACGGATCCAGCTTGCTCGGCCGTTCGGGAACCTTGAACTTCGGTTCCACCGTGCCGCTGCGCAGGTACTTGCGGATCGTGTTGCGCGACAGCCCGGTGCGTCGCTCTATCTCCCGGATCGGCATCCCTTCACGAAAATGCCAGCGCCGGATCACACTCAGTAAATCCATCTCGATCACTCCATGTCGCCTCCAATCCCTCGATCGGAAGCCGTTCAAACATGGGTTAAATCTCGATGGAAATTATCATCCCGCCCGGGTCAACTCTCAGCGGAAATCAACATTCTGCATCAACGACAGTTACCGGGTTCGGCGTATCGAAGGTCGATCGGGGAACCCGGCTACCGGTAACAACAATACGGTCATTGCGGTCGCGCCGAGTATCATCCGATGCCACGCTGTCTTGCTCGCGTTCACCGGCTGCTTCATCCTGTGCCAGCGCCGGCGAGGCAACGGCCAATGCAAGAACACTTGCCGCCAGCCCAAATCGTTGAGCAATCTTGTTATGGTTCACAGGCATTTTCCCCTCCTAGGTGAATTCCCAATTTCGCGCATGTCACCAGAACAAGCCGGGCTGCGTTCACCGCGCAGATGCCACTGATCTCGTTGAAGCCGAAGACGCGGAAAATTATTCACTATTCTGCAATAATCATCCCTCGATTGCCGCATTTCTTTGTATAATTGATACAGCTTTGCCAATTCCCGCAACCTGTGAGCAAGTGACATGGCGGATGGAGAGGGGACAATGGCCACCAACGGTCTGACCACAACAGGTGAGCTGGAAAAACGGACGATCGCCAAGCTGCGCTGGCGCATCATACCGTTTGTCATGCTGCTCTATTTCATTGCCTATCTCGACCGGGTGAATATCGGATTCGCGGCCCTTACCATGAACGCCGATATTGGCCTGTCATCCGCGGCATTCGGCTTTGGTGCGGGTATCTTTTTTGTCGGCTACTTCATTTTCGAAGTTCCTTCCAACCTGATCCTGCACAAAGTCGGTGCGCGTCGCTGGATCGCCCGGATAATGGTAACATGGGGCGTGGTCTCCATGGCCATGGCGCTGGTTCAGGGAGAGACGAGCTTCTACATCCTGCGCTTTCTGCTGGGTGTTGCCGAGGCCGGCTTCTTTCCCGGTATCATCCTTTATCTCAGCTACTGGTTTCCAGCCCGGCATCGCGCCAGTATGACGGCGCTGTTCATGGCTGCGGTTCCGCTCTCGGTGGCCTTGGGTTCCCCAATTTCGGGAGCCTTGCTGGAACTGGATGGACTGCTTGGCCTCAAGGGGTGGCAGTGGATGTTCCTGCTCGAGGGTGCTCCGGCGATCATTCTTGCCTGGTTCGTCCTCAAATACCTCACAGACCGGCCTGATCGCGCCGACTGGCTCAATGACGACGAGCGCGAATGGTTGCTTGCCGAAATGGCTGAAGAGGCGAGGAATACCAAACCCGCGCATGATTGGCGCGAAGGCTTGACAGCACTGAAGAACCCGCGCGTCCTTGCCTTGTCGCTGGTGTATTTCGGCACTTCAGCCGGCCTCTACACGCTCAGCATCTGGTCACCGCAGATGATCGCGCAGTTCGGAACGACGCCGCTCATGACCGGCTTGTTTAACGCGGTCCCGGCCATTTTCGCGGTGATCGCCATGATCTTGTGGTCCATGCATTCGGACAAGACCGGTGAGCGCAACTGGCACGTGGTTATAGCCTGCCTGGTTGCGGCTGGTGGCCTGATTCTGGCCGCCTATGCCTCGTCGCTCATGGCGGTTCTTCTTGCGCTGGTGATCGTGAATGTCGGGGTCAGTTCGGCGAAACCCCCGCTCTGGTCCATGCCAACCATGTTCCTGGGCGGGGCCGCAGCAGCAGCCGGCATTGCAACGATCAATTCGATCGGCAACCTGGGCGGCTTCTTCGGCCCCTACATTATCGGTTGGGTGCTCGAAGTCACCAGTTCCTACAAGGGAGGCCTGTTTGCAGTCGCCGCCCTGCTCGTCCTCTCATCAATTCTTGTCCTTGTGCTTGCCCGGACGGGGCTGAGCAAAACGAAGAACGCTTCATCGAACGGAGAACACCATGCGTGAATTTGCCATCGCGGCAATCCCGGCAGACGGCATCGGACCGGAAGTGGTCGACGCCTCTCTCGAAGTGCTTCAGGCGCTGGAAGAACGGTCCGACGACTTGCGCTTCAAAGTAACGAGCTTCGACTGGGGGTCGGATTATTATCGCAAGCATGGCGTGATGATGCCCGACGACGGGCTGAAGCAGCTGAAGGGCTTCGATTCGATCCTATTCGGCGCGGTCGGCGATCAACAAGTCCCCGATCACGTGACTCTTTGGGGTCTTCGCCTGCAGATCTGCCAGGGCTTTGACCAGTATGCCAATGTCCGCCCCACTCGTATTTTGCCCGGCATCCAGTCGCCGCTGCGCAATTGCAAGCCCGGCAACCTCGACTGGATCATCATCCGCGAGAACTCAGAGGGCGAGTATTCCGGTGTTGGGGGCAGGGCGCACCGAGGGCATCCCGAAGAGGTCGCAACCGAAGTATCGATCTTTACCCGCACCGGTGTCGAGCGCATCATGCGCTATGCTTTCGAGGTGGCCGCTACACGTCCGCGCAAGCTCCTGACTGTCGTCACCAAGTCCAATGCCCAGAAGCATGGCATGGTAATGTGGGATGAAATTGCCGAGGAAGTCTCCAAGGATTACCCTGACGTTCGCTGGGACAAGATGCTGGTTGATGCAATGACCGTGCGGATGACGTTGAAGCCCGAAAGCCTCGACACAATCGTTGCGACCAACCTCCACGCCGATATTCTCTCGGATCTTGCTGGCGCACTCGCTGGCAGTCTGGGGGTTGCTCCTACTGCGAACATCGATCCGGAACGCAGATTCCCTTCAATGTTCGAACCAATTCACGGTTCGGCATTCGACATTACCGGCAAGGGAATCGCAAATCCCGTCGCCAGCTTCTGGTCCACCGCACAGATGCTCGATCACTTGAAGGAAACCAAGGCTGCAGCGCGCCTTATGTCAGCAATTGAGCGAACCACAGCCGCAGGCATCTTGACCCCGGATGTTGGCGGAGATGCGAGGACCAAGGATGTGACCAGGGCTGTGGTGGACGCCATTCGTACATCCAATGTGTGACGCCACCGGCGTCAGGCAACTCCTGAGCAGACTCTTCGAAGCCGGAGTTGCCGCAGCTCGGCCAGAAGTGCTCATCGCTTCGCTACTGCCCTCGAAACCGTCGGGACGGTGCCTCGTTATCGGTGCCGGTAAGGCATCTGCGGCGATGGCGAAGGCCGTTGAACAATCCTGGCCCGACGTAGAATTATCCGGTGTCGTATCAACGCGATATGGGCATGGCGTTGCCTGCGACCGGATAATGGTAATCGAGGCAGGTCATCCTGTTCCCGATGCATCGAGCGTGGTCGCTGCCGAGGCAATGCTCGGCCTGCTGGCCGGATCGCGGGCAGACGATCTTGTGCTGGCGCTGATTTCCGGCGGAGGGTCAGCCTGCCTCGCCAAGCCGCGAGCTGGCTTAACCTTGGATGCCAAGCGCGCAATAACGGACGCCTTGCTCAAGAGCGGTGCGACGATCGCTGAAATGAACTGCATTCGTGCCCATCTTTCGGCGGTGAAAGGGGGGCAACTGGCGCTTGCAGCATACCCTGCCCGTTTGGTCACACTGGTGATCAGCGATATTCCGGGCGATGATCCCGCACTGGTTGCATCCGGCCCGACCTTGCCGTGCGCTTCGACACCGGCTGATGCGCTCGCTTTACTGGATCGATACGGGATTGCTTTGCCTCTGGAAGTTCGCTCAGCCTTCGAACAGGAAGCGTCGACGGCGGCGTCCGACTTAGCCGACATGGCAGCGGACTGTCGCATTGTTGCCAGTCCTCAAATGGCGTTGTCGGCAATCGCCAAGCTTGCCGTTAGCGCGGGCTTCGAGGTCGAAATTCTGGGCGACAGTGTCGAAGGTGAGGCCTCTATGGTCGCGCAGCAGATCGCCGAGCTTTGCATTGAGCGCGCTGCGGATAGCAGCAGGACGCTGCCGCTTGCGATCATTTCTGGCGGTGAAACGACGGTCACATTGCCCTCTGGTTGCAATGCCAATGGCGGTCGCAATACTGAGTTCCAGTTGGCGCTTGCCCTGGCCCTGGATGGCCATCCACGCATCTGGTCGATTGCCGGAGATTCCGACGGGATCGACGGCGTTTCCGACGCAGCCGGCGCGATCGTGGAGCCTGATACGCTATTGCGCGCCCGCACGAAATCAATGACACCCGCGAGCTTACTGAAGCAGCACCGATCATACGATTTCTTCGCGGGGCTCGGTGACCTCGTGAAGACGGGGCCCACCCTCACCAATGTCAATGACCTGAGGATCCAGCTGATCTTCTAGTTCGCCACAGCCTGCCGGTTCTCAAGCCGCAGGAACGCGACCGCAGCCAGCGCCAATAGCGATCCCGACGCCATAATGGCCGCGACAGTCGGCAGGGATGCACCGCTTTCAAACAGATAGCCTGCGGCAATCGGGCCGAGAACGGCTCCACCCCTTCCTACACCGATAATGAACCCCGTCCCGGTCGCGCGGACCCTGTCCGGAAAACCTTGTGCCGCAAGATTGTACAAAGCGACCATGCCGGCATTGGTACAGAATCCTCCCAGAGCGGCAAGCAGTGAGAGGCTGTCCAAGTCCACCCCGAACGTGCCAAATACTGTCACCATGGTAGCGGAGGCAAGGAATGTGACAAGGGACAGGTTCCTGATGGGCACGCGGGTAGCTGCAAGGCCCCAGATCGCCCCACCTAAGGCACCACCCACATTTGCCCAAACCAGGACTCCTGCTGCCAGGCTTGCGGTGAAACCCAGGTCGGTAACGATCTTCGGCGTCCACTTGAGGATGAAATAGAAGGTTATGATTTGGGTGAAGTAGGCGATGGTCAGCAGGAGTGTGGTTCGGCGAACATCGCCTGCAAACAATCCCGAGATGCCTCTTGCTGATGCTTGGGTTTCAGCGGGCAAAGAGACGTCACTGATCGGGTGGTGACCAAGTCTGGCAAGACTGCGATTGATCCGGTCCACCGCATCAGTCTTGCGACGGGCAAGGTGGAATGCTGGCGTTTCGGGGACGGCCAGCCATACTATTGGTATCATGACAGCTGTCACGACCGCACCGAATTCGAAGATGATTTGCCAGCCCGATGTTTGCAGCAGTTGCGCAACGACAAGACCGCCAAGAATTGCACCGACGGGATAGCCGATCACCATCATCGAAACGGCAAGGCCGCGAAACTTGCGGTTGGACATTTCGGAGGCAACAGCATTCGTCACCGCCAACATACCACCGATGCCGACGCCGGTGACAATGCGGTAGGCAGAGAGGCTGCTGATGTCCGTGGCTGTCGAGGCAAGGATCATTCCCACGGCCATGAATACCAGACTGACCAACATGGTCGGCTTTCGTCCGGCCCAGTCACCCATTCGGCCCAGCACTACCGAACCCAGCGCCATTCCGACGAGCTCCATAGACAGCACGATGCCCAAGGCGCCGCGCCCGATTCCCCAATCCGCAGCAATCCCGGGGGATGCAAAGCTGATCGAAAGCACATCAAATCCATCGAGGGCATTAAGGGCCACAGTGATGGCAATGACTACCATCTGCCGCCAGGTCATAGGGCGATGATCAAGCGGATGGCTGTTGGACACTGTCAGGCTCCGAAAAGCAGTTTCACGAAAGGATCGAGAAACGCAGGAAGACGTACGGCTGTGCCGGACGTAAACTGTTCAGCGTGCCCACAAGCACGCGCCGGTTGAGCCAGTCATGTGGTCCCTCTGGTGCAGCGACGGTGACAACGGACCTGGCATAGCGATCCTCGCCCTCTGGCGGATTCGTCGTGTCGATTAGCACGCGATTGTGGACCATCAGGACAGTGCCATCATCGGCTAGAAGTTCGTAAATCGCGTCAAGCTCACGAATTCCGTCGGCACGGACAAGCTGCCGATCGGCGCCACCCGGCATGACTATTCCCGCCAGGCCAGGGCCGCGGAACCAGCCACCTGTGATGGGCACGATTCGCCGATGACCGACTGGGCTCGCGCCAACCTCGATAGTCGTTCCGACCTCGGCGAGTACTTCAAGCGCGGTCTCGAACTGCGGATAAGCCGGCGGAAACCGCTCAGCGATCCGGGCAATATCGGGCCCGTACGTCATCTGAGCCCGAATTGGTATCGCGGCCTGCAATGCCAGAAGCCCCGCACCCGCCAGGGTCGAACGCCGGGAGAGGAGAAAGCGTGACGCTGGCGAGGTGCGAGGTTGTGACATGGGTCGTCGGATCGACCGGGGAAGCCCTGAAATTGCCTCCCCCGGTCTTCCAGCCTTCCTCAATAACGCACGCGAGCGCCGATGAAGAAGGTCCGCCCAATCACATCGAAGGTCGCAAGGTTGGTCGAAGATGGACCGCCAATCTCTTGCGGAGCAACATCGAAGAGGTTGTTGACCCCACCGAATATTTCGAAAGCGTCCATGACCTCAGCACTCGCCGCCAGATCAAACAGGCTATAATCGGTCGTTCCTGCGAGCACCAATGTCGGGTCAACCACTGTCGCTCGGTCCTGCATGCCCGAAATGAACCGCCATGTCCCGGTCAAACCTATCGGCCCGGTATTTACCGTCAACGAGGTTAGGCCCCGCCACTCGGGAAGGCTCTCCTGCGCATTGGCACTGATCGAACCTGCATAGTCGAAAATCGGATCGTTGGCGAAAGTCTCGACCTTGTAGGAAAGCAGGTAGTTCCAGTTGGCATTGAAGACAATCGAACCCTCGCGGCCACCCCAGCCAAAGAAGCCGACCGGAATATCGAGGTTTGCGGCAAAATCGATACCTGAGGTTTCCAGGCTGCCCAGATTGATGATTGGCTGGACAATATTGGCTGGATCCCCAGTCCCCGCATCGCGGTCAAAGTTCTGGCAGAAAAAATTCGACGCATTGTAGGATGCCGCATCGAAGCCGGCAGTCGCGCCATTCAGGCCATTGAAACAGCGCTGCAGACTATCAGCAGCCGAAACGGGGCCGATCGCGTCGGCAATCTTGATGTTGTAATAGTCAGATGACAAACGCAGGCTTGTTCCCCCCAGAGGAACGTCAAGAACGATGCCGGCCGTGAATGTGTCGGCCGTTTCGGGCGTAAGATTCGGGTTCCCTCGCGTAGTGGCAGGCAATGATGCCGTGGCAGCGCGATAGTTGGAGGAGCCATCCGGACGCAATGGGATGCCTTGGAATGCACACAAGGCAAGTGCATCACCGGCTGGCGCATTGCGGAAATCGCAAGGGTCGCCGCCGCCAGGGGGAACACCCACGCCTACCACACGTGTTTCGCCGGCAAGGAAGAATTCACCAACATTGGGCGCGCGCACTGCGCGTTGATAGCCCCCGCGTAACAGCACAACATCATCGAACAGATGCGCATCGAGTTCGGCCTTGTAGGTGCTGTTGGATCCGGCAAGATTGTAATCTGCAAAGCGATAGCCGAGTGTCAGGTTCAGTTCCTGAAGGAAGCTGTCGCTTGCGATAACCGGCAAGAAAAGCTCCCCGCCAAGTTCGATCGCATCGATCGAGCCAGTAGTCGGCAAGGTGATCGACAGATTGGCGAGATCGCCAGTGGCGAGATCCGTGTCAGGGACGAAACCATAGTCGTTCTTGCGATACTGGGCGGTCAGGGCAAAGCGGGCTCCGCCTGCCGGCAGTTCGAACAATGGCCCTTCGACATTGCCTTCAATGACGTATTGTTCAAGCGTCGTCAGGTTGAGTGGTGTGCGCTCGACAAAGTCGATGCAAGCGGGCGACAGGGGCGTCTGCCCGCCAAAGGGGTTATAACCGCCCGAACAAAGCGAATTGCCGCCGTCAGGTGCGTTAAGCAGTTGCTGCAAGGCCGAAACACTGGCTGATCCGGAAACTGTCCGGTCTTCATTGGTGGCCTTGCCATACGATGCGTGGACATCCCAGCTGATATCGGACGAGCCAAAATTCCCGTTAGCTCCAACGAGGAACTGAAAGGTCTCGTTGCCGGTCTCGTAGATGCGGTCGCCGAACTGCGAGAGCCTGGTCTGGAAAACGTTGATCGGGGAGCCATTCGCACCGAATTGTCCCGGATTTGCGGCGCGCACTGCAACGAGGAACGGGTTTGTACCAGGGATGGTTACAGACCATGGGGCACCGGCAATGTTGGGTGCTGCACCGATGTTGCTCGCGGTGCTGTCCGTGTATAGGCCTTGCAGATAAAGGTTCGTTCCAGGACTCACCTCATAGTCAAGCTTGCCGAACAGGGAGATTCGCTCGAGTGGAACCTGCAATAGGTTGTTGTAGGAACCGTGGTAGCCGATCCCCCCAGTGCTATTGATCAGGAATGGCAAGGTGGTGGGGCCATTGTAACCTGAGCCATTACCCTGATTGAAAATCGTCCCGTCGTCGTTGACCCCAAGGAAAGCGTTGCCGATCCGCGAACGTCCCTGCGGGATGAAGCTGCTGGCGTTCGGATTAAGGAAGAAGTCACGCTGGTTCACCGCAACTCCACCCCGGTCGGAGTATTCGGCCGAAAGGAGCAGGTTACCGGCGCCGCCAGCGAAATCGGTCCCGAAGGCACCTCCGATCAGATAGCTGTCTTCACCGGGCTGATCGAGCGCGGTGTATTGTGCGCGGACATCGAAACCATCGAGGTCTGTGCGCGTCTTGAAATTCACGACGCCGGAAAGTGCATCGGAACCATAGGTGGCCGAAGCGCCGCCACTGATGATCTCGATCCCGCCAATCGCGAGCGAAGGGATCGTGTTGATGTCGATCGCACCATCTGTTCCCGACGACATAAGGCGACGGCCATCGAGGATAACGAGATTGCGCTGCGGCCCCAGACCGCGAAGGTTCAACGTTGCACGACCCGCCGTGCCGCCATTGCTGTCATTGCTGTAATCGCCGGTGCCTGCAGTAAACTGGGGCAGTTCGCGCAGATAATCGTCAACGGCCACACGCCCGGAATCGGCGTAGTCGTCAGCGGTGACGGTAACAATCGGGCTCGGCGCGACAAAATCCTGACGCTGGATGCGCGAACCGGTAACGACGATGCGGTCACCTTGTTCGGTCGAGGAATCACCGTCAGCCTCCTGCGCGATGGCAGGCGCGGTAGCGAAGCCAGCCAATGAAAGTGCAGTCGCGGTTACCAATACTGCTCTGTAAGTCATGCTAAAATTCCCCTCTGGAAAGCCAATTGAAATCACCCCGCATCCTGCGATTGCAGAAGGTTGGCACCCTGAAACAGCGAGCACTCACGGAAGACCTCAAAGGCTCGCGCAACGTTTTCGGAACTGGTGACAAATGGATGCGGCGCACCTTCAATGCGGGAGAAAAGGGCGGCAAGTCGCTCACTAGTACGATCTCGCGCGACATGGTTCGAAAGGAACACGTCGATGCCATCTCGAAGCACGAGGTTTCGCATCGCTTCAGCAGAATTTGCGTAGGCCTGATATTGAGCAAGAATCGGGCCGAAATTGAACCCAGTGCCACCCCAGATCACTGCGGTATGGCTTTCAACTCCGTCGGTAACCGGTACAATGGTCGATAGCGTGCCCATCGTATGGCCCGGGGTCTCGACGAGTGTGATCGTCGTTCTGCCTAGTGTCAGTGCATACTCGCCTTCGATCAGGATGGCGGGCCGGGGAACATCGTTCCATCCGGGGAGCTGGATGCTGCGTTGAGGATCTTGACTCGCTTCCCAGTCAATACGCGACATCACGATTTGAAGATCGTATTTCCCGGCAAGATATGCGGCGCCACCAGAATGATCGCCGTGTCCGTGGCTGACCACCAGGTAGCGAATATCCGCAGGATCAAGGCCAAGGCGTTCGAGCCCCCCCTCAATGTCGCGCTCGACTTCCTGCGCATTGGTCAAGGCATCGATGAGGATCAGGCCTTCAGAAGTTCGCACCACCCAGGCTGAGGAAAAGGAGTTACCCACGAAGTACAGATTATCAAACACCTGTGCTGCGGGAACGGCATCGGGCATCCGCCATTCGTTTGACTGCACACGAGCTTGGTCAAGGGTTCGCGAGGGCTCTCCGCATAGCGAGGCAAGTCCAGGATAGCCACTCTCGGCCGCAAGTAGGCCAGCAATGCGGTGCTCGACCGGATCGCCAAAGGTTGGATCGGCAGAGGGGCCGCGGTTTGCGTCAGCTTCAGACTGGTTGATCGCGCACGCTGAGAGAAGTGCAATAGCGGGCAGGCCAATCCAATTATTGCGCATCGCTGCTCTCCCTCACGGCCGGGCTTTTTGCCCGCTTCGTGTCACCTCACCTTGGAGCTGATCGCTTAGGCGCGTGTGGTGCGAACCTCACTAGCAAAAGAATTATACAAAATTTTGCACCAGTTGTTTCGGAAAGGGTTGGACTTATGACCTGCACCCCGTTTCTGGACCGCGCTGTTGGCGGCTTTCCAGCATGGTGGAATCAGGACGGGAGATGTGCCGCTGATACCACAATGAGCGATAGCGGTCGTTTGCTGCTGATTGCGATCATGGTGCCTCACCGCCGGGCGATCAAGCAAACACGACCGGCCCTAGCTGGCGAAAAACCTTGCTTTGTCATCCCAAAGGCAGGCCACATTCATGGAACAATTCTGTTACTTGAGCGATCTATCCATTCTTCGATGTCGCCTTCGAGCCACGCCACAACATGTCCACCCAATTGGACCGGGTTCGGAAACCTTCCCTGCGACATCCATCGATAGATTGTCGAGCGACCGAGGCCGGTCCTATACTGGACTTCCTTAATGCGGATGAGGCGAGTAGGCTGATCTGGTCCTGTCGCGTTTGTTTCCGGCAACTCAGACATTTGCTGTATCCTGCCCACCTGCGAGAAAGTCTCCCAGAAACTGGTCTTTGCGTGCGAGCTCATTGATGTGATCGGCAAGCATCCTTGCGACCCGGTTCGCCGTTCCTTTTGCCCAACGCGATTTCACATCGCCAACATTGTCTCCCAGCGATCGCTGCAATGCTTGCGGGAACTCGGCACTGAACTCCTCGAAGAATTCAGCGAGGTCCGATTGCAACCAGTCGATTGCTTGGTCTTCGCCGCAAACCAGGAACAGCAGCAGGTGTGCCCGCGGTGTGGCCCGGCTCGCTTCGAGTATGCGCAGGGCTTCACCCAGTGTCGCCGAGCGCTCTGCTTGCAAGACACGCCGCAGCGCATCCTTGTGAAGGCGCGCGTCAGCAGCAACTTCGCATTTGGCCCGCCCGCTCGCATCCACTGCGGCAGTCAATAGGCGCGCAAGCCCAAGTCGGATCCCTTCCTCTGAATAGTCTGTCTCGTCAGCCACGGACGACTCCCTTCTGCAATCACTCAAGGTTCGACTCGAAAGCTAGGCCGAAGGACGGATGTAGGAAAACGAAAAGAACATATGAGGAACCTATAGGAGCGAACAAATCGTTTTGCGCTTATGATTCGCGCAGAAACCGGTCGCCAAATCGCAAAATCCGGTAAGCTCCGCGCAGGTTCCGGCCGTCCCCGCGCACAATCCCACCCTGCTGGCGCGCGATCCGGCTTCGCCTGCGCGAATTGTCGCTTTTTTCTTGGTCAGCCGCCGCAAATGCGCGCCGCCCCATTTCCTACATCACCGCTCCGGTTGAAGGAAAGAACATACAGCGAACCCCAAAGCTCGCTGTTGTCGATCAACCAACCGGAGTTTTCCTTCATGACCACCAAGACCCTTGCCCATTCGGCCCCGCGGATGCGCGACTACATGGTGCCCGCCGCGCTGGCGCTCGCCATTGCGGGTGCCGCCTATGCCGGCGCCGATACGACCTTCGATCCGGCGCTCACCATGTTCACCGACTTCCTCGAGGGCTCGGGCGGTAAGATCATTACCGTGCTCTCGCTCGCCGGTGGCCTGATTGCGCTTGCCTCAGGACGTTTCGCACTCGGCCAGGTGGCCGTGCCCGTCGGCGTCGGGATCGGTGTCGGCACCGGCGTGCCGATCGTCACCTCTGTCGTGACCGCGACCATCTGAACCCTGGTCGCACGGTCTAACGACAGGAGGGCGGCATGGCCGACAGGTATATTGTTCCACGGCGGCTCGACGATCCTGAGCTTATCGGCTTCTGGACCGTGGACGAGTTTGCGGGGATGCTGATCCCCTTCGCCTGGGGCATACTCACGCAGCACATCATCATCGGCACAGGCCTGTCGGTCATTGCCTGGTTCGGCCTGCGGAAGGCGAAGTCAGGTAACAAGGGCGCGAAGCTGGTGCATGCTGCCTACTGGTACCTGCCGGGGTCATTCCTCGGGCTGAAGGCCACGCCGCCCTCCCACTGCCGCCTTCTTGCTGGCTGAGGGGAGGACAACCATGCAATCCGAATTCGCGCACGAACAGGCCCAGCGCCACCTTGCCCAGCGCAACCGCTTTGCCGCGCTTGCCGGCGTGCTTGGCGTCACCAGCCTGATTGGAATCGGCGCTGCCGTCACAAGCGACGAAGCCATAGTTCTGGTGCCGATCACCGCCGAAACGCTGACGGTCTCGAGCGCCGGGGTCGATGCCCATTATCTCGAGCTCGTCACCCGCGACACCGCGCTGATGCTGCTGAACCGTGCACCTGAAAGCCTCGACTACTGGATGGAGCAGATCCTCAAGGTCGCCGATCCGGCAGCCCATGGCCGCCTCAAGGCCGAGCTCGTCGCCATCGTCGAGGAGCAACGCGGCTCGGACATTTCACAGGCCTTCGTGATCCGCGCGATGGAGGTCGACACCAAGGCGCTGACCTCGACCGTCAGCGGCACGCTCAAGACCTTTGTCGGCGCGCAGGTGATCGCGAGCCAGGAGCGCAGCTTCACATTCCGCTGGTCAAGGCGGGGCTTGAGCCTCGCGCTCACCGGCTTCGAACAGAATTCAACTTCAGAGGACCATGACCAATGAACCTCCTCAGCAATCCAGCATCTGCCATGCTTGCGGCAACCGGTCTCGCAATGTTCAGCCTGGGCGCACGTCAGCGCCGCGATGTCGCGCTTAAACTCGCGGGGCTGACCGCGCTCGGCCTTGCGCTCGTGCCGACACCTGCGCTCGCCGACCAGTTCATCGAGGCGAGCGATGGCTCGACGATCGATTGCGAACTGGCGCGCGGCGAGCTCACCCGTATCGCGCTTATCGAGGACGGCTTTGCCAACGTCTCGAAGATTGCCAGCGGCTTTCCCTACAATGATTTCCAGGTGACCCATGAGCCGGTGCGTGGCGACATCTATGTGTCGGTCCCGCCGCAATATGCCTCGGACCGGATCAGTTTCTTCGCCACCAGCCAGGCGGGCCATGTCTACAAGTTCGCTTGCCGCCTCGGTGGAAACGAAGCGACCCAGCTGTTCATCACCAACCCGGCGCTTGCGCGCAGCGAAGCCGAAGAATGGCAGGCAGGCGCAAGCCCGTCGGACAATGCCATCCGGCTGATCGAGGCCATGGCCAGCGATGCGGTGCTGCCCGGCTTTGCCGCGCGCGCCGAACTGTCGCGCCCACGCCGCACCGGTTCGATCGAAGTTCAGCAGGTCGCCCAATATGATGGCGCCGAGCTAACCGGCCAGCGCTTCCTCATCCGCAATCTTGGCAACGAACCGCTCGACCTTGCCAGCGAACGCGAGGCTCCTGCTGGTGCGCTCGCCTTTGCCTATGGCCGCGAGAGCCTTGCTCCCGGCGAAGCAACCAGCGCCTTCCTTGTCTTTGCCGCGGGAGGGCTCGAGTGATGGCTGACGTAGACACCAAGGGCATAAGCGAAACCCGGCCCAGCGAACGCGAGGATCCTAGGAACAAGGATTCTGGGCGTAAGGATACGCGGCGCGACCTTAACGCCAATGTCGCGCAGCGGCAAAAGCTGTTGCTCGCAGGGATTGGCGGCGTGGCGCTGCTGGCCGGAGCTTGGTTCATCCTCGACGATGACGACAGCGCGTCGGCTGACAGCGAGAGCGTTGCCAGCATCGACACCGGAGGCCTCGTCAATCGCAATCTCTCGCAGCGCGAATTCGTTGCCACCTATGGCAACCGCCTCGATGCGCAGGGCCGCGCGATCAAGGACCTACAGGATACCCAGCTCCCGCGCCCCGAGATCGAGCAGGAACTCGAAGCCTTGCGCGCAGAGAACGCGCGGATGATGAGCGATGGCCAGGTCGCGATCGATGCGATCTCGGCCGAGAATGCGGCGCTGAGGACCGAACTCGAACGCTCGCGCGAAGCGGTGCCCGCTGCGCATGCCCTGCCACCGCCCGCTTATGGCCCGGGCGTGACACCGCCCGGCGAGAGCAATGGCAATGCTACCCCTGCTGCCGCGCGACCGGGCGGACTCGACATGCTGACCTTTGGCGAGCGTACGCCAACAAATGCGCGGCCCGCCGCTTCCGAGCGCGCGCCTGCGCTGATGCTCGAGGCAAGCCGCGATTACCTGCCGCCGAATTCCTATGCGCCCGCACGCGTCATCGTCGGGGTCGATGCCTCGACGGGCGTCGCCAGCCAGACCGATCCGCTGCCCGTGGTGCTACGGATCACCGGACCCGCACGCTCGGTGATGCGCGGCAATGAACTGCTCTCGACCGATATCACCGGCTGCCTCGTCAATGGCGCGGCGCGCGGCGACCTCTCGGCGGAGAAGGTCTATGTCCAGCTGGTGCGCATGACCTGCGCCCAGCCCGGCGGCCGCTACGCGGTCTCCGAGGTCAAGGGTTTCATCGCCTTTGCCGGCAAGTTGGGCGTGCGCGGCCGCGTGGTCAGCCGCGAAGGCAGTCTTGTCAGCCAGGCGCTGCTCGCCGGGATCGTCGGCGGGTTCGGGCGCGGCTTCTCCGCCAACGCCAACGGAATCTTCACAGGCCAGGTCGGCGCCAATGGCCAGCGTGAGGCGCTTTCGCCAACCGACATCCTTGCCGGTGGCATCGGCCAGGGCGCGGGCGAAGCGGCCGATACAGTCAGCCGCTATCTCATCGAACGCGCCGAACAATACCAACCAGTCGTCGAGATGCCGACCGGCATCGAGGTCGAGATCGTCTTTCTCGACGGCGTCCATGTCAGGAGCACACCCCAATGAACTTTTCCGAGAACCAGCCCGGCCTCAAGGCCCGCCTCGCCCATATCGCCATTGCAGCCAGCAGCGCAGCCGCAGTCCTGACCGTCGGAGTCAGTGCAGTCACTGCCATGCCTGCAACGGCACAGGATCTGGCGAGCGAAGTCGCCGAGGCGCTGCAACTGCGGTTGCCCAAGACGCCGATCGACGAGATCGCCTGCGACAGGTTCGGTCCCTGGTGCGAGGTCGTCTCGGGCGAGACGCTGTTCTATATCGACAAGAGCGCGCGCTACCTCCTGGTCGGGCGTCTCTACGACATGGAAGAGCGGCGCGATGTCACCGCTTCGCGGCTGCTCGAACTCAACCCCGACCTGATCGCGGCAGGCGCTGCGCGCGCCAACCCGTCTGCAAACGAAAATGCAGCCAGCGCGCCGGTCGCGGACAAGGTCGATCTTTCCACCCTGCCCGCCGAAGGGGCAATTCACTGGGGGAACAAAAAGGGTCCGAAGCTTATCGTCTTCTCCGATTTCCAGTGCGGCTATTGCCTCCGCCTGGTCGATGAACTCGGCAAGGCGGGTGTGCTGGTCGAGGAGCGGCCCATCTCCATCCTCGGCTCTCAAAGCCGCCGCCTTGCCGAGACCGTGATCTGCGCGAGCAGTCCCGCAGCTGCGCTGCACCAGGCCTATGAAGGGGCGCTCGATCCGGGCGGGGCAAGCTGCGCCGAGACGCGCGGGCTCGATGCCAACGAAGCCTTCGCCCGCGCCAATGGCTTTGCCGGAACCCCGGTTATCGTCCGGGCGAGCGATGGCGCAGTGCTCCACGGATTTCGCGATGCGGCCACGCTGCGCGAGTTTGCGCAGGCTTCGAAGGAGCAGCGCAAGTGAGCGCGCTCTTGCATCTGCGCGCACCGGGCCTTGCCTTGCTCATGCTGGCGGGCGGCTGCTCGACGCTCGGCGGCAATGTGTCGGGCGACTTCGCCTGCCGCGCGCCCGAAGGGTCGTGCGCGCCGACGACGCTGATCGATGCGGCGGCCACCGGGATCGATGCGCAGCCGAGCACCGCGCTGGTGGCCGGAGCATCGACCGCCAGCGGGAATGGCCAGAGCCTGCGGATCGTGCTCGCCGGCTATCGCGACGAAGCAGGCCGCACGCACGAAGCACGCGTCGTCCATGTGACCCTGCCCGAACCCGCAAGTGCCAGTTGGCTCGCGCCGCAGCGCACAGGCGAGGTGCTGCGCGCGATCGGCAACTCGATTGCCCGTGACGGCAATGCGACCCGCCCACCCCAATACGAAACACCCGAGCAAGTGCCGGAAATGCCACTCCCCCTTTGGCAGCCCCTTCCGGCCTCGCCCGGCGCAACCGCGCCGGTCATCGGGGCGCCCGGCGGTCCGGTGACAACCGACCGGGTGCCCCACCCTCTTCAATCCCATGGAGACGAGCAATGAACCTCTCCTTTGCTGCCGCGCGTGACGCGCTCATGGCGGGCCTGTTCGCCGATACCGACCGGGCCGAGAAGGGCGCTGCACATTTCGCGCTCGACATGCTCTCGGACTGGCTGCCTTACCGCGTCTATGACGAGCGCGCGGGGCTCTATCGCAACCGTGCATCCAAGGGCTTCGTGCTCGAAGTGACCCCGCTGGTCGGCGCAGACGAGCGCACCGGCGAGATCCTCGGCCAGTTCTTCTCCGAAGGCCTGCCGCCCGGCGCCTGCCTGCAGGTGCTCAATTTCGCCTCGCCCAGGATCGGCAATGTCGTCGGTCCCTGGTTTGCCCCGCGCTACGAACAGGGCGGGATCTACGAAGCGATCGCCAAGGCCCGCACGAGCCGGTTCTACGATCTCGTCTGGCAATCGGGAAGCGCGCATGCGCCGTTCCATGCCCGCAGCAGCCGTCTGGTTGTCTCCCTGGGCGTGCCGGTGCCGGGAAGCATTAGCGACGCCGAGCTCACCGAGTGCCGCGAGGGCTTGCTCGGCATGCTCCATTCACTCGGCCTGCACGCCGCGCCGCTCGAACCCGCGGGCCTTCTCGCCCTCATCGACGAGCTGACCTCGCCGACCACGGCGCGCGAGCCTGACCGGATCGACTGGAACCCGCACGAAACGCTCGATGTCCAGGCCATCCGCCGCGATATCGAACTCGAGGTCGAGGACGACCGGCTGATCCTTCGCACCGAACGCTTCCGCGAGACCGGACGCGACCGCCAGGGCGTACCGCAGGTCGGTGCATGTTATCCCGACCGCTTTGATCTCAGGCACTATGCCTTCCGCACCGCGCCCGAGCGCTGGGCGCCGTGGGAATGCGCGCGGCTGATTGGCGACATGTTCACCGACAAGCTGCGCTTCCCCTGCCCTGCCGCGACCATGCTCTGCCTCGTCTACCCCGACCAGGAAGCCGCCGCCGCGCGTGCGGGCTACAAGTTCATGCGCACGACCAGCCTTGCCGATACCAAGAGCGCGCGTTTCCTTCCGCGGCTTGGCGAGCAGTCTGCCGAATGGAAGCACGTCCAGGCCGAGCTCCAGGAAGGCAAGAAGCTGGTCAAGCTCTTCTACGGGCTCACCACCTATTCGCCGCTGGGCGAAGGCGATGCACACGAACGCGTGGTGAAAGCCATTTACAAGGCGGCAGGCTGGGATCTCGCCGACGAACGCTTCCTGCAATTGCAGGGCCTCGTTGCGGCCTTCCCCTTGAGCCTTGCCGACGGGCTCGCGGCGGACATGACGCGCCTCAAGCGCCTTCGCACCATGCTCTCGACCACGGCGGCCAATATCGCCCCCATGCAGGGCGAGTATCTCGGCGGGAATGTCCCGCACCTACTTCTGGTTGGCCGCCGCGGCCAGCCCTTCTTCTGGTCGCCATTCGAGAACGGTGCGGGCAACCACAATATTGCCATCTGCGGCAAGTCGGGCTCGGGCAAGTCGGTGCTGCTGCAGGAGCTCTGCGCGGCCCTGCGCGGCGCCGGCGCCAAGGTCGTGGTGATCGATGACGGGCGCAGCTTCGAGCATTCGGTGAAGCTCCAAGGCGGCCGCTTCGTCGAGTTCACGCTCGCCTCGGGCTTTTCGCTCAATCCCTTCTCGCTGATCGACGAGGCCCGCGCCGAGATCGACGAGGATTACCGGCTCGACTGCTTTGCCATGGTGAAAGCGATCGTCGGGCAGATGGCGCGGCCAAGCACCGCGCCTTCGGACACCGAACGCGGCCTCATCGACAAGGCGATCTCGCAGGTCTGGGCGAGCCTTGGCAGTGGCGGATCGATCGACGATGTCGCCCATGCCCTCCACGAGGGCGAGAACGAAACCGGCAAGGAGCTTGCGCTCGCGATTGCCCCCTTCTGCCGCGGCGGCAGCTATGCCGGGTTCTTTTCGGGCAAGGCGAGCTTTGCTTTCGATGATGATTTTACCGTCTTCGAGATGAGCGATCTCGCGTCACGCGAGGAACTCAGGAGCGTCGTCCTTTCGGCGATCATGTTCATGACCGGCCAGGCGATGACCCGCTCATCGCGGTCTACCAAGAAGCTGCTGCTGATCGACGAGGCCTGGGCCATGCTCAAGGGCGGATCGATGGGCGAGTTCGTCGAGACCTACGCCCGCACCGCGCGCAAATATGGCGGCGCGCTTGCGACAGCAACGCAGTCGCTCAACGATTATTACAAGTCCGGCGGTGCGCGCGCGGCGCTTGAAAACAGCGACTGGATGCTGGTCCTCCAGCAGAAGCCCGAGACCATCGCCGATTTCCGGAAAGAGGCGCGGCTCGACATGGACGACCGCACCGAGACGCTGATCCGTAGCCTCAAGCGCTCGGGATCTGAATACAGCGAGCTCTATATCAAGGGTCCCGAGGTCGAGGCGGTGGGGCGGCTCGTGCTCGACCCACTTTCGGCGACCATCTTCTCCTCCGATCCCGACACCTACGCCACTATCCATGGCCATGTCGAAGACGGCATGCCGCTCGACAAGGCCATCGCGCTCGTTGCTGGCCGCCCTGACGTTCTTGGGGGAGAGGCATGATGTGCATGCATGTCGAAACCATGCTCGACCGGATCGAGCACGGCACATTTCCCAAGCCGAAGATCGCGATCGTGCCCATGGTGCAAGGCACCTGCCTGGTGCTGATCGAGGCGGCGGGGTTTACCGCGAGCACGCTGCTCACCGTGCTCGGCCTGCCGCTGTTCGTCTTCCTGTTCCTCGCCGGATGGGACCTGGCACTGCTTTTCGCACAGCTCGGCAATCTCGCCGATCACTATGCCAGCGCCGAGGAGCACGCGCGCATCGCGTTCAGTCGCGACCTGCAGATGGGCTTCCTGGTCCTTGCGGGCGGGTTCACACTGCTGCGCCTGCCAACCTTCATTCGGCGTCTTTGCACCAAATTAGATCGGGAGATGCCGCATGACTGACCGAGCTTTCTCGCGCCCGCTGGCCTTGAAGATCGCCGCCACGCTCGCAATTGCGGCCGTGTTGCTCTGGGCAGGCTGGATCACCCGCGCGGTGCTGACGGACGATCCGCCCCGGATCGTCACCGTCCGGCTTGCCGAGACCATCGGCCAGTTCATCGACGAGGCAGCACGCGCCGATGCCGATCTCGCCACGGTGCAGGCTGCAAGCCTTGCCTACCTCCAGGCGGCCGAACTGGCAGTCGCCGACATGGGCAAGGACGGGCGGGTGGTGCTGGTCGCCGAAGCCGTGCTCGCCGGCGCTGCCGAAGACGCAACCCCCGAACTGGAAGCCCGCATCGCCACAAGGCTCCAAGCGGAGGCGCAGCCATGAGCCGCTTTTTCAACTGGAAGCGGGTCGGCCTGCTGTGCGGCCTCGTCGCGCTGCCGCTCGCCTGGGCGCCGATCGACGCTTTCAGCAAGAGCCATGCCTTGCTCATCAATGCGAGCCCGAGCCTCCCCAATTGGGCTTTCTGGCTCGACAAGACCGCACCGATCGAGCGCGGCAGCCTCATTTTCTTCAAGCCGCCCGCAAGCGCGCTCGTGGCGGAGCACTTCGGGGAGGATCCGCAGATGTTCGGCAAGAAGGTAATTGGCCTGCCGGGCGATGTGGTGAGCCATGAGGGCATGGAAGTTTTCGTCAACGGCAAGCAGGTCGCCACGCGGCTTGCCCGGACCCGGCTCGGCATAACGCTGACGCGCGGCCCTGACGGATCGGTGCCGGACAACTGCTTCTATGTGGGAACCGACCATCCGCGCGGCTTCGACAGCCGCTACGGCGAGATCGGCTTTGTCTGCCGGGGCCAGATCCTCGGCAGCGGAAAGGCGATCCTGTGATGCGCCGCGCCCTTATCATGTTCGCCTTTGCGCTCGCTTTGCCCGCAACGGCGCATGCCCGCGACTACGGTCAGCGCGGCACCGTCTTCCCGGTGGTGGAGCGCGACCTGCTCGAACAGATCCAGTCGCGGCTCGTGACGATGGAAGCTTCTGGCGAAACTACACGCCTCAATGAGGAACTGAAGCGCCGCACGCTCGCGCGCGTCGAACGCCCTTCGCCCGTCGCCGGGATTGCGCGTGCCAGCGAAAGCCGCTCGTGGCTCTTCGATCCGACCATTGCGTTGCAGCAGGATATCAGAGGTGCGCGCGGCGAGCTGATCCATGCCGCCGGGACGCGCGTCAATCCGCTCGACAGCGTCTCCCTGCGCGCCGATCTCCTCTTTCTCGATGGCGACGATACCGAGCAACTCGCCTGGGCGCTGCGCCAGCAAGGCCAACCCAAGCTGATCCTCGTGAACGGCGCGCCGCTGCAGCTGATGCGCGCACGCCAGCGGCGGTTCTATTTCGACCAGCAGGGCACGCTTACCTCGCGCTTCGGCATCAGGGCCGTCCCTGCGCGCGTGCGCCAGCAGGGCCGCCAGCTTGAAGTCAGCGAAATCGCGCTGCCCGCCAGAGCGGAGGCTGGCCAATGACCGCCTTGCGCAAACTGCTTGCCGCCGTGCTTGCGATAGTCTCGCTGGCCTTCGCTACACCTGCGGCAGCAGGCGGCGAGCCAGGCAAATGCACCGGCAGCTTCGTCAATCCGATCACCGATATCTGCTGGTCGTGCCTGTTCCCGATCTCGATCGGGGCGCTCGATATCTGGCCGTCAAGCCGTCCCGATCCCGACAATCCCGACCTGCCCTTGTGCCTCTGCGGTATCCGGCCGGGTATCGCGATGGGTTTCTGGGAACCGGTGCGACTTGCCGATGTCAGCATGAAGCCCTGGTGCTTCGTCAATCTGGGCGGCACCAAGCTCGATCCCGGCTTCGATATCGGGTTCCGCTCGATCTCGGGTCCCTCGGCGATTGGCGGGGCAAGCCAGTATTATTCGAGCTGGCATGTCCACTGGTATGCCTATCCGCTGATCTACTGGATGGAGATCGTCGCCGATTTCCTGTGCCTTGAACCCGGTTCGATCGACATTCTCTATATCTCCGAGATCGATCCGCTGTGGCAGGATTCCGAACTCACCGCGATCATCAATCCCGAAGCCGTGCTCTTCGCCAATCCGCTGGCGCTCGCTGCCTGCGCGGCCGACTGCGCTGCTTCGACCGCGAACCTGCCGCTCGACGAGATGTTCTGGTGCGCAGGGTGCCAGGGCTCGATGTATCCGATGAATGGCAATGTCTCTGCCTCGATCGGCCATGTGCAGGCTTCACGGCTCGTACTCTCGCGCTTTGCCTACAAGCTCCATCGCGAACTCGTCTCCTGGGGGACGATGGGAAGCGCAGGCTTGTGCGGCAAATACCTCATGCCAGTGATGAGGAAGCAGCAATACCGCTTCCAGATGACCAACCCCAATCCGGCGACCTCGGGCCGCTACGCCTGCCCGCCGATTGGCGCCTCCACCACGCTCCAGGAACCCGGACAGGTCATTCCCGCCATCGGCGAGGACATGGGCTACCTCGTCTGGCGAAAGAGGAATTGCTGCGCGCTATGAAACACACCTTTCCCCTGCTCGTCGTGATTGCGCTTGTGACCGCCGCAGGCTTTGCTGCCGTCGCCGCGCAGGATACCGATCCTGCGCTCGATCTCGAAGAAATCCGCGCGCGGGCCGGAGAGTTCACCGAAGATGCCGAGGCGCTGGCAACCAGCGTGCGCAATCGCGCGGAAACACTGGTCGACGATGCACGCACTACGCAAAGCGAGGCGCAAGCCAATCGCGCCGCCTATGTCGCAAGCGTCGACGCAGAGAGCTCGGGCGAGGTGCTCGACTTCGATGCCATGGTGCGTGAGCAGGCTGCCGCCGAGCGCAGCGCATTGGGAACAAGTCCGCGCTTTATCGCCTTTGCCTCGCTTTCCATGCCCGAAGCCTCATTGAAGGCGCTGGTGCAGGACATGGCGCGCGCAGGCGGCGTCACCGTGCTGCGCGGTTTTCCCGAAGGCAATGCCGATGCCTTCAAGCGCCGCCTTGCGTCGATCTGGAGCGATGGCAGCGAAACGGGCGCACTCGGGATCGACCCGCGCCTGTTCCGCGCCTTCGATATCAAAGCCGCACCGAGCTTCGTCATGCTCGGCGGCGATTTCAGCCCTTGCGACGGCTTCGATTGTACCAGCAAGGTGCCGCCGCACGACCGCCTCGCAGGCAATGTTAGCGTCGCCTTCGTCCTCGAAACCTTCGCCGGAGGCGGCGGTCCCGGGGCCACTGCAGCCCGTCATCACCTCACCCAGCTTGAAGGAGCCCGGCCATGAGACTGGCACCGATCCTCGCTTGCCTGCTTGCCTTCGCCATGCCGGGAAGCGCCATGTCGCAATCGACCGATGCCGCGCGCGCCGATGGCAAGGAGACAGCGCGCGATCTGCTCGAAACCGCACGCGGCAGCGCTTCTGCGCCGGTCGATGCCAATCGGTTGCCCAATTTTGATCCGGCAGGCGTACAGGGTCTCGAGACGCTGGCCGACGATCCCGACCGGATCGAAAACAACTCGCGAAGCGCTGCCCAGGTCCACGAAGGCTACCGCGCGATGGAAGAAAGCCTTGCACGCCGGGCGCGGTTCGATCCCACCGAGATCGAGGCGGTGATCGCGCGGGCGGGAGCGATCAGCGACGCACCGCTCGACTATACCAGCGGCATGGCCATCGGCGGCAGCCAGGGCCAGTGCGTCGAACTGCCGCCCGGTTCCGCCTCGGCAGGCACCTATATTGCGACCTGCAACAGCGGGACCTCGGGCGAAATTGTCGACGCCAGCTGCACGGCGAGCCTCGTGCCCGAAGTCACCACGACGAGCGAATACGACTATTACTGCCTGCCCAACAACGCGCCCGACGACGGCAAGTGGTCCTGCACGAACTATACCGGCGGCAGTTGCAATCTTTACCAGACCGCCTTCGTACATTGCGCGAGCCTGCCGCAATTCTCGAGCATTCCCTGCCGCGGGCAGAACATGATCGAGGTGCACCGCTTTCGCTGCGGCGAGCAGATCGGGGGCTTCGCGCCCGACGATGTGACGACCACCCGGACACTCGATGTCCGGCTCGATGACAGCCTGTGCCTGCCGCTCGCTCAGGCCTCCACCTGCTCACAAGTGACCGAGACCTGCACCGATGCCAGTCCGCAGACGCGCATTGTCGATGGCGTCTCGATCACCCGCAGCTGCTGGCAATGGCAGCGCGACTACCAGTGCCTCGACACGGTGTCGGGCAATGATTGCGGCGAAATCGAAGCCAATCCCGAATGCCGCTTCCTGCGCGAAGAATGCCTCACCGACGAGACACCCTGCCAGACCAGCGAGCGGATCTACGAATGCGCATTGCCGCCCGACGGCTCGGCGCCTGCGCAATATATCTGCGATGGCGATGTCTATTGTATCGACGGCTCGTGCGAGACCATCGAGCGGACTGCCAATGACGAGTTCAAGGACGCGGTCGTTGCCTTGAACGCCATGAACCAGGCACGCGGCGAGTTCGATCCCGATACGCTCACGCTCTTCACCGGCACGCGCAACACCTGCTCTTCAAAGGTCTTCGGCATTCTCAATTGCTGCAAGGGCAAGGGCTTCCCGCTCATTCCGGGGATCAGTCTGCTGGTGGCGCTCGGCTGCGATCGCGAGGAAGTGCTGCTCCACGAACGCGACGCACAGGGCCTATGCGCCTATGTCGGGACCTATTGCTCGGACAAGTTCCTTGGCGTGTGCCTCACCAAGCGCAAGGCCTATTGCTGCTTTGAGTCCAAGCTCTCGCGCATCCTGCAGGAGCAAGGCCGCGCGCAGCTGCCCAAGCCCTGGGACGACCCCAAGGAAGAGACCTGCGAAGGCTTCACACTCGACGAGTTCGCGCAGCTCGATCTCAGCCAGATGGATTTCTCCGAAGTCTATGCCGAGTTCACCGATGCCGCGCGGCTGCCCGACGAACTCGAGACCAGCGTGCTGATCCAGCAGAAAATCGAAGACTACTACGCAAGGAGCAACCCGTGATGTGCCGTGCCGCCCAATTCATCGCCCTCGCGCTTGTGCTGTCGATGACCATGCCAGGCGTCAGCCAGACTGTCGTGGCGCAAGAGGTTCGGGCCAGCACAAGCACTGCCGACACGCTCTACTGTGAGGAGAGGCAGCTCGGATACTGGTTCTACTGCATCGATCCCGAGCCGGAGCCGCGCGAGGAAGAAGCAATTCAGACCCCAACGGCAAGCGCCGCCGAAGAACTCGACGCGATCACGAGCGAACTGCGCGAACTGAAGGCCCAGGCGATCCTCTATCCGACCCCGGAAAACGTCACCGCCTATATCCGCTTCCAGCGCGAGCAACTCGATCGCGCTTCGCTGTTCTCCGATGTCTGGCAGCGCGCACTCTGGCAGGATCCCGCGCTCGACTACACGCTCGAACGCCCCGTCGGCGCGCTTGCCAAGCGGCAATGGCAGGATGCGCGCGCTGCCGAGCGCGACGTCGTCATGGCACGTCTCTCCGAGCGCTACGGCCTGTTCTACTTCTTCGCCCAGACCTGCGGCGCCTGCGAGGTCATGAGCCCGATCGTCAAATCGGTCGCGGAGCGCTGGCACATCACGGTGCGAGCGATCTCGACCGATGGCGGACCCTCGCGGCATTTCCCGAACTACACGGTCGAAAACGGGCATCGTCCGCGCATGGGCCTCGAGCCCGGCATTACCCCTGCGGTCGTCCTGTGGGACAGCGAGACCCGCCGCCCGATCCCGATCGGCTACGGCGTTCTCTCGGCCGACGAGCTGCAGGACCGCATCTACCTCCTCACCACCAGGGAAGCCGGCCATGACTACTAGGATCGGAACACTTGCGCTCGCACTGGGCGCAGCCGCAATGACAGCGACGCCGATTGCCGCATCAGCACAGGATGTCGGCAACAGCATGGACCGCTTCATGGACGACATGGGCGCGGCGGCCAATGTCACAGGTCCTACCGCGTTCGAAGGCCAGTCCGCAGGCTATTATTCCATGGGCAATGTCTGGACCCGCTTTCCCCAGAAGACGACCAACATCGCCAATCTCCAGCTGCCGCGCGCGCGTGCGGGCTGCGGCGGGATCGATATCTTTGCCGGCTCCTTCTCCTTCATCAATGCGAGCGAAATGGTCGCGCTCTTGAAAGCCGTCGCCAACAATGCGGTCGGTTTTGCCTTCAGCCTCGCGATCGACACGATCTGCCCCGAGTGCAACAAGATCATGCAGGAGTTTTCGCAGAAGGCGCAGCTCATGAACGAGCTGTCGATCAACTCCTGCGAAATGGCACAGGGCCTCGTCGGCGGCGTCTGGCCGCAGGGCGACCTTGCCGACAAGGCGATCTGCGAAGCGATCGGCAATTCGACCGGCATCTTCACCGACTATGCTGCTGCCAAGCATGGCTGCGGCACGCGCGGCCAGCGTGAAAGCACCAACAATGCCGGCGGGCCCGACTTCGAGGACGTCAATCCCGGCGTGCCGCGCAATTACACCTGGCATGTCCTCAAGGAATCCGCCTTCTTCAATCCCGGCGGTACCTTCGACCGCGACCTCGCCGAATACGCCATGACGCTGATCGGCACGGTGATCTACGTCCCGCCAAGCGATGATGATCCGGGCAGTTTCGTTCCCTTTGCGGGCGATGCCTCCTCGACGCTGGTGACGGCATTGCTCGACGGGACGCAGGGCCAAAACGTTCAGGTCTTCCGCTGCGATGAGCCCGATCTTTGTCTAAACCCGACCTTCCAGCAATTGAGCCTGTCCTCGGCAAAGGCGATCCGCCCGCGCGTAGCGACCATGATCGGGAATATGGTCGAAGCGATCCGCGAAGATACAGCCATCGGCGCTGCCGAGATCGAGCTATTGCAGGTCGCCTCGCTCCCCTTGTACAAGATCCTCACCGTCCAGGCCGCCTATGGCCGCGGGATGGCGACCGACGATCGGGCGACGCTCGCCGAGGTCACCAGCATCGACCTCTTGCACGCGATCCTCGAACGGATATCGTCAGAAGCGAGCCGCTCGATGGCGAGCTTCATCGCCGCCGACGAAGCCAAGCTGACGCTCTGGCGCGCGCAGGTCGCCGAGGTCCGAAACCAGCTCGCCAGCAGGCAGGCGACCGGGCAGGCGCGCATTACCGCCATCGTCCAGATCATCGAGAAGACCGCGATGATCGAGAACATGCTCGCAGCGTCGATGTCGCCCTCGATGGCCGCCGCGCTCGACTGGTCGCGCGGCATCCAGTCGCGCTCGATCGTTCCCTAAAAGGTAATCCCATGGTCGAAGTCTACACGGTTGGCGGCGGCGAATATCTCGTCAACGTCTTCAACGCGGTCGCCGCATGGACCGGCGCGGGCGGCTACAAGAGTCTGATCCAGGTGGCGCTCGTGATGGGCATGGCGCTTGGCGTCATCGTGCTCGCCTTCAACCAGGACTGGCGCGCCTGGGTGAACTGGTTCCTTGGCGCAACGCTCATCTACATGTGCCTGATGGTTCCGCGCATGGACGTCCATGTTACTGACCGCGTCAATCCGAGCCTTGCACCGGCAACGGTGGCCAATGTCCCGCTCGGACTTGCGCTGATGGCAAGTTTCACCAGCCAGGCTGGCGACTATCTCACCCGCTCGGCCGAACTGGTATTCGGCCTGCCCGACGATCTCAACTACTCGAAGAACGGGATGATCTATGGCGCGCGGCTTCTGGAGGCGACCCGGGGCTTGCGCATCTCCGATCCCGAATTCGCCGCCAATCTCGACGAGCATTTCAAGCAATGTGTGTTCTACGACGTCCTGCTTGGTCGCTATTCGATGCAGGAGCTTGCCGAGAGCGCCGATATCTGGGCGACCATCGGCCCTGGCAGCGAAGCGCGCGCGCAGCGCTTCCTCATCCGCGACGTCAACACTGGCGAGGTCACTTCGGCAGTCACCACCTGCCGCGACGCCTACAACACGCTTGGCGGACAATGGGCGAACCTGATCGACGACATGGGCACTGCCTTCGGCCGCCAGCTCTATCCGCGCCAGACCGAGGCGCTCGCGCGCGCCAAGCTCTTTGCCGACCTGCCGATCGCCTACAGCTACCTCTCGGGCGTTTCGAGCAACGCCAGCGACATCTTCCGCCAGGTGCTCTCGATCAACGCCATGAACCAGGCGATGCACGGCTTTGCCGGAGCGAGCGGCATGGGCAGCATCGATGTCTTCGCCCAGACTCGCGCCGATATCCAGACCGAGCGCACCTATGCCTCGATCGCGTACAATTCCATGAAATGGGTGCCAATCCTCAATGTCGTGCTGACGGTCATCTTCTACGCGCTTTTCCCGGTGCTCTTCCCGCTCTTCCTCATGCCGCGGACCGGGCCGATTGCCTTGCGAGGTTATGTTACCGGCTTCTTCTACCTTGCCGCCTGGGGGCCACTCTTCGTGATCCTCCACATGATCCTCATGTTCAAGGGAGCGAGCGATGTGGCTGCAGCTGGCGGCGATACCGGCCTCAGCCTCGCGACATTCGCGGGCATGTCCGATGTAAACTCCGATATCGGCGTGCTTGCCGGCTACCTCGTTGCGTCAATTCCGTTCCTTGCGGGCGGTGTTGCACGCGGCGCCATGGCGATCTCGGGCCAGGCGACCTCCTACCTCAATCCGAGCCAGAACGCCGCCGAGGAAGCCGCGCGCGAGGCGAGCACGGGGAACATCTCGCTCGGCAACACCAACCTTGAGAATTCGTCCGTCTTCTCGCGGCAATTCGCACAGGGCAATTTTGCGCCCAATATCACCTACGGCGCGGGCCAGACGCGCAGCTTCGGCGACAGCGGCACGCAGACCACGGGCTTTCCCGATGCCGAGTTCGCGCATGTCCCGACCTCGAGCTATCCTTTCTCCCCGACTCTGGGATCGGACTTCTCGAGCAGGCTCTCGACCATTGCCGGGCAGAGCCGCAGCCAGAGCGAAACCTATTCCAACCTCGCGCAGCAATCGACGAGCTCGGCCATCACCCGCTTCTTCGAGCTGCGCGATGCCTATTCGACCGGTCAGTCGAACGAAACCGTCAGCGGGACCTCGTCAAGCGACAGCATCGGCACCACCTTCAGCGAGATCGACAATGCCTCGCGCACGCTGCAGCAGCAGTTCGGGCTGTCGCGGCGGGCCTCGGACGACATCACCGTGTCGTGGTTCCTCAATGGTGATGCAGGTGTCGGCGCCAGACGCCAGGGCCGGACCTTCAGGGGTGATCTGGGTCTGCGCGGTGGTCGCAACCAAAGTTGGACCGACAGCGATATCGGGATTGCTTCGGAGGATCGGTCACGGCTGCTCTCGACGCTGCGCCAGATTTCCGAGAGCAACAACTGGTCGAGCACGCGCGAGGGCTTCTTGCGGGAGACCAGTTCCAGTTCCGAAAGCCTCGTTTCGACAACCGCCTCGGGTCTCAACACCTCTCTCACCGAGGCCCAGAGCTACACGATTGAAGCGCGTCGCGCCGAAGAACTCGCCAACCGTCTCGAAGATCAGGCCAGTTGGTACGAGAGCGCCAATGCTGCGGGCACGCTCAATCTCAGCCAGGCCTATCGCGAATGGGGAATGGCGGAGATCGAGGCCAATCGCGACTACTACGGTCCCGTGCGATTTGACGACATCGCATTCCAGATGAGCCCAGCCGGACAGCAACTGCAGGCGCGCTTTGTCGCCAGCTACGCCGACCGGCTTCATGACGATATCGAGAGCGAACTGTCCCTGCCCGCTGCCGCACCAGTCTCGCGGCCGGGAGTCGGCAGCAGAGGTGACGTCCGCGGGTCTGTGCGATTGGGATCGGTGCCAGGAACCCTGTCGGGCCCTTCAACTGCAAGAGAAGATATCGGCCGTGCTGTGGACCGTGTGCAAAGCCGTGGCGGCGAAAGGGTCGATAGCGTTGGCGATTATCTCGACGGGCGCACACGCAATGCGCGGGGAGCAAGCGCGGAAGCGGCCGACGAGATCAAGGAGTGGTAGGTCAGAGCAATCCGTCGTAGATCACGACAAAGACAGCGAACGCAACGAAGAGGACACCGGTAGCGATCAATGCATATCGCTCCCACCGGTCAGCCCACGCCTTCTTGAAAGTGTATTCTGTAAGACGGTTTTCGGCGATGGCTCGATCGAGCTCGCGAAAACCCTGCCAGTCTTCCTTGGATGGCGGCGGGGAGTTTTCAGGATTGGTCATCGATTGTCTCCTTCGCCAGATCCAGAGTAGCCTCCCCTCCGGGACGCTCCAGTTTCGAGCCTTTCTACCATAGCCGAATTGGCCCGATATTTGAATTGCTCACTGGCACACCCGTCCATGATGCGGTCGCTCCCACACTGGCCGGCACACGCGTTGGCGCCACGATCAGACAGGTAGGCTTCCAGCCGCAACACGGTTTTGCGGCGCGGATTGCGGCCATTCCTGAGATCCAGCACGAAACGTGGATCGCCGACTGCCTCCCTTCCGAACGTGGTCGCCGAAATGTCGTTATCTCTCAGATGGTTTTCGATCCGTTCCAGGAGGGTCATCCACAACTCGCATCAGCTCAAGAATCACTTGTGTTCTTGTTATGTTCTTAGTAGGAAGACATCCTCAGGTCTAGGAAGAATCCTACGATCCAGAACGAAGGCACGAGACGATGGAACATGTCCGACAAGAGCTCGACCGGCTCCTGCGTGAGCGGGGAAGCGGTTATGCTGCGATCTCGCGGATGCTCGGTCGCAACCCCAGCTACATCCAGCAGTTCATCAAGCGCGGTTCGCCCAAGACGCTTGAACCGGAGGATCGCCGCATGCTCGCCTCCTTTCTGGGCGTCGACGAGCATGTGCTCGGTGGCCCGGAAAAGAGCGACAACGACGGCATGGTCGAAATTCCCATTCTCGATGTGCAGGCCTCGGCCGGGTTCGGGGCGATTGCAGCGAGCGAAAATGCCTACACAAGGTTCGGCTTCGATGAACGCTGGCTGCGCGCACTGACGCCCGCCAAGAGCGCTAGCCTGTCGATCGTGCGTGTCCTTGGGGATTCCATGGAGCCTACCCTGAGCGACGGCGACGAAGTCCTCGTCGATGCATCGGATCATGGCGCCCGACTGCGCGATGGCATCTATGTTCTGCGCACCGACGATGTGCTGGCCGTCAAACGCATCGCCATCAAGCCAGGAGCGAAGCAGATCACCGTCGCCAGCGACAATCCGGCCTATCCGACCTGGAACGACATGGATCGTTCTGAAATACACGTCGTCGGACGGGTTATCTGGTTTGGGCGAGCGCTCTGACCTTTGCGGTCGACAGACCAGGCCATGGGTTCGGAAGGGACTGTGAGCTTGCGATCCAACGTAGTCCAGTGCTATGTGACAATTCCTCAGATAATATGAATTCTAGTTTGAGGAAATGTCACACGATGCCCGAAGTGCAGAAAACACAGCGCGACACCCTGCGCGAACTGTTTGGCGCGCAGCCCATCCTGCGCGCGCGCGACCTGCGCAAGGCAGGTGTCGCTCCTCAGACCATTGCCCGGGCGGTCGAAGACGGCGAGATCGAGAGAATATCGCGCGGCCTCTATCAATACGCCGATGCTGATAACGACGCAGACCAGGCCCTTGCGGAAATAGCAAAGAAGATCCCCAAGGGCGTCATTGCTATGCTCTCGGCGCTCGCCTTTCACGGCCTCACCGACCAGATGCCGCGCCGCATCTGGGTCGCGATCGGAAACCAGGACTGGTCGCCGACCCTGTCCTATCCGCCAATCCGCACCGTTCGCTTCAGCGACAAATACCTCCAGCAAGGGATCGAGCACCACCAGATCGCCGGGATATCCGTGCCCATTTATTCCGTGCCAAAGACGCTCACGGACATCTTCCGGAACCCGAAGCTCGTGGACCGCTCGGTCGCAATCGAAGGCCTTCGCGCCGCGATCGAACAGCGCAAGGTTCGGCCCGGCGAAATAGCCCAAGCGGCCGTCGAGGGCGGAGCCTGGAAGAAGATGCAACCCTATCTCGAAGCCCTCACCTCCAATGGCTAAGCAACCGGTCAACCTCGCCAAGTCGGTCAAGGATCGGCTGCTCAACCTGGCACGGGCGGAAGGCAAGGTGTTCGATGTCGTGCTGGTGCGCTTCGCGCTTGAGCGGCTGCTCTATCGGCTGTCGCTTTCCGCGCATCGCGATCGTTTCGTGCTCAAGGGCGGGATGCTCGTCACCGTCTGGCTCGACGACGACAACCGGGTCACGCGCGATGCCGATTTCCTCGGCCATGGCGATGCGGATGCCGACCGGCTTGTGGCAGATTTCCAGGAAATCATGAGCGTTGCTGTAGACGACGGACTTGTCTTCGATGTCGACAATCTCTCGGCGACGGCAATCCGCGAGGAGATGGAGTATGGCGGAACTCGGCTGAAGACAGTCGCCTATCTCGAGAAAACGCGCATCCCCATAACTATCGACATCGGTTTCGGCGACGCGATGGCGGACCCCACACGCCAGCTGGACTATCCAACGCTGCTCGATCTGCCAGCGCCAAACATTCGGGCCTATCCTCCCGCAACAGTCATCGCGGAGAAGTTCCAGGCGATCGTCGTGCTCGGAATTGCAAACGGACGCATGAAGGACTTCTACGATCTGTGGGCAATCCCAAGATCAATCAATGTCCGCGACGAAGAACTCGATGCCGCCCTGGCCGCCACTTTCGGGCGGCGGGAAACAGCCATCCCCACTGAACGACCTGCCGGCCTTACGCCGGAGATGGCAAATGATGCGAACAAGCAGCGACAGTGGAACGCCTATGCAGCCTCGATCGAGCTCGAGAATGTCGAACTGCTGGAGGTCGTTGATGCCATATGGGCACTGATCGGTCCTGCATGCGAGCGCCTCACTCGGGCTTCATGATGGCGAAGCCTAGGTCTTCTCCGCCGACCACAATAGGGCGATATTTTCGAAGAAATTTCGGAGTATGGCCATGGATATCGAAGCTATCGCACCGTTGAAGCGATGCGCCATTTACACACGCAAAAGCACTAACCAGCGCCTCGAGCATGATGTCAATTCACTGGTTACGCAGCGCGAAATCAGTAGCGCCTATGTCAAGAGTCAGCAGTACAAGGGTTGGGTCGAGCTGCCCAACCGATACGACGATGGCGGCCACTCGGGGAGCGGAATGGATCGCCCTGCGCTCTCGCAGCTTATGCAGGACATCGAAGCAGGAGAGATCGACATTGTCGTGGTATACAAAATCGACCGGCTGACCCGTAGCCTCGCCGATTTCGTCCGGATGATCGAGATATTCGATCGCCGCAACATCGCTCTGGTCTCCATTTCACAGGCTTTCGATACTTCTGACAGCATGGGCCGGATGATCCTCAATGTGCTGCTTACCTTCTCCCAATTCGAACGCGAGCTTATCGCGGAAAGGGTGCGCGACAGCATCCGTACGCGAAAGCGGCACGGGAAGATGCACGGTGGTTTGCCGCCGTTCGGCTATGTTGCCACACCTGAGGGATTGAAGGTCGACGAGCCAGAAGCTGAGATTGTCCGGTTTATCTTCGACGAGTTTCTGCGGACACGACGATACACTCGCGTCATGACGGCCGTTCGCGAACGGGGTCTTTGCAGCTCGGTCAAGTATTCGCCGCGGGGCAAGCCGCGCGGGGGAACGCCGATGTCACCCAGTACCGTCTACGGTATCGTTCAGAATCCCATGTATGTCGGCGAAATTCGAGGACATGATCGCACCTATCCAGGCGAGCACGAGGCGCTCATATCGCGCGAAATCTGGGAGGAGGCGCAAGCGATCTGTAATGAGCGCAAGAAGCGTAAGCCGAACAATCGAGATACTGACCACTTTCTCGCGGGCCTGCTTTGGGACGATCTCGGACGCCATATGCGGCTCGACCTGAAATGGCATTGGGGCAAGTTATACAAGACCTACGTTTCAAGCAACGCCATCTGGTCGCAGAAGATGTTTCTTCGGCAGTATCGTTCAAGTGCCGACGAGCTCGATGCGGTAGTATTGGCGGCAGTCGCCGAATTTTTGTGCGACCGGGTCAAGCTAAGAAAGGCGCTCAAAGGGCTGGGTCTGTTCGGCGAAAACCTGGAAACATTGGCCGAGAAAGGGCCTGCAGCCTCCGACCGGCTGATGGCGACCGCGAAGCCAAATCTGCATGAGCTTTTCAGGGCAATCGCGCATCGTGTGGAGCTTGGCGAGGACCAAGTCTCAATCGAGTTTCGTATGCTCGAGGTACGTCGCTATCTCGAGTGGAAGAGCGAAATGAGCTTCCGCGGGCGTCCATCGAACTGGTCGTGCAGCGATGCGCGCTACGACCATGTTGTCGCGGTAAGAGCGGTAACTGCGGAGCGTTGGCCATCCCTGCATATTAAACCGCGACAAGCTTCGTGCACGGGGACGCCCGACAAGAAGCTTGTGGATCTCATTCGCAGCGCCCGAAAAGCGCAACGGCTCGTTGAAGAGAACCGCGAACTCGACCTCGACGCGCTGGCAAAGATCCAGGGTTGTCGCACGGCGCAGTTCGCACGTTTGGTTCGGCTGAATTATCTTGCCCCGGATATCATCACCGCGGTTTTCGATGGCACGCAGCCGCCCGGCCTCAACAGGAAGGTGTTGCTGAATTCCAACGTGCCGACCGATTGGGCGGTCCAGCGCAAGCTCTACGGGTTTCCAGCTCCCGAGCGTGCAATCGATCCTCGCAATCTGTTCGGTCGCGGGATGTGGCCGAGCGCGTCAAATTAGGGGCCGTTTGCGGTCAGTCGGCTTTCCATATCGTTATTCTCAATAGCTGCCGTTCAGCATACGATCCTGCCCGTCGCAGAAGGGTAGCCGGAGATAGCGAAGCGGCTCCGGCTCGGGGAGGCTTTCGCCCTTTACCTCCGGGTCTTGGGCAGCTTCTCAAGAATTGACCGCAGCGCCGACGGGCTGTCACATTTTGCACGCCAAGAACTGACAAAGAGGCCGGCTCGTGTCTTGTCAGGATAGGCTTTCCTGGCAGCTTCTTCGAGTTGGCGTTGATAGTTCTGGACGGCGTCAGCTGCTGCCAACCGAGCGTTCCTCTCTCGAATTGCCTTACGAAGGAAGGAGAATGCCTGAGCCAGGTTGCCGTCGGTTTCGCTCGCCCATTCTCTGATCGGTTGGGCTGGGTCCGCCACGTTCTGGCTAAGCCAAGCCCTGGCATCGGGCCCAAGACCTTCGCGCGCAGAGTTCTCAAGATCACTTAGGCGTGCCAACGCAGCCACTGCTTTCGCTTGCGCCAGTTTTGCGTTCTGCTCTTCAATTTCCGTCAAGCGCTTCTGACGCATCGGCTCAAGTGGGAGTCCACATAAGTCGTCAACGACAACCGGGTTATAGTATGAGTCCGCCATTCGCACGAGTGCATCTACCCTCGACAGAAGTAGATCGTATGTGGCACCTCCGGTGCTGGCGATTTCCGCTGGCGATGCGCCATCGACATTGTATTTGTGCAGCCACCGCGCCTTGACCTCATTGGGGTCGGGGGCGCCTGCGGCTTCAAGCACTCGGCGGATTTTCCAGCCCAGTTCGTGAAGTCTGTACACCCGGCCGTGCAACTCCGACGTGACAAAGAAGGCCTCTTCATCCCGGTCCCACGCTACGATTTCTTGCGTGGCGGCAAGGTGAGCCAAGTAGTAAAAAACCGCGTGATCCGCGTTGCCGAAGCTGGATGTCGAGTAACCCGCTTCTTCCAGCCTCTTCCAATGATAAGGGCTCAGATCTTTGCGGATCATCCAGTCGGGCAAACGGTTGGCATAGCCTTGGTAGTCCGGCCAGTCGCCACAGACTTTGATCCTCGCCCCCGGAGTGTAAGTCCGTGAAGGCGCAACAATACACGTGGCCAGCACAGCTGCTTGCCAAACCGGCAGGCCGACACAGAACCAGTGTTGGCAATCCACCGGTATGCCGATCGCGTCGAGCAGACCGGCATCTTCGAGCGCTGCCAGTGACTCCCGATGGTAGTCGTAGTCGACGTTGCCACGCGGCTTGCGTTCGATATGGAACTTGAGGCGCCGACCGCGCTCCGCTTTCTTGGCAGCGACCCGGCTTTCTAGACGGGCCTGTCCATTAGCGCGTTCGGGATGGTGTATCCACTTGCGATCAGCACTATGAAGGATTGCATCGTCCAATTCCTCCATGCTGATCTGCCGAAACCTTAGGGAGTTGAGGTCAATTTCTATCATGGGAATATCGTCGGCGGCGACCTTCTCCTGTTTCGCATCGTCAACAGCGTGGGCAACCTTGAACTCGACGGCAAATTCCTTGCTGGATAACGCAACGATTGCGTCCGGTCGAAACCCTGATCGATCCACCTCAATGATGACGTTATCAAGCTTGAACCGACCACCTTCGAACACAACTTCCTCGAGGCCTTCCTTCCGCAACACGAGCGGTGTGAAGGTGAGTTCTTGTTCCCGTTGCAGCAGCTCCTTGGCATAGACATGCAGTGCCGTTTCTCCTGCGCAGCGGGAATCCGGCAAATGCGCAAAATGTGGTCGCGCCCTGATCGAAATTCTCAGCTGCAGGAGTTCATCACAATCGAGACAGCGAAACGGCCCCATTGACTTGCCGGTGATTTTATCGACGTGACGTGCGACGCCGTCATTGCATCGGGCAAAGGGCACTCGCAGGTCGCCAGACCTTTGCCATGTCGAGGCACAAGGTCGCCTTGCGTCTGTCAATTTTCCGCCACCATTCCCGTCGATCTGACGGCATGGACCTTGATCCATTCACGCAGATCGATGGTTGCGCTTTCTGCCATGATCACCTCCAAACTGACGTTCGCATCCGCCAGAATCTAACATCGTTCCAATCGCGCTCCCGGTCGGTTGAGGCCCCAACGCCGCTCGATGTAAAACTCCAGCGACTTTCGAACCTGAAAGCTCAGGGCATCCTCTGTGAAGCCGTATTCCAGTCGGACAGCGGCCTTCTGCGCGTCCGACAGGCCGCTCAGCGGCCTGAGGCGTATCTCAATCAGGTCTTCCCAATCAGCATCCCGCGGAAGCTCTTCGTCGATCGGCGCGGCAGAAAAGCTGCTTTCCGGTAGAACCCGGACAGGAAGATAGTCGCGCCAGCCCTGGTGATGAAAACTCCAGGCCCGGACATGCAATCGCTCACCGTCCGATGCAAAATGAGCGGGGGCGATCCATTGGTTCAGGCGGAGCCCGCTCGACATCGAAACATAGTCGAGTTCGATCTTCAACCGCTGCTCGATTGCTTGATAGAGCTGGCGCATGATGAGAGGCGGACACTGCCGCACCGGCGACGGCAAGCGCGAGAACTCGTCCTCGGCAGCGCCAGCAATTAGCTCATCGGGCGAGCCGGTGTCGTGAGGGATCGGCAATCCAACATGTTCGCGATCAGCCACATAGCATTTGCGGACCGTGTCATAGCTCGGCTTCGGCTCCGCGACCCGCTCCAGATACTCCCTGAAATCGATCGCGGCCTGAGGGGAGGAAATACCGAAGCGCTCTATCAGGTCCTTACGGTTCACTTGCCCGCGCCACGTCAGGCATTGGTCGAGATAGACCAGTCGGGCGAGCATCGCCGGTTTGAGTGCAGAACCATTCATCCCGTCGGACGCTACTTGACTCGCCCCTCACTGTCTATATAAATTTTATACATATAGAGACTCGAGGACCGTTAAATGCGCATCTTGCACACGAGTGATTGGCATTTGGGCCGTCAGTTCCATGGCCTGAGCCTGGAGGAAGACCACGACCACGTCCTCGTCCAAATCCTGTCGATCATCGATGATCATCGTCCGGACGTCGTGATCGTCGCGGGCGACATTTTCGACCGGGCCAACCCACCCCAAGGCGCGATCAGACGGCTTTCCGAATTCCTGACCACGGTACGAGCAACCTCCGACGCCGCCATCGTCCTGATCGCAGGCAACCATGATTCCGCTGCGCAGATCGGAGCAATGGGCGTTCTCGCAAACGACGGTGAGGCAATCGTGCGAGGGCCATTGGATGAAGACGAAAGGCCGTTGATCATCTCTGACGCCCATGGTCCGGTGGCGATCTCAGCGTTGCCTTTCGCATTCGAATATTCGGCGCGACTGTGCTTCGAAGACGACGGAATTGCCTGTCCTGCCGATGTCATCCGCGCTCAGATTGCGAGTGCGCGCAAGCACGTCAGCGACGATATGCGCTGGGTCGTCGTTGCCCATGCATTCGTCGATGGCGCAGCGACGAGCGAAAGCGAGCGTCCTCTGGTGCGGACGGTTGGTGGGATCGAAACGGTATCGGCGAGCGCATTCGACGGCGCGCATTATGTTGCGCTCGGACACCTGCACCGCCCGCAATCGGTGGGGCAGGATCATGTCCGCTATTGCGGCGCACCACTGGCCTTCGGTTTTGACGAAGAAGGTCAGGAAAAGTCCGTCAGTCTGATCGATCTCGCGCCTGACGGCAGCGTCGAGGTGGCGGTGATACCCATTAAACCGCTGCGGCAAGTGCGATCCATCCGCGGCAAGCTTCTGGAACTGCTGGCAGCAACCGGGGTTTCCCACGATCTCGTTCGTGTCGTTCTGACCGATGAGACACCGCAGATCGACCCAATGAAAAGGATCCGGGAGTTCTACCCGAATGCGGTCCAGCTCGCTTATGAACGCAATGAGCGGCCCGTCGCACAGCGCCTCGAAGAACAGCGCGCGGCAATCAACGATCCACAAACACTGGCTTCGACTTTCCTCGAGTTCGTCCGCGGTGATGCGCTGTCAGAGACGGAGACAGGGATTGTCGCCTCCGCCCTTCATGAGTTCGAAACAACGGAGGAAGGGCAGTGAGGCCGATCAAACTGACCATCAGCGCTTTCGGCCCTTACGGCGGGGTCGAGACCATCGATTTTCGCGAAGCCACGGACGCCGGTCTCTTCGGAATCTATGGACCAACCGGATCGGGTAAGTCGTCGATCTTCAGCGCGATCGCCTTTGCCCTGTTTGGCGAAGGCGCGAAAGAAGAGCAGGGCATTGGCACGATGCGCTCGGATTTCGCACCGGAGGCACTACTGACCGAGGTCAGCCTGCAATTCGAACTCGGTGACAAACGATATTTCGTCCGGCGCATCCCCGATCAGGCTCGCCCCAAGAGCCGAGGGGAAGGACAGACTATGCAGGCACATGCGGCATGGCTGTTCGACGTGTCGGAAATCGCTGTCGACGATGTCAGTCCGGATTGTTGCGGCACCCCGATCGCCGAACGCAAAGTCAGCGATGTTGTGAGGCATATTGAAGAGCTGCTTGGCTATGGCGCGCAGCAGTTTCGCCAGATTGTTCTGCTGCCTCAGGGCCGGTTCGAGCGATTCCTGGTCTCGAACAGTAAGGACCGGCTCGAAATCCTGCGCGAACTGTTTGACGTATCACTCTACCGGAGGCTCACGGAGAAGCTCAAGGCAGATGCTGCGAACGTCCGGCGCGAGATCGAGGATGGCTATCGATTGAACGGGCAGCGGCTCCAAGCCGAAGGCTTTGCCAGCTCAGATGAACTCGGCACCGGCATCGCGTCAGCACTCGATCGATATGAATTGAGCCGACTGACTGTGGCTGAAACAACTGCGGCACTCAACGCTGCGAACAGCGCATTTGCTGCAGCCCAGGCCCAGGAGAGATTGTTTGGCGAGGTGGACGCAGCAGATGCAGCCTTGAAGGTGCTCGATGGCGAAATCACCGAATTCGAGACCATGCGTGGCCGCAAATCCAGGGCCGAGCTGGCGCGCCGGATGGCAGATCTCGATAACAGCCTTGCTGACGCTCGCTCGCGCCATGCCGCAGCCGAAACTGCACTGGCCAAAGCCGCGGGAGAGGCAACGCGGGCACGCGACGCTGCATTGGCGGCTACTGTGAAACTGGATGATCTCCGGTCCCGCGAGCACGAACTCGATGGCCTGGCCCGGAAGATCGATGAACTGGATCGGCACAAGCAGGTTCTGGTCGATTCTTCAGAGCGGCACAGGCAGCATGAAAATGCCCTCAGTGCGCTGAACGGAGCCAAGCAGGCGCATGAGCAAGCAGCTTCCGACCATCAGAAGGCCGAGCAGAGCTTCGATGAGAAGTCTTACTCACACGCGGTTGCACAGAGGAACACCGTCGAGCGGCAGCGATTGATCGGTGAGCGAGACAAGCTGAAGCGTGAACTGGACAGTGCAGGTGCCCATCTTCGTGCAAGCGAGGCCGCGGAACAGGCACAGGCCGATTTCGAAGCAGCCTCGACAGCCGCTTTGGATGCGCAAGCCCGCCATCGTAGTGCGGAGGAAGATGAAACCGCACGCGAGCATGAATTCATTTCTGCGCAAGCCAGCATCCTCGCTGAGCGACTGGAAGATGGTATGCCCTGCCCGGTTTGCGGTGCCGCCGATCATCCCCAGCCAGCTCAAGGGGCAGGCGATGCAGCGCTGCTTGAGAAGGCGTGGCGAGGCGCCCAGTCCGCTTCCATCGCGGCGGCAAAGCTTGATCGCGAGGCGCAATCACGCGTCAGTTCGGCAACAGCAACCCTGGAGGCGCGCCGGGCAACAATTTCCGATCTTCCGGTGCCCCGGCGCGGCATGGACGAGATCGACACTGACTATCGGCTGGCTGTCGAGGCAATCGAGGAACTCGGTGAAATTGCCGATGTCACGCTTCTCGCGAAGGAAGTTGAGGAACTGCGTGAGCGAAAGCTTACGACAACCACCAAGCTCCAGCAGGCCAATTCCGCTCTGAGCGAAACAACGACTGCCGAAGCCGTTGCCCGCCAGGCTTATGCGGACCGCATCGCGTCGGTCCCGGAGGAGTTGCGGGCCCCTGCTGCGCTGCGGGCCGCGATTGAAGCCACGACTGGTGAACTTGATCTGCGCAAGAAGGCGATCGCCGACGCAATCGCGCAACAACAGAGTGACCAAGCCGCGCAGATCAAAGCCGAAGCGGCCAAGCAGAGCGCGCAGGTCTCGCTCAAGGACTGCGCGGACGACGTCGCGAGAAAGCAGGCCGGATTTGAGAGTCGCCTCGTCGAACTCGACATCTCCGAGGCGGTCTATCGCTCTGCCATTCCCGACATCGAATTGATTGGAGAGCTGGAGGAGGCGATTGCCAAATTCGACAAGGAACTGGCGGGAGCGCGGGGGCGACTGTCAGCAGCAAGGAATGCCGTTGGTAGCGCCCAGCGGCCCAGCCTGGAGCCATTTCGTCTCAACTGTGCTCAAGCGCAGGCAGCAGCCGATGAGGCTGCAAGGAACAGTGCTGGAGCAAGGCAGAAGCATCAATCGCTTGTCGATCTGCAAACGAGCCTGGCTGATGAATTGAAGAATCTGCAGAATCTCGAGCAAAGTTCTGGCTCGCTGCGCGGTCTGGCCGAAGCCTTTGACGGGCAGAACGAGCTACGCACTACCCTTGAGACCTTTGCCATTGGCGCGATGTTTGATCAGGTTCTTGAAGCCGCAAATCTGAGGCTCGATCCCATGACTGGTGGTCGATATCGTTTCGAACGCGACACCGTCAGTGTCGGTGGGCGGTCGAAGCGGGGTCTCGACGTGCGGGTTCACGACATCGAGACTGGTCGGGCCCGCGAAATCATTACCCTGTCTGGCGGCGAAACCTTCATTGCAGCCCTGTCGCTGGCTTTGGGGCTTTCTGACATCGTGGAAATGACCAATGGAGCCATAAGGCTGGATACGATTTTCATCGACGAGGGCTTTGGCAGCCTCGACACGGAAAATGACGCTGGCACGCTGGATCAGGTCCTGCAGGTCCTCCAGAACATCGTAGGTGAGCGACGCGCCGTAGGACTGATTTCTCATGTGCCGTTGGTCCAGCAGGCAGTCCCCAACGGCTTCACCGTGCGTAAGGGTGTAAATGGCAGCCAGATCGAGGCTCGGCTAGGCTGATTGCCCAATATCCGTCAATTATTATACAACTGAAATAAAGGTGAATGATGGAACCTTATCGAGATTGGGATAATGATTCAGGCGTTCGAGCCTTTGAGATTTCTGAAGGTCAAATCGACATTCAATTCAAAACCGGAGCAGTTTACCGATATACATCTTCCTCAGTCGGGTCGATAAACTTCAACCAATTGGTGGATCTTGCGCGGGCCGGTGAAGGACTGAACTCTTTTATAAATCGAGTTGTGAGGAAACTCTATTCAGCAAGGCTGCGCTAGAGCCTCACATACAGAACCGGCATCAGTTCCGCGATGCATAGAACAAATATCGAACAATAGCGGCAGGGCAGGAAGAGTGGGTCTACCAATACAAATGAATAGTCCATTTTGGAAAGAATACGCGGCGGACACGATTGCTGGCAGGTGCCAGGCTGCGTCAGGACACGAAGAGAGGCATGCCCAAGCGTAAGCGCGGGCAAGGCATCATTGGAAGAAGCGAGGGGAAGATGGCGACGGAGCCGATAGACGACATCGAGGATTGGTCGAAGAAACTTGCCCCGTGGCGGCAAGACACCTTGCGCCGGCTCGCAATAAGCACCGATTTGACCGACGGCGATCTCGACGAACTGCTGGCAATGATCAAGCAAGCGGCAGGGTTCAACCTCGCAAACCCAGCTGCCACGCCAGAGCCCTTCGTGAAGGCGCATTTCGGCGGGGGCAAGCAGAAACCCGTGGTGCTCAAGGGCATCGCCAATGTTGAAAACGTCAACCGGCTTGTCCCGAAGGCGGGGCTCGCTTTTTGTCCAACTGCGCTGACGGTCATCTACGGCCGCAACGGCAGCGGCAAAAGTGGTTTCGTGCGAATCCTGCGGACCGCTTGCCGAACCCGGGTGGAAAAGGCGGATAAGCTCAAGGTACTCTCCGACGTCTATGGCGGCAGTACGGGGCCGCAAGCCGCCGACATCATCATCGATGAGGGCAGCGGAGACGCTCCGATTGCGTGGACGAGCGGCATGACCGCCCGGCCCGAGCTCATGCAAGTTGCGGTGTTCGATACTTTATCGGCGCAGCTCTATGTCGATGGCGGCAACCAGATCCGCTATCTGCCCTTCGGCCTCGCCCTGCCACACCGGCTCAACGCGGTATGCCTCAAGCTGAAGGAGCGTATCGATGCCGAACGGGCGACGGCAGTCGGCAACAAGGTCAGCCTGACCGCCATTGCTTTTCCGCTGCAACGCAACACCAAGGCGCAGACGTTCGACCGAATGCTAACCAAGACTACCAACGATGCCAAGATCGACGAGGCGGCGACATTTGCGCCTAGCGATCAGGAGCGCCTCGACGAGATCATCGCGGTCCTCTCGGCCGGCGCCTCGGCTGTCGCCGATCTCAATGCGCTCATCGGATGGGTCGACGCGATCGCCAGCGAATGCGAGACAGCGGCGACCGCCTATGCGGACGCTTCGCTGGCGACCTTCACCAACCTACGCGAAACCGCCGTAACCGCGCGCAAGACGGCCCAGTTGTCGGCGGGCGCGCTGTTCACCGACGAACCGCTGCCGGGAGTGGGTTGCGAAACCTGGCGGGCGCTGTGGAACGCGGCGCGCGACTATTCGGTGAGCGAAGCCTATGTCGGTTCGGACTTTCCGGTCTTGGCCAGCGGTACCAGCCCGGCGGCCTGCGTGCTGTGCCAGCAACCGCTGCTCGATGATGGCGCGCAGCGGATGCAGCGCTTCCAGAAATATATGGACGACACGCTCGATGTCGCCGCCACCAAGGCGGAGAAGGCGCGCGAGGATGCCGCTGCGGCGCTCGCGCCGCTGACGCAATTGCGCGCAGAAGGATTTACCGATCGGGTCGAACAGGTCCGGCAGCGTGATGCCGATCTCGCCGACGCCGTCGCGAGTTTCCAGGCCGCTGTGATCCAGCGGCGAACTGATGCCGCCGCAAGACTGGCGGGCGAGGACAGCGTACCCGTTCCGGCGTTCACCTCTCCGCATATCGAATTGAAGGCGCTGGGGCAGAAGCTGCGCGATGAGAAGGAGTCGCTCGCGAAGGCTGGCGAGGCTGATGAGCGCGACAAACTGACCAGCGAGAAGGCCGAACTGGAGGACAAGAAAATCCTCGCCGCCAATCGCGCAAAACTCGTCACGCGGCGCGATCTGCTGGTCACCGACGCCGCCTACGACAAAGCGCTTGGCGAAGTGCAAACCAGGGGCATCACGCAACGCGCGAACGAACTGGTCGACACGCATCTGACCTCGGCGGTTATCACTCAGTTTGACGCCGAGCGCGAGCGGTTCGACATCATGCACTTGAAAGTCGGTCTTTCGCGCAAAAGTGGCCAGACCAAGGCAGAATTCGAAATCGATCCGCAAACCAAGCTCACGAAGGTGACCTCGGAAATTCTCAGTGAAGGCGAACAGCGAGCACTCGCGCTGGCGGGGTTTCTCACCGAAGTGGCGCTAACCGATGGCTCCGGCCCGATCGTCGTCGACGATCCGGTGTCCTCGCTCGACCGTGATCGCAGTGCGCGGGTTGCCGAACGGCTCGCCGAAGAGGCCTGTGAGCGCCAGGTGATCGTGTTCACCCATGACATCATCTTCTTCAATGAGCTGTGCACTGCAGCCGAAAATCGGGGCATCGAGCCAGTGACGATTGCGCTGTTCGGCGACAAGGACGCGGCGGGCAAGATTGACCCTGCAGGCATGGTCTGGAAAGGCCTCAACGTCGCCAAGCGCATCGGCAAGATCAAGAACGACTTCGCGCCGCTGCCCAAACTGCTCGCGACCAGTCCGGCCGAATATGAATACAAGGTCAAGCACCTCTATGGGCGTTTGCGCGACACGTACGAACGCGCGGTCGAGGAGGTGATCTTCCGCGACATCGTGCGCCGCGGCACCGACGTTATACAGACGCAGCTGTTGCGCTATGTGACGTTGTCTGACGCGCTCGCCATTCGATTCCATGAGGGAATGACGAAAGCCAATACGCACAGTCACGACAATCCGGCTGCGGACACGGTCCCTGTCCCCAAGCCAGATGAATTCTTGGCAGACATCTCGGCGCTGGAGAAACTCGTCGAGGACCTTAAGACTGAAAGTCAGGTAGCGGAGGCAGCGAGACCGCAGATGAAACCAAAAAAATAGCCAGATAAACTTGATGCGTTCGTTCGTGTTCGCCCTGAGCTCGACAAGTCTGGGGCTGTTCGGATCGGATCTCGTCGAGCTTAGCGGAACGGGCTACCTAGGCGAGCTCACCTACAAAGGGGTTGCGACTACTTTGGGGATCGCGTTCACGCTTCGAAATGGCTTCAATTGAGGCGCGAAGCTGACTTGCTAGCTCGCCGTGGGGAGCGTCCGCCATCCCAATCTGCTCTCCCAGAAGCTGCCTGTCCGGACAGTCCCCCATTGCTGCCGTTCGACAATGGTAGATACGATGTCCGCTCTCGGGAAAACGGTCAGAGGGGTTGAACGACTTAGATGAGGGCGCAAAGCCGTCAGTCCAGGCCGCGCATTCCCTCAAATTCCAAAGTCCATTGATCGACTGCGCTCCTTGGTGAGTTCCTGTTCGGAAACCTTGGGGTCTTTTTCAGCCATCGCCTTACGCGTCCCCGCCTGAGCAGCCGCCGTCAAGCGCTTGGTCACCTCGAGAGCCGATGATTTCTCCCCCTTGTTCTTCGAGACGGCGGCACCGAGCCTTGTGGCGCTGTCAGCCACCAGCGTCAGGTGATCGCGAAGGCGTGTGACGGTGACCAAGAATGTCTTCTGGTTGGCAAGGTTGCGCTCGCGGCTGTCCATCACGGCAATGCCGCGGTCTGATGTGAGGCCCTGCGCCATGTGGGCATTGAGCGCGTAGGCAAGATCAAGGCGCTTCAGCATCGGATCGTCTTTGCCGAGCCTGTGCTCCACACCCTTGGTAGTCTCGACAGTGATGCGGTCGCCGTCGATCTGAACAACGCGCGCCCGGTCGGCATTGAAAAGCCCGCGCCGATGATTGTTCCTGGTCCAGCGAATGCGATCGCCCTGGTGGATCTCGAGCTTGCGCCGGTCGAACAGGGCCAGGTTGTCGTCCTTTCCCATTCGGCCGATGCGCGACGGCTTGAGCTGGTGCAGCTTGCCCTGCCTGTCCTCGAGTTCGACGGAGACCTTCCGGTCATCCACCTTGCGCACAGTATATTCGCCCCGCTTGAGACCAAGCGCGCGCTCGAGTTTTGCAACCTCGAGAACCATACCAGGTTTGTAGGCGGCAAGGTAGCGCAGCTCCTCCCGCGTGAGATTGGCACGGTCGAGGACGTCGAGCTGGAGCTTCTCCGGGCCGATCTCACCATTGGCGGCAAGGCCGGTCTGGACAGCCTGGTTGACGGCGGCACGGATCTTCCGTCCCGAGGCATAGATCGCGGTCCTCTCCCTTTCTTCCGGCGATAGCGACAGCCAGCGCTCAGCAGCGACTATCGCTCCATCGCCCTTGGCTTCGACCGTGTTGCCCTTGAGGTGGTCGAGTGCCGTGCGAACCAGTCCCGCCTGCGCAGCCGCCTGTGCCTCGCGCAGGAGCGGATCGCGTCCGCGCAAATTGGTGTTCATTTGGGCCTGCGCAATTCCTCCCTGTTGCAGGAGGTCGAAAGGCTTGCCGGCATCAACCGCACCCAGTTGCTTGCGATCGCCCATCAGGACAAGCCGCTGGGCACCGCCGCGATTGGCGATGCGGACAAGCTGCTCCTTGTCGGCATTCGAGACCATCGAGGCCTCGTCGACGATAAGAACACTGCCGCCCAGTTCCTTGCTCGCCTCACGATCAAGACCTGACCGTCCCTCCCCCTCGCTGATCGGTCCCCAGCGCTTGAGGAAGCTTGCGAGGGTCTGCGCCTCAATTCCCGTGTCGCGTTCGAGCATCTGCACCAGCGTGTTCTGCACCGAGAGACCGAGCACCTTGTGACCTTCTTCGCGCAGCACATCGGCGACAGGTTTGAGCACGCTCGACTTGCCCGCACCGGCAACGCCCTGCACAGCCACAGTGCGATCGCGCGAAGTCAGGATAAGCCGAGCTGCGCCGAGCTGGCCTTCGTTCAGCTTGAAGCCCTGATTGATAAGAGCCGATGCCTGGACACTGGCGTCGGCGTGACGCTCGGTGAGGATGGGTTCGACCGCGCCCTTGCCTGCATTTGCCCAAGCGAGGATGCGCGCCTCGCGCTCGACTTCTTCGCGGCTGGCCAGCCAGCCCTTGTGCTTGCCCTTGCCCCGCAACAACTGCCCCGAACGAACCAGCGAGCGCACCGCTTTCTCGACATGCCCGATGGTCGTGGGAAGGCCAAAATCGAGCGCTGCCTTGTACAGGTCTTCGCGCGCAAACCCCGCCTCGCGCTGCGACAGGTGGCGCACGGCAAATGCCACGGCTTGGGCCGCCGCAATCTCCTGAGGCCCCCGCTTGAGGACATGGTCGGGAACCAGCGGATCGCGTTCTTTCCCTTTGATGCGTTCGGCAAAGTCCTTGAGCAGCGCCAGGCCCCGCTCGACCAGATTGGGCACTTTTGCATCGGCAGCTTCGCGCTCGCTGGCCCTTGTCTTTGCGGTATCGACCAGTCGCGGAAGATCGAGACCGACAGTCTGCGCAGCCGCCTGCCATTGCTCGCCCAGGACCGTGCGATCCTCGATTGGCTGCTTGGGCGAACGCGTGGCAAGGGCCGCGATCTTGCCTGCTTCCAGCCCCGGACCACGGCGCGCTTCAAGCACTTCCTTCCGCCGCGATGAGAAGACCATCACCTGCTCGCGCGTAATCCCGCGGGCCTCGAAATTTCCGTGCTTGCCGACCGGTCCGGGCTCGTAGCCGAGCTTCTCGACCGCAATCCGGAAGCGCGCCATCGCCATGGAATTGAGGAGAGTGCCGAGCGCAAAGAGCTTGTCGTTCTTGAGCGTGCGCCACTTGCCATCGGACCCTCGTGTCACATTGGCGACGACCGCGTGGAAATGCAGGTTGGGCTCCTGGTTGCGGTTGGTGTCGTGCTGGAAGAGGCCGATGGCGAGATTGCCGGTGGCCACGGTCTTGACCTTGCCGCGTTCGACAAGGCGCGTTTCAGCAGCATTCTTTTCGGCCCATTTGAGCGCCTCGGTCACCGCCTCGCGGTAGGCAGCAACGATCCGCTCGTCCTTGCCGACCAACGCCAGCAGCGACCAGCTCTTGGGCAGCGAGAAGGTTAGATCCGTGCCCGGCCGATGCGCCTGACCGGGATTGCCGACGCTCGTTCCATCGGGGAGCTCACCGCGCAACAAGGCATCGAATTGCATGGTCTCGACGACCCCTGACAAACCGAGTGATTTCGCGCCTTCGCCGACCCATTGCCCGGACCGATCGGCATCGGCCCGGGCATAGTAATTATCGTCAGCAAAGTAGCTGGCGGCAGCAGAGGGCGATCGCACATTGGCAATTGAGAGCATTGCCCTAGACCTCCAACGAGCCCGCTGCTGGCACGTGCCCGCACATCAGATATCCGGCTCGATATCGCCCACGTCGGGTTCGTCCCGGTCAGGCTTGTCGCGGTCCCTGTCATGCGCGGCACCACCAAGCAGACCCTGCTGTCGGCGCTCCTGGTCGGCACGATAGCGCGCTTCTCTGCTCGCCCTGGCGCGGTCCGGATCATGGTCGTCACCGCTCTTCGCGGACCGACCCTTGGTGGTCTCATCGCGTGCCCGATCCTTGTCGGTGCCAAGCGTCAGTTCGCGTTGCCGATTACCCTTTTGGTCTGCGCGCCCATGCGCCTTGGCGGGGTCTTCGCTGCGACCCGATCTGCCACGTTCGTTGGCCAAATCCTTGTACTGCGCTTCCTCACTCGATCGGTCTCTTGCGCGTTTGCGCCGTGACCTCCGGTTCGGCCGCTTTTCCTGATCGCTATCGAGTTGCTGCCCGCGGTGCTTCTCGTCACGGCGACGGCGTTCACCGGAATCGTCGCTGTCACCGTCATGATGCCCGCTATCGTCGTCTTCGGGCGGTTCAACGGTGCCGGGCTTGGGAGCAGGTCTTGCGAGCTTGGGTATCTCGCGGGGAATGAAACCCTCGGCAACGCGGGGCCAGTCCTGCGGCTCAAGCGTGATCGGCGCAGTTGGAAGCCCTTCAGGAAACTTGATGTAACCCTCCAGGCTCTTCAGCCCCATGAACTCGTCGGGAAGCAGCAGCGGTGCGATCTCGCGGCGGGCGGTCAGGCTCACCGCATCGCGGGCACTGTTGTGCCCATAGCTCTGGTTCTCTTCGACCTCGCGCACCTCGCGGTGACCGACAGTGTCCGAGCACCAGGTGGCCGTCTCGCGGTCAGCGGTACCGAGCATGAGTTTGGTCTTCGCGAGCGATGACAGGGTCATCGCCATGTTCTCTCCATATACCTCCTTCAGCTTGGCATAGGCATGCACGCCGGTAACAATCGCGCCGCCGTAGTTGCGTGCGGTCTGCAGTCCCTTCTCGAGCGAAGGAAGCCGATGCAGCGCGCCCAGCTCGTCGATCAGGAACCACAGTCTGAGGTCAGACGAAGTCCGCCCGGTCATCAGCGTGTTGATCGCCGTATCGAGCCAAAGCGTGAGCATCTGCGATAGGACGGTGAGGTCAGCATAGCGCGCCGAGAGGAACAGGAACGATCCCTCCATGCCGCCGCCCTTGACCCAGTCACGGATCGAGAACGGCTTCCCTTCGGTCGGCAGCAATTGCAGCGCCTTGGCATTGACGTTGAACACCGCGCGCACCGATTCCGCCATCTTGGCGGCCTGCGGATCGGTCATCGGCCCCGCCATCGTATCCTCGAGCAGCTTGTGCAGGTCGGAGAGATTGGCGTTCATCAGGTCGCTTGCGAGCGCCGCGTTGGTGCCCTTGCCCTTCTCGACGAGCTTGAGGCAGGTCTCGACGAACAGGGTACGTGCTGCGAGCACCCAGAACTGCTCTGCTCCGCCGCCGTCATGCGGTACGAGCGATTCCGCAGCGGCATGGAACTCGGAACTGGTGGTGCAGTCGTTGAACACGCTCCAGGCCGGACAGCGGGCATCAAGCGGGTTCAGGATGACGTCGCGTTCGGGCTCGTAGAAGGCCTCGATGAAGGCCCCTGTGAGATCGAAGATGACCGCGCGTTCTCCCCTCTGCCTGATCTCGTCGACGAGTTCGAAGAGCGCCACGGTCTTGCCCATGCCCGTGGTGCCGACGAGCATGGCGTGGCCCTGTTCCTGCCGCCACGGGTAGCTGACACCAGCGAGATGCGCGGGCGCATAGAGCCCCGCTTCCTGCAATGCGTTGCGACCAGCGAGCCGCCATTTCCAACCCAGCTCACGGCCATATTCGAGGGCGCGCTTGCCGCGATTGTGGCGCGCGATGTCGGTCTTGAGTTCGGGCAGCGAGACGAGGCGCGCACCGCGCAGGTGGCGCCTGGCTTTGGACTTCTCACCGAAGTGCTCGGCAACCCACCAGAAGAGTGCCATGAGCGGCACAAGGCACACCGTGGAGAGCACCACCGCCTGCTTCACCGTGGCGAAGAACAGGTCCCATGCTTCGCGCATCGGCGGGAAATCCCGGACCACCGCCATGGGGAAAGCAACCATGTCGCCATCGGGCAGGCGTAGGTTCACGAGCTTGGCCGGATCGAACTCCATGAACATGTAGCCCGAAGTATAGAGATGCATCCACAGCAGGTAGGCCTGGTAGTCGTCGAGCGCGCTGCTGACCTGCCACCAGCAGGTCCCCAGCACGACCAGTGCAGAGATGATGAGCGGCAGCTTGAAACCGGCTGCAAACATGAAACCGAAGTGTCCCAGGAGCTGGGTGCCGCGGGTGAAGTTGACGATACTATTCTTCATCGCCGGCCTCCTTCGCACGCGCAGGAATGAAGCCGAGCTGGGCCAGGCGGCGGTGGTAAGCGGCATGGGTTCGCTTGCGCAGAGTGTCGTCGGGATGGCTCGCCAGCAGCGCATCGAGCGCCGTGGTGAGGAACACCATCTGGCGAGCCGGATCGCTTCCGCCGGGACGATCTGCATGATCGTTGTCGCGGTTCCAGGCGGTGACCAGGTGATCACGAATGACCACGCTCACGCTTGTATCGCGGGTGTTTGACTGCTCCAGAATCCAGTCCGCAATCAGCGGCGGGACGTAGGTCTGGAGGACCCTGTAACGTTGCATTTTTTCCAAGCTCCTTGTGCTCAAGAAGCCTGGTTCGACCTGCGGAAGGCGAGGATCACAGTAAATAACGAAGGCCATGTAGGAAAACGAAAAGTTCCCTATCTATTCCAGCGCTTTAGACGAAGATGAATTGCAGCCAATTTGCGAATCCAAATCGCGATTTGCGGTCAAATCGGTCGATGCACATGCCGAATTTGCACTGCAACCGATTGAGAACATTAAAAGAACAAAGGCAGCCCCGCTGCGTCCGGTGTGCAAGTCGTAACCAAGTGCGCGGGTGGTGACCAGTGACCCTGGCCGTTGTGTCTTAGCGGCCATTGACCGCCCTTGCCGAGGGAGCGTGAGCAACCCCCTCGACCTGACCCTTGCCTGCGAGCGGCAGTGTTCAGTCTCCATTCCCGAAGAGAGATCGCACCTGCGCAAGAGGGACCGGCCAAGGACCACGTGTGGAGCGGCAGGAACGGGGACTGTCGGTCCTGCCGCGCGCGCTGGTCCGACCCGGTTCCGGTGCGCAAATGCGTGCGGGGCCCAAAAACAAATCAGGCCGCGCCCTCAGGAGCGCAGCGCGAGCTGCGCGGGACAGAGCGCGTCCACAGCCCCGCTCAATTTCTCGGACCGTTGCCAACGCAGGCGAGCACAAAAAAGGGCGGGAACCGTTTCCGGCCCCGCCCTCTTCGGCGCTTCAATATTCGTCGAGTAGCCCTCCGTGGACCGTGTGCACCACGCGGTGTGCCAGGTGTGCCGGAAGCGCGTTGTAGTCGCCCTCGTCGAGTGCGAAGTAACCCAGATCGTCGTCCTCGATCACGTGCTGGTCGAAGAAGCTGTGCATTGCCCGCCGTTCGGCCGTGGCAAGTGCCTCGAAGTAGCTGTTCGAATTGGTCTGAACCGTTGCAAGTGTAGCCATGATATCCTCCTGATTGTGCCGGGAAGCCGACAGGAGGTTGGCGGACGGGGATGCGGCCGCCGGGTCACAGGATCGCCCGCATGGGCGACCGCGCCAGCGGCGGTGGGGGTAACGGTTTTGTCGGACCGCAGCGCAAGCGAAGGGGAGGCAAAATCGTGGGGCCCCGCCGTCCTTGACGCGGTGGTTGCAGCTCCGTCAGCATGGGAGTTCCGTGAGCCAGGACCCTCTCACCTTTCCTCCTGGTGCGGGGTCAGATTCCATTTTCCTACATGCCTGTATCCGGAGCAGGATGCGTGCAGGCTGCCGCCACAAGGGGATTTTGGAAAGGACCCCCATATGCCGTCGCAACGTAGCGCGATTACCGCATTGAAGAAACTCGAAGCCGACCGGGAAGCGCTCGACCAGCGCCAGCGCGAACTGGAAGAGAAAGCTGCCGTTGAACTGGGTCAGATGCTTCTCGGCACCGGTATCGAGACCTTCTCGAAGAAGGGCATCAGGAAGGTCGGAGAACTGCTCGGCAGGCTGGGCGAAGAAGAAGGCCTGCGGCGGCTGGAAGCTGCCCGCCCTGCCCCCGCTCGCGAGCCCCAGGCATCGTCGGGTTAGAACACAAAGAGAGGCGCTGTCCGGTCCGGACAGCGCCCCTCTGATGGGGATTGATGATGATGGATGTCAGTCGATCTCGGGTGCGTCGGTGTTGTCGTTGTCGTCACCCGACCCGTTGCCGCGAGAGAGAAAGTCGACCTTGTCGGCGAGGATCTCGGTGCCGTAGCGCGTGACCCCGTCCTTGTCCTCCCACTGGGTGTAGTGGATGCGGCCCTGGACACTTACCAGCTGGCCTTTGGAGCAGTACTGGCCGACGGTCTTGGCGAGGCCGTTGAAGCAGGTCACCCGGTGGAACTCGCTTTCCTTGGCGGTGTAGCCGTTCTCGTCCTTGTAGGTCTTGCCGTCCTTGTCGCGAGCGGGGCGATCGGTGACGACGGTGATCCCGGTGACATTGGTGCCGCCCTTGGTCTCGCGGGTGTCCGGATCGCGAGCGATGCGGCCGGTGAGGATTGCGATATTGGTCATGATAGTAGTCCTTCAGTTCCTCAAACCGGAGACCATCTCCGGCTTGCGAACATCCAGAAGAAGCAGGGCATGGGAGGACTGCACC
>NZ_QXFM01000145.1 GCF_003584015.1 Aurantiacibacter xanthus
GGACGATCCAGCGGGAGCATCAATTCCGCTGGAGCACCCGCCAATGCTGTTCGCCAATGGTTTATCTGGCGTCCTATCAGGCTTTCTGGGTCAGCCTCCTCGCCCAGCAGCGCCCGCTGCCACAGCGCATAGTCGGCATAGTGTACCGGCAGCGGATCGTAGTCCGGCGCCTCTCCGACCGCCCTCGCCCGATAGGCTTTCGCCAGATCATCCAGCAGCAGCCCCATCGACCAACCGTCGGTCGCGATGTGATGCACGACCAATGCCAGTACATGATCGTCCGGCCCCAGTTCCAGCAGCACCGCTCGCAGCGGCAGGTCACACGCCAGATCGAACGGCCGCGCCGCCTCGGCTGCCAGCATCGCGTCGACCGCGTCCGGCTCACAGATCCGCCGATCCAGCACGACATGTGCCTGTTCGAGCACCTCCTGGTAGGGCTCTCCGCCATCATCCTTCAGCAGCGTGCGCAGGCTCTCGTGGCGCATCACCACATCGTCCAGCGCCGCCGCCAGCGCCGCCACATCCAGCCTACCGGACAGCCGTGCCGCCAGAGGGATGTTGTAGGCCGCATCGGCTCCCTCCAGACGGTCCAGGAACCACAGCCGCGCCTGCGCGAACGACAGCGGCAAACGCGATGGCCGTTCTGTCGCCGTCAGGACATGGGTCGCCCGCGGCGCCTGCCGCACCCGCTCGGCCAGATCGCCCAGCCGCGGCGCCTCGAACACCGAGCGGATGCCCAGCACCCGGCCCAGCACGCTGCGCACCCGCGCCACCAGCCGCGCCGCCAGCAACGAGTGACCGCCAAGCGCGAAAAAGTCGTCCTCCGGACCGACCCGTTCCATGCCCAGCAGCTCGCCGACCAGGCCGCACAGCACCGCCTCTTCCGGCGTCCCCGACACGCCCCCGCGCACCTGAGGCCCCGGCGCAGGGAGCGCCTTGCGGTCCACCTTCCCGTTCGCCGTCAGCGGCAACGCGTCCAGCACCACAATCGCCGACGGAACCATATAATCCGGCAGAACCGCAAAAAGATGCCGGCGCAGCGCTTCCTCATCGAGCGCAGGCGCCACGACATAGGCGGCCAGTCGCAGTTCGCCATCGGCCGCCGGAAGGCCAAGCACCTCAGCCTGTTCGACATCGGGCGCCCGAAGAATTGCGGCTGCGATCTCGCCGGGTTCTATCCGGACGCCGCGAACCTTGAGCTGATCGTCGACGCGCCCTTGGAATACGAACTGTCCATCCGCCCGCTGGCTGGCCAGATCGCCGGTTCGATAAAGACGTTCCCCTGGCTGAAAGGGGCTGGCGACAAAGCGCGTGGTCGTCAGACCGGGACGCCTCCAATACCCACGGGCCAGGTTGTCTCCGGCGATATAGAGTTCTCCGGTCTCACCCGGACAGCAGGGCCTGAGTTGCTCATCGAGAAGATAAAGGCTCGTCCCAACAATCGGCGCCCCGATTGGTGGCGAATCTTCTTTCGGAGCGATGAGCGCCGCCGTCGAGAAGATCGTTGCTTCCGTCGGACCATATTCGTTGACGAGGGCGACGGCGGCGAACCGCTCGTAATGCCGCCGGACGAGACCCGGTTGCAGCGCATCGCCACCGACGATGACCCGCGTCAAGTTGGCGCCGAACGGCGCATCGTCATCTGTCAGCACGGCGGCATAGGCCGACGACGTCAACATAACGGTTCGGACCGCATCACGCCAGCGCGGCGCCAAGTCATGAAATCCGACCAGATCGACACCCAACACCAGGGTTCCACCGCCGCCGAGGGTCGCGAAGATTTGGGCGACGGAGATGTCGAAGGTCAGCGGAGCGGTCAGGCAGACGACGCCTGGCGCGTCCGGATAAAGATGCCCGCGCGCTCGAAGCGAGCGCATAACGGCACGGTGGGAGACTGCGACGGCTTTCGGGTCTCCCGTGCTACCGGAAGTATAGATGAGATAGGCGATCTGATCCGGCGAAACTTGCCTCTGCGGCGCCACTGGAACCGCCGAAGGCGCAATTGGGAGAACTGGCATCGCCAAACTGAGCGAGCGCAGAGGCTCGGGCAGGCGCCTCCCTACTCCCTCAGGGGCCACGATCCCGCTCGGGCAGGCGTCGCCAAGGATCGATGCGAGGCGGGTATCGGGCTGGTTGGGGTCGAGCGGCAGATAGGCTGCACCCGTTTTCAAGATGCCCAGGATCGCGACAATGCTCTCGATCGTAGCCGGTGACAGGATCGCGAACACCTGTTCGGGACCAGCTCCAGTCTTCAACAGGATATCCGCAAAGTGCCCTGCATACCGGTCAAGCTCGGCGTAGGTCAGCTCCCGCTTGCCCTCAACCAGAGCAATGGCATCGGGTGTCGCGCCGGATTGGGCTTCAAATAACTCGGCCAGATTGAGGGAATCCGTAGCCAAAAGCGGGTTCCTCTGGCCCGCGTGACCGGTCTCGGTTCCTGATGCAGAAAGGCCATCAGCAGATTGGCTGCTTGAACCCTGACGGTCCGTAGTTGGCTGGTGTTGACGCTCCTTGGCCATCGTCCCCTACAAAATCTTGGGACAGGACCGTCGACGCACCTTTCGCCCGAATCCGTTAGTTCGTCCCCGAAAAACTGGTGACGAAACGGTATCCGCACATGCTAGGATTTGCCACTGCGAAATGGCGTTTGCCGCAATTTGGCGTGTCGGATTTCGGCAGTAGGAGGAGCGGGCCAATATTGAAGGGCGTTCGGATGACTTGAGCTTCAAAAATGCTCCGAGACGCGCGACTCCATTAATGGCTACAAATACTCGCCAAGCTTTGGACACGCGCCACCTAAGATTGACCGCATAGATAGCATTCCCCGCGCCAGCTTGGAGTCTGCGAGGAGATTCAGCGTTGCGGCACCTTGAAGCATCCCGGCCGTCCCTTATGCTTGGATCCGACATACCCTCCTTGATCTAACAATGGCATCCGTGGGTCAACTCACCCGACAGCCACCGGAAAAGCAAATCGGCCCCTTCCCTCAGGCAACGGGGCTACGCCCATGGGAATACCGTAAACTGCGTTCAGGCTATCAGGAGTCAGCAAGTCGTCCGGCGTTGCATCAGCGACGAGCCCGCCCTCACGAAGTGCGATGATCCGGTCACAGAAGCGCGCTGCCATATTGATCTCGTGAATCACGACCACGCTCGCAACACGATGCGCCTCGCTGAGCTGCCTCAGCAAACCCAGGACTTCGATCTGATGTCCCACGTCCAGCGCCGCGATCGGCTCATCGAGGAGAAGCAGCCGTGCTTCTTGGGCTACGAGCATAGCCAGCCAAGCGCGTTGTCGTTCGCCACCAGAGAGAGTTTCCAGGAAGCGATCGGCCAACCCAACCATCCCTGTAAGGCGCAACGCTTCTTCTACCTTCAGGCCATCTCCCTCGCCGAAACGACGAAAAGCCCCGTGCCAAGGATAGCGCCCAAAAGCGACCAGTTCGCGGACTGTCAGTCGTGTCGTGATTGGCACATGTTGCGGCAGATAGCCAACTGCACGAGCGAAGGCGCGATCCGACCAGTCGACGAGGTCACGGCCATCATAGTAGATCGTTCCTCCACTCGGCGGTTGCTGGCGGGCGAGTAGCCGCAGCAGGGTGGATTTTCCGGAGCCATTCTGACCTATGATACCGGTCACACCCTGCCTACCGATATCAAGCGTCAAAGGATGCAACAGTATCTTGCCTTCGACCGCGAATTGCAGGCCAGCAAGGGTCATTCCGGTCGTCGATCCGTTCATTTGCCGCGCGCCCTTCTGTTCAATAGCAGCATCAAAGCCGGCGCCCCCAACAACGCGGCTACAAGGCCGGTTGGTAATTGCAGCGGGAAACTGACAGTCCGCGCCAGCCAGTCCGCCCCGATCATAATCGCGCCACCAGTTCCCGCCGCTGCTAAGATCACCGACTGGAGCTTGCGCAAGCCGAGTGTCATGACGATGTGCGGTGCGACTAATCCAATGAATGTGACAGGCCCGAGGATTGGCATAGCCGCTACACTGGCAAGGGCGGCCAGCAGCAACAGCGTGAGCCGCGCCCGTGGCAGATTTACGCCCAGCCCCTGAGCGGCCTCAGGCCCCAGCGGGAGAATCTCAAGCCAGCGGCGCAGCACAAGCGCTGCGATCAGCGTCAGCGCTGCAGCCAACATCGTCAGCACCGCAGCCTCGAGCGAAACGCCGGCGACTGAACCCGACATCCAGCCTAGCAAGCGCATCGCGCGCGGATCGCCAACAGCCGTCAGGACGCCAACAAGCGCATCAGCCAGTGCACTGACTGCGATGCCCGCCAGCAACATATGGTCTGGAGCAAAAGCGCTGCGCCTTCCGAGAGCCAAAATCAGCAGCAAGACAGCAAGGCCGCCAAAAACGGCTGTCGCCGCCTCTCCTGCGACGCCGATCTCACCGAAGAGCAGCAGGCTCAGCGTTACGGCCAGCAATGCACCGGCCGAAACTCCCAGCACCTCGGGGCTCGCAAGCTCGTTGCGAGTCAGGCGTTGCAGGACGACACCAGAGATAGCCAACAGGGCACCGGCTGCGCCGCTCGCCAGGATCCGCGGAAGCCGCCAGACAGCAACCGCGTCCCACGCACCAAATGGTAGCGACCAGTTGCCTGTCGGCCCTCGGCCGACGAGCAAGGCGACAATGACGAGCAGTCCTAGCCCCATGAGGACAACAGGCGTCCGCGCCGCGGGTGGATCACTCCAACTGGGCGGCGTAGCGATGGCGGGTGGCGCCGATGGCTTCATCCGGCGAATGAGCAGCAGGAGCAAAGGCGAACCGAGAACGGCCGTAACGGCCCCGGTCGGAAGAAACTCCGAAAGCTGGCCGGCGAAAAGCATGACGGTCGCATCGGTGATCAGCAGCATCAATGCGCCAAGCAAGATCGACCAACCCAGTTGAGCACCGAGCCGACGCGCGCCCGCCAACCGCGAAAGAGCCGGCGCGACAAGGCCAACGAAGCCAATCACGCCGACAGTGCTCACGACAAAGGCGGTCATGGTTGAGGCAATAGCGATCGAGACGAAACGCAGCCGCACGACAGACAGGCCAAGCCCTCGAGCCCCTTCATCGCCCAACTGCAGAACGGCCAAGGAGCGCAGGAGCGGCAGCAAGGCCAACGAGGCTAACCCCAAACGCAGCGCCAATGCCAGGAACGGCGACCAACTCTGTTGGCTCAAAGAGCCACTACCCCAAAGGAAAACCGCAGTCATTTGCCGAGCCTCGACAAGGCCCAATAAGGCGGCCAGAGCGCCGCAGAAAAGTCCGACAATCAAGCCGGCGATCACCGTCGCGACCGGCTCGAAATTGCGGCGTCGAACGAGCAGGAAAACCAGACCCGTGGTGATCGCGCTGCCCGAGATAGCAACAAGATCACGACCGAATCCGAGAAGGCCCGGCGCTGCAACTGTGGCGATTGCCAGTGCAACTCGCGCACCAGCCTCGACACCGAGCGTCGTCGGCGAAGCCAGCGGATTGCGTAGCACGAATTGCATGATCGCTCCGGCCCCCGCAAGCCCCGCGCCACACAGCGCAGCCATGGCCAGCCGGGGCAGCGTCGCATAGATGAAGACCATCCTGTCTGCGTCGTAGCCTTCGGCCTTCGAGGGCGTTTGCAGGAAGGCCGTAAGCGGATCATGAATTACTGCAACCACCAGCCCGCAGGCGATCAGAGCGAGGAGCAAGGCCAGCAGGGCCGGCCCGAATTTCACCCTTCCATCCTTCATTCCGCTACGCGCTCCAACTCGGTCGTGAGGAGACGCGCGAATCTCAAGGCGGCCGGCAGCGCCCCGAACATGAGAACCGGCGGCAATGTCGACATATGGCCCGCCTTGACGAACGGCAGCTCGCGCCAGAGAGGACTTTGCGCGAGTGTCGGCAACGCATCTGGCGGGACGGGCTGGAAGGTGATGAGACGCACGTCCTTGTCGGTTGCGAGCCCTTCTATCCCCGTCGTCGCAAAGCCCCAGGCATTTGTGGGTTTGGTCCAGGCGTTCTGGAGCCCCAGTGTCTCGAGCACATTCTGGTAGAGCCCAACTCCGCCATAAGCGCGCACGTGCCGTGCGTCGAGAAAGCCCACAAGCAGAACTGGCGGCAGGCGCAAACGCGCAAGACGAGCGCGGCAAGCGGCAAACTGTGCATCGCTGTATGTGATCAGGGCTTCTGCCTGTCGTTCGGCACCGATCATCGCTCCCAATTCACGGGTCAATCTGCGTGGACGCTCGAGCGGCGACGGTGTCGGCTCAAAGACGGTGAAGCGGCGAACCGGTGCGATGCGGGCGAGCGCCGGTTCCTGGTCTTGCGAAAAGGGCGATGTCAGGATGATGTCCGGGCGCAGAGCGGCCAAGAGCTCGAAATTGACCTCTTGCTGGATGCCGATGTCGGCCGTGCCGGCCGGCAGGCGCGGCTCAACCACGAATCGGTTCCAATCGCTCGCCGCCACCAGCGCAACCGGCGGTTTTCCAAGCGCAAAGAGGGTCTCGGCAATGGCCCAATCCAGTACGGCAACGCGCTGAGCCGCCGCTGACGCGCCGAGGGGGCTTGGCAACAACGCCGAGTAAGCGATCGCTCCAAGCAGATTTCTCCGCCTTAGGAATAAATTGGATTTGCCCCTCATGATGTCCTATTCGTTAATAAGGGCATAGTGGAGAGACAAGCCCGTAGACCCGAGTTCTGATCATGCGGAGTACTCGTTGGCGATGGTCGAAGCCGAGATCGCGTTCCTAGCGCCTTGCAAGCGGCGTCCTGTCTTTCATGATATACCTTCAGACAAGGATTTTCTCCCGCTTACACAACACATCGTTCCAATCAGCGCGGTCCATGACGAGCGGACGAGATTCACGCTCGACCGTGATGGCATCGAGATTGTTCAACGGGCATGTCCGCTGGAATACCACTCGGCAGGTGAAGGCCGCATCGCCTATCTTCGAGCGCTCGAGGAATTCGTCGCCAGTACGACTGGAGCCGTAAAGGTCGTGGCGCTGGGGAATGGCGTCGTCCGTCGTAGCGAACGCTCGGTACGCCACAGGCGTGATGGGACGACCGTGCTCGGACGCTTTGCCCATTGCGATTTCAGTCCCTCGGATGCCGGTTCACGTTTTTGGGTGGAGCATCTGCTGTCTGGCGGAGAAGCGCAGGTGAGAATGGCTCGTCGCTATGCGATCTACAATGTCTGGCAGTGCCTGACCGATCCGCCACAGGATACGCCGCTCGCATTCTGCGAGCCGGCCAGCGTATTGCCGGAGGATATTGTTGGCTGCGATCAGGTGATTACGGCCAGAGATGGCAGCACAATCCGCTTCGAACTCAGACTTTACCACTACAACCCAGCTCAGAACTGGTTCTACTTTCCAGACCTAGGTCGGAACGACCTGATGGTCTTTACCGGCCACGACTCCGATCCGGCCCGACCGCAGGGCATTGCCCATGCCGCCTTCAGCGATCCGACCTGCCCCGAAGGCGTCCCGCCCCGCGAGAGCATTGACGAGCGGCTAATCGCCTTCTTCGAGTAGGCTCCCGACCGGGTTCGTTCATCTCTCGGCAATGACCATCACGCGCTTGTAATTGGACGAAAAATTTGAGGCTAGCCTCTCCGGTGGCTCACAGAGGCGGAGACGGCGGAAGCGCGGCAGGATTTCTTCCCAAAGCAGCCGTAGCTCAATGTCAGCTACACGCCTGCCAAGGCAGCGATGGACGCCCGAACCAAAGCCGGCGTGACGTTGAGCGTTAGGCCGATCGACACGGAATGTATCACCGTCCTCGAATACTACTTCGTCGCGATTCGCCGACCAGTACCAAAGCACGACCTTGTCACCTGTTCGGATCAACTTGCCGCCAAGATCGGTATCGCGCGTTGCCGTTCGCCGCATATGGATGATCGGAGATTGCCAGCGGACGATCTCCGCCGCCGCGTTGGGGATGAGTGACGGCTCGGAGCGCAGTTTCTCCCAAGCCTGCGGAAAACGGTCGAATGCAACGACTCCGCCCGAGAGCGCACCGCGCGCCGCTTCGTTGGCGCCAGCGATCATGGTCACGGTGCCGATGAGATGCTTGGGATCCTGCGGCATGGCGCAGGTTGCAGGCGCATTGGCGAGCGCGGATATGATGTCATGCCCGCATCCGCCTGTGCGGGCGCGCCACATCTCCATTATGCGCGCCAGATAGACATCGAGGACCGCCGCGCGCTGATCCCAGCTCTCGACCAGTGCGCCAGGTTCCGGGCTTGTCACCAGCACTTCGGCCCAATAGGGCAGCAGATGTCGTTCATCGCGTGGAAAGTCGAATAGCGCGGCCACAATCCAAGTCGTCAGTTCGACCGACACCCGCTCCACCCAATCGAAGGGTTCGCCGACCGGAAGCGCATCGAGGATCGCCCCGATCTCGTGCCGAATTTCGTCTTCCAGCGCGCGAATGCGCCGATTGCCAAGCGCTGGCGCCACAGCAGCACGCTCGGCGGTATGGCCGGGCGGATCGGCTGTGGCGAACGCCGGCGCGTCGAACTCGGGTGGAACATCATTAATGATGACGTTGCCCGCTGACGAGAAGTCTTGGAAATTCTTTTCCACTGCAATGAGATTGTCGTACCGCGTGATCGACCAGTAGGGACCGTAAGCACTGTCAGGGCACCAATGAACCGGATCGTCTCGCCGTAGGCGCGCGAAGTAGGGTCCGACCGTCTGGCTTTGAAATCGCTCTCCTAGGCTGACGTCGATCTGTTCGAGAGGCAAACGATCAGCCTCGTGCGTTGCCTGCGCTAGTAGGGCTTCGGCATCAAAGGTCATGGCGCTGCGGTCGCAGTATCCCAGCGCAGGTGACAAGTGACGACCGTACCCAGCACACCGCCTTGCATGCGCACCGGGCGATCAGGGTCGAGCATGAAGTTCGGAATCCGGGCCAGCCATTCTTCCAGCATGACTGTCATTTCCGCTTCGGCCAGTTGCGCACCCGGGCAACGGTGAACGCCGTTACCATATGCGGAATGCGGCGCGGCATCCCGATTCAGGTCGACGCGCAAAGGATCGGGGAAAATCGTTGGATCCAGGCCGTGCAGTGGAGGCATAATGACCATGTCTCCTGCCTTCAGGGTCACCCCGTCGAGGAGTTGGTCGGCACGCACCAGCCGCGCCTTTGTCATGATGGCGAAGCGCCGTGTCATTTCGCGCACCGCCGCTGGCAACAATTCTGGATCGGCAACGAGTCTGCTCCGTAATGCGTCTTCGCCGGCGAGGTGCCTCATCATCATCGCAAACAGCGACACGACAGTGTCCAGTCCGCCGGTCAATAGAGCGGTCGCAACATCCGCAGCCTCATCATCTTCGATAGGTCGACCGTCAATTTGTCCAGCCAGAAGCGCTGTGATGATATCGTCTCCCGGTAAGGCCCGCCGCTCCGCGATCAACGCCCGCAGAAAGGTTGCAAAGCGATCCATTACAGGCTCAGGGAGATCGGTCCCTTCGTCCGCAAGCAGATGTGCGGCATAACCAGGCAAAACTGCCATGCGGTCGGCCTCGATTCCCGCCAGCCCTGCAAAAAGCGCAAGAGGTAGCGCGGCGGCATAATCCGCAACGATGTCGCACTCTCCACGATCGCGGATGCCTTCGGCGGCGCGAGATGCAAGTTCGCGCACGATCGGTATGGAGCGGCGCACTGTGCGGCTCGACAACAAGCCCGTCAGAATGCGCCGATATGGCTGGTGCTCGGGTGGGTCGAGGGTGGTGGGCCTGAGCGGATACAATTCGCCCCATTTGCGGGGAACAAGCGTGATCTTAGACGAAAAATGCTCGTGATCGGAATAAACGTGGGCAATGTCCGCTCCCCCCAGCACGACCCAGTGTCCGCCATTGCGCGGAGTCCAGATGACTCGCGCTGGAGCGCTTTCAGCTACTTCCATCCAAGCTCGGAGAAAATCGTCACCCGATCCCGGCAGGCGATATATGTCGAGATCGACCATCCGCTCCACCGGCACATGGGCAGGCCTCGGCACAGGGGCATCTCCCATAATCAGATCGATCTGGTCTTCGATCATGCAGGGCACACCCACTTTCGCTCCACCACACCTGAATTCGACTTCCCTGTTTGAATATCCATGATTACTGCTTCTCAAGCTATAAAGAACTGACTCGAATGACTATGTTTCAGAAGGCGCGACGCGCGCAAGCTCAATCGGTTCGCAAGCGCTTGGTTGCGCATATCGCAGCCGGTGGAACCACAGATTTGGCGTCATCGGAAATGCGTTTACCTGCGCATTGTTATACCGATCCGGCGCGCTGGGCAGCCGAGCGACAGACCTTGTTCGATGGGGTGCCGCTGATCGCCTGTCTCGCACAAGACATCCCGCATCCCGGCGACCGAATAGTGTTCGAAGTCGCGGACCATGAGGTTTTGGTCCTGCGGGATGAGAAGGGGCAGGTCCGCGCCTTTCGGAATCGTTGCGCACATCGTGCCGCGCGGCTTGTCGGGGCTGGGGGCGATCCAGACTTGAGGCGCGGTCAGCGCATCGTTTGCCCGTTCCACGGCTGGAGCTATGATCTGTCCGGCCGCTTGGTCAACATCCCCGGTCGAGCAGGCTTTGACCCGGAGACGCTCGAAAATTGTCGGCTGTCGCCTGTGGTCGCAGCGGAGCAAGACGGTGTGGTCTTCGTGCGAATGCGGGGAAACGAGCCGCTCGACTTGCCAATGCATTTAGGTAGCTTTGCGCCGGTCCTGGCGACGCTCAACCTGACCGCAATGGTGCCGGTTCAGGCTAGCCGACTGGATGCGAGAACTAACTGGAAGATCGCAATCGACACCTATGCGGAAAGCTATCATTTCGGCGTGCTCCATGCCCGCTCTATAGGCAATGCATACATCTCGAATGTAGCGGCGTTCGACGATCATGGCGCACACTGGGTTCTGACTTTTGCCGAACGTGCGCTTGCCGATCTGGTCGGCACTTCTGAGCAAGAGTGGCCTGAAGCGCGACATGTGGGAACCTACTTCATTTTCCCGAATACCGTTCTGGTCGCCGGCGATATCGGGCCCTCTGAGCGTTTCGTGCGCATGTTCCGGATTTTCCCTGGTGACACGCCGGGTGAAATGGTCTGCCTTTTCTCAGTCTACATTTCTGGTCTTTCGGTTGAAAACTATAAAGCCAAATTCGGGACCATTGACGACAGCAAGAGCGACGTGACGGTGGAGGATTATGAGGTCGCTGAGGGCATCTGGTCCAATCTGGCGACCAAGGACGAAGGGCCCGATCTCATCGTGGGGCGCAATGAGCCGGCCGTGCAGGCCTTTCACCGGGCAGTCATGGATGTTGTCGGCTTGCCCATCTGAAATGCGGCGCTAGAGTGTTTGTCAGCTTGGAGAAAGGAACCCACCACAGATGACCAATCCCTTCGACGATGATGAAGGCGAGTTCTTGGTTCTGGTCAACGATGAAGGGCAGCACTCGCTGTGGCCCACTCAGTTTGACGTGCCAGCCGGATGGCGGACGATAGGACCGCAGGGCGACAGGCAAATGTGCATGGCCTGGATCGACGAGAACTGGACCGACATGCGTCCGTTGAGCCTGGTGCGGGAAATGGACGCATTTGCAAATTCGCGCGCGAGTTAACGCAGAGAATCTGACAAAAAGAACCTGTCTAAGCCGCTGACCACCGGTACTTTCCGCCAGCTGGACACCCGCAAAAACGCCTCGCATTTGAGGCTATGATCTGATTCACTCGGTGCGTTAGACGGAGAGTTTCGATGCAGCCAGGCAGCCTGTTTTCGCTGGCGGAGCACCTTGAGCGGCTGAGCAAGGACGGCGACCCGCTGGAGGTGTTGGCGGGCACGGTGGAGTTCGAACGTTTCCGGCCGCTGTTGACCCGCGGTCTCGGCTATAGCGCCGGCACCAAGGGTGGCCGCCCGGCGTTCGACCCCGTAGCGATGTTCAAGGTGCTGGTGGTTCAGGCGCAGCATAATCTGTCGGATGCGCGCATGGAGTTCATGATCCGGGACCGCTTGAGTTGGATGCGCTTCTTCGGCTTCGACCTTGGCGGCGCGATGCCGGACGAGAACACCATCCGCCACTATCGCAACCGGCTGACCGAGAGCGGGACGCTCGAGGCGTTGATGCAGGCGTTCGAGCAGCAACTGCGCGAGGCCGGATACCTGGCAATGGGCGGCCAGATCGTCGATGCCACGCTGGTGCCCGCGCCCAAGCAGCGCAACACCGAGGACGAGAAGGCTGCCATCAAGGCAGGCAAGTCGGCAAAGCAGATCTGGCGCGGCAAGCCGAACAAGGCGCACCAGAAGGATGTCGATGCGCGCTGGACGGTGAAGATCGGCGGCAAGATCCGCTACCGCCCCGACGGGACGCCGCTGCCGCAGATCGCCACGCCCGTGTTCGGCTATAAGTCGCATATCAGCATCGACCGGCGCTATGGGTTTATCCGCCAGGCGGCGGTGACGTCGGCAGCGGATAGCGACGGTCGGCAGTTGCGGCGCGTAATCGATACGAGCAACACCGCTGGCGATGTCTGGGCTGACAGCGCCTATCGCAGCGCCAAGAACGAGGCATTGTTGAAGAGCAACATGCTCAAAAGCCGCATCCATCGTCGCAAACCCAAGGGCAAGCCGATGCCCGAGAGCATGGCGCGCGCCAATGCGGCAAAGTCCGCGATCCGTGCCAGGGTCGAGCATGTCTTCGCGCACCAGAAGAACCGCTATGGCCTGTTCATCCGCACCATCGGCATTGCCCGTGCGCAGACAAAACTCACGCTCGCCAATCTGGCCTACAACTTCGACCGCCTGATCTTCCATCAGCGGTGTGCAACCACGGGATAGGTGCGCCTGAAATCCGCGGAAGGGGCTGAAAGGCCAAGGGACAACGCCGAAAAGCGGCCAATCACACCCCTCAAATAGCACCTCTCGATGCCATCCCCGCAATCAGGCCAGTCCCCGCGCAAAAACCGTGGTTGTTGCGGGTGTCCAGCTGGAGCGGTTCGTCTGTCGGACTATGACCAGCAGGACAAGCTAAGATTGGCTAGCAACAGGAAGCGATCCACATCGCATTACTCCGAAGCTCCAGCGATCTGTTGGCCCCCAGAAGTTACTCACCCGTTTCAATGCAGGGCGCTCACAAGCAGAAAAAGCAAAGGATTGCAGTCCCTGCGCAATTCCTTCGCCTGTAGCTTTTATAAAAGCTTCACCAAGCGTCCAAAATCTGTAGAATAGTTCGACCCTTTCGGCTTCTGACTGAGCCGAAAGAAGATCATGGTTCATTTCTTGAGCGAATTGCATGGTAGCAACCTGCATCATATCAGGAAATTTACGAACCATTTCAACATCGATTCCCACTCGACTACGCCCGACAGCGATGGCTACCAATTCTCTGGTGTGACTGATGCTGAAGTAAATTTGTTTCGCTATAGCCCCATGACGTCCGGAGTCGAGCCAAGGTTTTCCATAATTGTCCCGGATAATGGCTATATCTTGAGCCGGACAATCAAGGTGCCTACCCAATAGTATTCGTGCAGCCACGCGAGCTGATGCAACACTCCATTGATCTTTACGGTCACGAAGTCGAAGAATGTAGACCTTTTCCTCATCAGGAAGAAAATGAAATAACGAAGAAAAATCTCCACTTGCGGGAGTGCCAAGCCAGACTATCGGCAAATCGGTTTGGATTGAATTACTATAGCTCAACAGATTTGGAAGAATGACGGGCATTTTAGCGTCACCCTCGATCGCCCATGCTGCCGCATGATGAACCATCATTTCACCGGGCTCTGCCATCGTTCTTAACGGTAACGCGGAGAGAATATGAGACAAAAACCTTCTCCGGTGCGCGAATTACTAGCCGAAAACTCGGAGACAGAGGTCAACGACGACGAACGGGGGCGCGCACAGGGAGTACGGGGACCGCATAATCAGCTTTCCTCAATCTTACATTCAATGACACTAGTTTATCCACCGCGATCGGCAATACCCCTTATCCACGCGTCGATTTCCTCCTCGACCCACACCGTGCATTTGGGCCCGAGCGAGCGGGACTTGGGAAAGCGGCCTTCGCTCATCCGCTGGTAGATAGCCGAACGACGCAGGCCGACACGGTTGATAACTTCAGGCAGCCGCAAAAGCCTGGCCGGCGGGGGGCCAGATGGCGTTGCATGTTCTGCGTTTGCGCCGTCCTCGGCAGGTTGGGGATGTGCATTCATGTACATTCCTGTCGGTTCAATTTCTCGGTCCCCTCCGAGGTGAATTTGATCAGCGCGGCAGCGCCATCGAAATGTCGCGATTGGCAAAATCATCGATGTGCTTGGCGAGCATGCGCGCGACGAGCTGCGAAGTGCCGTTCGCCCATCGGGGCCGCAAATCCTCGACGCGTCGCCCAAGCGTGCGTTCGAGCTGGCCTGGCAAGGCCGTGAAGAAGTCCTCAAGGAACTCCCCCATTTCGCTGCGCATCCATTCGCAGGCGAGATCCTCTTGACCTGCCAAGGCGAGGATCATGCTGGCGCGGGGAAACGCTCCGCACACGTCCAATACCCGCGCGGCCTCATCAAGCCCGATCGGCCGATCGCCGCGCATCACACGAAGAAGGGTCTCGCGGTGGATGCCGACTTCCCGGGCAATCCGGTGCTTGGGCTTGTCAGACGACTCGATTGCATGGGCAAGAATGTGTGCGAGGCTGGCGTTGGCTTCGCCTCGGAATGGCGCGGGCTGGTGCATCGACAAAAACTCCAACGATTAGGAACTGAGTCGTAGCCATATCGCGCGCCGTCCATGTAGGAAAATGAAAAGAACATATATGGAACATCTCGTTTCTAGGCGAATCACTCCCTAGGCTCGAGTCGTCGACAATCGCCGCCACTCCTGTCGAGATTCGTCGACGCTGATTACGAGATAAACCGCTGTTTCTGCGTATTATCGCCGACAGCAACCATTCGATGCGTCCATATCCGTCCGCCGCATCAGCTCGAGAGGCGTTCCGACTTTCCTACATCGAATTCCTAGATGCATGTGGAACACACAGCGAACGAGAGAACGCTGGGTTCACCCCTCCAGATGGAGCTCCATATGCAGTCTTTCACCCTCTCCCGGCGCTCCGGCGCCATCGACCAGCGCCCCTCGAAGTTCGGGCGAGCCATGACCTTCGCGGTACCGCTTGCGGTCGCAGCACTGGCCGCAAGCGCCGCCTACGCGGGCGCCGACACGACCTTCACCCCTGCCCTCACGAAATTCACCGATTTCCTCGAAGGCTCGGGCGGCAAGATCATCACCGTCCTCAGCCTTGCAGGCGGCCTCATCGGTCTCGCTTCGGGCCGGTTCTCGCTCGGGCAGGTCGCTGTTCCGGTCGGTGTCGGCATCGGTGTCGGCACGGGTGTTCCGATCGTCACCTCGGTCGTCACCGCGGTCATCTGACGCATCGGACGGGAAGGCGCGTCGCCATGACGGACCCATATATCATCCCGCGTCGGCTCGACGATCCGGAGCTCATCGGCTTCTGGACCATCGACGAGTTCTGCGGGATGCTCATCCCCTTCACCTGGGGGATCCTCAGCCAGCATATCTTTATCGGCATCATCGTTGCCTTCGGCGCCTGGTTCTCGCTGCGAAAGGCAAAAGCAGGACGCGCCAGCTCCTGGGTAGCCCATGCCGCCTATTGGTATCTGCCGGCCGGATTGTTGGGCCTGAAATCGACGCCGCCTTCCCACTGCCGCCTGCTTGCCGGTTGAGGGGAGATATCCATGTTTGCCGACATTTCACACGAGCGTCAGCAGTCGCTGCTGCGCCAGCGCAACCTCTTCGCGCTCACCAGCGCCGGGCTTGGCATTGCGCTCGTCGTCGCCGTCAGCCTTGCTGCCACCCGCGACCGCGAAGTCGTGCTCCTGCCGACACTCCCCAAGCAGCTCATCGTCAGCAGCGCGGGGGTCGAGGCCGACTATCTCGAACTCGTGACCCGCGATGCCGCGCTCGTCTTGCTCAATCGCAGCCCCGAGGGCCTCGACTACTGGATGGCCGAAATCCTGAAGCTCGCCGATCCGGCAAGCTACGGTCGCCTCAAGGCCGATCTCGTCCGGATCGTCGAGGAACAGCGGGGCTCGGAACTTACCCAGGCCTTCGTCATCCGGTCGATGACCGTCGACCCCAAGGGGCTGACTTCCGATGTGACCGGCACGCTCAAGACCTTTGTCGGCGCCCAGGTCATCGCGAGCGACGAGCGCCGTTTCCGTTTCAACTGGACCTACCGGGGCCTGCGTCTCGCGCTGTCAGGCTTCAGCCAGTTGCCCCCCAAAGACCCAACGAAGGAGGCCCAGTGATGGCTTACCGACGCAAGACGCGCGTATGGAGCCTGGCTCTTTGCGCCAGCACCATCCTCGCATTTTCCGGGAGCGGCGCTCAGGCCGCCGACCAGTTCAAACAGGCTGCAGACGGAGCGAGCATCGAATGCGCCGTTTCGGCCCGCGAACTAACGCGCTTTGCGCTCGTCGACGACCAGTTTGCCAGCGTTTCGAAGATTTCGACCGGCACGCCCTACAACGATTTTGCGGTCACCAACGAGCCGCTGCGCGGCGACATCTACGTATCGGTGCCCGAGACCTTTGCGGCCCGGTCAATCAGCTTCTTCGCCACGACCAAGAAGGGCTTCGTCTACAAGGTTTCCTGTCAGGTCGAGCCTGTTCCGGCAGTCCAGGTCTTCATCACCAACCCGGCGATCGCGACGAACAAGGCGGCAGGCTGGGAAAGCGAAACGCCGCTGGAGACGAGCGCATTACGCCTCATCCAGGCCATGGCCAATGACCGCACGGTCGATGGCTTCGAAGTCCGGCAATCCTCAGCTCTTCCGGCACGGGTCGGCGACCTCGAGGTCCAGCTCATTGCTGATTACCGCGGCAGCGCGCTTGCCGGGAAGGTCATCCGTCTGGCGAACCGTGGCCGCAAACCGCTGACGCTTGCCGAAGCGGATCTCGCGTCGTCCGGGACCCTTGCCATCTCAATCGCCCAGCCAACTCTCCAATCGGGCGAGAGCACCGTCGCCTTCATCGTCGGCACGAACGGGGAGATCGGTCAATGAGCGACACAGCCATCCCCTCGACCCCGGTTCAAGCCGACCCCGCATCGCCTTCGCCAGTCACTAGCCTCAACGCCAAGACCGCGCGGCGGCAGAAGCTTCTGCTTGGCTCCTTGGGCGCGCTCGCGCTTATTGGCGGTAGCTGGTTCATCCTGGGAGGCGACGACGGCGCGAAGAGCGACGATCCCACCGCCGCCCAGACCATCGACACGGCGGGACTCATCAATCGCGACCTTTCGCAGCGCGAATTCGTCGCGACCTACGGCAATCGTCTCGATGCCGTGACCCGCGAGCAGAAGGCGATGAAGGACGCGAGCCTCCCGCGTGAGGAAATCGAAGCCCAGCTCGCCGCCCTCAAGGCCGAGAACCAGGCCATGCACGTTGACGGCCAGGCCGCGATCGATGCGATCTCCGCCGAGAACGCGGATCTGAAGGCGCGCCTTGCCAGCCAGAGCACCTCGGCTCCCCCGAGCGTGCCGCCGCCGGCCTATGGCCCGCAAGCTGGCGGCTATGACGCGCGCGGCCGGACGGCCCCGTCAACGCTCGGCGGCGCGCCGGTGGGGGCCGGTGAAGCTGCAATGCCCGGGCCAGGCGAAGTCAAGCTGATGAGCTTCACGTCGGACAAAGCCGGGGCAAGTGGTCCAAGGTTTGCGCGTCCCGAAACCCCGCCGGTCGTGATCGAGGATTCACCGGACTATCTGCCGCCCAATTCCTATGCCTCGGCGCGCGTCATCGTTGGCGTCGATGCATCGGCCGGTGTCGCGAGCCAGACCGATCCGCTTCCGGTTGTCCTGCGCATCACGGGCCCAGCGCGATCAGTCATGCAGAACGGCAAGGTTCTGACGACCCGCATCCAGGGCTGTATCGTCAATGGCGCGGCGCGCGGCGATCTCTCTTCGGAGAAAGTCTACGTGAAGTTGGCCCGGATGACCTGCGATCAGCCCGGCGGGCGCGTCGCGGTGAGCGAGGTCAAAGGCTTCATCAGCTTCGCCGGAAAATCCGGTGTGCGTGGCCGTGTCGTCAGCCGCGAGGGCAGCCTTGTGAGCCAGGCCCTGCTTGCCGGGATCGTGGGCGGTTTCGGGCGCGGCTTTTCGGCGAACGCCAACAGCGTCTTCTCCGGCGTCACGACCAATGCCGATGGCACCCGCTCGAAGCTCTCTGCCGGCGACATCCTCGGCGGTGGGCTCGGCCAGGGCGCTGCGGATGCCGCCGATACGGTCAGCAAATATCTGATCGAGCGCGCCGAACAATACCAACCCGTCGTCGAGATGCCGACCGGCATCGATGTCGAGATCGTCTTCCTCGACGGCGTCTACGTGAGGAACTCCCAATGACCCCCGCCACAAACGATCCAACCCCCACCAAGCCGCGGCGCTGGCTGCGACCGGTGGCGACCGTTGCTGCCGTCGTCGCCCTGTCAGCCGCAACGGGTTGGGGCGTGGCCAGCCTCGCTTCCCCGGCCCAGGCTCCCGACACGGCAAAAGTGCGCGACGCGCTCAAGCTGCGCCTCCCGAAGACGCCGATCGACGCCATCACCTGCGATGGCCTTGGCGGCCTGTGCGAAGTCGCCTCGAAATCGACGCTGTTCTACGTCGATCGCGCGGCGAAGTATCTGGTGATCGGGCGCATCTACGACATGGAGGCGCGGCAAGACCTGACGGCAGCCCGTCTCCTCGCACTCAACCCAGACTTGCTGGCTGCTGGTGCTGCACGGCGGAGCAATGCCGGCGAAGAAAGCCAGCCCGCCCCGCGCGCCACCCCGCAGAACGTATCGCTCGCCGGCCTGCCCGCGAACGGCGCGATCACCTGGGGACCGGTGAACGGCCCCAAGGTCGTCGTCTTCTCCGATTTCCACTGCGGCTACTGCAAGAAGCTCGAAGCCGAACTGAAGGCGATCGGTGCGCGCGTCGAGGAGCGGCCCATTTCGATCTTCGGGGCCGACAGCCGCCGTGATGCCGAACGGGTGCTGTGTTCGCCGCGCCCCGAGGTGTCGCTGCACATGGCCTATTCGGGTCTCGCCCTCGCCAATCCGAAGCCCTGCGACACGAGCGGGCTCGATGCCAACGAAGCCTTCGCCAAGGCCCATGGCTTCAACGGGACGCCGGTCATCGTGCGCCCGTCCGATGGCGCGATCCTCGAAGGCTATCGCCCCGCTTCCGTGCTCCGCGAATTTCTCACGCCCGCCAAAGCGGCCGCGCCCGCTTCGGCCAAGAAAGGATAATCGTCATGCGATTTCCCCACCGTATTCTCGCCTCTGCCTGCCTTGCTCTGCTGACAAGCGCGTGCGCGACTTTCGGCACCAACATCGAAGGCGATTTCACCTGCCGAGCCCCCAAAGGCGACTGCGCGCCCAGCCATGTCATCGACGCCCGCGCAACCGGTGACATGACCGCAACCGGCTCGCTGGAGAACGACTATCCTGCGACCGTCCCGGTTGCTGCCGGTGATCAGGCCCGGACGTCCGAGCGAACGCTCAGGATCGTGTTTCCGGCCCATGTTGATGAGACCGGGACGCTGCACGATGATGCGGTCGCCTGGGCAGTCGTCGAAAATCCGCGTTGGGCCGCAGAACTGCGCCGCAAGGTTGGTGAGGACACCGCCCCGCCGCTGATGCGCCAGCTGCGCCGCAAGCTCAAAGCCGTACAGGCACAGACCGAGGAATCGGGCGAAACGCATCAAGGTGTCGCCGCCGAGCAGCCTGCCAAACAGCCCGAAGCCGAGACGTTCGATCTCGGACAGCCCTTTCAACCTTCATCCTCACTCGAGGACACCCCCTCTGCCTCGCCGCTGGTCCTCCCCTCCACGGCGCGCGAGGCCGTTGCCGGAGCGAAAGCCCCGGCGGTCGAGGGGTTCGACATGGCGCAGCCCCCGCATGATCGAGCCCCTCGGCCTTCTGCCGACAAGGCCCCGCTGATCTTCCCGACCATCGAGGCAATCGAGGCCGCGAAGAACGCCGCTCAGGCACAGAAGGAGCCCAAGTGATGGCCGAGAAACTGAAGACGATTGTCGACCGGCTCCTCACCGGACTTCTGGGCGATGCCGAACATGCCGAGCAGAGCCGCCCTGCCCTGATGCTCGATCTGCTGTCGGACTGGCTCCCTTACCGGGTCTATGATCCGGCGAGCCGGCTCTATTTCAACGCGCGATCAAAGGGCTTTGTCCTTGCTGTCACGCCGTTGATCGGTGCCGATGAGCGTACCGGCGAGATCCTTGGATCGTTCTTCTCCGAGGGCCTGCCACCCGGGGCCTGCCTCCAGGTGCTGCATCTCGCGTCTCCGCGCATCAGCCGGATCGTCGCTCCCTGGTTTGCGCCGCGCTATGTCCAGGGCGGCGTCTACGAGGCGATTGCCCGCCACCGCGCGCGTCGGCTTTACGGCCTCGTCTGGGAATCGGGTTCGCAGGACGCGCCGTTCCATGCGCGGCATCATCAGGTGATCGTTTCGGTCGGCGTGCCCGCTGCCAAAGCGGTGAGCAACGAGGATCTCAAGCAGACGCGCGACGGCCTCATCGCGATGCTGAAGTCGCTCAATCTGGGCGTTGCCGAAGTCGAGCCGCAGCAGCTGATTGCGATCATCGACGACCTGACCTCGCCGACGACCGCGCCGCAGGACGACGCTGTGCCCTATAATCCCAATGACGCGATCGCGGCGCAGGCGATCCGCCACGATATCGAACTCGTCATCCTGGAAGACCGGATGCGGCTCGTCACCGAGCGGTTTCGGGCAACGGGCAAGGTTGACGATGGGGTTCCTGAGATCGGCACGGTCTACCCCGACGCCTTCGATGTGCGGCATTTTTCCTCGCGCAACATGCCCCAGCGCTGGGCGCCGTGGGAGTGCGCGCGGCTCATCGGCGACATGTTCACCGACAAGCTGCGTTTCCCCTGCCCGGCCGCGACGATGCTGTGCCTCGTCTATCCTGACCAAGAGGCCGCTTCGGCCAAGGCCGGCTTCAAGTTCATGCGTACCACCAGCCTTGCGGGAACGCGCAGCGCACGGTTCCTGCCGCGGATCGGCGAGCAGGCCGCCGAATGGCAGCACGTCCAGTCCGAGCTGCAGGAGGGTCGCCGCCTCGTGCGGGTCTTCTATGGCCTGACGACCTATTCGCCGCTCGGCCGCGGTGACCGGGACGAACGCGCGATCAAGTCGATCTACAAGGCGGCAGGCTGGGACCTTGCCGACGAGCGCTACCTGCAAATCCAGGGTCTGCTGGCAGCCATGCCGATGACGCTGGCCGACGGGCTTGGCGCCGACATGGAGCGTCTCAAGCGCTTCAAGACCGTGCTCTCGACCACCGCCGCCAATATCGCGCCGATGCAGGGCGAATATCTTGGCAGCGTCCATCCGCATCTCCTGTTCGTGGGCCGGCGCGGCCAGCCCTTCTTCTGGTCGCCATTCGAGAACGAGGCCGGCAACCACAATGTCGCGATCTGCGGCAAGTCGGGCTCGGGCAAGTCGGTGCTGCTTCAGGAGATGTGCGCGGCGCTGCGCGGTGCGGGCGCGCAGGTCGTCGTCATCGACGACGGCCGCAGCTTCGAGCATTCGGTAAAGCTTCAGGGTGGCCGGTTCGTCGAGTTCACCATGAAGGCAGGCTTCTGTCTCAACCCGTTCTCGATGATTGATGGCGAGCGGGCAGCCGAAGACGAGGATTACCGGCTCGACTGCTTCGGCATGGTCAAGGCCATTGTTGGCCAGATGGCGCGGCACAGCGCGCAGCTCAACGATACCGAGCGCGGCCTGATCGACCGTGCGGTCAACATGGTCTGGAGCGACCAAGGCGTAGCAGCCTCGATCACTGGCGTCGGCGAAGCGCTGACCGGTCTTGGCAACGAGACAGCGAGCGATCTTGCGACCGCGCTCGCGCCCTACATGGCAGGCGGTACTTATGGCGCCTTCTTCGAAGGCCAGGCAAGCCTCGATCTCGACACCGACTTCACCGTCTTCGAAATGTCCGATCTCGCCACGCGCGAAGAACTGCGCGCGGTCGTGCTCTCGGCGATCATGTTCATGACCAGCCAGGCCATGACCCGCAGCCCGCGTTCGGTGAGGAAACTGCTCTTGATCGACGAGGCCTGGTCGATGCTCAAGGGCGGCTCGATGGGTGAGTTCGTCGAGACCTACGCCCGCACCTGCCGCAAATATGGCGGGGCGCTGGCGACCGCCACGCAGTCGCTCAACGACTATTACAAGTCGGACGGTGCGACCGCTGCGCTGGAAAACAGCGACTGGATGCTGATCCTTCAACAGAAGCCCGAGACGATCGCCGATTTCAAGGCGTCGAAGCGGCTCGACATGGATGATCGCACCGAGACCCTGATCCGCAGCCTGAAGCGCTCGGGCAGCGACTATTCCGAAGTCTTCATCAAGGGACCGGAAACCGAAGCCATCGGCCGGCTCGTGCTCGACGACTATTCAGCGACGCTGTTCTCGAGCTCTCCCCAGACCTTTGCCGCGATCGATGCCGAGATCGCGCGCGGCCATCAGCTTGCAGACGCGATCGAACTGATCGCCTTTGCCAATCGAACCTGACTTCTCCCTCCATCCAAGGACACCCAGAACCGATGCCACTCCATCTCGTCACGCCGATCGACCAGGCCGAGGACGCCCGTGCCGACAGCGACAGCCTCGACCTGCCCGCCAAGGGCTGGCGCTCGCATGCCGCCGACCTCTGCTACATCGTGCTTCGCGGCAGCACCTTCCTCGCCTCGAGCTACCTCATGGCGCTCGGGCTCCCGCTGCTCTTCTTCCTTCTGATCTCGGGCGGCGATGCCGGGGTTTTCTTTGCGCATCTCGCCAATATTTCGGACCGGTTCCTCGGCGCCGAGCAAGGCCGCCAGATCGGATTCCTCGACGAGTTCAAGTTCGTCCTCATCGGTGTCGCGACGCTCGTCGTGGTCTGGCGCCTGCCGCGCTTCATCAACGATCTCGAGCGCGAACTCTCGGGAGAAAAGCTGTGAAGAACATATTGGCAACACAGTCCCTGCGCGGCCGCATGGGTGCGGTGAACTGGACCGCCGTCGCGCTCGGTTTGAGCATGGTCGGCTCGGCGCTCTGGGGCGTCTGGGCGACCGACAAGCTGCTCGCGCTCGACAAGCGCGACGTGGTGACCGTGCAGCTGAGCCGTATCATGGGCGACTTCATCGAAGCCGAGGCGCGCGCAGGCCGACCGCCTGAAGAAACCAAGATGCGCGTCCAGGCCTACCTCCAGGCGGTCGAAGCCTCCGTCGAACATCTCGGCCGCGAGGGCCGCACAGTGCTTGTCGCCGAAGCGGTGGTGGCCGGCAGCACGCCTGATCTCACCGAAGCCGTGCGCGCCGATGTCGCTCGCCGCGTGGGAGCCATTCCCGATGCGCGCCGCTGATCTTGTCCTCCACTCGCCAACCGGGCGGCGCCTCGCGTTGTGGACAGGGCTTGGCGCGGCCGCGCTCGCGCTCACCTCGCTCGCCGCCTTCTCGAAGGACCACGCGCTGATGATCAACGCCAGTCCGAGCCTGCCTTACTGGGCGATCTGGCTCGATCGCGGCGCGCTGCCCCAGCGCGGCGAGATCATCCTGTTCGATCCGCCCGCCTCGCCGCTGCTCGAAAGGCACTTCGGCAAGAAGCCCAAGCCGTTCGGCAAGAAGGTGAGCGGCATGCCCGGCGATGTCGTGATCGAGAAGGATCGCAGCTTCTTTGTCAATGGCCGCAAGGTCGCGGTAGCCAAGCGGGCAAGCCGTTTCGGCGAGCCGCTGGCGCTCGGTCCGACAGGCGTGGTGCCTCAAGGCTGCTATTTCGTCAGCACCGCGCACAAGGACGGTTTCGACAGCCGCTATGCGGCAATCGGGTGGATCTGCGCCAAGCGCATTCTCGGGGTCGGGAGGCCGATCCTGTGACACCGCTGCGCGCCGCCCCATTCCTCGTAGCCGGTCTTCTTTTGGCCGCGCCGGCAAGCGCCCGCGACTACGGCCAGCAAGGCACGGTCTGGTCGGTGATCGAGCCTGACCTGCTCGAGCAAATCCATGCGCGTCTCACCCATCTCGAGAAGACCGGCGAGACGGCCAAGCTCAATGAGGAGCTGAAGCGGCGCACGATCGCGCGCGTCAACCGCCCCGAGCCAGTCGCGGGGATGAACGCCGCAGCGGCAGCACGCAGCTGGCGTTTCGATCCGACGATCAGCGTCGAGCGTGACATTGCCGATGACAAGGGACGGGTGATCGTTGCGGCCGGGACCCGGGTCAATCCGCTCGACACCGTGCCGCTGCGGGTGCCGCTGGTCTTTCTCGATGGCGATGATCCCAAGCAGCTTGCCTGGGCGACCCGGCGCTATGCCAGCACCAAGGCCAAGCTCATCCTCGTGCGCGGTGCACCGCTGGAACTCATGAAGGCCCGCCAGCGCCGCTTCTATTTCGACCAAGGCGGCAGCCTCGTGAAGCACTTCGGCATCCGCGCCGTGCCCGCCACGGTCGAGCAGCAGGGCCGCATCCTCATCATCACCGAGCAGCCTGTCCGGCCCAAGGAGCGCGCACCGTCATGAGAACAAAGTCTCCCCTATCTACATGGCTATGCAGTGCGATCTTCTTTCTCGGTCTCATGCTCGCTGCGGCTGCGCCCGCACAGGCATCGGCAGGCCCGGGCCGCTGCACGGGCAAGTTCGTCAATCCGATCACCGACATCTGCTGGTCGTGCCTGTTTCCGATCTCGATCGGCGGCCTGAAGATCTGGCCCTCGAGCCGACCCGATACGAGCAACCCGGCGCTTCCCGTTTGCCTCTGCGGATTGCGGCCGGGCATCGCCATGGGCTTCTGGGAGCCGGTGCGGCTTGCCGACGTCAGCATGAAGCCCTGGTGCTTCGTCAATCTCGGCGGGATGAAGCTCGATCCGGGATTCGACATCGGCTTCAAGTCGATGGCGGGACCTTCGGCCGTCGGCGGCGCGACGCAGTACAATTCGCAGTGGCATGTCCACTGGTATGCCTATCCGCTGATCTACTGGATGGAGATCGTTGCCGATTTCCTGTGCCTGGAACAGGGCTCGGTCGACATCCTCTATATCACCGAGATCGATCCGCTCTGGCAGGACAGCGAGCTCACCGCGATCATCAATCCCGAAGCGGTGCTCTTCGCCAATCCCTTGGCGCTTGCGGCCTGCGCGGCCGATTGCGTGGCGGCAACGGCCAAGCTGCCGACCGATGAACTGTTCTGGTGTGCCGGATGCCAGGGCAGCATGTATCCCTTGAACGGCAATGTCTCGGCGACGATCGGGCACGTCCAGGCATCGCGGCTCGCCCTCGCCCGCTTCTCTTACAAGCTGCACCGCGAACTCGTCGCCTGGGGCACGATGGGCAGCAAGGGGCTCTGCGGCAAGTATCTGATGCCGGTGATGAGGAAGCAGCAGTACCGCTTCCAGGCCACCAATCCCAATCCGCAGACCAAGGGCCGCTACGCCTGCGCGCCTATTGGCGCCTCCACCACCTTTATGTCGGCAGGTCAGGTCTATCCCGCCATCGGCGAGGACATGGGCTATCTGGTCTGGCGCAAACGGAACTGCTGTGCGCTATGAAGATATTTCCTCATCTCCTTGTAATCGCGTCGATCACTGGCACTGCCATCATGGCAGGGGCTGCGGCGCAAACGAGCGAACCAGAGATCGACCTGGAGGACATCCGTGCGCGCGCCAAAGTCGAGGCGAGCGAAGCCGATGCGCTGGCTGCCAATGCCCGCACCCGGGCCGAAGCGATGCTCAGGCAAGCCAATGACAGCGCGGCGGCAGCCGAGGCCCATGGCAGACGCTACACCGAGCAGTCCGCCCAGTCCGCCAAGTCGAACAGCGAGGATGTTTTCGATTTCGACAAGATGGTCGCCGATGCGGGGACCATGGCCAGCGAGAACCTGGGTGAAGCGCCGCGCTTCATCGCTTTTGCCTCGCTCTCCATGCCGCCGGCTGCCTTGCGGGCCATGGCGGACGATGTCGCCAAGGCTGGCGGCGTCGTTGTGCTGCGCGGCCTGCCGGGTGGCAGCGCCAAGATCCTTACGGCTGCGCTGGCGAAAATCGCCGATGACGGCGGGGCGCTCGACGCAGTCGGCATCGACCCGCGCCTGTTCCGCGCATTCGGGATCGAGGCGGTGCCCACTTATGTCGTGACCAGCAGCGATTTCGACCTGTGCGATGGCTTCGATTGCCGGACGCAGGTTCCGTCTCACGACCGGATGAGTGGCAATGTCAGCGTGTCCTATGCGCTCGAAACCTTCGCGCAGGGCGGCGGCCCCGGCGCGCTGCTCGCTTCCCAGCACCTTTCCCGCTTGCAGCGGAGTACACAATGAAGCGGCTTCTCCTCCCCCTGCTATGCCTCGCCTGCGCATCCCTTTCGTCAGGTGCTTTGGCCCAGACCACGACCGAGGCCGCCAAAGCCGACGGCAAGGCCTTCGGACGCGACAAGGCGGCCGACGCGCAAGGCGCGGCAACGACCGAACCGGACGCAAACCGGATACCCAATTTCGGGAGCGTGCCCAGCCAGTCGGGCTATTTCGACGATCCCGACTGGATAGCGCGGGAAGCGGCAAGCCAGGCCACCGCAAATACCGGATACCGGACCATGCGCGATTCCATGGATCGCCGAGCGCAGTTCGCGCCCCAGGACCTCGACGCGGTCGTCGCGCGCAGCAATATCATCAGCGATGATCCGCTCTCCTACACGAGCGGGATGAGCATCAGCGGCAGCCAGAGTCGCTGCGTCCCTCTCCCTCCCGGAAGCGGCACGGCGGCGCGCTACATGGCGACCTGCAACGTTGGCTATACAGCGACGCAGGAAACGCGCAGCTGCGCTATCCCGCTGCGCGCCGCTGCACGAACGGTTACCGACTATCTCTATTACTGTCCGCGTTTCGATCCCGAATGCACGATCTATGACCTCCCATATTGTCGGCGAAGCGGCAGTCATCCTGGACCGTGCTTGCAGGGTTACAAGGATGGCTGGGGCTTTCATTGCACCGAACCAGGTGATCCGATCGATGAATACACTTGCTCGCAAACCGTCGCGGGTCAGCGCATCATCCAAACGAGTTCCAGAATCGAATTCTCGACGAGCCGCGATGAAAGCCAATGCGCTGGCCTCGCCGCGGACAGTTCCTGCCAGCAGGACACCGAGACCTGCACCGACAGCGATCCGGTCACCCGGATCGTCGATGGCATCGCGGTCACCCAGCCTTGCTGGGCATGGGCTCGCAGCTACACCTGCGCCCAGTTCACCGAGGCGCAGGATTGCCAGACCCTCGAGAACACGTCCGGCTGCTCGCTCGTGCGCGAGGACTGCCTTTCGGGTGAGCCCTGTCGGACCTGGGAGCGGGTCTACGATTGCCCGGTCCCAGACCAGCCTGCCGATACCAGCCAGTTCATCTGCGACGGCGACGTCTATTGCATCGATGGCTCGTGCGAGACGATCGAGCGCGAGGCCAATGACGAGTTCAAGGATGCGGTTGTCGCGCTCAACGCGATGGACCAGGCGCGGCGCGAGTTCGATCCTGACACACTCACCCTGTTCAGGGGCACGCGGAACACCTGCTCATCCAAAGTCTTCGGCGTGCTCAATTGCTGCAAGGGCAAGGGGTTTCCGCTGATCCCGGGCATCCAGCTGCTCGTTGCACTGGGCTGCAGCCGCGAAGAGATCCTGCTCCACCAACGCGATGCGCAGGGCCTGTGCGCCTATGTCGGGACCTATTGCTCGGACAGCTTCCTCGGCGTCTGCCTGACCAAGAAGAAGGTCTATTGCTGCTTTGAATCCAAGCTCTCACGGATTCTACAGGAACAGGGCCGCCAGCAGCTGAACAAGCCCTGGGGCAAGCCCAAGACCGAGCAATGCCTGGGCTTCACCATTGAAGAGTTTTCGCGGCTCGATCTCTCGAAGATGGATTTCAGCGAAGTCTACGCCGAGTTCACCGATGCTGCCCGCCTGCCCGACGAGCTTCAGGCCGCCACCGAAATCCAACAAAAAATCGAGGACTACTATGCCCGCGCCAGCCAATAAGGCCGCCTGGCGGCTGCTTGCCGCCTGCCTCACCCTTAGCCTTGTGCCGAGTGCCTTCAGCACTTCGGCGCAGGCTCAGGAACCGCCCCTCGTCACAACCAGCGACCGGCAGGACAGCTTCTACTGCGAGGAGCGAAAGCTTGGATACTGGTTCTACTGCTCGAAGCCCAGGCCGCCCGAAATGGAAGTCGAAGCACCGGCGGTCACGCCAAGCGCGACCAGCCAGCTCGACGCCATCACGGCAAATCTGCGCGAACTGAAAGCCAAGGCTATCCTCGAGCCCACACCGGCCAATGTGACGGCCTATATCCGATTCCAGCGCGCCCAGCTCGATCGGGCATCGTTGTTCAGCGATGTTTGGCAGCGGGCAATCTGGCAGGATCCTGATCTCGACTACACGCTCCAGCGTCCGGTCTCGACGCTCGGCAAGCGTCAATGGCAGGACACGCGCAGCGCTGAGCGCAATGCGGTCATGGCGCAGCTCTCGGAGCGCTACGGACTGTTCTATTTCTTCGCGCAAAGCTGCGGCGCCTGCGAAGTCATGTCCCCGATCGTCCAGAGCGTAGCTTCGACCTGGCACATCACCGTGCGCGCAATCTCGACCGATGGCGGGCCCTCGCGCCATTTCCCGAACTACACGGTCGAGACCAACCAGCGCAGCCGGATGGGGCTCGAGCCCAAGGTCACGCCGGCGGTCGTGCTCTGGGACGCCGCCAAGGGCCAGCCCATCCCGATCGGCTACGGCGTGATGAGCGCCGACGAGCTTCAGGACCGCATTTACCTCCTCACATCGAAGGAAGCCGGACGTGACTACTAGGATGAAACGTGCCGTCGCCGCGATCCTCGCGGCCACCCTGCCCCTTACCAGTGCATCGGCCGATGTCGGCAGTTCGATGGACTCGTTCCTCAACGATGTCGGCGGCGCTGCGAATATCAATGGGCCGACCGCATTCGAAGGCCAGTCGGCCGGATACTACAGCCTCGGCAATGTCTGGACGCGCTTTCCTCAGAAGACGACCAACATCGCCAACCTGCAACTGCCGCGCGCCCGTGCGGGGTGCGGCGGTATCGACATTTTTGCCGGGTCCTTCAGCTTCATCAACGCGAGCGAGATCGTCGCGATGCTGAAGGCGGTGGCCAACAATGCGGTCGGCTTCGCTTTCAGCCTGGCGATCGACACGGTCTGCCCGGAATGCTCGAAGATCATGCAGGAGTTCAGCCAGAAGGCTCAGCTCATGAACAACCTCAACATCAACTCCTGCGAGATGGCGCAGGGGCTGGTGGGCGGCATCTGGCCCAAGGGCGATCTGGCCGACAAGGCGATCTGCGAGGCGATCGGCAATTCGGAAGGCATCTTTACCGACTATGCCGCCGCCAAGCATGGCTGCGGAACCAAGGGCCAGCGTTCGAGCACCACGGCGCAAGGCGCAGGCAAATATGACGACGTCAATCCTGCCGTGGCGAGGAACTACACCTGGACGATCCTCAAGAAATCCGCGTTCTTCTCGCCAAATGGCACCTTTGACGAGGAACTTGCCGAATATGCGATGACGCTGCTCGGCACGATAATCTACGTGCCCCCAACGGACGATGAGCCGGGCAAGTTTGTGCCGATCGTTGGGGAAGCGTCCTCGACGCTGGTTACTTCACTGCTCGATGGAACGAGCAACGGGAACGTCCTGATCTTCGACTGCGACGAGCCGGACAAGTGCCTCGATCCCGGCTTCAAGTCGCTCAGCCTTCCCGCATCAAAGGCGCTGCGCCCGCGCGTTGCGGCCCTGATCGCCGGCATGATCCAGGCAATCAATGACGACACCGCGATCACCGACGCGCAGAAGGAGCTGCTCCAGGTGGCTTCGATCCCGCTTTACAAGATCCTGACGGTCCAGGCGGCCTATGGCCGCGGGATGCCAACCGACGATCGCGAGACGCTGGCGGAGATCGCCAGCGTCGACCTGCTGTTCGCGGTCCTCGACCGGATCGTCAGCGAGGCGGGTCGCTCGATGTCGAGCTTTATCGGCGCGGACGAAGCCAAGATCGCGATGTGGCAGGGCCAGGTGAATGTCGTTCGGCAGGCACTCGCCGACAGGCAGGCGAACACGCACCTCAAGGTCAACGCCATCATGCAGATCATCGAGAAGACCGCGTTCATCGAGAACGTGCTCGCCGCCTCGATGTCGCCGGGCATGGCCGCCTCGCTCGACTGGTCGCGCGGCGTGCAGTCGCGCGCCCTTACCCACTGATCCCTTTCAGCGCGCCGAAAGCGGCGGGAGCCCAGCATCATGGTCGAGATTTTCACGGTTGGCGGCGGCGACTACCTGGTCAATGTCTTTCAGGCGGTCGCCGCCTGGACGGGCAATGGGGGCTACAAGAGCCTTCTGCAGGTCGTCATGGTCATGGGGCTCGGCCTCTCCGCAATTACGTTGGCCTTCAATCAGGACTGGCGGGCCTGGATCAACTGGTTCCTTGGTGCGACACTGATCTATTCGTGCCTGATGGTGCCGCGGCTCGACGTCCATGTGACCGACCGGCTAAACCCCAGTCTCGCCCCTGCCAATGTCAGCAATGTGCCGCTGGGGCTTGCACTGATGGCGAGCTTCACGAGCCAGGTCGGCGACTATCTGACTGGCTCTGCCGAGGTGGTGTTCGGGATGCCGGGCGATCTCAACTACTCGAAGAATGGCATGATCTACGGCGCGCGGCTCTACGATGCCACGCGGTCCTTGCGCATTTCCGACCCGGAATTTGCCGCCAATCTCGATGAGCATTTCCGGCAATGCGTGTTCTACGACGTGCTGCTTGGCCGCTATTCAATGAAGGAACTCGCCGAATCGGGCGATATCTGGGCGACCATTGCCCCCGGCAGCCAGGCGCGGGCCCAGCGCTTCCTGACCCGCGATGCGGGGACTGGACAGGTAACATCCAACATCATCACCTGCCGTGAGGCCTATGATGCGCTGAACACGCAGTGGGCCGGACTGATCGACGCAATGGGCACGGTATTCGGGCGCCAGCTCTATCCCAACCAGACTGCCGCCCTCGCCAAGGCCAAGCTCTTTGCCGACCTGCCAGTGGCCTACCAGTATCTCAGTGGAGTCTCCGCGAATGCAACCGAGATCTTCAAGCAAACGCTGACGATCAACGCGATGAGCCAGGCCATGCATTCGATGGCGGCGACGAGCGGCGCGGGCAATGTCGATGTCTACGCTCAGACGCGCGCAGATATTCAGACCGAGCGGACCTATGGTTCGATCGCCAGCAACGCGATGAAGTGGGTGCCGCTCCTCAATGTCGTGCTGACCGTGCTCTTTTACGCCCTGTTTCCGGTCCTCTTCCCGCTGTTCCTGCTGCCCAAGACCGGGCCGCTGGCACTCAAAGGCTATGTGACAGGTTTCTTCTACCTGGCAGCATGGGGGCCGCTGTTCGTGATTCTGCACATGATGCTGATGTACAAAGGCGCCGCGGACATGAGCGCGGTTGCCGGTGGCAATGGTCTCAGTCTTGCAAGCTTCACCGGCATGGCCGATGTGAACAGCGATATCGGGCTGCTTGCAGGCTATCTCATCGCCTCGGTGCCGTTTCTGGCAGGCGGCGTTGCCAAGGGCGCCATGGCGATTTCACACCATGCGACTAGCTATCTCAATCCGAGCCAGAACGCGGCCGAGGAAGCGGCGCGCGAGGCGAGCACGGGCAACGTCTCGCTGGGCAATACCAGCTTCGAGAATTCGAGCGTTCTGACGCGCCAGTTCGCACAAGGGACGATCGCGCCAAGCTTCACTTATGGCGCGGCGCAGACCCGCACATTCAGCGACACGGGCTCGATGACGACGAGTTTCCCTGAAGCCAGCTATGACCAGCTTCCGAACTCGAGCTATCCCTTCACGCCCAGCCTCGGACAGGAGTTCACCTCGCGCCTGTCGACGATGGCATCGCAGGCCCGCTCGAACAGCGAGAGCTATGCGAACATTGCGACGGAATCGACCACCAGCGCGGTCACGAAGTTCCGGGAGCTGCGCAGCCAATTCAGCCGCGGATCGGCTTTCGAGAGCGCAACCGGCACATCGAACTCCGACAGCATCCAGACCGCCTTCAGCGAGGTCGACCAGGCGTCCACCAACCTGCAGCGTCAGTTCGGCCTATCACGAAAGGCCGCTGACGACATTACTGTTGCCTGGTTCCTTAACGGCGAGGCCGGCGCCAGCGCTGGTGTGACGAATGGTGTGGCTTCCGCGAATATCGGAGCGAAGGGTGGGCGAAACCAATCGTGGACTGACAGCGACATCGGCATCGCATCCGAAGACCGCTCACGCATCTTCGGGAGCCTCGCGCAGATGTCGGACAGTCGGAACTGGTCGAGCACGCGCGATGGATTTGTTCGCAGCGTCAGCACCTCGTCGAGTTCCTCGATTTCGTCGACCGCGAGTGGCATGAACGCTTCGCTGACCGAGGCCCAGAGTTACAGTCGCGAAGCACGGCGGGCTGAGGAACTGGCGAACCGCCTCGAAAGCCAGGCATCGTTCTTTGAAGGTAACAGCGCCGCAGGCAGCCTAAACTTGTCACAGGCCTACCGCGAATGGGGTTTGGTCGAAATTGAACGCAATCGCGACTTCTACGGCAATGTCCGCTTCGACGACCTGTCCTTCCAGCTCAGCCCGGAAGGTCAGGCGCTGCAGGGCAAATTCATCGAAAGCTACGCGGAACAGCTGCGCGACGGAATCGAGGAGAGGCTCGTACTGACGCCAGGACAGCCAATCTCGCGCCCTTCGGTGACAGGACCCGAATCTATCCGTGGTCGTGCCCAAATTGGTGGAGGGGGTTCAGGAACCGTGCCGCAGGTGGACCCGGGCAATGTTCACGACGAAGTGCTGCGCGCTCAGGATGCCGGTCGCCAGCGGATCCGCGGATCCAGAGGACGTCTGGACGAGGTTACCAAAGGAGCGCATGGAGCAAGCGCGGAAGCAGCCGATGACGTCAAGGAATGGTAGAGTTTCAGCCCTTCAAGACATCCCAGTAGAGGACAAAGGAGGCGAAAATCGCGAGAACTAGAAATACCGCGATTGTGAGTTTCCGTCCCCAAGGATCGGCCCAGGACTTCTTGATCCGATACTCCATCAGACGATTGTCATGGATCGCCTGATCGATCTCAGACAGCCCTTCCCACTTGCGGGGTCCGCGCGTCTCTGCATTCTCAATGTCGAAATTCGTCATGATCGCGTTCACATTGCTTCTCCTTGGAACATAGCGAAAACAATGGCTCAAAGACAGCGGAAACTCGCGCCCTCGCGCTCGTGTGCCACACGCGCGCCTTTACTCTGCGATGACTGCGTGCGGCGACAATCCGCTCGATCAGCTTGTGGCAACGAAATTTGAGTAAGCGGACATTGGCACTACCAGTCCTACTGTGAGCGACGCGCCGCAGTTTCTGTCGAGTAACGATCAACTACGTGACATCTGAAATCAAAGTAAGCGGTGTCCCGCTGCCGTCATCACACGCGCCTCGCGACCCCAACGGGGGGCGCCCACCATGGTCGCCCCGTTCCCATTAGCCGTCATCATTATGATAGGTCCAACGCTAGCTTTATCGCGGCTCGCTCATCCGAAGCATGGATTCCATGCAGTCTGCCGTTTTTCCAACTCCATACAGTGAAGCCGAGCTTCCCGACTTTGTTGATCTGGCCGGAGGGTAATGCTTCGGCCTCGCCTTCGGAAATGAGTCTCAGCACAACCTTTGCAGGCTCGCCGAGAGTATCAATATCAAAAAGCTTGCCAACGCTCGCTTCAGCCAAAAGATGATCGCCCTTTGTATCGATAGCGATGACGGTCTTATCTACCCAGACGAGAAAATCGGGCCAGTAGGTAGATGACGACGCTAAATCCAAAAGGGGGATGTAAAATCCACTGTTTCGCGGATTTCGCGCCCATACTCGCTGGGTGCGGTCAAGCGCGCGACAAAAGCGTAGTTCAAGTGGATTTAGCCCAGAATATTTCGCGTGCAGTGATTTACTAAAATCGGTCGCATCGCGAAGATCGATTGCCACCGGGCCCACTGAATAGGGTGCATCAAAATCATTTTGAAAGATTCGAGAATGGGCAATGTAAGCTTCTACAACTGACCTAGCCACGGATCGGACATGATCCGCCGCAGGGCTAGTTAGCTCAATCATCGCATCAAATTTTGGCAACTCGATATCGACAAGATTGACGGGGCCACCAGCACGCCGTAGCGCGCCGGCATAGAGCCTTTGAAGTTCTCGCCTAAATATTGATCGTACGGTGACGCGATTGCTATGCTCTACTTCAATCCATTCAAAAGATGACTCTGCTCCAGCTCCAATTTCCTGAAGGACTAGCATACGGCTTCCTTGACCCACCGTGTTTGGGCCACCAGCGGAAAAGTCCATCATCTTGTTTATAAGGTTGGCGATCGGGTCCTTCGCCTTTGCAGAGTGAATGCCAATTGTCGGGACCGTGCGAGGTGGCTCCGGATGCACCTTCTCCATAACCCTGCCGGTGCTATCAGACTTAATCAGCAGCGACACCGCAGGATGCTCTGACACAAGCTGACGACGAATATCATCAAGAATTTCATCAAAGACACCGCGTTCGTCTGTGCGGATATAAAAGTGTGCGGTGTTTAGGACAGGATTTGTATAGTGTTCTGCGCCAGGCTGACGAAGAACACGACCGATGACCTGCGTTATTTGTCTTGGTGACGCCATTTCTTTATCAATATAGGCAAATCCACAAGTTGGATCGTCCCAGCCTTCTTGCAGGCCAAGGTTGAAGATGATGTGTTCAAAATCGCCTTCAATGAAGTCAGTGTAATCCTTATCACCACCAGACAGAACCCGCATCCCCTTGGGGGCTGGAGCATCTTTGGTAAACTTTAACTGACTGTATATGACGATCTTCGACGGATCGATTTTCGCATTTTCTACAAGATGCCGCCAAATAAGAATAGGGCGAGCCTGCCTCTCATTAAATGGTCGCTTCGTATCCTCAGCTATCGGAACTCCATCAACAGTATTTGTGCTGCAAACGTATATTGCCTTTGGTTTGTATGGAGCCGGGAGTAGCGCGGCGGCAGCTCTAGCTTCCGCCATGTCCGACAGCATAGCATCAACGGCCGTTTCCATGGGAGTGACATAACCGCCAATGGCAATTCGCTCTTTCACCAGTCCTGCCGAGACGACATCTTTGCTGGCTACTGCCGTTGTAAACTGACTATCCTGCCAGCCTCGATCAGTGCGTAGGCGGGTAATGGTGTTCTCCAGACGGGATGGAAGCGTCATCGTCGCGCTTGCGGCGATCAGTCCGTCAGGTGACAGCTCTAATAGCCTGCGCGTCTGGAGGTCCGATAGATTATGCCCTTCGTCATAAACCACAATTAGCGGACGTCGCGCGCCGCTCGCCGCCCGCCTACGCTTTAGCAGCTCCCACAGGGAATCAGTGGCTAAATCAAGCTGCGCCTCAAAGACCTTACGATCCCCGCCCTCTTCATCCTCGACTGCAAATTTGCCGACTGTCGCTACTAAAAGTACCGGACGTGTTGAATCCTCCAGATCCGATGGTGCAACCTGAAGGAGAGGCTTAACAGTAAAGCCCGGAAGATTATCGGCATATTTCCCGGCCGAAAGATTGGAATACGCTTGAGATACAACGATCTTTCCCTTTGAAACCCAAAGGACAATTGGCTGTATAGGCAGACGATCACGAATCTGGGATACGGCGTCAGCAAGAATAAGTGTCTTACCGCTGCCGGTAATCGATACTAGGGTTTGAATGAAAGGCACGGTTGTGGTTCTATCAACCATGAGTGGATTGATAGCGTACTCTGCAAAGCGCTCTGCAATAGAGGAAGCCGCCCGCTCCTGAAACCCGAAAAGCTCCACTTATTCCGTCCCTTCTGGGTTATTAAATTCATCGTTCTCATTAAGGCCAAGATGAGCCAAGATGCGATCGGGAATTTTCCAGAACCTTACGTTAGGGGACTGGAACGTCTCGTACCGCGCATAGACGTGGTACGGCGTTTTCACCCCAGCGCGCTTTCCTTCTGTCACGACAGTTTTATACGTATCCAAATCGAGGGAGCCGACTGGACCGCCGTTATCCCAGATCAGAAAATAGCCTTCGCCGTCATCGTCCGTTCCAATCAGGTATTGATAATCTGCGTTATCAAAAACGCTGAGATTTGGTGCGCTTCGGCGTTGGTTTTCCCAATGCGAAGTCAGCACTATATCAATCAGTTCATTTCGCTGCATTGACAGCACAGTTTTCGCATCAATAGTCTTTGTGAGAAGGCGATATTCAAAGCCGCCGCCCAAGGGTTCCGCCTTTGCGTTATTCGGCCTTTCTCCGGTGACAGCGTTACGCAGTCGTTTCCAAGTCAGGGTCCGGGCGTACTTATCACCATTTTCAGGTGCGCCTTGTTCGATAAGGATGAAGCGGCGAGCAGCGTCTTGCTCTGCGTTCATCTCAAGGACCGCATGACCGGTCGAACCAGACCCGGCATATGGGTCCATAACCAGACCGCCATCGGGACACCAAATCTGGATAATCTTCTTCAATAGGCGGAGCGGCTTGACGGTATCGAAGCCGTGATCGCGTCCTACTACCTCGTCTAATTCGCGCTTGGCGAGATCGGTGTGGCCTGATTCAGCATGGGGCCACGTGACCGACCCGATGTCGACCGGGGCGCCGTATTGGTCCTCGTCCCAGAACGTCGTTGGAACCTTTCCCTCTTTGATCCGATCGACATAGGTCTTTAGCCGAGGCCGCCCATGGCCGGGCCGCCGGCTCTTGTCATCGCGGAAATAGAGGCTTGGCCAGTTGCCAGCATTGCGACGTGCAAGGGCGCGCTCCGCTGCCTTGATAACGGCTGGATCGTTGGACGGATCATAATTCTCTAGTGTGACGCCCGAACCCTTAATAACGAGGGCTTTACCACGACCGTCCCCTAAGTCCTTTTCGACATAAGGCGATCCCCACTCCGCCAAGTATGCTTTGGCCTCAGTTTTCGTAAAGTTGACCCAGTGCGATCGGGCTTCGGGTAGCAGCCCGTCGAAGCGGTATTCGCCATTGGGATAGTGAAGGTTCCCGGTTACTGGCGATTGGATGGCATAAGCGGTATCCTTCCGGTGCTGGCGCGCAGTCGGATCGCTTGGAATCCAATCGCCATTCGGATCACTATCAAGGTTCTTAATCGATCCACGATCAAAGTCGACGCGGCCAGTGCGAGAACGCGACTTATCCTTGGCATATACGAGGACGTATTCCGTGGTTTTTGATACAGTCTTAGCATCGTTCTTGGGAGAGTATGCCTTCTGCCAGTTGATTATGCCGAGCCGGTTTTCCTCACCAAAGACCTCGTCCATCATCATCCCAAGATGGTACAGCTCGTTGTCATCAATACAGACGGCAATGACGCCAGATGGCTTGAGCATCAACTTCATCACCTGAAGTCGTGGCATCATTGCTTTTATCCACTTAGTGTGGCGGGACCCATCTTCCTTGGCGACCAATGTGCCAAGCTCAGGGTCATTTGGATCGCTATCCCACCGGTCATTATATCGAAAATACTGACCCGTATTGTAAGGGGGGTCAGTTAGGATCAGATCGACCTCACCGCGATATTTGTAGAGCGTGACCATAGCTTGAAGGTTTTCACCCTCAATCAACAGGTTCCTCGCCTGATCTGCTGCGGGGCCAACATGCAGCTTCGCTTCTCGCCGGGTCACACGCGGCCTGACGCGGCGGGCAATCTCCATAGCTGTACGCTTGCCGTGAAAACTCAGAGCCACCCCATTCGTGAGCAAACCCCGCACCATTCGTTCTAGGTCATCGCGATCAAGCTTCGCTAGCTCTCTGCCCAACTCATCGGCCTGCGGTATCGACATTAATGCGCGCCCTATTCATCTCTCAAGTGCGGCCCGTCTGCCGCCAGAATGTTCCTAGTGTGTTCCGCCTTTGTCGGCAATGCCCCGCCCTGATTTGATCTTCTAGACAGACAATCCGGCTCTTGGCTAGGAGCACATTTCGCTCATAGTCGACTATCGCTGGACCTTCGAAACACGTGCCGATTCCGGCCAGCTTCGCCCGCTGCAGAGCCATAATCGTTTGTCGCAGCGTGCCGTTATGAACTCCGTTCTTTTATCGGTTGTCATTTGGTATGCACCTCCAATCACCAATGCAGACTGACGCTGGCGGACAATTTCACCGATAGACCATCGCGTGCAAGTACGTCGGGCTTTGTCAGACGGTTCTGAAGACATGAAATACCGCGTCGTGGGCGGAAGAAGCGAGAACTCAGTCCCTTTCCGCTAGAAATTGCCTGACCCTCTGCTGCGTCTTACGCCTCGGCTGCCGTCCCTCGCGCAGGTCTTGAACGAACCGGGGGTCTCCGACCGCGTCCCTCCCAAACATGCTAGCCTTCGTACCGCTTCGCGCCAAATAGCCCTCAATCTGCTCCAGGAGTTCCATCGCCTTCGACTCGCTTTCCGCTTGCGTTCTTGTTATGTTCTTATTAGGAAGGCTTCCTAGAGTCTAGGATCGAATTTCCTAGACGGATGCGATAGGACCCGCAGCGATGGAAGATGCACGCAAAGCACTGGACGATCTGATCCAGCAACGAGGCTGTAATTACTCCTCGATTTCTCGCCTTCTTGGACGCAACGCGGCCTACATCCAGCAATACATCCGTCGCGGCAGTCCCCGGCAACTGGACGAGCAGGACCGCTCCGTGCTCGCCCGCTTCTTCGGTGTAGACGAGAAGATCCTCGGTGCGCCCGAACGGCGATCCGGCCCAGTCGTCGAACTGGTCCATGTCCCGGTTCTCGATGTCGAAGCCTCGGCAGGGCACGGCGCTTTGGCCGAAATGGAATCCAAATGCGCCCAGTTCGGATTCGACGAGAAGTGGCTGCGCCGTCTGACCGCAAGCAAGGCAACGAGCCTTTCGATCATCGCCGTGCACGGGGATTCGATGGAGCCGACCTTGCATGACGGCGATGAAGTCATGGTTGACCTGAATGATGGACAGTCGCGGCTGCGCGACGGGATCTATGTGCTGCGCATGGATGACATGCTCAGCGTCAAGAGGGTCGCTATCGAACCGCAGGGCAAGCGGGTTTCTGTACTCAGCGACAATCCGGCCTATCCTAGCTGGCGCGGTCTGGAGAAGCGGACGATCAATATTGTCGGCCGCGTGCTTTGGTTCGGCCGCGCGCTGCGCTAGGTAGCGAACCCATGCTTGCGCTTCTTGCTGCCTCGATCGTCGCTGCCGGCCAGACCTTTACCTGCACGCCCACGCATGTCTGGGATGGCGACGGGCCCATATGGTGCGCCGAAGGCCCCCATGTCCGCATTGCAGGAATCGCCGCGCGCGAAATGGACGGGACATGCCGGACCAACCAGCCCTGCCCCGACGCGTCGGCTATCGAAGCGCGCGACGCGCTCGTCGATCTTCTTGGTGGCCCTCGCGGTACCATCTCGACAAGGCACGTCGTGGTTCGTGGACCGAGATTGACGTGCCGGTCGGAAGGTTCGGCAGGCGGCAACCGGACGGCTGCCTGGTGCCGACTACCGAACGGAGCCAATCTCTCCTGCGCGATGATCCAGACACGCACAGTGCTGCGCTGGGATCGCTACTGGAAAGGGCCTGCATGCCGCTAGGCCCGGAACTCTGTCTGACAGGCCGTCTTGCCGAAGGCCCCTTCGGACTTGAACTGCATTCGGGCGGCGGGGTGTGGGAGCTCGACACCGGGCGTGGAGCACGCCGGTTGCTTGGATGCGAAGTGGAAGTCTGCGGACGCCGCGGCGGTTTCAATGAGCTCATCTGCGATCAGATCTGGCCAGCAGGACAACCCCGCCCTCCTCGCTCCAAATTTGATATCGAACTACTCTTGGCATGCAGTGTCGTGGGCTACGGTTTGATCGCGTTCTTCCTCGGCTTCTTTGGACGTCTCGGCTGATGCTGAGCGATTGGGAACTCTGGGCCTGTGCCAACCAGGTCCTGAAGACCCACGGTGAGAATGCACCGCTTCATGTCGCCGAGCAGATCGGCGCGCTGGCGCTTGCACAGGACGAGGTGGGCATCGCCACCTGGAAAGCCATTGCCAAACGCGTGGCGGAGCTGATGGGCAAGGAAGGCCCGACCCAGCTTCAATAAACCAGAACTGCCTCAGCCAAGTCACAACAGCGGTTAGCCTATCGGCGATAGATCGCCCGGAAAGAGAGTGGGCTGAGAGCTCCTGCCCGCATTCCCCTCTCTCTCGATCTCCAAACCCTGCATGCGTTCGACCAGATGGCGCGCGAGATCGACACGAGCATTGCGCTGGGTTCGAGGATCGTCAGCGCCGAGCCCGATAAGCGTTGCCTCGGACGCAACCGCAAGCGCGACTTCGATATGCGTGAACAGGATTTCATCGGCGATTCGGGACATGGCCGCCATGAGAACAAAAACAGAACTAACAGTCAACCGGTGCCATATGAACCCATGCGGATAGACGCTGCGTCAGATTCCGATTTCGAAGGGCTTGGTGATCGAGCGATCAAGTTCGGGCGGCTCGCGAGCCGGTTCTTGCGAACGATCAGGCGCCTTGCCCTTCGCCTGGCCCGTTGCTGCCGCATCGCGCAGCTGATTGACCGTTTCGAGCGCCGAGCGCTTCATTCCCGGATTGCGCTCAACGGCTGCTTCGAGCTTGCCCGCATTGTCGACAAACAGGGTCAGACCGTCGCGCAGACGGGTTATTGTGACGAGGAATGTCTGCTGGTTGGCAAGATTGCGTTCGCGGCTGTCCATGACGGCAATCCCGCGGTCAGAGGTCAAGCCCTGCGCCATATGCGCATTGAGCGCGTAGGCGAGATCAAGACGCTCGAGCATGGGGTCGCCTAGCCCCAGCCGGTGTTCGGCGCCAAGCGAGGTTTTCACCGTGACACCCTTCGCATCAACCGCCACGATGCGCGCCTGATCGGCGTTGAGCAGGCCGCGCTTGTGATCGGTCGCCGTCCAGCGGATGCGGTCGCCATCGTGGATTTCGAGCGGGCGAACCTCAAACAGGCGCAGCGGATCCTGATCACCCTGCGGCCGCATCTGGCCTGGCCGGAATTCAAAGCGCTTGCCCCGCTCGTTCCGCAGCATCACGCGTTCGCGGGTGGGATCGGCTTCGATCACCTCATAGCGCCCTCTCTGAAGGCCCTGCCCCCGTTGCCGGCGGTCGACTTCGAGCACCATGCCGGCCGCAAAGCTGCGCGCATAGCGCATTTCCTCACGCGTCAGATTGACGCGCGACAGCACATTGAGACGCAAGGAACCCGGCCCCAACTCCCCATTGGCTTTGAGCCCAATCTGGACAGCGTCATTCACCTGTCCGCGCAAGTTGCGACCCGACGCATAGATCGCGGTGACCTCGCGCTCGACCGGCGATAGCGAGAGCCAGGCCGCCGCAGCATCGACGGCGGCTGTATTTCCCGACGCGACGACATGCGGACCAAGATGCCGCAAGGCCTCATCGATATGTCCGCCCTGGGCTGCATATTGAGCGTCGCGCAGTGCCTTCTCGCGCGCCCGAAGATTGGTGTTCATGACGGCGATTTCGACGCCTGCCTTCTGCATGACATCGAAAGGTTTGCCCGCATCGACAGCGCCCAATTGCTTACGGTCCCCGATGCTCGCGAAGCGGTCGAGCTGGAGCAGGTTGGCGAGGCGCACGAGCTTTTCCTTGTCGGCATTGCCGACCATCGAGGCTTCGTCGAGCAGCACCGTGGTGCCGCGCAGAGACGCGCGGGCTTCGGCAAGCCTCGCCTGGTCCGCTCCTTCCAGAAGGCCCTGATGTTGGTGTAAAAAGCGCGCAACCGTCATCGAGGGTATGCCGGTGTCACGCTCGAGCATCTGCACGAGCGTGTTCTGGACTGCGAGCCCGAGCACGGACTTGCCTTCCTCGCGCAAGATGTCTGCAACGGGTTTGAGAACGGTACTCTTGCCGGCGCCAGCTACGCCTTGGATCGCGACAATCCGGTTGTGGGAGGCGAGAAGCAGGCGCCCTGCCCCTTCCTGGCCGTGGTTCAATGTCAGGCCGTATTTGAGCTGGGAGAGCGCCTGAAGGCGCTCTCCGGCTACATCAGCTTCGACCACGGCTATGCCATGTCCCCGTCCGCTTTCGACGGCCGCAATGATGCGCTGTTCGAGCCCGATCGCATCGCGGGTTGTGACAAGATTCCGATCTGCGCCCCTGCCTTTTTGCAGGTGGCCTTGGCGCAGCAATTGGTCGACGCGGTGTTCGATGTCGGTGAGCGTGGTGGGCAAGGCAAAGCCAAGCGCTGAGCGATAAATCTCGGTCCGCGAGAAGGCCGCGTCGCGTTCGCCCAAGTGCCGGATCGCCGATGCAACCGCATGAACCGCCGCGATCTGCTCGGGCGTCCGGCGCCCCATGTCGCGAGGCACAAGCGGGTCGCCCTCACGCAGCCCCAGACGCTCCGCGAAGGTCGCAGCCAGAAGGCGCGCCCGCTGGCCGATCGATCGCACCAAATTTCCAATTCCGGAGACGGAGCCAATGTCGGTGGCGGCCCGTGCATTGGCCTGCGCAATGACAAGTCTCGGATCAAAGTCCAGCTGCGCGGCTGCCTCACGCCATTGGCTCACGAGAGCCTGGCGGTCTGCCACTGGCCCTTTGTCGGCGCGGGTCATCAGATTGGCCGCGTTACGCGCAGCGAGGCCCTTGCTCTCCATCGTCGAAAGCTTGTCGAGGATCTCGGCGCGGCGCGAACTGAAGGCATCACGCACGGGTTTAGGAACGCCCACCGCTTCGAAATTGCCATGCTTGCCGTATTCCCCAACCTGGTAGCCGAGCTTTTCGACCGCCAGGCGGAAGCGCGCCATGGTCATGGCATTGAGCAGCGTGTTGTGCTCCCAGAGCTTGTCGTTTCTCAGCGCTCGCCATTTGCCATCGGGTCCCTGGGTGACATTGGCAATCACGGCGTGAAAGTGCGCGTTGGGCTCCTGATTGCGGTTGGTATCGTGTTGGAAAAGACCGATCACAAAATTGCGTGTCGCGACCACTCGCTCCTTACCTCGGACATCCATGCGGGTTTCGGCGAGATTTTTCTCGGCCCAGGCCAGCGTCTCGCGGACGGCAGCGCCATAGGCATCGAGGATACGCCTGTCGCCGCCGACGAGGGCAAGGATGGACCAGCTCTTGGGCATCGAGAATGTGAGGTCAGTGCCAGCGCGATGGGCCCTGTTGTCGGTCCCGACACGGCTTCCATCGGGCAGCCTGCCCTTGAGCACGGCCTCGAACTGCGAGGCTTCGATAACGCCTCGCAGTCCAAGCGTCTCCGCGCCTTTACCAAGCCATTGACCCGACCTCTCGGCATCGGCGCGGGTGTAGTAATTGTCGGCGGCAAAGTAGTTGGCAGCGCCGCCAGCAGTGCGGACATTGGCTACAGAGAGCATCAGGTCTCACTCCGCCCGGCGGCGTCTGCCTCGTGCGTCACAGTTCAAAATCGCCGAGATCGGGACCCTCGTGCGATGGCTGATCCTGTTCGGGAACGCCGTCTTCGAGCATGAGCTTGCGGGCCTCCGCCTCTAGCTGGCGTTGGGCTGTCCGATCGACGGCTTGCGGCTTATCCGAGGGCGGCTTGGCCCGCGGCAAGTCGCTTCGTTGTCCCTCCTTCGCGCTATTCGACGGATCCTTCTCATCGGGATGATCGCCTTTTCGGAGCGTCGCATTCGTCGGCAGCAGCGGACGGGAATTGCGCGGCGTTGCCTTGCGCGCTTGGGGCGACGATTTTCGCGGATGACCGGACTTGCCTGAAGCCTTCTCAGTGTCGTCGGTAATGTCCTTCTCGGCCTTTTTGGCCGCCTGCTGGCGTGCCTGTTTGGCATCGGCCACGGCTGCCGGTTCGAGCGGAAGAGTACCTTGCTTTGGGACGAGAGGCTTGCCTGCCCCGTCATCGTTCGACGAGGGATGCTCGCTCTGGTCTGCTCGGGGATTGGCAGTTGCCTGGCCGCCCTCAGGTTTGCCTTCGACCTGCCGGATGGGCTCTCGATCCTTGGCCCGGCCGACGAAGACGTGCGCGATTCTTTCCCGGTCTATTGGTTTCAGGCGAACCGGTGCCGCTGGAAAGCCGTCCGGGAATTTGATGAAGCCCGACAGGCGCGGCAGGTTCATCAACTGGTCGGGCAGCAGCAAAGGCTCGATATGCTTGCGCGGTGTCAGGCTGACGGCGTCGCGGGCATTGTTGTAGCCGTAGGTGTAGCCTTCTTCCATGTCGCGAACCTGGCGATGACCGATGAAGTCGGAACACCAGGTGGCCGTCTCGCGGTCTGCCGTACCGAGGATCAATTTGGTCCTGGCAAGCGATGCAAGCGTCATCGCCATGTTCTCACCGTAGACCTCCTTGAGCTTGGCATAGGCATGGATGCCGGTGACGATTGCGCCGCCGAAATTGCGCGCCGTCTGCAGGCCTTTTTCGAGAGCGGGGAGCCGGTGAAGCGCACCCAGCTCGTCGATGAAGAACCAGCATTTGAGGTCCTTGGTGCGAGGCATCGTCATCAGCGTGTTCATCGCCGTATCGAGCCACAGCGTGAGCAGCTGCGCGCACACGCTCATGTCGACGTAGCGCGCGGAGATGAAGACCATCGAGCCACTTCTTTTGGCGTTCGTGCCTTCGTCGTCATGGGCGCCCTCCTCGATCCAGTCGCGGACCGAAAAGCGGCGCCCGGAAGTGGGCAGGAGCTTCAGCGCCTTGGCGTTCACGTTGAACACTGCCCGGATCGATTCCGCCATGCGCGCGGCTTCAGGAGCAGTCAGGGGATCAGCGATCGTGCCTCGCATCATTGCGTGGACCCGCGAGAGATCAGCGGTCATCAGTTCGCGGGCAAGCGCAGCATTGGTGCCCCGCCCTTCGGCCACCAGCTTGAGGCAGAACTCGACGAATAGGGCACGCGCCGCGATAACCCAGAACTGCGCCTCCCCGCCCCCATCATGGGGTACGAGGGCTTCCGCTGCCGCCCAGAATTCACCTTCGGTGCGGCATTCGTCGAAGAGGCTCCATTGCGGACAGCGCGCGTCGAGCGGGTTCAGAATGATGTCCCGGTCGGCCTGGTAGAAGTGTTCGATAAAAGCGCCGGTTAGGTCGAATACGACGCAGCGCTGTCCCTTGGCGCGGGCTTCGGCAATCATGTCCGACATGGCGACTGTCTTGCCCATGCCGGTGGTCCCGATGAGCATGGCATGGCTCTGCTCGAGCCGCCAGGGATAGACAACCGTCGCAAGATGCGAGGGCCGGTATGGAAATGCCGCGGACAGTTCCTTGGGCGAACACAGATGCCATTTCCAACCCATGGCGCTCGAAAGCTCTCGGGCGCGCTCGCGCTGGTTGTGCCCGCGCAGCTCATCGACCAGTTCCGGTAGCGTAACGAGCATGGCCCCGCGTTCATGCTTTCGCTCTTTCGAGCGACTGCCGAAGCGCGCTGCGAACCAGTAGAACAACACGAAGGCCGGCACGAGAAGCAAGGCCGAACGCACCAGAGCATCGCCCAGCAAGTCGAGCAGATGATCCCAGGCATTGATCACCGGCGGATAGGCATCGAGCATGATGATGGGGAGCTGGACGGTTCCTCCAAACCCCGTTTCGAGTGCGACCTGTTTGGCTGGATCGAACTCCATGAAGCCGTAGATGGCAGCATAAATTCGCATCCAGACGAGGTAGGCTTCGTGATCGCTCAGCCCTGCCGAAATGGTCCACCAGCTAGTCCAGGAAATGCCGATGGCGGCGATGATCAGCGGCCCCTTGAGACCTGCTGCAAACATGAAGCTGAAATGTCCGAGCAGCTGACTTCCGCGCGTGAAGTTGACGAGGTTACGCTTCATCGGAACCTCCCTCGCCGGCGTTTGCGGTAAGCCCCAGTTCCTTGCATTTGCGCGCGTAGGCTTGATGGGCTCGCTCACGCAGACTGTGATCGGCATGCCCGGCGAGAAGCGCATCGACGCCGACCATCACAAAGACGGATTGACGGCTGACGCGCTCCATCGTTGTCTCGAGCCTGGAGACAAGATCGTCGTCATCGCAGGCCCGCGACAGGAGCGATCTGATCCATTCGCTGACGCTGATATCCCGCCGCCTGGCGGCAGCGCGAACCCGCTCGGCGAGGTCGAGGGAAACATGAACTTGGAGCGATTTTGGCCGTGTCATGCACGGACTCCTTGTGGTCAGGAGCCCGGAACGCACTGCGAAAGGCCTGGCTTGTCTAAATCAGAAATGAGAACATGTCAAGAACATAGCGGAGCGCGGAATTGCGCCGTTTCGAGCCCCTGTTCATCCGAATATGATTGGCAGATGCAGGCCCATCCATTTCTGATTGAGAAGCTGCCATTTCGCAAAAATACTCTCAACTAACTGATATACCATGCTTTTTAACCCCATCCGAATGCGATTTGTCGCGTACGGTGTGCTCTTCCGTCCCCAGCTTAGAGGGTAGGTTCCAGTGTCATGACCAGCACGGGATCGGCGGTTTTGAAGTCCCAAAAGCAAGGGATGAATACCATGCCGCTCGATTGCCGATTGTGTTAAAGATCGATCGAGTCCGCCAGCAGGAAGAATGGTATCGCGGGCATCCCACCAGGAGCATGGCTACGGCGGATGTAACACTGAGCGCGACGCCCAAAGGCAACGGATTCCAGGCAACCGTGACCTATTCGAGCGGCGTGTCGATCAGTTCGGCAGAAGCCTTTTCGACGAAGGCAGAAGCGATATCAGCAGCGGCCATGAAGGTACTCGACATGCCCGATCGGCTCGAGAAATTCGATGCGTCGGACGCCGAGGACTGATGCTGCAGGGAATGCTCGCGCGATGCCTGCGGGAGCGACAATACGGGACCCGAGCAAAAAGATAGGAGGAAGCCCTGACGGACTTCCTCCTTGTGTGTGGCATCAGAATTCATCGCTCAGCTTTCCAGGCACTGTGTCGATGACCCGGTCCAGCATGGCCTTGGGCAGTGCGCCGTAATCGCCCTCATCGACCGCGATGTAACCTGCCTCACCATCGGTCAGGACATATTGGGTGAAGTAGCTGTGAAGGGACCGGGCATGAGCCTTGTCGAGTGCGGCAACGAAGGCTGCCTGATCTGCCTGGAATAAACCCTGCGCGATATTCAGTGAAGCGTACATGATCTTTCCTCCTGATGTTCGATGCGTCGCATCAGGAGCTGCGAGGATGTGGGCGACGGGCCGGGTCAGGGACCGCGCATAGCGCGGCCGCGAAGCGGCGATGGGGGAAACGATTTTTGCCGGGCTTGCCCGGTAAAAATGGTGGGGCCCCGTCGTCCTTGACGCGGCCCCAAAGCCCGCATCACGCTTGGACTTTCTGCGAGAGAGACCTCTCCAACGTCAGCGTAAGAAGCACTGGCATCGCGGCAAAAACCGTTTTCCTACATGGCCCCATGCTGGCACTGTCGCGCGTGGAGGGGACCAACGGCCAGCGAAAGGACAATCTGATGGCCAGGTCCAAACCGAGCGCGCGTAATGCGCTCAAAAAGCTGCGCGAGCAGCGCGAAGAACTCGATGCACAGGAGACCAGGCTGCGCGAGGAAGCGGCAGGCGAACTGGGCAAGGTTCTTCTTGAATGCGGAGCCGAGACTATCGAACCTGCGCAATTGAAGCAGCTCATCCGCGCATCGCTCACCATCGGAATCGACGATGCTCTCAAAAGGCTCTCCCCCGCCTGATGCTTCAACCGCGGCGGGGTGTGGGCTCGATGCTCCGCCTCGCCGTTCACGCCTGCGAGCAGAAAAAAGGCCCCGATGGCGCGAACCATCGGAGCCTTGTCGTTTGCGGGAGGAACTCAGTCCTCATCGATGTCGGGCGCACCTTCATTGTTCGACGCCCGGCCCTTGGTGAGGAAGTCCACCTTGTCGGCGATGATCTCGCAGCCGTAGCGCTTGGTGCCGTCCTGGTCTTCCCACTGCGTATAGTGGATGCGCCCCTCGACCGTCACGAGCTGGCCCTTGGTGCAGTACTTGGCGACGTTCTGGCCGAGACCGTTGAAGCAGGTCACGCGGTGGAATTCGCTGTCCTTGGCGGTGTAGCCGTTTTCGTCCTTGTAGGTCTTGCCGTCCTTGCGGGCGGGACGGTCGGTGACGACCGAGATCGAGGTGATGTTGGTGCCGCCCTGGGTCGTGCGGGTTTCGGGGTCGCGAGCGATGCGGCCAACGAGGATAACGAGATTGGTCATGGTCTTTCTCCTGATCGAGCATTCCGGGTCCATCCCGGCTGCAAACCCGACTAGGAAGCGGCCACGGCGAAGCGCACCGAAGGGAAACCTCGATCTGGTTCGGGTGGTGCGGGCAGCCGGGCGCAGCCCGGCAACTCGGCCGGACCTGATCGGGGTTGCGCGTCTCGACGGGGATGCTTCAGGAAAGGTTTGCTTACAGGCCGGGTTGGTCCCGACTGCCTTGCAACAGGCCAAGCCATGACTTTTCGTATTATCGGGATGCGACGCACCCCCTGACCTCGCCTACCTTCTAAGGCGACATCATATCTCGACTACGGACGCTCCTCCCGAAGCGGACGAAAGACCCCCTGAAAACGCACCGCCAGCAGCAGTCTCAACAGTGCCAAGCGGTATAGGCTCGTCTAGACGGTGCCCCCGCAACATCCAGTCTTGGGGTGTGATGAGGCGCCCCCAATCCGCAAAGGAAGGAATCGTACCCAAGTCCTCGCGGACGTGCTGCTCGCCTTCAAGGCGAACAGGCACGACACGGTTGTCGGCGTTGACGATGGTAGGCCCGAACAGCGTTTCGAGCGTGAAAATGCCTTCGGCATGGTGCCGAAGGGCGCGGTGCCGCGGATCAGCAAAGATCGCCTTCGACTGGTCAAACCATTGGTGGAGCGGCAGGTAATCTTCCACCACCCCTCCCCATTTCCGGACTGACGATAGGGCGTGATAGTAGCAATGAGCCATCGCACCTCTCCTAGAGATCAGTCGAATGGTCGTCGGTCGCCGTGTAACGCAGCTGGCAGTCCAGAACGAAACTCGGCGTAGCCACGTCGATGAGCAGTTCGCCGCAAGCACCATCATTGATTTCCCATCCGGGATGATGGCGTTCGAGAGCAAGGTAAGTCAGTTGCTCGAGGGCGGAATTGAGGCTCTGGTCGTCGCCTTCTCCAGCACAGTCGATCGTAACTTCGGGACACGGAACACTCGCCCCGACGGCGTCAGAGAAGACGCATTCTTCGACCGCACCGCTGTCGCCGCACCCATCGAAGCGGATTTCTACGCGGGCAATTTCGGCATTGAGCAGCGGGTCAATGATAGCTGCCTTGAGCCGTTGGATTTCACTTTGTGCCTGCGCCGCGCGTTCGGCCTGGCGGACAGCAAAGTCCGCCATAATTGCCTGAAAATCAGTCATGAGATATCTCCTGATATGTGCGGGCAAGCACCAATCGTCTTGCCCACGATAACAGGCGATCTCTTTCCTCTGACGGGCTGCGCCAGCGCCGATAGCGCTGGCGCGATGCCCGACGCATCAGTCGGTATCCTGCGCCGCGCGCTTGGGGGAAGTGCCCAGCGGACCACGGCGATCTACAATCGTGATCCGACGGGATTTGGCTTCGATGACGAGGCGCTCCAGGACTCCGTTTCCGGGAAAGGCGACGACATAACGGGGGTCGAGCGAGAGCATACGCTCGTTGCGCTTGAAGCCTGCGCGTGCCCCCAGGCGCATGTCGAGGGAGAAGCTGATTTGCGGGATGTTGCGTCGTTCCGCCCATGAGGATGCCAGACGGTCAACACCCTTGGTATCACCGCCATGGACAAGAACCATGTCAGGAACCCGGTCGTGGACCTTGTCCAGAGTAGCCCAGACATTGTTGGCAAAGGTGAGAGCGTCCTGCTCGTTTGGATGGCGTGTGCGGCCACCGGCAAATATCACCGGCGTACCTTCTGGCATGGCGGCGCGGCGCTTGGCTTCGGACCGGGCTCGGACGAACTCGCGGCCCTCCACAAGCGCGGAAGTCAGCATGGCGCTGTGATTGAAGCGCGAACTCGACACGGGCTTCCACGAGGAGCCGAATTCGTTGAGATAGAGGGCAGCGGCCACTTCGCGCATCTCTTCGAGAGCGATCATGGCCCCTTCGGCACACTGCGCACGCTCAACCTGGGTCTCGAGTTCATGGGTGTGAATTTCGGACCCATCTGCAGTGGCGACGAGCGCTCGGACTTCGTCGGTTGCGCGGTCGACGGCGGTCGATTTGCGGGTCGCGGAACGGTGGAAGATGTTGACGAACGCCCAGCCGAGGTCCTCGGCATCGGCCTCCAGCGCAGTCCCCGTGACCATTGCAAAGAGATCGGACCAGACCGCTTCGAGAGTCTGAACGACCGCCTCGTGGACCGGAAAGTCATTGGTGGAAACCGGGGCAGGACCAATCGAAAAACCGGAAAGATCGAGGCCGGCAAGTTGGTCAGAAAATGATGAGTGCATGGGTATTGTCCTCCTGACTGGCGTGAGGCTGACGCACCCGCTCATGGCTGCGCCAGCGAGAGCCCGTCAGGGCCAGCTTGAGGCAGTCTCCGCACCCGACAGGGGAAACCCGCTTGGGCAGGCTGGCGCGGGCAGGCCAACGGCCCACAGGGCCGGGCCAACTCGGGCCTGCGCAAGCCGGGTTGCGGAAGACTGGCGGCTGGCCCAGGGCCTCTCTCGTATGGCTTCAGACCATGAGCGCACATGCAGGCTTCGTCAGGCAGGACAGGTACATGTATACGCTCACGGGTGAGCGGCGCATTCAGGCCACCCGTTTTGCGTAGACGCCTTCACCGTTCGACATGTGACCGAGGCAGACGTAGTCGCCGAATAAGGCTTCGAAGCGTGAGGCGATCTGGGACAGCCAGCGTTGTGCTCTGGGCGATCTGGCCGTGCGCCAATCGGCATCCCAATAGGCGCCATCGTCACGCTCGACGATCCATACCGCAACCAGGCCGGCGTAAACCGACACGCCGAAATCCGCATAGGCATTGCGCATGAGGATGCGGTCTTCGCGGCCTCGCCAACCGTCGTGCGCGATCAGAGAAGGGAATGCCTGCCCTGCGCGCTCACGCAGATCCTCGCGGAGCCACTCATATTCGAAGTCCCAGTCGTCGTCGTTTTCGACTTCGAGCACCGTGAAGGCCACGATGGCCCCGCTGGGGTAACTGACCGATCGGCCCATGATACCCTCCTTCAAGCGGCCAACGCAGCGTCGGCGGACGCTTCGTCGGGATCATCGGCAGATATCCGTGCTCCGAGTCTGAGCAGAAGGCTTGATGCTTCCTCCGCCTTTGCGGCAGCGGTGAGAATGGCACGGTCATCCTGCTTCAGGAGCTTGAGCCAGTGCTCGATATAGCTCGCATGGCTATCGAGGTGGGTGACTGGCAGACCGAGTTCAGCGCCAAGCATAGCGCTCGAAAGTTCGGCAATGAGTTCCTCGGCAGCGTAAGTTGCAGAACCAAATCGATTCTTGAGATTGCGGTCGAGGCGACTGGCATGACCGGTCCAATGCGACAGCTCGTGCGCGAGCGTCGCGTAATAGTGGTCGAAGCCCGAGAAGAGATGCGCGGGCGGCATTGTCACCCGGTCAGCTACCGGCTCATAATAGGCTTCGTCGCCCTGATGACGTAGGACGGCCGGAATACGGGCAAAGAATGAGTCGAGTTCAGCCTGACGGCCCTCGGGCTCCACCACCTCAAGCGTCGCGGCGGGATGGAAACGCTCCGGCAGACCTTCGACCTGATCAGCATTGAAAACCGGATAGGCCTTCAACACACGACGACTTTCGTCGGTTTTTTCGCCGGTGTCGGGGGCTTCGACTTCCTTGGTGTAGCTCTTGTAGAAGATGGCGATGGTGGATTTTTCACCCTTGCGCACCTGTGCGCCCAGTTCATTGGCCTGATTGTAGGTCATCCAGAACGGCGAGGCGTAACCGCACATGTCGGCAACCATCCAGAGCCAGAATACATTCATGCCGCGATAAGGGATGCCGCACGCCCGCAATGGGCGCGAGACTGGCACACCGCGCCATGGCTTGATCCACGGCTTCGTGCCGGACTCGAGGCGGGCGATGATTTCCTGGGTGATACGGGTAGCAGGCGACATTCCGCCGCTTTGTCCCTTCCGATAGGCCATGTTGTATCTCCTGAAATGGCCTGACGACAGTTCCGTCGGTCAGTGCCGGAGATCCCGGAGCCCCCTCCGCTCTCTTTCCATGAAGGAAGCGGCCCCCCGGCATGTGCCGGAGGACCGCTTCACGGTGGCGAGCAGCCGTTCCTGTCAGGAGGAGGTCAGGCGGCCAGCTCGCTCGGGGGCTGATTGTCGTCGTTGGCGACGAAATCCGCATCGGGACTTTGCGCTTCGTTATCGGCAGGAATTTCCGGCTGGTCGGCAAAACGCATGACTTCGGGCACCCAGGCGAGGGCTCTTTCCCGAACTTCGACCTCGGTGATGTAGGTCCCGGCGAAGACGCGCTCGGCGCTCATCGCGAGATCGCCCTTTTTCACCGATGCAAAGCGTGAGGACAGTTCCAAACCGCCAACATCGGTGAGCGCATCAAGGATGACCTGCTTCGAGACGCGGTCGAAGTAGTTTGCCGCGGTCGGACGCCACCATTGCGCCATGTCGATGCCGATCGTGCTGCCCAGATGATCCTGGAACGTGATCTGACGTTCGCCTGCCATGTTGAGGCTCGCCTCGAGTGTGCGAGCGACGACGAAGCCGAGCCATGCTGCGCGCCTTTCATCAGCGAGTGCCCGAAACATCTTGAAGCGCGACGAAGCGTCTTCGCCAGATCTCCAGCTCTCATCGAGACCCGAGCGCAGGTCCGCAAGGGATGCGCTTGCCGGCGCATCCTTCGCTTCGAACCCGACAATCGGACCCGCGGGGACGCCGCCACGCAGGGTCGTGGCCGCGCGTGACCGCCAGTCGTGGGTGTCGGCATCCGCGAGGGTGAAGACCATGATGTCGAGCGAAAGGCCGGGATCCGATGCCACGTGGAGCGCGAGCACGTCACGACGTTGCATCGCAAGTTCGTCGACCAGACGCTTGGAAAGAGCTGCACGGCGTTTGTCATCACTCGCGACGACTTCGACGACATCTTCGTCACCAACGACTTCGATGTCGCGCTCGCCGTAGAACACTGGCTGGAGAACCGGTGTGCCGTCGCGCGAGAGGACGAGGATCATTCCGGCATCGGCCTTCAGTTCGGGTGCCAGCTCCGGGGGCTTTGCCCGAATGTCCTGGCATTCGCGTTCGATCGCTTCGATCGTCGCCTCGGCCGCGGCAACTGCTTCTTCGGCGCTGTCTTCGTCTTCGAGAATAGCCGCATGCTCGTCGTAGGAAGCATCGAGCTCGTCAAGGCGGGCCAGTTCGGCGTCAGTCAACGGAGCCGGCTCCGCTGGAAGGCGAATGAGGCCTTCTACGAGATCGTGACTGGCATAGGCGTCAAGCGTCGGCTTGACCCAGGCAAGACCCTGCTCTGCTGCGAGCGCCTTGGCGCGTTTCCCCATTTCCTCCGAGGCAAGGCTTTCCAGAAGCGCGACATCAACCCAGGACTCGCTGTCATCGTCGTCGAATAGTTCGCGTTCGATCCGGCCACCTGCAGCGATATAGGCCTCGCGCCCGACAAGACGGGCCCGAGCGTCGCTGCCGCGAACCGTGCCGGAGAGCACCATGCGCCGGATGCTGTCGGCGCTGGGCGCATAATAGCCCGAGGACGACTGTTCATAGACGCGAGCCTGAATTTCTTGGTCGGAGGTCGCGCCGAAAGCTTTGGCGAGATCGAGAGTGATTTCGCCGGATGCCAGAGCATCGAGGACGACGGGTGCAAGGGTCGCGAGACGCAGCCGGCCTTCGACGAAGCGGACCGTCAGTCCGAAGCGGCGCGCGACATCTTCCGTCGAGGCACCAGCATCAATAAGGGCAGCGAACGCCTGCGCTTCATCGGCTGGGTTCATCGCGAGGCGATGGAAGTTTTCGGCCAGGCTCGTTTCGACGGCTATTTCCGCATCGTCCTCAAGCACGAGGCAGGTAACCTCGTAGCCCTTCGGCAGGACTTTCTCTTCGGCAAGCGCCAGCAAGGCGCACCGGCGGCGCTCTCCGGCTTCGACCTCGAATTTGCCACGAGCCGCAGGCCGAACAATGAGGTTCTGCAACAACCCATGGGCTGCAATGCTCGCTTTCAGTTCGGAATCTGCGACTGGGTCACCGTGACGGCGTACATTGCGAGGGGACTGGACCAACTTGGTCAGCGGGATCGACTTGATCATGGGACATACTCCTGATTGCGAGCTCAAGCATCGACCATCGACGCTCCTTCGGCTCAGTCAGAAGCAAGCTTCCTTTCCTCTTCTCTGGGCGCAGTCGTTGATAGGGAAACCAGTCATTTACTGGTAAGATGGCATGTCATGCCAATATGATGCACGGCCCAACAGACATGTGGAACGAAGACAACGCCATTTACGACGATGGTGAATGGATTACCTGGACTGAGATCAACACACATCTCGCGCGTTTGGAGTTCGAAGCCCGGTTCCCGAACCTCGACGTCGATCTGGTTCCGATATTTCAAGACTTGCTCGCTGTTGCGCAGAACTATTACGAGCTCACGGGCAGCCACCTTCAGGTGTATGGCGATCTCGGTGAACTCTATGGGGCCATCACTCACGGGCTCAAACTGCATCGGAATTACGCACAAGGGTCGGACGGCAAAATTGGCAATCACTTCGTTGAAGTGAAGACGATTACGCCTTTCAAGAGCAACGACACAATTACGCTCAATCTCAAGCGCAACTTTAGCAAGGTCCTGATCGTGAAGATTGATTCTGACTTTGAGGTGCAGGGCAAGCTGATCGACCGCAAAGCCCTGCCCAAGGTGAAGGGCACTTCGTTGAAATTAAGTTGGGCGGATGTCGTTTCATAGCTGGATTGCTTTTTAGCCTGCGCGCCGTGGATCTTTCGCTCAAGCAGAACCCACCACCCGAAACACCGCCCCTGTACCAGCGTCTCGAACCAGATCGACACCCTTTCCGTCCCAGTGATAGTCAAGGTGACGTCCCTGAGTGGGGTCGGATGCACAATCCGGGTAGAACAAGCCGACACATTCACCACCCGGATGCCGGATGCTCGGATAGACAAGACCTTCGGCCCCGCCCCCTTTGAGCGCAACAGCGAGGACTTGCGATGCGGCATAGTTGTCGGGGTCAAGCGCGGGATTGCCTGCGACAAGGCTCCTGAGATCGTGAAGATCGGCGCTTACCGAAAAGATGATCTCACGGAACTGTGAGGTCCAGCCTGGCGCTTCTACGGTGCGAGCCATGAAGCGGGCATGATGATGGATTGTCTCGAACAGCGCAGTTTCGAATGAATCCCCCGCGTATAGGACGCCGTAAGTCCCATCGGTGAAGCGACTTGGTCGGTCAGTGCTGACATGCGTGAACGGGGCCATCAGATAGGATGCGCCGTTGCCCCCTACCCGGCGGTCAGCAGGTACCAGATCGAGATTGCCGATCGTCGCCATGATGCGGGGATTGGTTTTTTGCTCGGCAGAGATCAGCAGCGGCCAATCTGCGGGGTCTGCGATATCTTCGAACAGGTCGATCGGTGGAAAGGCACTGCGGATAATCCGCACAGCACCTTTCCACTCGACCTGGGCAACCGGAATTGCCTTGGAATCAATCACCAGGCACCACGTTCGGCATCAAGATAGCGACGCACCCGCATGATATCAGTCAGCTCACCGCCAAGCATGACGTCGAGCGCACTCGCTCCGGCAAAGGCGGCGTTACCTGCCTTGATCCAGGCGTAGCCCCGCTGGGCTTCGGAAAAGATGATCCTCAGCGCCTTGTGAATACCCATCAGGTTGGAGAGCCGTGCCGCACCATCGCGCGAGACACGGCCCGCACCCTCAGCCTTCCACCGCCGGTAGGAGCGAACCGGCATGTCGAGCAAAGTCGCTGCCTGCTCGTCTGTGAGTTCCCATTTGCCGAACAGGTTTAGCACGGCGCGAAACATCGCCGATGCTTCCTCCTGAGTTACAGGATCGGGTCGGAAGGCGTGGGGGACGGTATCAACGGGTTGCAAAGCCAACATGACTATTCTCCATATGGCAGCATATACCACTTTGAATGCCATTTGGCAAGATAACGATTCTCATCCCACAAGTCGCGCCAAGACCGCTACTGCGCTCGTCGTCGGGACGAAAAGTCGCGTTTGATAGCGTATGATCTCGGTGAAGCACCCATGTGTCTTGTACCAGTCGAGGCGCGACGCCGACCAACCAGCCAGTTCGAGCCGCTGCGCGCCATTGACGAGGCTGCGCTTGAGCGTAAGCGCTTCGCGGCTTTTGATTTGCATCGGTCGCCCTGTCCCGAGCACCGCATCGACGATTTGCTCTGCCGAAAAGGCATGTTCGTCCTCGAGCCCAAGCGCCTGGCAAAGTTCGGGCACGCAATGGAGGGGAACCTCCCGGCCTAACAGCGAGCGTCCATCTCGCGCCGAAATCCGGCTGACCCGAACATAGTCGGAAGGGAGTTTGTCCCACACCGGAAGCAGCAGGCCGGTTGCAAGATGCAGGCGCTCGCGCTTGTGATTTGAGGCGGCGTCATCGACCTCCACCTGCCACAGGCGGCGAAATTCGGTTGGATCCACCGTTTCCCAGTTGCTCTCCGCGAGTTGATCGGCGGTGATGTGCCCATGCTTCAAGGGACGGACAAGCTCGAAGCGGGCCACCCGCATACCTTCGTCGGTGAGCAGACTTCGCGCCGGGACAAGCAGCCCGATCCGGCCTGAGCGCGCATTGCGCAGAAGCTGCTGACGCGCACCTGAAAAGCCGTAGAGCTCCTCGAGGCGTTCGAGCCGCATAGGCTTGAGCGCACGGGCGATCTCAAGTTCCAGGAGGTGCGTAGTCGCGCCCGACAGCGCATCGGTGCGCAGTAGAGTGTCGGTCAGCACCTCGTAATGCTCCACCGCAATGGTCTCGACCCCAATGTCGAGCGTGCCGGCCTGGCGTGCTGCATCGATCCGCGCTTCGACGAGGCCGAGAAACTCGTCAAATATGCCGTTCTGCAAAGCAATCGGCAACGCGAGGATGCGATTGAGCCAGCGCTGGATTGTTGGCAGGTCATCGACCATCCCGCCGTCCGGCCCTTCGACCCTGAGCCCGCTCAATTCCTCAAACCGGGAAAGCGTAACGGCTTCCAGCTTGCCTGCGAACAACAGGCCGAACCAGCGATGAAGCGCCTCCCTGGCGTAGGTGCTCTCGAGATTGTCGGCAGGATCAAAGAGGTTCTGCCCACCAGTCTGGCGCTGCCCGCGGGTCAGTGCCCCGAGGCTGTCGAGCCGCCGTGCAATCGTCGATATAAACCGACGTTCGCCACGCACATCGGTGGTCACCGGGCGGAACAGCGGGGCCGATGCCTGATTGGTACGGTTGGTACGGCCAAGGCCCTGAATCGCGGCATCGGCCCGCCAGCCCGGCTCAAGCAGGAAGTGGACCCGGCGCATCTGGTTCTTTGCCGCAAGGTCGGCATGATAACTGCGGCCGGTGCCACCGGCATCGGAGAAAACCAGAATCCGCTTTGTCCCGTCCATAAAATCTCGCGTGTCGGCGACATTGGCGCGCGGAGAGCGCGACTGGAGCACCTGGCGTCCATCGCGCCCGACGATCAGGCGGCGAGTACGGCCGGTGACTTCGGCGACCTGATCGACACCGAACCGTTCGATGATCGCATCGAGCGCCGTCGCGATCGGCGGCAAGGCACAGAGCTGCTCGATCATGCGATCGCGCGCGGCAAGCGCCGAACGACAGAGAACAGGAGCACCGTTCTCATCACTCATCGGTTCGGACCGGGCATTGCCGTTCTCGTCCGTAAACACGGCCATCAGCCGCACGGGAAAGCTCTTGGTGAGGTAATCAACCACGTATTCGCGGGGAGAGAGATCGATTTCGAGTGCTTCACGTTCTGCATCGGAGAGATCGGCGAGGCGGCGATTGAGCATGGCTTCGGCTGTCGAGACGAGTTGCACTACAACAGCATTGCCGTCGGCGAGTGCCGTATCAATCGCAGGCAGCAGGCTCGGCAGCTTCATCGATAGAAGGAGTTGCGCGAAGAAGCGCTGCTTGGTGCCTTCAAACACCGAAAGCGCCGCCGATTTGGCGCCTGAATTCAGGGTATCGCCACTGTCAGTGTCGACGATCCGGGTTGCCTCGAGTGCCTCGCGCAGGTTGGCATGAATGATTGCCCAGGCGTCTGCATAGGAGTCATAAACCGCTACCTGGTCGGGGGTCAGGCAATGCTCGAGAACCTCGTACTCAACTCCGGCGAATGAAAGTGCCCTCGCCGCGTACAGTCCGAGTGACTTCAGATCACGGGCGACCAGTTCCATTGCAGCGATACCGCCATCGCGGATGTCTGCGACGAAGGCTTCGCGATTGGCAAAAGCCGTCTCGGGACCCCAAAGGCCAAGACGGGTGGCATAGGCGAGATTATTGACGTCGGATGCCCCGGTCGCCGAAGCGTAGAGCACGCGGGCGCGCGGCAGCAGATTCTGGATGCGAACACCGGCAATGCCCTGCTCCGATCCCTTGACCTTACCACGTGAGCCCTCCCCGCCTGCGGCGTTGGCCATCGCATGGGCTTCGTCGAAGACGATGAGCCCGTCGAAGTCCTCCCCTGCCCATTCGAGAATCTGATCGAGCCTGGTCGCGTCGCTTCGACCCGAACGCAGTGTCGGATAAGTCACGAAGAGTATGCCCTCGCGCATCCCGATCGGGACACCGAGCTTCCATTGGCCAAGGGGCTGGACGTCGATGGGAAGGCCGCCGAGCGCGCTCCAGTCGCGGCGGGCATCTTCGAGCAAAGCTTCGTTCTTGGAAATCCAGATGTGGCGCCGTTCACCCCTCACCCACCGGTCGAGGATGACGGAAGCGACCTGCCGTCCTTTCCCTGCACCAGTTCCGTCACCAAGAAAGTAGCCCATGCGGTAGGCGTGCCCCTCGGCGCTCGCCTTCAAGGCGCAGCCCTTGTCGTCGGGCTCAAACCGTCCCGGCAGATCGCGGGCATGCGCGCTTGCGGCATAGATCAGGGTCTCGGCCTGCGCAGCGGATAGGACGCCCCCAGCAATGAGGTTCGACGGAAGCTGAGGCACCACTTCGGGCACGGGTGCGGTTATCGAACCCATCGCAACGGATTCGACCAGGGGGGTCGGATGCGGGACAGCATCTGCAATTGAGATCCGGCTCGGCCGGTAGGGCAAATAATGCCCAACCTGGCTTTCGATCGGCGCAGGTGCTTCGAGCGGAGTAAAATCAAGCGGCAGGATCGACGGCGCCGCATTGGTTGGATGGACCTTAAGTGGAACTGGTTTCGTCTTGTTCGCAACCAGCCGAAGCGGCAATGCTGGCTTAATGCCGATGCTGGGTCCCGCGGGCAGGCTTACCCGGTCAGGGAGCATATCGATCAGCAGATGAAGCTCGGCAAAGTTTGCCGGCTGGGCAATGATCGGGCTGGTACCATCCTCAGCCTTGTCGAGAATCAGGAGCCGGGTTGAGATTGAGGTGCCCTGCTTGATGAAACCGCGCTCGATCGTCGCGTTGAGGCGCAACGAGAGGGGACCAGCGATCCCGGCGAGGAACTTCGGAAGCTCGAACCATTCGGGCATCACTGCGACCAGGCGGCCACCGGGCAGAAGGCGCTTCCAGGCAGAACGTAAGTGCCGGTCGCCAGTGCGGCTATCGTGGCCCCTCTCGATACCGTGTGAATATGGCGGGTTCATCAGCACCACGCTCGGACCCACGTCGGGCGTGAGAAGTTCGTCGATCAGTTCCCCGTCAAATCCCGTGACTGTCGCCTCCGGAAACACGACGCCCAGGCATTCGCGGCGCAGCGGCGATATCTCGTTGAGAGCAAGACGCGCAGTTGCCTTTGCTGCCCATACGCCCAGCATCCCGGTCCCGGCCGACGGCTCGAGAACCAGTTCAGCGGCAGAAATCGCGCATGCCTTTGCAGCCATCCAGGCCAGACGGGGCGGCGTCGCGAATTGTTGCCACTCGATCTGCTCATCGCTCCGGTTGGACTGGGTCGGGACCAGACGTTCGAGGTGCGTGAATGCCTCATCGGCGAAGCTGGAAGACATTGCAGGTGAGAATTCAGTTGCCTGCGCCAGGAACAACACCTGCGCCAATTCAAGTGCGGCATGGGCATCGCGTACGGACCAGCGTCCTTCGGCGTCGCTACCGCCGAAGTGATCGGCCATTGTTGCATTCACAGTGAGCCGTGAAATTGCTTGATCTGCAGCGAGCCGCGCGGCCAGCGCCCTCGCCGCTGCCAGCACTTGCGGCTCGGCGGGATCGGAGAATGCGAAAGCGGTATTTGCGTGTGACATGAGAGACCTCCTGAAGAGGCCCTGGGTTTGTCCGGGTGTCCGTTCGGATGGATCCGCCCGGGGGCCTCACAAGGCCCCAAGCCCGCTTTCCTCTCACCGACATTCAGACCGCAGCTCGGACTGAGCGCATGAGCACATCATTCCAGTCGTCGCCGGGTAGCTCCGGACGCCTGGTGACAATCAGCCGCCCTTCGCAAGCGTAGGCATCTCGCGCACGCTCTTCAGCAAGGTGCCCGCCCGCATCATTGTCGACAAAGAGATACAGCTGGTGCACCGATTCCGGGATTGTGGCCAAGCCGAAGCGTTCGTTTCCTAGCGTCGCCCAGCAGGGAACCTTGAACATTTGCATCGCTGAGAGGGCCGTTTCGTTTCCCTCTGCGAGGCCAAGGCGTCCCCCATTCGGGTACGCGAAACGCACCGCCCCAGAACCGGGGCTGCCTAACGCACGCCTGGGCTGATCGAAAGAAGCCAAGCTGGTTTTGTCGAGGTCAAGGAAGGAGCGGTGCAGCGCCAGAATTCCGGCATCATTGCGCACGGCCGCCACCATCGCGGGTAGAAACCGGACAGCACCCTTTGGCCCCAGCGGCATATGCGGGTGGAAACGCAGCTCCGGCGAAGAAATCGTGATGCCTCTGGACACGAGGTACTTCTCGGCGGGGCTGCCAGCGATGGTCGACGCCTCACGCCAGAGCCTCAGCGCATTGCGATTGGCGACTTCCTCGCGCGGTTCGGCCACGATCGGACCACTCGTGCCATCGAACAGGTCCGCAATTCGTATTCCGAGCCCGGCCATGGCTTCTAACACCGCCTCGTTCGTGCAGCCGGCAAAGCAATGAACAAGAATTGCGCGCTTTCCGAGTGTGATACTTAGCGAAGGAGTGCGGTCGTCGTGGGCCGGACAGCAGCACATTCCGCGCGAACGCGACCAGGCACCGCCCAGCTGCTCGACTATCTTGCGCGCGCGGGTTTCCAGTTGCAGACCTTGGAATTGGGATGATCGGTGTTGGTGCATGGGGGCATCTCCATCGTAACGTGCCTCCACCCGCGCAGCCTCCGCTCTGCGTCGCTGACGTTTCATTTTCCTACATCATATGTTCTATATATGTTCTTTCTCGATTCGACCACCAAAGGATTCGGGAATGAGACTGAAATGGGCAGTAGTTGCAGGGGCAACGACAGGATTTGGGTCCGTCCTCCCCGCTCACGCGCAGGATATGGAGCCCCCTCAGATGACCGTTGCCTCGGAGTTGACGACCGATGGCTTCCGCGTTGCAGAAGGGACTGATGGCTTCCTTCTCGTCGAACATGGCATTTGGAGAAAGCCTCCAACGGCCTCGTCCGAGCCGCCGGCTACCGATGCGGGTCGAACCTATCTGCCCTATCGATATCCAAAGCCCCAAGGCAGCGCGCCATCGGGCTTCCGTCGGGCAAGCTACCTTCCTCATGTTTACGCTGCTGAGGCGCAATACTCGCTACCAAGCGGCCTTCTCGACGCTCTTGTATGGACGGAATCACGATATAATCCGATGGCCATCAGCAAGGCCGGGGCCGCAGGCTTGGGGCAATTGATGCCAGGGACAGCGCGGGACCTTGGCGTTTCAAATCGCTTCGATCCCAAGGCGAACATCTTGGGTGCGGCCCGATACCTACGCCAGATGCTGGACAAATTCGGGGTGGTTCATCTGGCCCTCGCCGCATACAACGCAGGTCCAGGTGCCGTCGAGCGCGCAGGCGGTATTCCTCGCAATGGCGAGACACCGGCCTATGTGCGTGAAGTGCTGCGCCATTGGCGTTTTTGAACGGGGGGTGTTGTGAGCGCGGATCGAAGACGCGTCTCGGGAGTTTTGAGCCGGGGTAGACGCGGGTTGTTCCTGACCACGACAGACGACGTCGTCTGGATCATCGAGAGGGAAGAACCCGAATGCGAATTCGTCGGATCAGCGGTGATTGTCGAGGGGGTTGTCGCAGGTCGAGATCGTTTGCGCGCAGACTGGATTGGACCGGTCTGATCGACGCCCTAGTTATCAGGCTGCGCGCTTCCCTGCCTTCTTGATGTCGATGACCTTCCCGCCGCTCAGATAGTCAGCCCAGTCCTGCATCATCCGGCGCCGAGGAGCCAGGTATTCAGCGGCATTGTAAGCTCCACGCACGTCGTTTTTCTCCGAATGCGCGAGCTGTAGTTCGACCCAATCCTCATGGTATTTTCTGATCCACATGGGCGGCTTGCCGAACTCGACCAACTGCTCATTGGCCCAGGTGCTCGCCAAGCCCCGGAAGCCGTGTACGGTTTGGCGACTGTGGTATCCGAGGCGATAGAGCGCGTAGATCATTGTGTTCTCTGAAAGCGGCTTGTTTGGGCCATTACCCGGGAAGAGAAACTCGCCAGGCGCTGCTGCTATCATAGATTTCGCGATGTGCGTTGCCTGCTGCGAGAGGGGCACCAAATGCTCTCGTCCCATCTTCATTCGCTCGGCCGGTATGCGCCAGACAGGTGATTTGCCGCCGAGGTCTTCGAACTCGGATTTGGCGGCGAAGCGGAGCTCCTTCGTTCGAACCCAAGTCAGGAGCGCAAAGAGAACTGCGTCACGGGTGATTGAGGACCGCCGTTCGCCCTCTTCCTGGTAGGCATGCAGCTTCTCGATGAATGCGGGCAATTCGCTGAGCGGCAGACGGCTCATATGCTTCACTCGTGGTCGCGGCTTTAGCGCCCCACGCAGATGTGTCGTCGGATCATTCGAGGCCAGGCCACACGCGATTGCGAACTGGAAGACTTGCCCCACCCTTGCTTCGCACGCCGGCTGATATCGAGCGCGCCTCTTGCTTCGATTTTGCGTATCATTGCCAGGACGTCGGGCGCCGTGATTTCATGAACGAGTTTCTCGCCGATGGCTGGAAACACGTCCCTTTCCATGCGCGACCAGACGCGTTCGGCGTGCGCGGCATTCAACGCGCTCTTTCGATTTTCATGCCAGCGCTTTGCGACATCAAAGAAAGTGGCACCCTCCTGGGAGATCACTTCCCCCTTGGATTTCATTGGATCCTTGCCCTCGGCTAGCAACGCCTTTGCGGCTGTGCGCTTGGCACGCGCTGCAGCTATCCCGAGATCTGGGTAAGCGCCGAACGAGAGCAACTTCTCCTTGCCTGCGAAGCGGTACTTCATCCGCCACAACTTTGATCCGTTCGGCTGGACGAACAGGAATAGGCCCTCCCCGTCGGCCAGCTTGTAGGCGCGATCACTTGGCTTGGAATTTCGGGCCTGAGTCTCCGTGAGAGGCATTGGGGGTATCGCTCCTTTCCGACACTCCGCGAAAATACCCCCAAAATACCCCCACACCAAATCTGGCTGCATGTGGAAGACCATGGGCGCATGCGGACGCGAATCACCCGCAAACCTCTGCTTTTCTTTCGATTTTTGGAAAAATGCGGAAGCTAGTGGAAGCTTCCGGATCAAGGAATGGTAGCGGAGGAGGGACTCGAACCCCCGACACGCGGATTATGATGACGCGATATCGCCCCAAACAACGCGGCGAAATCGACACAAAACTGCCGATTTCTCTCTTCTAATTGCCGACTATCGGTCGGTCAATATCACAAATCATGACACAATTCCATGTGTAGTCTTCCGATGACCTCTTACGATCCAAGCCATTCTTGATTACCTCAGTCGAGCCATTGGCATCGGCTTCTGCAGGCCTCGAAAATATTATCGCCCGATTGAAGCGCTGCATGGCGTCACCACAACGCTCGGGAATCGAGCCACCGCTCGACCTCTTCGAGTTTGAAACGCGGACGAGGAACCAAACCGCGGCCGAGATCATATTCGGCTGGAAAGCCATCCGGCCGAGCACGCCGGTAGCGATCGATAGTTCGTCGGGAGACACGAGCCATACCGGCGAACTCCTCGACCGTGATAAATTGGATTCGTTGTGTAGAAAGACGCGAATTGTCCATCACGCTACACCGAGGCGCGACTGAATGATGTTGCGAGGATCGGCAAATATTGCATTGGCGTCAAACCTCCCTCAGCGCCGCCACATCAACTGTGCCGACTTTCCATCATCATCAGGAAACAGCGCAGCGATCATCGGACGCGCGAAACTCGGATCATCGATACGCAGCCGCAGATAGTCGCGCTGCCTCTCATCCCTTGTGTAAGCTTCCCACGCGTCGCCGATCCTCTGCGGGCCGAACATCACATGGAAGGCCTGAGCGTTATCGGAGGAATGATCGTCATTGGGTACAAGCCGCAATGGTTCGTTGATTCCCAGCGTGCGGAGGTTTCCTTCCCAGCCTCCTGTCTTCGAGGGTTTGAAGGTACCGAGGACCGACATAGGCTAGCCCTCCCCCGGCTTTTCCCTGCGCGCCTTGGCAAAGGCACGATCACTGGCCAGGAAGCTGTCGAGCATGGCGGGCACAAGGTCCGCCACTTCGGCCTTGTCGCCATAGGTCCGGTTGTAGATCGTCACATAGTCGCTGAGCGCATGGGCGAGATCGGGCGTGATGGTGATGGCCAGTTTGACCGGTGTCCGGTCGGGCAGTTTGGCGAGCTTGAGCATCGCGGCTCTCCTTGTCTAGCGGGCGCCCGCCCAAGGCCGCAGCACGATGTCCTTGTGGACGATCACGCGCAGCGGCCATCCGGGACGGACGGTGATAGTGGGCTGGATGTTGAGGTTCTTCGAGACGATCTGCTGCCCCGCCTGATGAGCGGATTGCTGGGTCGATTGCCGGATCGCGCGGACAAGATCGCTCTCGTCGCTGCCAAGTGTGAGTTCGGTGCCGACGCCGAGCAGTGTCGAGAGCGCGACGCCCTTGAGCAATTGCCAGCTATGGAAGTCGACCTTGTCGGCGAGGCCCGCATAGCCCGCGCTGTCGGTGGCGGGAAGATTGTCGATCTGAACCGAACTGCCATCGGGCAGGATGATCCGCTGCCAGATCAGCAAGGCGCGCCGCTGACCGAAAGCCACGACGCTGTCATAGCTGCCAATCAGTCGCGAGCCTTGCGGGATGAGCAGGATACGCCCGGTCACGGTATCGAAGACCGGTTCGGTCACTTGCGCCACCACCATGCCCGGAAGATCGGAATTGAGCCCCGTTAACAGGCTGGCGGCGATGACGCTGCCCGCCATCAGTTGATAGGGCGATGCCGGAGTCTGGAGCGCGTGGGCGTTGGTAATGCCGCCCACCGCTTGGCTCCCGACAAAATCGAGCTTGCGCTGCTGGCTATTCTGGTCCCGCTCCGGATCGAGCGCGAGACGCCCCGCCTGCTCGCTCTGGCCTGGCGCCGCACTGCCTGTGGGCGTGCTCTCCCCACCTGTGACCGGCGCCGCTGCACCACGCCCAGACGACTGGACCATGACGCCTGCTTCGCGGGCCTGCGCCGCCTGGGCAGCGATCCGCTGACGCTCAGCCTCGGCCGCCTGCTCCTCCATGGTCATGGACGGCGGCATGGCACCCCGATCGGTTGCCGGATCGATGCCGAGACCGCGCTGGTGCTCGAGGATCGGCCGCCCGAGATCACCGGGCAGCGGATCGCCCAGCACCGGAACACCGGGCGGCAGCTCGCCGTAGGTTCCTGGCAGATTGGCGACGGCATCGGCGGGCGTGCGCCGGTCCGCGACAGCCTTCTCATTACCGGTGGCGACCACCTGCAACGTCTTCGGCCCAAGTGCCATCCAGGCGACACCGGCGATGGCGAGCGAGGCGCAAGCGGCTCCGCCGATGATCACACCGCGCCGGAACCGGACGACGCGCCGGGGTGCGGTGCGCAGGACAAGCTTTTCCGCATTCTGCTTGGACGGTTCAGGCGGCAGCGCTGTAGATTCGCCGGGAGCACGCGGATCCGCGCCAGCGTTATCCTTGTCGGGGCCGCTCATGGGCGTGCCCTCCCCTGCGCCGCATCGGTGCGGGAAATGCGCACGACAGCCTGCGGGTCTTCGCCAAGCCGCAGCTCAGCGGCGCCAAAGAGGCGATCGACGATGTAGTGATTGCCGCTGACACGGTAGTTGACCAGCTGGCTTTGCCCGAGCGGCCCGACCACAAACAGGGGCGGCGCCTCGCCCTGATCGAGCCGGGCCGGAAACTCGATATAGACTTTGTTGCCATCGTCCCATGCCCGGACGGGGCGCCAGGGCGGATTGTCGCCGGTAATGGCATAGCGGAAGCGCAGATTGGTGAGCGCGACATTGTCCGCCACCGGCCGCGCCTCCTGGGCACGTTCGTTTTGCCGCTGCAAGGCGAGCAGGCGATCCTGCGGGTAAGTCCAGCTGATCGCCGCCATCGCGGTCTTGTCGGTGCTTTCGAGCGCCAGATGATAGGCGCGCCGGTCGGTGGTGATGACCATGTTGGTTTTGAGCCCCGGCGCGAAGGGCTTGACCAATATGTGCGCCCGCGCAGTTTCGCCGGCTCCGCTCGAGGTGTCGCCGATGACCCAGCGCACGGTATCGCCTGCCGAAACCGCCACGAGCTTTTCGCCGGGTTGGAGCGCGATATCGCTCACCTGCTCCGGGGCTGCGTAAAGCCGGTAGAGCGCGCCGTCGGTCCAGGGGTAGACCTGCACGGCGTTGATATAGCCTGCGCTCGACGGTTCGCGCGTCGCCGCACGGTTCGCTGCTTCAACCCGTGCCGTGGGAGGTCCGGCATCAACCCTGACCGACGGCGGCGGGAGAAGCTGGCCTGGCAAGGGCAGCGGCACGGGTGTTTCGACGATCTCGACGGGTTTGGCTGGTTCAGCCTCAAGCACGGCAGGCCGGAATTGCGCGCTATCGAGCGCGATCGCTGGCGGCGGCGTCTTCCCGGCGCAGGCGGACAGCAGCACCATTACGGGAAGGGGCAGGGAAAGGCGGGCAATCATGGACGGGCTCCTTTCTGTTCTGGGTCGGCAGCCGTCGGGGGCTCAGCGGCGGGGGGCTGCGGGCACAGCAAGGTCAGCTGCTTGCCCCTGCCACGGAGATGGGGATGGCTGGCCATCGAGTTCGCGGGCCCAGTCGATGGCATTGACGAACAGGCCGAGCGGGTTCTTGCGCAGGGCATCGGCCGTTTTGGGCGGTTGCATCGTTACGGTGAGCATGACCGTCCAGCGTTCGGTCTTGGCGAGACTCCCGCGCTCATAAATGCTCTCGGTCCATTTGACCTGAAAGCTGCTATCCGAAGCGCGCACCACGCTCGTCACCTGGACCGAAACGCTGCGCTGACCGATTCCGGCGAAAGGATCATTCGACCGCGCGTACTCGTTGAGGAAGATCGCCGCCCGGTCGGTGGCGAAGTCATAGGCATCGAGCCAGTTGCGTTTCACCAGCACCGGATCGGTCGAGACCGAGCGGACATTCGATATGAAGCGCCCCAAATGCCAGGCGACCTGCCCGTCCGTGGGCTGGTAGTTCTGGATTGCCGGGGCGACACTGCGCGCTTCGCCGAGACGATCGACTTCCACCACATAGGGCGCGACGCGGCTTTGCATCGACTGCCAGACATTCGCACCGATCAGGACACCGGTGAGACCGAGGCAGGAAAAGGCGACAAGCCGCCAGTTCCGGGCCTGGACACGGGCCGAGCCGACACGCTCATCCCAGAGCTGACCGGCACGCTGATAGGGTGTCTCGGGCTGGGGCGTCACCCCATAGCGCTGGATCGATCGCTTGAAGATCATGGAGTTTACTCCTTATCGCTGAGGTTGGGATTTGCGCCGCTGCCGGGCCGGTCTCCGTCGCGCAGCGCCTGCATCGCCATGTGCCGGCGATGACGGGCGGTTTGCTCGGAGCGCAGGCTCTGCGCCCAGGCGGGCATGCCGGCAGGTGATGCACCCGCCCCGGCCGCCGGCCCTGTGCCGGAGGCGGGCGATGTCGATGAGGTTTGCCCCGCGTTCCAGGCGGCCTGCCGGCCCTTCTCCACACTGGATCGAAGTGGGGTTGCGATGCGCGAAGCGGCCGCTCTAGCGCCTTGCGATGCAGCACCTCCGGCAGCGGTGGCCAGACCGGCAAGGCCGGCACCGATGCTTGCGCTCCCGGCGGTTTCCTGACCAAGCCGGTAGGCGCTCGAGGCAGCCGAACCCATCGCGGTTCCGGCCCGGATCGCACCCATGCCGCCCCGTCCCGCCATCATCGCGCCGCGCGCACCGAGCATTGCAGCGCCGCCGGACATGATCGCAGCGCCTGCCACCGTGCCGACAGCGGCGCCCGCGCCGAGTTGGGGTGCGCCGGATACAAGGCCCGCTGCGATGCCCGGGCCGAAAATGCCGAGACCGAATAGGGTCAGCGCGCCCATCAGCAGGCTGAGCGCCTCGGCAATGTCCGGCTCGCTACCGACGAGCGCGGTCAGTTCGTCGAAAAGGTTGGTGCCGATCCCGACAATGACGGCGAGCACCATGACCTTGATGCCCGCCGACACGACATTGCCGAGCACGCGTTCAGCCAGGAAGCTGGTCTTGTTCCACAGGGCGAAAGGCACGAGGACGAAGCCTGCCAATGCCGTCAGCTTGAACTCAAGGATGGTGATGAAGAGCTGGATCGCGAGGATGAAGAAGGCCAGCACCACGAGCAGCCAGCAGATGAGCAGCACCGCGATCGACAGGAAATTGCCGAAGAATTCGGGGAACCCCGACAGCTCGGACACCTGATCGAGCAGCGGATGCGCCGCCTCGAAGCCGGTCCCGGCGATTGCGCCGGGATGCATCAAATCGTCGGCAGAGAGGCCTCCCCCGCCCGCGGTTATCCCGAGGCCGGAAAAACTCCTGAAAATGATCTCGGCAAGCGTGCTGAACTGGCCGATGATGAAGGCGAAGGCCCCGACGTAGAGGACCTTCTTGATGAGCTTGCCCAGCACATCCTGATCATTGTCCATCGCCCACCAGAGCGCCGCCAGCGTCACGTCGATGCCGATCAGCACGCTGGTGAGAAACGCGACGTCGCCCGAGAGCAGCCCGAAGCCGCTGTCGATGTAGCTGATGAAGGCTTCAAGGAAGCCGTCGATGATGTTGAGGTCAGGGTTCATGGGCCAGGCCGCCTTCCGGGTGCCGTCAGTCGCGCGTGTAGATGCGGGCCGAGCCGATGAAGCGCCGGGTCTGCTCGCGGGCGGCTTCCATGGCCTGTTGCTGGCGCGCACGCTCGAGCGCTTCGGCGCGATATTGCGCCGCCATCATCTGCTGGATCTGAAGCTGTTGCTTGGCCGACAGCGCGATGAGCTGGTTGGTCGCCTGAGCCGCCTGCAGACTGCCGGTCGCGGACTGGCTTTGGGATACCAGTTGGGCGAGGAGGTCGGCGTCCTCATCGATATTCTCGACCACCTGCGCCTGGACCCGCATGGTCTGGCGATAGCCCTGCATCGACGCCGTAAAGCGGGTCCGCGCCTGCGCTACGATCTCGCTGGTCGACAGCGCCGTGTCGAAGGCAGCGGGAAACTGCCGGCGCAGCGCCTCGTCGGTTGAGGCAAGGTCGAAGGCGATACCCTCGGCCTGATCCATCAGCGTGCCGATCTTCTGCATCGACCGGGTGATCTGCGTCAGCGACGAAAAATCGAGACGCTGTAGGTGCTTTGCCATATTGGTCAGCATCGACGCCTGATTTTGCAGCGCCTGGATCTGATTGTTGATCTGCTGCAGCGTGCGCGCGGCTGTCAGCACATTCTGCGCATAATTGCTTGGGTCGAACACGACGCCGCCGAACTGGGCATGTGCCGGCGCGAGCGGAATGATGACTGCGCCAGTGCAGGCGATGCCTGCAAGGACGGACGCGAGAATAGGCGATTTCATGAGAAGAGCTCCTTCTGCTGGGGGTGGACGGGGTCTTCCCCGGCGTTGTTCGCGCCGGGGAAGTCTCGGAGAAGCTCAGCGGCCCAACTGAGGCCGCGCACTTCAAGAAAGGCGGCGGGGAACGCGGCCTGCCCATGTTCGGCAAGCAGTCGGTCGATCAGCTGCTGTGTTTCCGGATCGGAAGCCCCGCACAGGCTGAGCGCAACCGGGCCAAGCGCCAGCTCGAACAGCCGATTGCCCCGCCGGGATTGCAGATAATAGTGCCGCTTGGGTGTCGCACGGGCGATCAGTTCGATCTGCCGGTCATTGAGCCCGAAGCGTTCATATGCGGCGCGTCCTTGCGGTTCGATCGCGCGGTCGTTGGCGAGAAAGATGCGCTGTGGGCAGCTCTCGATGATCGCCGGGGCAATGCTGCTGTCCGCGATGTCGGCAAGGCTCTGCGTGGCGAACACCACGCTGACATTCTTCTTTCGCAGGACCTTGAGCCATTCGCGGATGCGCTGGGCGAAGACCGGATTGTCGAGAAAAACCCAGGCTTCGTCGAGCACCAGCAGCGTCGGCCTGCCGTCGAACCGCTCTTCGAGCCGATGGAACAGATAGGTGAGCACGGGCAGCACCACACCTGCCGAGTGCATGAGCGTTTCGGTTTCGAAGCACTGCATGGCCCCGAGGGCGAGACTGTTCTCAGCGGCGTCGAGCAGCCTGCCGAACGGCCCTTCCAGCGTATAAGGCATGAGCGCGGCCTTGAGCGCGTTGGACTGGAGCAGGACTGAAAGACCGGTCAGCGTCCGCTCTTCGGCGGGCGCACTCGCAAGGCTCGTCAGCGCCGACCAGAGCGCTTCCTTCACCTCGGCTGTTACCTCGACCTTCTCGTGAACCAGCAGCGACGCAATCCACTCGGCCGCCCAGGCCCGCTCGCTCTCATCGTCGATAGCCTTCAGGGGCTGGAAGGCGAGACCATCGCCTTCCCCCAGCGCGTGATGCTCACCGCCGCAAGCCAGCACAGCGGCGCGGGCCGACAGGCCCTTGTCGAAGATATAGACCTGCGATCCGGGGTAGCGGCGGAACTGCAGGGCGAGCAGCGCCAGCAGCACCGATTTACCGGCACCGGTCGGTCCGACGATCAGCATATGTCCGACGTCGCCGACATGGGTGGAAAGGCGAAACGGTGTCGATCCGCTGGTTTCCGCATAGAGCAGCGGCGAACATTCCGTTCGGGTGACCTTGGCCAGATGATCGTTGCGCACCGGCCCCGCCCAGACGCTCGACAAGGGCATCAGGTGCGCCAGGTTCAGCGTATGGACCAGCGGCTGCCGGACATTGGCATAGACATGGCCGGGCAGCGACCCGAGCCAGGCTTCCACCGCGTTCACGCTCTCGCGAATGCAGGTAAAGCCGAGGCCATTGACGATGCGCTCGACAATGCGGACTTTTTCGTCCGCCGCAGCGCGATCCGTATCGGACACGGTGATGGTGGCGGTGTAATATCCAAAGGCCACATGATCGCCGCCCAGCGCCTGCAGCGCGAGATCGGCATCGGCGACCTTATTGTCGGCGTCGCTGTCCGTGAGCGGAACCGGTTCATTCATCATCACCTCGCGCATGAGCTGCGCGATCGACTTGCGCTTGTTGAACCATTGCCGACGGATGCGGATCAGGGTCTTGTTCGCTGCCGTCTTGTCGAGCGCGATGAAGCGGGTGACCCAGCGATAGGCGAAGCCCTGATGGTTGAGCGCATCGAGAATGCCCGGCCGGGTGGCGTTGGGGAAACCCATGACCGTCACCGTCCGCAGATGCTGGTCCCCCAGCATGGGCTCGATCCCGCCCGAAAGCGGTGTATCGACCAGCAGCCCGTCGAGATAGATTGGCGTTTCCGGGACCGCGACGGCATGCCGCTTCGTCGAGATGCTGCCGTGGAGGAATGTCAGCGTCTCGGCATCGTCGAGCGCTCTGACTTCGGCCATGAAGCCAGCCAGCAGATCGAGCACCCGGTCGGTCTCCGCGACAAACGCACGCAGTTCCTGCCGCCAGTCTCGTCCTTGCTGCGGAACATCGCGCTCGAGGAGCGCCCGTTCGGCCCGGCTCACCTGATCGGCAGGTGGCAGATAACAGAGGGTCAGGTGATAGCGGCTCTCGAGATGCTCGGCGCGCCGTCCATCGAAATGGGCCCGGCGTTCCTCATCGACCAGCCATGATGCTGCATCGGGAAAGTCGCTTGCAGGATAGCCGAGCGCCTGCAGGCGCTCGGCATCGAAGAACAGCGCCCAGCCCGAACCCAGTCGCCGCAGCGCGTTATTGGCTCGCGCGCAGACCGAGACGAGTTCGGCTTCGGTCGCACTTTCGAGATCGGGGCCGCGAAAGCGCAGGGTCCGCTGAAAACTGCCATCCTTGTTGAGCACGACGCCGGGGGCAACCAGTGCGGCCCAGGGCAGATGATCAGCAAGCCGGTCGGCGGTCACGCGATATTCCTTGAGGTTCAGCATGAGAGACAGGCCTTCTGCCGGAGGTGGCGAGCGAGGACGGTGGCGAAATCGGGATCGCGTTTGGCCGCGAACACCGCGATGCTGTGTCCGGCGAGCCAGAGCAGAAGCCCCGCGATCCACTGCTGAAGTCCCAGCCCCATCGCGGCGGCGAGCGTTCCGTTGAGGATTGCGATGCCTCGCGGCGCTCCGCCCAAGAGGATCGGTTCAGTAAGCGCGCGATGGAGCGGGACCTCGAAGCCCTCGACCTGCCCTGCCGCCGCGATGGAGCCGGCGCCGACCATCAGACCAGCGCTCCGCCGCCGAAGCTGAAGAAGGACAGGAAGAAGGAACTGGCGGCAAAGGCGATCGAGAGGCCGAAGACGATCTGGATCAGCTTGCGAAAGCCGCCCGATGTCTCACCAAAGGCCAGCGCCAGCCCGGTCGTGATAATGATGATGACCGCGACGATCTTGGCGACAGGACCCTGAACGGATTCAAGGATCTGCTGGAGTGGCTCTTCCCATGGCATGCCGGAGCCGGAGGCCATGGCTACGGTGGGGAAGACGAGAGCCGCCGCGGCAATAAGCAGCGGGTTCGGCAAATGGCGTATGGCGGACAGATAGCGGACGTGCATGATTCAATCTCCTGTGCTGTTGGGAATGGCGAGGTCGGTGACGGCAAAATCACCGTCGGCATCGAGCCCGCTGACCTCGGCCACAGTCTCGATCCTGCGACCGGTGCCCCGGCCGGAAATGAACACGACAATGTCGATCGCTTCGGCGATCAGACGGCGCGGAACCGTGACCACGCATTCGGCGACGAGTTGCTCGATCCGATAAAGCGCGGAACGCGCGGAATTGGCGTGGACCGTGGCGATCCCACCTGGATGCCCGGTGTTCCACGCCTTGAGCATGTCGAGCGCTTCGCCGCCACGCACTTCGCCGACGATGATACGATCGGGACGCAGCCGCAGGGTCGAACGGACCAGATCGGCCATCGTGACGATGCCTGGCCTGGTTCGCAGCGCTACGGTATCGGCAGCGGCGCATTGCAGCTCGCGCGTATCCTCGATCAGAATAACCCGCTCATCGAGCGTGGCCATCTCGTTCAGCAGCGCGTTGGCGAGCGTCGTCTTGCCTGACGAGGTCCCGCCCGCGACAAGGATGTTCTTGCGCTCGACCACCGCCATGGAGAGCGCCAGCGCGACTTCGGCGCGCATGATGCCATCCGCGACATAGTCGATCAGCCTGTGGATGCGGGCCGCCGGCTTGCGGATCGAAAAGCACGGCGCACTGGCGACCGGTGGCAGCAGACCTTCGAAGCGTTCACCTCCTTCAGGCAGTTCCGCGCTCACGATAGGCGCGCCGGCATGGACTTCGGTTCGAACATGGCTGGCGACCAGACGGATGATGCGTTCGGCTTCCGCCGGCTCCACACGCAATTCCGTATCGAGGCGGCCTTCGCCCAGGAGGTCAAGCCGGAGAGACCCATCGGGGTTGACCATGATCTCGATGACGCGGGGATCGCCAAGCGCGGCCGCAATCGCCGGGCCCATGGCGGTGCGCAGCATGGCGCGACGGCGGCCCTCCGCCTGGCTGTTGACGCCGCTCATTGTCCGGCCCCCTCGGAAGCCGCGGCACCAATGGACCGCCCCGTCGCCAGCTGCCGCCCGACCTGATCAACGAACCGGCGAAAGCGCTCCCGACCAATCGCCTGCGCCGCCTTGTCTCCCTCGGGAAGCGGTGCGGTAACGGTAAGCTGGTAGCGTACGAACAGCGAAAGCGTCTCGAGCAGCACGAGGCTGTCGCGTTCGATCCGTCCGAGCTGCGAGCTCATACGGTCGAGCCGAACTTTCAGAAGATCGTCGACCTGGCGGGTCGCACGCCGGTTGAGATAGTCGCGCAGCGCATCGGCAACGATGGCTGACTTGGAGGTGCCCGGCTTCGATCCCAATCGTTCCAGCTGAGCGGTCAGTTCATCGTCGAGATAGAGGTGATGGCGGGGTTTCACAGGCAGCCCTCCCCTCAGAAGCTCGGCAGCAGATCGTCACCACGATCGGCTTCATTCATCGCATGGGCTCGCTGGACAGCGCCGAGACCCCGCAGGCGGTCCATGGTCTGCCGGTCCGCAGCCGTATCACTCTCATCCTCGATGCCGGGGATCATGTCCGCGCCAGGTTCAGTGACTGGCTCGGGCCGTTCTTCGGCAAGGCCGGGATGGCGCTGCTGCTGCAGGCCGCCTTCGGCTTCCTCATCAAAGGAGGCGCCTTCCTGATCAGCGGTCGCTACCAGCCTTTCATGCAGACCGCGCACCTCGCTGCCCCAGTCATCGGGCCGCGGGCTGGGGCGATCGACATAGACGCCATCATCAGGACCGAGGCTGGGTGGCGGAAGGACGCGGGCAGTGAAATTGGCGTCTTCAAAATAGCGAAGCTTTTTCGCGCGGATCGGCGCGAGGCCCGACACAAGCACCAGTTCATCTGCGGACGGCAATTGCATCACCTCACCCGGCGTCAGCAGCGGACGGGCGGTTTCCTGCCGCGACACCATGACATGGCTGAGCCAGGGTGCGAGACGGTGCCCGGCATAATTGCGCTGCGCACGCAGTTCGGTCGCTGTGCCCAATGCATCGCTGATCCGCTTCGCGGTTCTCTCGTCGTTCGAGGAAAAGGCGATGCGGACATGGCAATTGTCGAGAATGGCGTTGTTCTCGCCATAAGCCTTCGAGATCTGATTAAGGCTTTGGGCGATCAAGTAAGCGCGGATGCCATAGCCCGCCATGAAAGCCAGTGCAGTCTCGAAGAAGTCGAGCCGGCCGAGCGCCGGAAATTCATCCAGCATCATCAGGAGCTGATGCTTGCGGCTCTTGTGCGGATCGCCCTCCAGTCGCTCGGTCAGGCGCCGCCCGATCTGGTTGAGGACGAGACGGACCAGCGGCTTGGTCCGCGATATATCGGATGGCGGAATGACCAGATAGAGTGAGACCGGATGGGCCGCGTCGACGAGGTCGCTGATCCGCCAGTCGCAGGCCGCCGTGTTGCGCGCCACGATCGGATCCCGGTACAGACCAAGGAACGACATGGCGGTGGAAAGGACGCCGCTGCGCTCGTTTTCCGACTTGTTCAGCACCTCGCGCGCTGCGCTGGCGACCACCGGGTGAACCTGCGGCTGTTCCTTCGTCCCCAGATGGTTCGTGGCCATCATTCGCCGCAGCGTATGCGCGAAGGAACGCTGGGGATCGGACAGGAAGGTTGCTACCCGCGCGAGGGTCTTTTCTTCCTCGGCATAGAGAACGTGGAGGATCGCGCCGACGAGCAGTGAATGCGAGGTCTTTTCCCAATGCGAGCGGCGTTCGAGCGCGCCTTCGGGATCAACGAGAATATCGGCGATGTTCTGGACATCGCGCACTTCGTCCGGGCCTTTGCGAACCTCGAGCAGCGGATTGTAACGCGCCGAGCGGGGATCGGTCGGATTGAACAGCAGGCAATGAGAAAAGCGCGAGCGCCAACCGGCCGTGAGCTGCCAGTTCTCGCCCTTGATGTCGTGAACTACGGTGCTGCCGGTCCATGACAGCAGCGATGGCACCACCAGTCCGACGCCCTTGCCCGACCGGGTCGGCGCGAAGGCCATGACATGTTCGGGCCCATCATGGCGCAGATAATCGCCTCGATAGCGGCCAAGAAACACGCCTGCATCGCGGAACAACCCAGCCTTGCCGATCTCGCCACGCGATGCCCAGCGTGAAGACCCATAGGTGGTGACATGCCGGTTCTGGCGGGCCCGCCAGAGCGAACCGGCAATCGCCGAAGCGCAACCAAGGAAGCCGCTGGCTCCAGCCAGCATGCCGGCCTTGTCGAAGACTTCCGGCGCATAGGCCTCATAGTGATACCACCATGAAAAAAGCTGCCACGGCCGATAGACCGGATACCCGAACGCCATCGCCCAGGGTTGTCCGAGCTGAGCCTGATAGCCAAGCATGGCAGCCGCCCATTGGGTCGCAGCCCACACGCCCAGAATGACGATGGCAAAAACGACGAAAATCTGGCCGACAAGCAGCTTGGTGGGGGTCATGATCAAGGCTCCGACTCACGGGCCGCAACAGGCGGCGCGAACGAAGCCGAAGCTGGATCAGGTCAAGGGATCAGCGTGATGCCCGCAACCATCCTTGATGGTCCCTTCCCTTCCCGATCTTCGCCACGAAGGGCGTGTTGTGAAATGCACCAGTCGAACAATCCTCGGTCCTCCGGCGCCTTAAGCCACAGCTTCCAATGCTTATTACTGCCGACCTAGCCGCCTTTCATGACGCCGGGTCGGGATCGGAACCAACCGTTATCACCATCGTGAGTGTGCCGGAGTGACGTGGGATGGGACTTTGCTGCCGTTCCTACGGCGAAGGTTAATTGTCAGTTCTCGCCAGAAGCCGACATTCCGCGCCTTGCGGCCAAGCTTAGTGCGACGACTGGAACCGGAGCGCAAATCGCAGGTCCGCTTTCTTTAGCAGGAACGCATAGAGTGCGCGCAAACCCGCACGGCGAGTAGCGCTAACGGACAAGGGGCATGAGGGCTCTCTATCCAGCGATAAGTAAATCACTCGGCAACCATCTCCCAGCCGCCAAATGTGTTAACGAAGCGATGTGTCGCAGTATCGGTCATACCGGAATTGCCGCCTGTCAGCGTGCGCACCAATGCGTCGGCGGCTTCGGCGTGGGCGATCCCATCGCTTGAGGTTTCGTTTGAAGAGACCCCGGCAGTCATGCGCGTTGAATAGGTACAAAAGAACCCCGGCCCTTCGTTTGCTGGTTCGCAACCAAGCTTTCGGACCTCTTCCAAATTCATGTGTAGATTGCTGAGTGGATTGCGGACCACACCATCACCCGCGATCGACTGAAAATACTGGCGAACCGCTTGATCCAATTCTTCGTCGGTAGGTTCAGACGCGGATAGCAAACCGCAACTGCTTAGAAGGATTGCAGGAGCAAGGGCGATTACAATGAATAAATTGCGTTTGAATGTCAGCCGCATAAAACCCCTGAAGCCTAGGCAGTTGTCGATAATAATCGCCGTCGTACAAATTTCACGCGAGAAACGTTTCACAAAAATTCAATCCAAATTAAATACTCAAAAAATACATCTATGAAAGTCCACTACCATACCATTGGGCCAGCGTTGCGTCATGGAGGCGTTCGATAAGCTGACTATAGTATTGATATTGATTTCAGGGGGGCGGAGAGGAACCATTTCCTCCCCGGGGTAACCCCGAGAATGGGTGCGCATCACGAGAAGATCTTCTCTTATGGTCCATGTGCCGCTTTCGGCATAGGCAGACCAAGTTCCATCAGCCGAATAGTCGATGCCGGCATCACTATCGCATACCTCACCATCTGGCGCCCAATAGCCAACCAAGCTCTGAGCGTAGTTTGCACCCTGTGTTGTCGAAGCTCCACTCAGAGGAACTGCGGCAGCAGGTGCGTTGCCTTGGCCCAGCGCGGCGCGGATTGAGGACGGGACGCCGCTCACTTCACTTGGACAGGGGTCTGAGTGGGGAGCCGAAGGAGCGCTTTGTGAGCTATACCAGATCGTTTGCCGAGCAAAGTGACAAAGCGCCACAGAGTTGGTTTCGAGATTGATGTAAAGCTTGTAATGAAACTCGTCGCAGAAGTGCGGCAAACATCCTTGCGAGACCAGAAGGCCTTGCCTATCCTCTATTGGCCCGCCCACCTCATACCTTTTTATCTCGTCGCGGACATCATCGGGAACATTTGCGCGCCTCAAGGCATCAACGACTTGAGGGTTTTCAAGAATTATGAATCCGTTTACGCGATCGAAATTATATCTGCCAATATAATCTCGAAAATTTCCTGTCTGGCGGGCGGTACTGGCACTTGGAATAAAAGAAAAAAACGATATCAACAATATAATAATTAATATGCTAAAGACGATAATGCACTTGCGGCCAAAAAGATTACTCATTTCTCCCTCATGAATAATTATTATATCATTAAACATTAACTAAGGTGCGACCAAAGCATCGTTTATTTATAATATGATGCTATTTGTGTTCGCAGAAATGAAGCTATCGATTCCCTATTGAGAAGACAACTGTCAGCCTTGACAGGGTGGGCGTATCCCTTGGGGGCAGATAAGGTTGAGCTGTATCGCCATCACAACCGCTCGCACTCTCCCATGGACGCCGAGCTTTCTAAAGATGTTTGACCAGTGGTATCGGATTGCGCGTGCGGTGATGCCGAGCAAATCTCCGATCTCAGCATCGGTCTTGTTATCGCAAGCCCAGAGGAGAACCTCCAGTTCCCGATCGGTAAGGTGTGGCACGGGAGCACGGGAGAGGAAGCTCCGATATTTTTCATGAAAGAATGTCGCGATCAGGAATACTTCTGCCATGGTTTCATAGCGCCGCTCCTTCACTTCACGGCTGCGAGAAAGCCCGACAGCGGCCATTTCGCCCCGTGAGTTGACGTAGGAGATGCCAATTCCATCGGCTACACCAGCCTCCGCTGCCTCATTCATAACGCGCAAGGCGGCGGCTTTTGTCTCCTCCGCAACACCGCTGGCAAATGCCAACCGGTCTACCGCGTCGCCCCAAAAGAAAGGCGTGGGGCTTTCCAGCAGACGCTGCCAGACCGGATCGACCTTCTGATAGATATTGGCCTTGTAATGATCGAGCCATTCTGCGGGATAGCTAGCTGCGAGACCATGTGTTGACGATAAGCCCAAGGACGGGTGATCGGTCAACAATGTGTAGACATTGCTGTCATAGCCATAGTCGAGCATCGCGGCGTTGAAACGGGCAAACGCCTCCTCCGCAGTATCTGCGGTCAGAACCTGCGCGATCCTGTCTTCCAGTGCTTTCATTACCCATAGCCGCTCAAAGCAAGAGACCGATCGGTATCACGCGATCGGCATCGCGCAAGTGTGTTATGGGATGTGGCTATTTGTGGGACGTCAGCGCGCTCTTTGGAGACTATTGAATCATGCTCGTCTCAGGTGGCCATCAGCTCCAACCTGTCAACCTTGACAGTTGCCTTTCACCGACAGTTCGATATTTCAAAGGTGTTTACGGCAACAATTCACCTCATTGTCAGTGAAAGTCGGCATGCCCAAGAAGGTCAAGGTCATCGCTCACTCCGTTGCTCTCTCGCTCGCGGCTTTTGCCCTGTTCATCCTTCCTGCGAAGACTGTCGCGAGTGAGCCTCCCACTGTCGAATGGTTGCGCGGCTCTTGGGTATTCGAGGGAGGAAAATGCTCGGAGGGCGCAAGCCTTTACCTGCCAAGGGGGCGGCTGGCTTCACTTGGTCCCGCTGGTGTCATGTCCTTCCTGGGAACCTACAAGCTTGAGGGAGACATCCTTACTTCCACTGTATTCAGTGAAACCTATGGGGACCTGGTAGAGGTGGAACGAATACGAAGGGTGAGTGCCAACGAAATGGCAGCCGACTACCCCCACAACACCAATCCGGATATCGTCATACTTCCCAGAAGGCGCTGTCCAGCTCAACCAGGGCCTGAGCCATGGTATCCGGAATTGCACTTTGTCGGCACGGCAGCTCTGCTTTCGAAAGCAGCGGAAGGATCGGCACAGGCACCGTCGGGGTCTGCTGGCCAAGCTCGGGCGTCATTGCTTCCTGAGGTCACCGAAATCCTTACTTTCGACAATCCAGCGGAGTGCGATAGCGCATTTCTTGTCGACTTCTTCGAACGCGCCCAGGTTTCCGGAGGCGCAACGTTTGGGGCGTTTGGGCGCGTGGAGGTGACGCGGATACCACAATCGGCCGGGGCGGTGACGGAGCGCGCCGCCCTGCGAGCCAAATGGAACGGGCTGACCGTTCTCGCGCTGGAGCACGTCAGCGCGCCTGATTCAGAGTACACCGAGATCAATGTCTACAACATCGTCTTCGCTGAGCCCAGTGCAGTTTCTGGCCCAGTGTTGGGGCGTCTAGGATTTGGCGTGAGCAGAGCGGGTCACGAGGTCGAGATCTATGACCCAGATACCATGATGAACCCATATTATATAGCACTTGAAGATCGACGGGGTGGATCAGAATTAAAGTGCTCATTCTGAATAAACGTTATTCAAATAGGTCTTGTTATATTCGAAATATGAGGGGTGATTGTGAGGCGTCTTCGCTCAATTCTCGCGATAGGAGGGATGATCGCGATCCTTGCGGGCTGCAACGTGCGATCGGACGAAGGCGCCGAAAAATCCCTTTCTTCAGATCAAGCTCTCACTCCTGCAAATGAAAGCAGTGATGGCCTTACAAGCACCGACCTTGCGAGCGAAGATTGCAGCAAGTTTGGATCACCAGACCAATTGATGACAGGCGTGATGAAATGGGGTGTAAGCCTGGATGAGGCAACGGAGCGACTTGAGTGCATGGGTTTTGAGGTTGGGCCGCGTGTCGGCAATACCGACCTGAAGCCTGATCGGATGCCCCTGAGCAGTCTGACAGCAAGGCTTGGCCAAACAACTGTGCGGCTAACCTTTACTGACTTGTCAGATGAAGAACAGGTCGTTCGAGCGCAGCTGGCGGCAACCTTCCAAAAATCCGATTCCCAGCCCCTGAATCGCATTATTGCCCAATTGGTCGACCAGTATGGTCCCTTCGTCAGTTCTCCCGATTCTCCGCCCAATTCGTTCGCTGGAATGATCGCTCGGGACGTTGATGCTGAGCATGCTGGAGAGGCGAGCCGTTGGTCAGTCGTATGCTTTCAAGCTGCGAACGACAATGTGCTCTCGACACAGGCCTGCGGAGAAACAATACTCTATTATGGGCAAACCTTTCCCGACACCAACCATGTGCGAAGCTTCAACTTAAGTGTCGATAACTACCGTGCGACTGCCGCAGCCGTCGCGCGAACGGGCGGGCGAGTGCCCGGTCCACCTAATGACATTGCGGTTAGCGATGGTGTTTACCGGCGCGAAGCTCAGGACATCACAACGCTCTGTTCACAAAACCGTGAACAAAGATCGTACTTCAACTGTGGATGCTTAGGCGAGGCTTTTCTGGAAGAGCGGAGAAGGAGTGGGACTCAGGTTCCGCAGTTTCAAATCTTTAAAAAGGTTACAAACAGCGCGGCGGTAAATCCGTCTTGCGTAAATTCGCCGGAAATACGTTTGATCAATGAAAGGTCGTGTCGACGCTACTGTCTCCCGTCAGCACCTATGGCACAGATTAGAGGTTGTGATTTAAGGAGGATTTGGGCTTCGTCGTAGTGACGAAGGAACGAAGATGAAGCCCAAATCCTCAAGGTCCAAATTGCCTGCCGAGCAGGTCGTAAAGGATATCCGCCGCAAGACTCGGCGGCACTTCTCTGCCGAGGACAAGATCAGGATCGTCCTTGATGGCCTGCGCGGCGATGACTCCATTGCCGAGCTGTGCCGCCGCGAAGGGATTGCGCAGAGCCTGTATTACACCTGGTCCAAGGAGTTCATGGAAGCCGGCAAGCGCCGTCTGGCTGGTGACACTGCGCGTGCTGCGACCACGGACGAGGTGAAGGGTCTGCGCCGTGAAGCGCGCGATCTGAAGGAGTGCGTGGCCGATCTCACTTTGGAGAACCGGCTGCTCAAAAAAAGCATGATCGCGGATGGGGGAGACGAAGAATGAGATATCCCGCATCCGAGAAGCTCGAGATCATCCGGATCGTCGAGCAGT
>NZ_QXFM01000146.1 GCF_003584015.1 Aurantiacibacter xanthus
GGTGAGAAATCGACCATCGCGATTTTCTACAAGAGCTACACCAAGGAGGTCGAGAACGCTGAAGGCGAGGCCGACATTGAAAACCGGCGCGTGCTGAAGGCCTATGCCGTGTTCAACGCTGACCAGTGCGACGGCCTCCCTGCATTCTACCATCCCAAGCCGCTGGTTGCCGCACTTGAGCCCGAAGGACGCGAAGACCGCCTTGATGCCTTCTTTGCCCATATTGGCGCCGACCTTCGCCACCATGGCGCGCAGGCCTATTACGAGCCGCTGCGTGACCGCGTTACCCTGCCGCCAGCCGAACTTTTCGAAGCCTACGACTCCTACTATGCGACGCTCGCGCACGAGCTGTCGCACTGGACGGGGCATTGCTCGCGACTCGATCGCGATCTCAAGAACCGCTTTGGCAGCGATGCCTATGCTGCCGAGGAACTCATCGCCGAGCTGTCCTCAGCCATACTTGGGGCAGAACTCGGTCTTCCGGTCACCCACCTCGACCATCACGCCAGCTACATCGCGTCCTGGCTCAAGATCCTCAAATCGGACGAGCGCGCGATCCTGACCGCTGCGGCCAAGGCCGAGGAAGCGGCCAGCCTGTTGCTTGACCTTGGGGGTCACCAATCCAGCGAAAGCGAGCCCGACATTGATCTCGCTGATGCAGCCTGAGGAGCAGTGAGATGGGACGTTCCGTCAGCTATCCAACCGGCTCAGTGGTGGCCTTTCGCCTCCTTGATGAGGGCGAAGACGACGATGTCGACTGGGCCTACGAGTGCCTCGTCGACGAGGTCATCGATACCACGCAGGCGACCTTTCCTTCTTTCGAGCGCTTCGATGGATGGCGCGGCCGCGAGGACCGTATCCTCCTGCGCAATGCCTACGCCGATTGCGGCATATCGACCTATTGCGGGCTCGCCGCGACCTGGCTCGCCGAACGCGACGATGCCCGGTACTGGGAGGCGGATTTCTACAACCCACGAACGGCGAGAGCACGGCACTGGCTTGGCCAGGTCTCGGGTAGGTTCATCCACCTGTTCGGTGAGCTGCGCATGGTCGGTCGGTTCTCGAATGGCGAAGCGATCTTCGAGCGCTCCCGATCCAACTGCGACACCGGGTCCTGATCCTGCCTCATCCCTCTCCGCCGGGAGAGGCCCTTGGGCCGGTCGGGGCGAGCCGCAACCTGCGGCCCGTCGGCCCGTGTTGCCCGCGCCAGCCTAGGGCCGCAGGTTTCCCGCTACGCGGTGCGTCTTGCCCCTTTCCCCGGCCCTGATCGGGCTCCGGCGGACAGGCCCGAGGCAATGGTGCCTCCTCTCCTTGTCCCCGCGATCAGGAGACACCCCATGTACGACAGCTTCATCGATCAGTTGAGCGGCCTCGACCTTTCAGGCCTCAGCATCAGGCCAGCCCCCTTCAACGAGACCGACTTTCCCTGCGAGGATGCAATCGACCAGACGCTTGGCGCCGTCTGGTCCGACCTTTTCGCGATGTTTTCCGATACGGCCCTGGAAGCAGATGCCGAGGATATTGCCTGGGGGGTGGTCAATGTCTTTCACCGCGCAGCCAGCCGCAAGTCGGCTCAACTTGATCGGGCCAGCGACGAGATCCGGGTCCTCCTCGCATCGGCCGATGGCTCCGAAGTGCATTCGAGCAATCTGGAAGAGCAGGTCGAGCGTGCACAGGCCGCCGAAGCCAGCATGCTGGCCTTCGAGCAGATGCGCGAGGCAGCCGCAGCGCTGTACCGCGACGAGACCGGTTCGTCATGGAAGCCCGTTTCGGGCTCGCGGACCAGCCATTCGCGCAACCTCACTTCGGCCGTAATCGATGCCCGCGATTTCCTCCGCGCTCGCGCAGAGAACCGGCGCCACGCCCTGATCCCTGAAGGAACTCCGGTCGTTTTCGCCGGTGGTCGCCAGAGCTTCGAGAGCGCCGAGGATGCGCGTGTCTACGCCGACACTATCTGGGCGACGCTCGACAAGGTTCGCGATGTGGTTCCCGATCTCTTCCTGGTCCATGGCGGCGACGGCAAGGGAGCCGATCGCCTGGCCGCGAGTTGGGCCGAGCGCCGCGAAGTGCAGCAACTGACCTACTCGCTCGATCGTCGGCTTGGTGCCCGCGCCGGGTTCAAGCGCAACGAACAGATGCTTTCGCTCAATCCGCGTTATGTCGTCGCCTTTCCGGGCAATGGCGTCACCGAACGACTGGTGATCGACGCCAAGACGCGCCGGATCACCGTGGTCGATCGCAGGACCGTCACGTCCCGATCCAAGACTAAGGGATAATAGCCTGTTGGTCGCCGCAGCATTTCTACCATCGGTTAGCTGCGGCGATCATCACAGACAATCGTCGTCGATTGCCTTTTCGGTTGGAGAGGGGATTTCTTGGAAAGGGCATCTCGGGGTATCAGCCTCGCATGCATCACGCCGACTCCAATCCGCTCGCCCATGATCACAACTTCCTGAGCGCCTCGCACGACGCCCATGAGCGGCGCACGCGTTATGTCGTTGCCTTGACCGCCGCGATGATGGTGGTCGAAATCGTCGCTGGCCTGTGGACCGGATCGATGGCACTTCTCGCCGATGGTATCCACATGGCGACCCATGCAGGTGCCTTGGGCGTCGCGGCCTTCGCCTACTGGTTTGCCAGGCGCCATGCGAACAACCCGCGTTTCACATTCGGTACCGGCAAGGTAGGCGACCTGGCCGGCTTCGCGAGCGCGCTTGTCCTCGCCATCTTCGCCATCGGGATCGCGGTTGAATCGGCCCAAAGGTTCGTCAGTCCGCTCACGATTGCCTATACCGAGGCGATCTGGATCGCCGTGCTCGGCCTCGTGGTGAACCTCGCGAGTGCCTGGCTGCTTGGTGCCGATCATCACCATGGCCATGATCACGACCATCATCATCACCACGACCATGCGCATGCCGACAACAATCTGCGCTCCGCCTATTTCCACGTGCTTGCCGATGCCCTGACCTCGGTCCTGGCTATCGTGGCCCTTCTCGCCGGCATGTACCTCGGCTGGGCATGGATGGACGCGGCAATGGGGCTGGTGGGTGCATTCGTGATCGGGCGCTGGTCATGGTCACTGCTGCGCGATACCGCTGCCGTGCTTGTCGACGCCGAAGCGGCCTCTCAACGGTACACAGAGGTGCGCGAGGCGCTCGAGGACCGGGACGCCGCGATCGGCGATCTGCACATCTGGCGGATCGGTCCCGGCAAGTATGCAGTCATCGCCTCGCTCATCGCCGATGATCCGCTCGCGCCCGACAATTATGCCAGCCGACTTTCAGAGCATGCAGAATATGTGCACGTCACGATCGAAGTTCATCGCTGCGAGCATCCGCATCCCGAGCTTCGCGCGGCCTGATCGCGCCGTTCTTAAAGACCGAAACAGTATTCGAGGAATGTTATACTGTAACAAAGACTTATACTTCATCGTGTTACGGGATTTGCAATCTTGATGCGGTTTGCTAGGAGCCGTTGGAATCCATGACTACAAGCTATCGTCGCCTTGTCCTGCACCCTTTCGTCGTCCTGCTCATGCTGGTCGCGATGGTGTTCGTGACGGCGGCGGATGCTGCTGCTTGCGGTGCCGAAGTGGCGCCCGGAAGCACGCCCGTTCTGGCTTCGCTCGATAGCGCTTCTGCGTCATCCGCAGCCGCCGACGAAGTGCCGGGCGATCCGGATGCGCCGGCCGAGCAACACGGCGTGTGTGGACACGGCCATTGCCATCACGGGGCGAGCTTTGCCGGCACCGTGCAGAAGGATTCGGTCCCTCACTTGGTCGTGGTTCCCGATGCGCCTCCCGCCGAAGCGCTCGCTTCCGACATTACCGAGCGACTGAAGCGCCCCCCTCGCGCCTGACGACCGTCACCGCGCTGCATGCCGCAGCGCAGTTCGGATCGTCAGCAGAGGAATTTTCGAAAAATGTCAGCCATTCATTGGCGAGGGGTCCTCCTTGGAGGGCTGTTCCTCGCCGCTCAAGCCACGACCGTGGCGGCGCAGGAGCGTGAGCTTCTGACGCTCGAAGCTGCGCTCGCTCGTGCGGGCATCGTCGACAGCGCAGATGAGCCCCCAGAAAATCCGCGCCTGATCGGACCGCGGGCCGAAGCCGACGCGGCGCGGGCCCTGGTCGACCAGGCGCGGCTGCGGCCCAACCCCGAAATTGCTTTCGAAGCCGAAAACATTGCCGGAAGCGGCGCATTTTCGGGATTGCAGGCCACCGAGTACACTTTGTCCCTGAGCCAGCGGCTCGAATTGGGCGGCAAACGAGGAGCGCGCGTCCGCGCCGCCCAGGCGGAGGCGCGCGTCGCGACCCTTTCAGGAGCGCTCTCGGTTGCTCAGCTCGGGCGATCGGTGCGCGAGCGCTATGTGGAAGCCGTCGCTGCGGCAGCCCGATTGGAACTCGCGCGGGACATAGTCGAGCGCAACCGCGAGCTTGCCAGGATCGCAGGGGTACTGGTCGATGTCGGGCGGGAGCCTCCCTTGCGTTCGCTTCGTGCCGAAGCGGCACTTGCGGAGGCGCTCGCGGAGCTTGAAGCGGCCCTGGCTGCCGACAGTGCGGCGAGGAATGCGCTGGCCGCGCTTTGGGGCGAGGCAGCACCTGCTGCGGACGTGCCTTCGGTGTTCCCCGAGATCGAACCTCCGGCAACGCTGCTCGCCTCGCCTTCGGCCTTACGTCTCCAGATCGCCCGTGCCGAACGCGAGGCTGCAGATGCCGCGATCGCCCGGGAACGCTCTTTAGGCATTCCGGATCCGGCGATATCCGCCGGTGTCCGACGGTTCGAGGAAAGCAGAGACCAGGCGTTCCTCGTAGGCGTTTCGATCCCGTTTCCGTTCAGTAATCGCAACCAAGGAAACATCGCTGCTGCCGAGGCGCGGCTTCGCGCCGCGACGGCACGGGAGGCGATTGCCCGCACCGATTTCGAACTCGAAGTCACGCAGGCTCGCGGACAATTTCTGGCAGCCGAAGCGCGGGTCGAGACCCTCGCGGAGACGTCCTTGCCCCAAGCCGAGGAAGCCTTGCGCCTCGTTCGGATTGGCTACCGCAACGGCAGATTTCCGCTGATCGAAGTTCTGGCTGCGGCCGAAGCGCGCGACACCATCCGTGAAGCATTGATTCAAGCCCAGGAAGATCGTGGCCGCCTGGCGGCGACGCTGATCTGGCTCGGCGCACAATGAGGTATTTCCAAATGAACCGTAGACGTCTGGCCGTTTTTATCGGCGTGATCGTTTCAATCGCCGCTGCAGTGTTTATGCTGTGGCCAAGTGGCAGTGCCGACCAGCACATTGAGGAAACGAGCGAGGAGGCCGAGCTTCCCGAAGGGCTTGTCCTGCTTGGCGCCGAACAAATCGAAGCGTCCCAGATAGAGGTCGAAACCGTCGGTCAGGGATCGGCGGTCGAGCTGGTCTTTCCGGCCACCGTCGCGGCAAGCCCGACGGCAAGTGCCCGCATCGATGCCCGCGCAGCGGGCGTAGTCCGCAGTGTCGGCAAAACGCTGGGTGATTACGTGAGGCAGGGAGAGACGATTGCCCGCATCGAGAGCGCCGACGCCGCTGCTCTTGCGGCGCAACTCAGCGCAGCGGGCGCGCGGGTCAACGAATTGTCTGCTGCCTACGATCGAGAGCGCCGCCTTTTCGAAGCCAATGTCACCGCGCGGCAGGATCTCGAGGCCGCCCGAGCCAATCTGCAGGTTGCTCAATCGGAACTTGCGCGTGCCCAAGCGGCAGTCTCGGCGGCGGGTGTTAGCGGCGACGGGCGCTCCCTCGCGGTTACGAGCCCGCTCGCGGGCCGAGTGACCTCGGCGCCTATCGTTCTCGGGTCCTTCGTCGAGGCCGGAGAAGAACTCTACCAGGTCGTGAACCCGAGCGGCATGCAGGTCGAGGTTGCCCTCCCGTCGGCTGAAGCAAGCCGCATCCAGCCTGGCGACGAGGCGACGCTGGAATTCGCGGGCAATCGTGAAGTCGGCGCGCGCGTGCGATCCGTCACTCCCTCGCTCGATCCCGAAAGCCGCAGCGCGACGGCGGTCCTGTCGCTGGCAAGGCCGATCCCCGGCCTGCAACCCGGTGCGTTCTTGCAGGCACGTATCCGCCCCTCGGGTGAGGTCGATACCGGCCGCATGTCGGTGCCGGAAAGTGCCGTCCAGACAATCGATGGCGCAGAGGTGGTCTTCGTTCGCACGCGCCGCGGGTTTCAAACCCGTCGAGTGGTCACCGGTGCGCGTTCGGGAGGACGGGTGGTCATCGAGTCCGGTCTCGAAGCAAATTGGCGGATAGCCACCGCCAACGCCTTCTTGCTGAAGGCTGAACTCGAGAAGGAGGAGGCCGAGCATGGACACTGATCACATGCAGGACGCGGATCGCCCCCACCGCCATGGCCTGATCGGCATGATCCTCGACGTCGCCGTGCGCTTTCGCTGGGCGATGGTCGTGCTGACCCTCGGTGTGGCAATCTTTGGCGTGGTGAATTTGCTCCGCCTGCCCATCGATGCTGTGCCCGATATCACCAACGTACAGGTGCAGATCAACACCGAGGCACCAGCCCTTTCGCCCTCGCAAGTCGAGACGCAGGTCACCTATCCTGTCGAAACCGGGCTTGCTGGCATCGAGGGTCTGGAAATGACACGCTCGATATCGCGCAACGGGTTCAGCCAGGTGACCGCGATTTTCGAGGAAGGGACCGACATCTATTTCGCGCGTCAGCAGGTCAACGAACGGCTGACGCCCATAAGCGCTTCGCTGCCCGAGGGTGCCGAACCGGTGATGGGACCCATCTCGACCGGCTTGGGCGAAGTGCTCATGTATACCATCGAGTACGAATATCCTGACGGCAAGGAAGCGCCGCGGGGCGGAGCGGTCGGATGGCAGTCCGACGGGAGCTTCGTGACCGAACGTGGCGACCGGCTCGACAGCGATGTTGCCAAGGCTGCCTATCTGCGAACCATTCAGGACTGGGTGGTTGCACCGCTCATGCGGTCGGTCGACGGTGTGGCAGGTGTCGACTCCATCGGCGGCTTCGAAAAGCAATATCTCGTCCAACCCGATCCCGCACGATTGACCGGTTACGGTTTGTCGTTCGACGAGGTGATCGACGCGCTGGAAGCGGCCAATCTCGCCGAAGGGGCCAATTTCGTCGAACGGGCCGGTGAAGCCCTCCTCGCCCGGGTCGATGCGCGCCTCGGCAGCGTCGAGGATATCGAGCAGGCGGTCGTTTCCACCCGCGAGGGAGTGCCTATTCGCGTAGGGGACATCGCCACGGTCAGCATCGGCGGTGACCTTCGAACTGGCGCGGCGTCGCTGAATGGCGATGAAGCGGTCGTGGGCACCGTGCTCATGCGCGCGGGCGAGAATAGCCGCACCGTTTCGGCCCAGGCGGCCGAACGGCTTGAGGAAGTCCGCAGCTCCCTGCCGGAAGGAATTGTCGCGGAGATCGTCTACAACCGGTCTTCCCTGGTCGATGCGACGATCGCGACCGTCGAGAAGAACCTTGTCGAGGGCGCGCTTCTGGTCATTGCGATCCTGTTCTTGCTGCTGGGCAACATCCGGGCAGCGATCATCGCGGCGCTGGTCATCCCCTTTTCCATGCTGATGGCATCGATCGGAATGAACCGGCTCGGCGTTTCGGGCAATCTCATGAGCCTGGGTGCGCTGGACTTCGGCCTGATCGTCGATGGTGCCGTCATCATCGTCGAGAACAGCGTCGCGAGGCTCGCGGCTCGACAGGAACACGAGGGCCGACTTCTTACACTTGGTGAGAGGTTGACGGAAACGCGGCTTGCCGCGCAGGAAATGATCAAGCCAACCGTGTACGGCCAGGCGATCATTCTTCTCGTCTTCGCACCGCTTCTCACCTTTACCGGCGTCGAAGGCAAAACCTTTTCACCCATGGCGATCACGGTCATGCTCGCGCTCGCCTCGGCGTTCGTGTTGTCGCTGACCTTCGTCCCGGCAATGATCGCCATCCTGCTCAACAAGAAGCTGACGGAAAAGGAGGTCAAGCCGATCCGGATCGCCAAGGAGCGATACGGACCGCTGGTCCGCAAGGCGATCACCCGCCCCTGGCCGGTCATCGGCATGGGCGTCGGCATCTTCGCCTTTGCGGCCTTCGTGTTCAGCTTCCTCGGGAGCGAGTTCACACCGCAATTGGACGAGCGCGACATCGCCGTGCAATCGCTGCGTATTCCTTCGACATCGCTCGAACGTTCGCTCGCGATGCAAAGGCGGGTAGAGGACCGGCTCGAGCAATTTCCGCAAGTCGAGCTTGTCTTTTCGCGGACGGGCACGGCGGAAGTGGCCAGTGACCCGATGCCGCCGAACGCTTCCGATGCGTACGTGATCCTCAAACCCCGTGAGGAATGGCCCGATCCCGACCTCGCCAAGGACGAGTTGGTCGCGCAAATGGAGAGCGCCCTCAGCAGTCTCGTCGGCAACCTTTACGAGTTCAGCCAACCGATCGAATTGCGGTTCAACGAATTGATCGCAGGCGTTCGCGGAGATGTTGCCGTCAAGATCTACGGAGACGATCTCAGCGCCATGACCTCGGCGGCGAACGAGGTTGCGGGCGTGCTGCGCAATGTCGACGGCGCCGCGGACGTCAAGGTCCAGCAAGTGACCGGGTTCCCCACCCTCGATATTGCCTTCGATCGGCCAGCGATTGCCCGTTACGGGCTGAAGGTCGAAGACGTTGCGCAATCGGTGGCGATCGCACTGGGCGGTCGGCCTGCGGGCCTCGTTTTCGAAGGCGATCGCCGCTTCGATGTGGTTGTGCGGTTGTCGGACGCGACCCGCGACGATTTCGACCAGTTGGGTGCTTTGCCGGTGCTGCTCCCGAACGGGGCAACCATACCGCTACGCTCGGTTGCCGAGTTCCGTGTGGTGGATGGTCTCGCGGAGGTTCGCCGGGAACAGGGACGCAGACTGGTGATCGTTTCGTCCAACGTGCGAGAACGCGACCTCGGGTCTTTTGTAGAAGAGGCCCAGGAAAGGGTTGCGGCGCAGGTCGAACTGCCCGCTGCCGCGTTTATCGAGTGGGGCGGTCAATACCAGAACCTCCAGGCTGCTCAGGAAAGACTTCAGATAGTCATTCCTATCGCTTTCGCGGTCATTCTCTTGCTGCTTTACATGGCGGTTGGGGGCTGGGTGCCGGCGCTCGCCGTATTCAGCGCGATCCCGTTGGCCCTGGCAGGCGGGATTTTCTCCTTGGCTCTACGCGGGATGCCATTCTCGGTATCTGCGGCGGTAGGCTTTATCGCCCTGTCGGGTGTGGCGACCTTGAATGGCCTCGTGATGGTGACTGCGATCCGTCAGCGGCTCGACAGGGGCATGGCGCTCGATGACGCCATCGTCGATGGTGGATTGGCGCGCCTAAGGCCGGTTCTCATGACCGCGCTCGTTGCATCGCTCGGCTTCGTGCCGATGGCCATTGCGACCGGGACCGGCGCGGAAGTGCAACGTCCCTTGGCGACAGTCGTCATTGGAGGGTTGATCACCGCCACCGCGCTGACCCTTTTCGTCTTGCCCGCAATCTTGAAGCTGGTTTTCGGGACCAGAGAAGATGACCGGACCTGGCGACAGCGTTGGTGGGACAGGCTGCGGCGCAATGTGACAAGCGATGAGCAGCGCGAGCTGAAGGACATCACATGACCGATCGGGAAAGGAGAATACGGTGCTGGCACTGAAGGAAAAGAACGGACTGCTCTGGATACGTGCCGGAGGCAGGCAGGGGGATGAAGCTTATGACCGCTTTGTTCCCCAATTCGAACATATCGCAGAGCGCGAGGCCGGTACCGTCCCGATGGTGATCGAGCTCGCGCCTGACTTTTCGGGTTGGAACTTCGGAGGTCTCTGGCGCGATCTCAAGTTCGACATCCGGCATAAGGATTGTTTCGGCCGGATCGCCATAATCGGCGACAGCGAATGGGAAGAGTGGGGCACGAAATTGTCATCCTCACTCTTCCGCGCCGAAATGAAGTTTTTCCGGCCATCACAGCGTAGTCATGCGGAAAGCTGGGTACAAACCGGGGAGGACGCAGCATGAGTGGCGGACATGAGGTCGATGCCGGGTCGCCCGAAAAGCGCAAGACCCTGTGGGTTGTCCTGTGGCTTAACGTCGCCATCGCGATCGGCTTCTTCGCGGTCGGATATTTTGCCGATTCCAACGCGCTGTTGGCAAACGGCCTCGATAATTCATCGGATGCAATCGTTTATGCGCTCAGCCTGCTTGCGCTAACCCGCTCGCGGACCTGGAAACGCGGGGCCGCGCGTTTCTCCGGCATCATGCTGCTGGTCTTCTCCGCTGGGGTCATTTTCGATGCTTACCGACGGTTCGTGGAAGGTTCCGATCCGGGCGGCATGCTGATGATGGCGATGGCGTTCGTCGCGGGACTGGTGAATCTCTATTGCCTGCGCCTGTTGCAGAAGGTGGAGAACAAGGACGTCAATATGCGGGCGGCGACAACCTTCAGCTTCAACGACTTCATCTCCAATGGCGGGATCATCATCGCCGGCATCGTTGTGCTGATTACCGGTGCCAACTGGCCCGACCTAGTGGTCGGAATAGCGGTCGCCTGCATAGCGCTTTACGGCGGAGTGCAGATCCTGCGCGATACGCATATGGATGTGCACGACGAGGCGGGAACCGTCCACGGCGAGAAGAGGAATTGACGCTAATCGATACCTTGTTTGCCGCGCAGGACCTTTCGCGGGTCCTTGTCCTGGCGATGCTATCAGGCATCGGGGTCATGATTGGCGGCAAATTGGCAAAAGGCAGTTGGAGCTTCCTGCATCCGCTCCTGGCGGGCGGCGTTTCGGGTGCTTTTGCCGCCCTTGCCGTCTTGCTAACTCTTCCGCTGGGACAATCTCCTCTCACCCGCTGGACACTCACTGGTTTGATGCTGGCGGGCGGCCTGCTGCTTCTGATTTTCAACGAGCTTGGTCGATACGCAAAACTCAGACCGGATGATGACGGACCTGAGCGATGCTCCGATAGGCCAACCCTGGTACGTCGCATCTCGGTGTCGATGGCGTCCGATATCCTGCCTTACAGCGTTATCTTGGGTGCTGCCGCTGCTGCATCCGCGACGACAGCAATGGCGGTGTCTGCAGCGCTTGTTTTTGCGAACCTGGAAATAGGACGCCAGGCGATCGATGAATACCGATCCGCCCAAGTGAGCAGGATGGACCAGCTTGCGCTACTTGTCCTCTTTTCCCTGTTTTCATCGGGATCGCTCTCTTGACCTTTTGGGCGCTGCACGGATTCACCGACAACGGGCGAGGTTGGCTAGCGGCTATTATCCCGGGCTTTCTTATAGTTGCATCGGCGCGCGCGCTGCTTCGCATGGGAACCGGATCGGTCGCCGCCAATCATATTACGCTCCTGGCATTCGTCGGAGGGTTCGCGCTGCTCGGCCTCGCGATCTCGGCGCTTGGAGAACTGTCGCGCGAACTCGATGTCTCGAACAGCACGTTCCAGCATTCCCCCGCGCAGTCCGTTACGACGACCAAGAGAACAGAAAAAGGAGGCAGGTAGTGGCACAATCGGGCGGTCATGCCGGGCACAGTCACGGCGAAGAAAGCATGAGCGACGGCCGCCTTGTATTGGCCGTCGCCCTCAACGTCCTGCTGACTGTCGCCCAGATCATCGGGGGGATATTGTCGGGTTCGCTCGCACTGATCGCCGATGCGCTGCACAATTTCAGCGACGCGGCATCGCTTGGACTGGCTCTGTTTGCGAGGCGGATCGGGCGCCGGCCAGCCGACAAGCTTATGACCTTCGGCTATGCTCGTGCGGAAGTCGTGGCGGCGCTCATCAATCTGACGACTTTGCTTATCATCGGTTTCTATCTGCTCGTCGAGGCGATCAACCGTTTCGCAGACCCTCAACCCGTTGAGGGGTGGACCGTAATCTGGGTCGCCGGGATAGCGCTGGTGATCGACGTGGTTACGGCGGTGATGGTTTACGCCAGCTCGAAGAACTCCCTCAACATGAAAGCCGCCTTTCTGCACAATGTGTCCGATGCGCTGGCGTCGGTCGGTGTGATCGTGGCTGGCGTACTCATTCTGCGATACGAACTTTATATTGCCGATCTGATCATCACTGTGGTCATTGCTGCCTATGTGATCTGGCAGGGCGTCACTTTGTTGCCTCGCACGGTGCGGCTCTTGATGGGTGCGGTGCCGGACGAAAGCGAGTTCGATCGCATTGTGAGCGACCTGCGTGACACAGAAGGCGTGGCCGACGTCCATCACGTCCATGTCTGGAGCATCAGTGAGCATTATCGCGCGCTTGAGGCGCATATCGTTCCTGCCGAATCTTCGTTGCAGGCTTTCGAGGATGTGAAGGCGCGGGCTCGCGGTATGCTCGAGACGCAGCACGCCATCGCCCATGCAACGTTCGAAGCCTGTCTCGCTGCAGACTGTGATCCCGACATGATCCCGGACCATCAGGTCGAGAAGAACCATCATCACGACCATGACCGCGACCATTGACAAGCGCGGCGATCGGGTCGGTCGCTGTGGGTAAGCTGCTTGGCAGCGCACGACATGAACCGCCCTGCAACCCGTAAAATGAGGACCAACGAATGAAAGCTTCCGATCTTATGGTCGCCGCGCTCGAGGCCGAGGGCGTCGAATATGTTTTCGCCGTTCCAGGCGAAGAGAACCTGGATCTCCTGGAATCGCTGCGAACTTCCGCCATCACGCTGGTTCTGGCCCGTCACGAACAGGGCGCTGGCTTCATGGCGGCGACCTATGGCCGCCTGACCGGCAAGGCAGGTGTGTGCCTGGCAACGCTCGGGCCTGGTGCCACGAACCTGACCACACCGGCGGCCTATGCCGCGCTCGGGGCCTTTCCGCTCGTCATTATTACTGGGCAGAAACCGATCAAGACATCGAAACAGGCCCAGTTCCAGATTGTCGACGTCGTTTCCCTGTTTACGCCGCTCTGCAAGGCTTCGACCCAGATCGTGAACGGCAATCGCATTCCCTCGCTCGTTCGCGAAGGTTTCCGTCTGGCGCAGGAAGAAAGGCCGGGCGCTGTACTGCTCGAGCTGCCGGAAGATATCGCTGAAGAGGAAACGATCGAACCGGTCATACCTCCGCATTACAGGCGTTATGCGGTCGCCGGAGATGCTGCGCTCGACGAAGCGGCCGAGCGCATCATCGCGGCTGAGCGGCCATTGCTCCTGATCGGTGCCGGAGCGAACCGCCGCCGCGCTTCGAAAGCGTTGCGCAAATTCGTGTCTGATACCGGCTTTCCATTCTTCGACACCCAGATGGGCAAGGGCGTGGTCGATGAAGATAGCGAGCTCTATCTGGGCACCGCGGCGCTATCGTCGGGCGATTATGTTCACTGCGCAATCGAAAAGGCCGATCTGATCGTCAATATCGGTCACGACGTGGTGGAGAAGCCGCCCTTCTTCATGGAGCCGGGCGGGCAGACCGTCATCCATATCAATTACAAGGCAGCCGAAGTCGATCAGGTCTACTTCCCGCAGCTCGAGGTCATCGGCGACATCGCCGGATCGGTCGAGCGGCTGGGAAACCGTCTGGATGGCAAGCTGCAGTGCGATCGCAGCTATTACACTGTGCTGCACCACGAGATTGCTTCGCACATTTCCGAGACCAGCGACGACGAACGTTTTCCGATGGTCCCCCAGCGCGTGGTTGCCGACGTACGCAGCGTAATGGCGCGCGATGATATCGTTGCGCTCGACAACGGTATCTACAAGATCTGGTTCGCCAGAAACTACATTGCGAATGAACCGGGTACCATCCTTCTCGACAATGCATTGGCGACGATGGGCGCAGGCCTTCCATCGGCCATGATGGCGGCGATGCTGTCGCCGGGGCGCAGAGTGCTCGCGGTATGCGGCGATGGCGGGTTCATGATGAACTCGCAGGAGCTGGAAACGGCCGTCAGGCTGGGCCTGAACCTCGTCGTACTCGTCCTGAACGATGCGGCATACGGCATGATCCGCTGGAAGCAGGACCAGCTCGGCTTTCCGGACTACGGCCTAACCTTTTCCAATCCCGACTTCGTCACCTACGCACAAAGCTATGGAGCGACCGGTCACCGGGTCGAGCGGAGCGCAGATCTTGTGGCGGTCCTGAACGCCGCATTCGAGGCGGGCGGCGTGCACCTTGTCGATCTGCCCGTCGACTACTCCGAAAACAAGAAGGTGCTGATCGACGAACTCGGCGCAAAGGTGTGCGAGCTATGAAGACGATCGTTCACAATCCGTTCGACCGCGAGCCGGTTGCAGAAGTGCCGCTTGTCGACTGGCCTCAAATCGATGAATGGCTGAATGAAGCGCAGTTGCTCCACCGCGACCGCCATGGCTGGCTTGCCGTGCACGAGCGTGTCGCCATCCTCCGGCGGGCTGCGGATATCATGCGCGAACGAGCCGAGGATCTGGCTCTCCAGATCGTCAGGGAGGGCGGCAAACCGCTGGTCGATGCGCGCGTGGAAGCCGGTCGCGCGATCAACAGCGTCGACTTATGCGTTCAGGCGCTCAGCGATGGCGGCGGTCACGAGATCCCCATGGACCTGACAGAAGCGGGTGCGGGAAGGACGGCATATACCTTCCGCGAGCCGATCGGTCCTGTCGTGGCGATCTCGGCATTCAATCACCCGCTCAACCTGATCGTCCATCAGGTTGGACCGGCGGTAGCAGCCGGGTGCCCCGTTCTCATCAAGCCTGCGCTGGAAACGCCTCTGTCATGCCAGAGCTTCGTGAGCATTCTTCATGAAGCCGGCCTGCCCGAGGCCTGGTGCCGGTTCGCACCTTGCGGCAACGATATTGCCGAAAGAATGGTAACCGATCCGCGCACGGAGTTCTTCTCATTCATCGGTTCTGCGAAGATCGGCTGGATGCTTCGCTCGAAGCTGGCGCCGGGAACCCGCATTGCTCTCGAGCACGGCGGCGCGGCGCCGGTAATCGTGGACAGCGGCGTGGAGCGCGCAGCAGTGATCGCCTCGTTGCTCAAAGGCGGGTTCTATCATTCGGGTCAGGTCTGCGTTTCCGTGCAGCGCGTGTACGTCCCTGCTGCAGAATTGAAAGACTTCGCTCATGACCTAAGGCGAGCTGCCGAAAAGCTGGTAGTGGGCGATCCCGCCGATGCTGAGACCCAATGCGGACCCCTGATCCGAACGGAGGAAGTTGACCGCGTCGAACGCTGGGTCGATGAAGCCATCGCAGCAGGAGGCACCCTGGTGTGCGGGGGAAGCCGTCTGAGTGACACTCTTTTCTCCCCGACCGTCATTGTCGATCCTCCCGAAAGTGCCAAGATATCCCGGGAAGAAATCTTCGGCCCCGTGATCTGCGTGTATGGCTATGACGATATCGACCTGGCTATCGAGCAGGCCAATGCCCTGCCTTACGCCTTTCAGGCCGCTGTATTCAGCGATCGGCTGTCAATCGCCAATCATTGCATACAGTCTCTGGCGGGATCGGCTGTGATGGTGAACGACCATACGGCATTCCGCGTGGACTGGATGCCTTTTGCAGGGCTGCGCCGCTCCGGGCTTGGCGTCGGCGGGATCCCCTACACTATGGCGGATATGAGCATTGAAAAAATGGCCGTCTGGAACTGGCCTGCGGCGGCATCATAGCCCGTTCGACAGACCCGGGATGGCGACACGGGCAGCTTCGCACTCGTCGGCCTTTCCCGAAGTTAAGTCTCTTATGGGCGGCCGACAAAAGCCGTGCATTGGCGAGCCTGACCGAACTGGCGCACGAGGCGCGGACATCAAGGCTCGGCGGTACCCGCAAGTGCATCGATGATGCGGCAATCGCCTACAGTGTCTTGCTCGCAGGCAGCGATCATACGCCCAAGTTCCGTCCGCAACGCCTCCAGGCTCGCGATCTTGCGCTCGACCTCGCCGAGATGGCTTCTGGCCAGAGCGTCGATGCCCGCGCAGGACCGGTCGGCATCATCGGAGAGATCGAGCAATTCCCTGATGCGTGCCATGGAGAAGCCGAGATCACGCGCGCGCCGTATGAAGTTAAGGCGCGCTTCCTCTGCTGGTCCATAATCGCGATAATTGGCCCGCGTGCGTGGAGGGGCAGCGAGGATACCCTCACGCTCGTAGAAGCGGATTGTTTCGGATTTGACGCCGGTTATCCGGGCAAGTTGACCAATTCTCATGACAAAGGCTCCTGCCGCTTGACCTTGTAGTTACTACAAGGTGCATAGGGCGGATCGACGCAAGGAGTCGAGTAAATGGGAAAGACCTGCTGCGGCCCCGATGAGGCCGGTGCAAACAACAACGATCCGACATGGCGGCGCATTCTGTGGATCGCACTGGGCCTTAATGCAATCATGTTCGGCGTGGAGATCGTGGCAGGCATTGCTGCGGATTCGCGCGCCTTGCAGGCCGACGCGCTCGACTTTCTCGGTGATGCGGCAAACTATGCTATCAGTCTCGGTGTAGCGGGGATGGCGCTCGTCTGGCGCGCGCGTGCGGCTCTCGTAAAGGCGGCGACCATGCTGGCTTTCGGCCTGTGGGTGCTCGGCTCGGCCATCTGGGGTTTCTTTGTCGGGGCGTCGCCCGACCCGGGAACGATGGGCGCCATCGGTTCTCTTGCTCTGGCGGTAAATCTCGCCGTCGCCGCGATGCTGTTCCGGTATCGCTCGGGCGATGCGAACATGCGCTCGGTGTGGATCTGTTCGCGCAACGACGCGATCGGTAATATCGCCGTGCTGGCGGCAGCGATTGGCGTTTTCGGCACCGGCCGTGCGTGGCCCGATCTGGTTGTGGCGAGCATCATGGCAGGACTGGCGGTGTGGGGAAGTGCCGAAGTCTCCAAACAGGCCCGTGGCGAACTGCGCTCTACCTAAACTCCAGAATATCCCCGCGATCGGGGGTTGGAGGAAATACATTTCCGTCTACACCCTGCTATTGCGAATTAATTGCAACAGATATAGAGACCCCTCATGCATCGCATCGTCTCCGCCACCGTCCATCCGGCACTGCGGCTCATTCTGCTGGCGCTTGCGCTGTGTCTGTCCGTCACCGCGAACGCGGAAGAACCCGACGTGCGAACCACCTGGCGTCTGCTCGATTATATCGCGGTCGACTACGCCTCCGCCGTTTCCGAGGGACGTGTTGCCGACGAATTCGAATATCGCGAAATGGTGGAGTTTTCCGATGTCGTGGCGCGGCAGATCGCTGCATTGCCGGATACTAAAGACAATCAAGCACTCATCCGCCGATCGGACCAGCTGCGAGCTCTGATCGCCAATAAGGAACCCGCCGAGCGAGTTGGGCGCTTAGCGCGCGCGCTGGCAGCCTCGTTGCTGACAGCCTACCCGGTTCCGCTTGCCCCTTCGCAAGCGCCCGACCTTGACCGCGCCCGCACTCTCTTCGCGCAGAACTGCGCCTCGTGTCACGGCGCCGCCGGAAGTGCGCCACCGGCCGCAATGCAGGCACTTGATCCCCCGCCGATCGACTTCACCGATATCGACCGGGCGCGGCAGCGCAGTGCGTTCGGGCTTTACCAGGTCATCACGCAAGGGCTGGAAGGAACGTCCATGGCCAGCTTCGCATCGCTGTCCGACGAGGATCGCTGGGCGCTTGCATTCCATGCCGGCAGCATTGCTTTTGAAGATGTGGCCAAGGGCGAGCGTATTTGGCGGGAAGATGATGGCATACGCCAGCTTGTCCCCGATCTCGAGACGCTCGCCGCGCTCACACCGGAAAGTCTGGCCGAGCAGATCGGCGAGGACCGTGCGCTCGCCGTCATGGCCTATCTTCGCGCCAATCCCGATGCGGTGGGACAGGCAAATGACGCAGGTTCGCTCGCCTTCGTTCGCGATACGCTCGATCGCAGCCTGTCAGCTTATCGGGCTGGCAACCGAGAGGAAGCGCGGCAGCTTGCCCTGTCTGCCTATCTCGACGGGTTTGAACCCCTGGAGGCCCTCCTGGCAACGCGCGATGGCGGTTTGATGCGGGAGGTAGAACAGGCGCTCGGGCAATTCCGGGCCGGAATAGAGTCCGGTGCGAATCCATCCGAACTACAGCAACTAAGGGCTCGCATCGATAGTCTGCTGGCCAGAGCCGAGGGAGCGTTGGCTCCTGAGGCGGCCAGCGAAATCTCGACCTTTCTCGGGGCGTTCACCATCCTGCTGCGCGAGGGGATCGAAGCACTTCTGGTTGTGATCGCCATGATCGCCTTTGTGAAAAAGTCGCAGCGCTCCGAGGTATTGCCCTATATCCATGGTGGGTGGATCGCTGCTCTTTTCGCAGGTGTCGCCACCTGGGTCGTAGCAACCTACTTCGTCAGCATCAGCGGGGCGAGCCGCGAGATGACCGAAGGGATCGGCGCGCTGCTTGCGGCTGTCATTCTCGTATCGGTCGGGATCTGGATGCACGGCAAATCCCAGGCCGAGGAGTGGCGGCGCTATATCCAGGAAAAAATGGGCAAGGCGCTTTCGCGCGGATCGGCATGGTTTCTCTTCGGTCTCGCATTCGTGGTCGTCTACCGGGAAGCGTTCGAGACCATCCTGTTCTACGCTGCCCTGTGGAACCCGCAGAGCAGCGGCATCATACTGGCAGGTGCCTTGTCCGCAGTAGCGCTGCTGGCGCTCATTGCATGGGCCATGCTGCGCTACAGCCGCAAACTGCCGATCACCCAGTTCTTCCGCTACAGTGCTATCCTGATTGCGATCCTTGCGGTCATTCTCGCGGGCAAGGGCGTGGGCGCTTTCCAGGAGGCCGGAGTTCTTTCCGCCACTTTCATTGCCGGCTTGCCGCGCCTCGCCGAACTCGGCTTCTTCCCGACTGTCGAGACGATCGGCGCGCAATTGCTCACGCTGCTGGCCCTGATTGCCGGATTTCGGGTAAGTCGATCACCATCGGGACCGCAGCCGGCAGCTGTCGAGGGATAGGAGATCCCGGTTTGCGATCAGCGGGGTCCGGTGCCGAGACGGCGCGCGAGCCACAAGGTGGCCGTGGGAACCGCGACCCACATCACGATCGGTACCAGGCCGATTTTGGTCCCGGGCACAAGCGGCATGATTGCACTATAGGACCACCCCCAGTCGGCACCGACAGCCAGCACTTCGACCATGGCAGTAATGGCCAGGCCGATTCCCAGGAACACGACAAAACGCGAGATCGGCCAGTCTACGAGCCACGGCGTTTTACCACTGCCGACAGAGGCGCCGAGATAAGCGGCCACCATGATCCCGGCATCGCCGAACGAGGCCAGGCCGCAGCGACGTGCTGCCTCGGCAGGCGACAGACCTCCCGACTGGTAGAAAGGAAGCTGGAGCATCTCCCAGGCGAAAGCGATGAGAATTCCGAATATCGCGATCCAGAGGGCTGGATGAGCACCGCGCCATTCGCGCGATTCCTCAGAGATTTGGTCCTGATCCTGCATCGTCTGATTCGTCACTCCTGCGATCTCCGTCCCGTCCCCATCGCTCAGGTATCGAATTTGGGAAGAGCGAGGCCGCGCAGGCGCAGGGCGTTGCCGATCACCGATACCGAAGACAGGCTCATCGCTGCGGCCGCGATCATCGGGTTCAAAAGCAACCCGGTCCATGGATAGAGGACACCTGCTGCGACCGGTATGCCGAGCGCATTATACGCAAAGGCAAAGAACAGGTTCTGCCTGATGTTGCGCATAGTGGCCCGAGACAGGACGAGCGCCTGAACAACGCCGACGAGGTCGCCGCGCACCAATGTCACGCCCGCGCTTTCGATCGCGACATCGGTACCCGTTCCCATCGCGATGCCGACATGCGAAGCGGCAAGCGCGGGTGCGTCGTTTATGCCGTCGCCGGCCATAGCGACCCGGCGACCCTCGCTCTTCAACTGCTCGATCTTGCGATGTTTGTCCTCGGGCGAGACGTTCGCTTCGACTTCGTCGATACCGACCTGGCTTGCTACCGCACGCGCGGTGGCTTCGCTGTCGCCGGTAAGCATCACGATCTTGATGCCGCGCTCATGCAACGCGGCAATAGCGGTGCGGCTGGTTGCCTTGATCGGATCGGCGACCGCGATAAGGCCTGCCGGTGCCCCGTCCACGGCCACGAACATCACCGTCTGTCCGAGGCTTCGGCCTTCGTCCGCCGTTGACCGCCAGCCTTCTTCGAGCGCCCCTATACGCTCCATCATCTTTTCATTCCCGATCGCGACCAGGCGCTTGTCGACATTTGCCTGGATACCTTCGCCGGTCACGGATTCGATATCGGAAGCGTCGAGAATGGCAGCGCCCCTGTTTTGAGCCCCTTCCACGATCGCGTGGGCGAGCGGATGCTCGCTTCCTCTCTCAACGGCAGCGACAAGGCTCAGCAATTCCTGCTCGTCGAAATTTGGCTGCGGTTTTACGTCGACAAGATCAGGCTTGCCCCGGGTCAGCGTTCCGGTCTTGTCGACGACCAGCGTATCGATCTTTTCCAGCGTTTCGAGCGCTTCGGCGTTCTTGATCAGGATCCCGTGCTGCGCGCCCTTGCCGGTACCGGTCATGATCGACATCGGCGTCGCCAGTCCGAGCGCGCAGGGACACGCGATGATCAGAACGGCGACCGCGTTGACGAGCGCGTAGGCAAGGGCCGGTGCCGGTCCCCAGATGGCCCAGACGACAAAACTCACGATAGCGACAAGGACGACGATGGGTACGAACCATCCGGTGACCTGGTCGGCGAGCCGCTGGATCGGTGCCCGGCTGCGCTGGGCCTCCGCGACCATCTGCACGATCTTCGAGAGCATGGTGTCCGCGCCGACCTGCGTCGCGCGCATGGTGAAGCTGCCGGTCTGGTTTACGGTGCCCCCGATCACGGGATCGCCCGCGCTTTTCTTGACGGGAATGGGTTCGCCACTGATCATGGATTCGTCGATGGCACTGCTTCCATCCTCGAGCGTGCCATCGACGGGGACCTTGTCGCCCGGACGCACGCGCAGCAGGTCCCCCGACGTCAATTCATCGAGCGGTACTTCGCGCTCGTCCCCGCGACCGAAGATCTTCATCGCGGTCGGGGGTGCGAGTTCGAGAAGCGCTCGCAAGGCGCTCGATGTCGATCCGCGCGCCTTGAGCTCGAGCACCTGCCCGAGCAGCACGAGGGTCGTGATAACCGCTGCGGCCTCGTAATAGACGCCGACCCGGCCCGCATGATCGCGGAATGCCTCGGGAAAGATGTCCGGGGCGAGGGTTGCCACAAGGCTGAACAGATAGGCGATGGCGACGCCGAAGCCGATCAGGGTGAACATGTTGAGGTTCATGGTCCGGACCGATTGCAGCGCGCGGGTGAAGAAGGGCCAGCCGCCCCAAAGCACCACCGGAGTTGCCAGCAGGAGCTGCAGCCACTGCGCGATAGCGGGTTCGATGACCTGATCGAACGGTCGCGACGGGATCATGTCGCCCATCGCATAGGCGAAGAGCGGCAGCGTGAAGAGCGCGCTCCACCAGAACCTTCGCCGCATGTCGACGAGTTCGGGATCGGGGCCCTCGTTCAGAGTGACCGTTTCGGGTTCGAGGGCCATCCCGCATATCGGGCAAGAGCCCGGCCCCGGCTGCCGGATCTCCGGATGCATCGGACAGGTGTATATGGTACCTTCCGGGACATCCTCGACAGCATCGAGGTGCGCCTTCGAAAGATACATCTCCGGATCCGCGCGGAACTTGTCGAGGCAGCGCGAGGAGCAGAAGTAATGGTCGCCACCCTCGTGTCGATCGACGAAGCGGGCGCCGTCCATCTTCACGCTCATTCCGCAAACGGGGTCGGTCGCCATACCCTCGATTGCATTGTGCCCATCGCTCATCTGTCGTTCTCCCCTAATTGGCCATCACCACGAACTGCCCCATCATGCCTGCGTCCTCGTGCTCGAGGATATGGCAGTGATACATGTAGGGAGTGTCGGGATCGGTATTTTCTTCGAACCGCAACAGCAGCCTGACCTGTTCACGCGGGTTGACGATTACGGTGTCCTTGAAGCCCGCCTCTTCCGCCCGCGGAGGCCGACCGTCCCGGTCGAGCAAGCGGAACTGCACGTTATGAATATGAAAGGGATGGGCCATCATCGATGCGTTGGCGATTTCCCATATTTCCCACTGACCCACCGGTACGCGCTGATTGATGACGTCCATGTCCATGGTTTCGCCGTTGATCGACATGCCCCGGCCCATCATGCCCATATCGAGCACGAAACGGCGGCTGCGATCGGCGAGTGAGGGGTCTGGCGCAGCAAGCGCGGCCAGAGTGGGCGGGAGCATTACTGGAGTTGACGCGCCTGAGGGGCGCATATCGAGGATCGAAAACGTGCGCCCCTGCCTCTCGCGATCGGCCCGGTTTCCCATCATTCCGCCGCCCATCATACCCCCGCCTTGCCCGCCCATCATGCCCATGGCGTTAGCAGGGCTGCTGGCAATCAGCCGGAGCGGGCGCCCTTCGGAAAGATCGACGATCACTTGTGCGCGTTCGCCTGGGGCAAGGGTAAGACTGCGAACCTCGCTTGGCGCGGCAAGCAGGCCGCCATCGCTTGCGATGAGTTGCATCGGACGATCACCTTCGAGCGAGAAGGTGTAGAACCGCGCATTCGATCCATTGAGAAGCCGCAGGCGCAGCGGACCGGCGGCGGCCTCGAAAACGGCATTGGCCGTTCCGTTCACATAGATGCGCTCACCCATCACCCCCATCATCCGCGAGTGCATATCGAGCGGGTAAACAAGGCGGCCCGCGCCGTCGATCACGCGATCCTGCACGACGAGCGGTATGTCATCTACACCGTACCGGCTCGGCAGATCGAGGCGATCCTCTTCCTCGTCGCGCACGTAGATCGGGGCAGCAAGTCCGGCATAGACCTGTGGTCCGGCCCGGCGATGCAGATGCGAATGATACCAGTATAACGAAGCGCGCTGGCGTATTTCGAAGGACGGGCTCCAGCGCTCACCGGGCCGTATGAGCTGGTGCGGCCCGCCATCCGCTGTGGCGGGAAGTTCGAAACCATGCCAGTGGACGGTCGCATCTTCGGCAAGCTTGTTGTCGATGTGAAAGCGAACCTGTTCGCCGCGGCGCATTTCGAGGGTCGGGCCGAGATAGGATGCGTCGATACCGATCGTCGGTGACGCCGTGCCGGGCACGAATTCTTTCTCGCCCGGTGTCAGGGACAGGCGAAAGACACGCTCGCCCCGTTCGATCGTTCCTGCCTGTAGCCGAGGTATGGCAAGAGGATTGCTTTCGCCTCCCTGATCGAGCGACATCCTGCTTTGCGTACCGCAACCCAGCAGCGGCAGCGCGGCGAAACCCGTCGCCGCGAGGCCGGCGCTCTTGATGAAGTCGCGGCGATCCTTAAAATCGGGCCTGTCGATACCTGGCATATTCACCTGTTTTTGCGTGGGAGGCACCGGCGCAACCGAGCGCCTCCCACCCACCGTCCTATCGCGGCGTTACCGAGGTAACGACGCTGCCTTCGGTTCCAGTACGAAATTCAAAGGCTATTCCCTCACCGACACTGACCTGTTCGAGGATTTGCGCGTCGGCTTCGAAGGTCATGGTCATCGCGGGCCATCCGATACTTTCGACCGGACCATGCTCGATGGTCACCGTGCCCGCCTCGGAATCGATGGCTGTAACCGTTCCCTCCGCGCTGGCGCTCTGCTCGCCGCCGGTCTCCTCCGCCATCGGCATTTCGCCTGACATGGGCATGCTGTCCGAGTTCGCCATGTCGTCTGACATCATGGTCTCTGAGCTGTCGTCTGCAGCGTCGCAGGCTGCAAGCGCCAGCGGTGCCGCGAGCAGGATCATGTAGGTTGGGGTACGCACTCTTCTTCTCCTTGAGGGTTGGCCGGTTTTTCCGGACGGGGGCGCCGCAACAACAGATAGGCGGCGGGAAGCAGGAACATGGACAGGAGCGGGGCGGTGATCATGCCGCCAACCATCGGTGCGGCGATGCGGCTCATGACTTCCGAGCCCGCGCCGGTGCCGATCAGGATCGGAAAGAGACCCGCAAGGATGACTGCGACGGTCATCGCCTTGGGCCGCACGCGCAGGAGCGCGCCTTCCCGGATGGCCTCGTCTACTTCTTCGGCGCTCAGATCACCGCGTCGCCGCTCCAGTGCGGCTTTCAGGTAAATCAGCATCACTACGCCGAATTCGGCGGAGACGCCGGCAAGCGCGATGAAACCGACCGCAGTCGCCACCGACTGGTTGTAGCCCATCAGATAGAGCAACCAGTATCCGCCCGTCAGCGCGAAGGGCAGCGTGCCCATGATCAGCAAGGCTTCGTCCCAGCGCCGGAAAATGAGATAGAGCAGCAGGAAAATGATCGCAAGCGTCGCGGGAACCACGACCTTCAGTCGCTCATAGGCGCGCGTCAGATATTCGAACTGGCCCGCATAGGACAGGCTGACGCCGGCAGGAAGATCGACACCCGCGGCGACGACCTCCTGCAGATCGGCGACCACCGAAGTAAGATCGCGGCCCCGGACGTCGACGTAGATGTAGCTGGTCAGTCGGCCCTGTTCGCTCTTGAGCATGGGCGGACCGTCGCTGACGGCGATACGGGCGACAGTGCCAAGCGTGATCTGTTGGCCGGACGGCGTCAGAACCGGCAAGGCCCTGAGTTCCTCGACGCTGTCCCTGATTTCGCGGGGATAGCGCACATTGATCGGATAGCGCGCCAGCCCCTCGACGGTCCGTGCGACATTGGCACCGCCAACTGCACCAGAGACGATCTGCTGGATGTCGGCAATGTTGAGCCCGTATCGCGCGGCCGCCATCCGGTCGATATCGACATCGACATAGCGACCGCCCGACAGGCGCTCCGCCAGGGCGGAACTCACGCCAGGCACGGTCTTGGCGATACGCTCCACATCGAGTGCAACGCGTGCGAGTTGATCGAGATCGTCGCCTGAAACCTTGACCCCGATCGGGCTCTTGATCCCGGTCGCGAGCATGTCGATCCGGTTGCGGATCGGCGGCACCCAGACATTGGCGAGGCCCGGCACCTGAACGACCCGGTCAAGTTCCTCGACCAGCAGATCGGGCGTCATTCCCTCGCGCCACTCCTCGCGCGGCTTGAAGCGGATCGTCGTTTCGAACATCGTCAGGGGAGCCGGATCCGTCGCTGTATCGGCGCGCCCCGCCTTGCCGAACACCGTTTCCACCTCGGGGACCGACTTGATCAGGCGATCGGTGCGCTGCAGCAGCGCCGAAGCCTCGCCGGGGGAAAGGCCGGGCAGCGCGCTCGGCATATAAAGCAAATCGCCTTCATCGAGCGGCGGGAGGAACTCGCCGCCAAGCCGGGTGAAGGGGATCGCGGTGGTCAGGAAGATCAGCGCCGCGATCACCAGCGTTGCCTTTGGGCGCCGCATGACCCAGTCGAGCCCCGGACGATAGATTTTCGTCAGCCAGCGGTTGAGAAAATTGGAATCCTCCGAAGGGATCTTCCCACGGATCAGCCATCCCATCATTACCGGCACCAGCGTTACCGACAGAATGGCCGCGGCCGCCATGGCATAGGTCTTGGTGAAAGCGAGCGGAGCGAACAACCGCCCTTCCTGCGCCTGCAGGGTGAAGACCGGTAGGAACGACAGCGTAATGATCAGCAGACTGAAGAACAACGCCGGTCCCACTTCCTTCGATGCATCGGCGATGATCCGCCAGCGTTCCTTCACCGCGAGCACGGTATCGGGATTCTCGTGTTCCCATCGCTCGAGATGCTTGTGCGCGTTCTCAATCATGACGACGGCGGCATCGACCATCGCACCGACCGCGATGGCTATTCCACCCAGCGACATGATGTTGGCATTGACGCCCTGGATGCGCATCACGATGAAGGCCGCGAGCACGCCCAAAGGCAGGGTGATGATGGCGACAAGTGCCGAACGCGCGTGCCAGAGGAACAGCGCGCATACGAGCGCCACGACGATAAACTCTTCGATGAGCTTCGTGGTGAGGTTCTCTATAGACGCATCGATGAGCTGAGAGCGATCGTAGGTCGTGACGATCTCGACGCCTTCGGGAAGGCTTGCCTGCAAGTCGTCGAGTTTGAGTTCCACGGCTTGGATCGCGCTTCGCGCATCCGCGCCCTGGCGCAGGACGATGATGCCGCCGGCAACCTCGCCTTCGCCATTGAGCTCGGCGATGCCTCGGCGCAGTTCGGGGCCGACCTGGATCGTCGCTACGTCGCCCAGCGTGACCGGAACGCCGCCGCTCACCGCGCGCAGCGGGATCGCCCTGAAATCGTCGAGGTCGCCGAGATAACCCGAGGCACGGACCATATATTCGGCTTCGCCCATCTCGACGATCGAGCCGCCCGCTTCCTGGTTGGCGGACTGGATTGCGCTCACGATCTCGGCGTGGGTCACGTCCAGCGATGCCATCCGGTAAGGCTCGAGCACGACCTGGTATTGCTTGACCATTCCGCCGACGCTCGCGACCTCGGCAATGCCGGGGATCGTCTTGAGCTCATAGCGCAGGAACCAGTCCTGCAGGCTGCGCAGTCCGGCAAGGTCGTGTCCGCCGCTGCGATCGATCAGCGCATATTCGTAGATCCACCCTACCCCGGTGGCATCGGGGCCGAGCGTGCTCGTCACGCCATCGGGCAGGCGGACCTGCACCTGGTTGAGATATTCGAGCACACGCGATCGCGCCCAGTAGAGGTCGGTACCGTCCTCGAAGATGATATAGACATAGCTGTCGCCGAACATCGAGTAGCCGCGGACGGTTTTCGCCCCCGGCACCGAAAGCATGGTCGTTGCCAGGGGGTAGGTGACTTGGTCCTCGACGATCCGGGGGGCCTGCCCCGGATAGTTTGACCGGACCACAACCTGCACATCGGACAGATCGGGCAACGCGTCGACCGGCGTCGTGCGCACCGCCCAGAAACCGGCCAGCGTTACCGCGACGGCGGCGAGAACGATAAACAGGCGGTTGGCGATCGAGGCATCAATTATCCGAGCAATCATTGTCCGGCCCTCGTGATAGACTCGATCCGGGGGCCGGCATCCTGCTGGGTGAAGGTGAAGCGCACCCTGTCGCCCGTCTCGAGCCCGCGCATTTGCGCCGCGCTCTTCGTGCGGAAGGTCATGGTCATCGCGGGCCAATCGAGCCGGGGCACAGGACCATGCCGCAGCGTCACCGAACCATTGGCGATCGACTGGATCGTGCCGGTGGCACCGAAGGTCGCTGGTTCGTCCTCGCCGCCGGTGGAAGCGTCATCTGCCTGATCGACCGGACGGACGTCGAGTCCGGTAAGGCTTGCTTCGGAATCGAGCAGGAACTGACCCGATGTCACGACCTGTTCGCCGGCCGACAGACCGGCCAGAACCTCGGTCCTGCCACCCGCTTCGCGGCCGATCCGGACCTCGGCGGGCATGAAACCGCCCTCGTCCTGCTTCACCATCACGATGGTTCGACGTCCGGTCCTGATAACGGCTTCGGACGGCACCAGCAGCGCGCGGCGTGTGTCCGGGGTCAGCGAGACCTGTGCGAACATGCCCGGCTTGAGGCGACCGGATGCATTGGACAGTTGCGCACGAACGGTGATCGTACGGCTTGCATCCTCCGCGCTCGGCAGGATAGCGACAATGGGTCCGGAGAAGCGTTCCTCGGGGAATGCGGTCAGCGTCGCGCTGACAGGTTGCCCGACGCGTACATTCGCCGCCTGCGTTTCAGGCACCGCGGCTTCGAGCCAGATCGGTGAGAAACCGGTTATCTCGGCGAGCGTCTGTCCGGCCATGACTGTCATTCCCGGACGCACGCCGAGCGATGTGATGGCACCTCCAATCGGCGCGGTAACGGTGATCGTGGACTGCGGACGTCCATTGCGCCCTACCGATGAGATCAGGCCTGGAGGCATGCCCAAAAGGCGCATGCGTTCGCGCATGGCCTGCGCAAGTTCTTCATCACCGCTGTTCAGGACGGCCAGATACTCCTGCTGCGCTCCGCCCCATTCGGGAACCAGGATATCCGCGAGCGGCGCGCCCCGTCCAACGACATCGTCGGGCGCGCGGCCGTAGGTTCTTTGTACATAGCCTCCGGCACGTGGCTGGACGATCGCGACGTCGCGTTCGTTGTAGGCCAGAACGCCTGTGACGGTTATTTCCGGCTCGAGGACGCCGTACTCGGCTTCAGTGGTGCGGATGCCGAAATTCTGCACCAGGCCGGGATCTATCCTGACGCCTGCAGTGGCCTCCTCGCCCGCGCACTTGGGCACCAGCTGCATATCCATGAAGGGCGAATTGCCCGGCTCGTCGAAGTGCTGCCCCGGCACCATCGGGTCGTACCAGTAAAGGACCTCCTCGCATTCGGTCGCACTGCCGCCCGCGTCGCTTGCAACACCCTGGCCTTCGCCGAGCTGCGAGAGACCATAGCCGGCGGCAAGACTGATGAGCGCGACCGTGCCTGCCATCATCCAAGATTTCTGGCGCGGCGACAGCCTGTCCCACGCGGCTCCCATTGCGGCTCTCATCGGCCATACTCCCCATAGGTCAGTCGCAGGTTCGCGGCGGCTTCGACGGTCGCTTCCTCGCGTTGCAGAATGTCCACCCGCAGCACGGCGAGCGTTTTGATGGCGTCGATGACGTCGAGCAGTTCCGCGCGGCCCGCGGCAAAGCTCGCGCGCTCGAGGTCCACGCGGCTTTCGGCAAGGGGAAGCAATTCGTCGGTCGCGCGCTGCCATTGTCGATAAGCGCTGCGCCATGCCGCGAGATCGGTTTCGAACCGGGCTTCGAGTTCACGCAGCCGATCGGCTCTGGCCGACTGTGCCGCAGCCGCTTCGGCTTCGGCGGCGGCTATACGCGGGTTTTGGCGCCGGTCCGCGAAAATCGGGAGCGTGATCGAACCCATCACCGAGATTGCATCGCCAAAATCGGGATCGCGCCGTCCATAGCTCACATTGACGCCGAAATCCGGACGCCTTTCCGATCGCGCAAGATCGCTTCTCGCTTCCGCTTGGCGGACCTGCGCAAGCGCCACGACAAGCTCCGGATTGCTTTGGAGCATGGCCCGCAAACCTTCGGGATCGAGATCGGCCGAAGGGATGGTTCCGGTCGCGGTAGCGTTCGGCAGAGCCGTATAGCGCGACAGCATGGCCTGAGCGGCCTCTCGGTCGGCTTCGATCCTGGTCCGCATGTCTGCGACTTCGAGCACGGCACGGCGTACTTCCAGACTTTCGGCGGGCCTGGCCGAACCGGCGGCGACAGAACTGCGCGCGAGTGGTACGAGCCCCTCGATTTCAGCGAGTGCATCGTCGGCGACGGTCAGAGCCCGTTGGGCATAAGCCAACGAGATCCATGCCATTCCTGCTCCGAGGCGCACCCTGTAACGGGTTTGACGCAACTGTGCTGCGGCAAGATCGATGTCGGCGTCCGCTATTCCAAACCGGGCCCGACGTTTCGCGAGATTGGGGATCTCCTGTTCGATGCCGACTTGGATCTGCGTTGGGAGCTGGCGATTCAGCTCGAATGCAGCCGGCCCGCTTAGCGGCAGGTTCTGGATGCCCGCGCGTAGGCGCGGGTCTGGCAGTTCATCGGCAGCGTCGGCGATCTCGCGCCGGGCGTCCAGTCGCAGCTCGCTTGTTCGAACCTGCGGCTGGTCGCTCGTTGCTGCTCGTAAAGCTTCCTCATAGCCCACCGACTGGGCATTACTCGCCGGCGCAAGGGCCAGCAGGACCGGAAGCGCGGTCCAGCTTATTCGTTTCATGATCGTTCATCCGCAAAAGGAGCGCGTCAGGCACGCGTTCCGGATCACCGGCCCGCGTCGAGCGCAGGCCGTTCATCCAGAGGCAGGAGCGCGCAGGCTTAAGCCTGCACGCGGGTCATGCCGGAAATTGCGGAGGTGGCGGTTCTGGCCCCAGCCTTGGGGCGGCGAGCGAATTGGAGATCAAACCGCTGAATTGAGCAGCCTGCGCCGGTAAGTCTTCGGAAAGGGTCGCATCAGCGCCGGGAGCGAGCGGCGCAATGCACCCGAGCGCCACCAGACAATCCAGCCGAAGGTTCTTGCAAGGTGCGCTGCCGTCATCTTCCGTGGAAGTCGCGCCCGCCATCGTTTCCATCTCTGCGCAGGCCGGATCGCCTGCGTCGACGACCTGAGGAAGAGCAGAAGCATGCGCGGCCGACTGGACGAATAGCCCGCAGGCGATCAATAACAGTCCTAGGGTACGCAAGGCTCGCATCACACTCACCTAGAGCTTTGCCGCTTTTAAGACAAGTCATGCAGCCTGCGGAGAGTCTCAAAATTATCGTGACCCCTCCCGATTGTCGCCGTACGTGTCTCGAACATGCCGCCTCCTCCTCAGTCGATTCCCAGTTCGGCTTTCAGCGCTGTCATGCTTTCGAAGCGGTCTTCTTCTGGGCGGGCTATTGCGGGCTTGGCGTTGACCCAGGTGTTCTCGCAGACGAATTCGAGCATCGCTGCCGCAAGATCCGCGTGCCGGCAGCGAAAGCAACCTTCGGCAAGGCGCTCGTCGGAAATGACGGCTTCACCGGTATAGGGTTCGTCCAGGAGCCAGCCCGGTCGCGCAGCCGTCCATTCCAGGCCTTTCGCGCGCTCCAGAAGATCTTCCATTGCGCGCATCTGTGCGAGAATTTTGTGCAAGGCTGGTCTTGCTGTGAGCTCGAACCATGCAGGAACGCTGGGCTGCGCCTCTACGAACGCTGCCGATATCACGACGATCCGGGAAATGCCGGTTGCCGACATCGCTTCCACCAGCCTGCGGGTTCCCTCCGTGTAAAGCGGAGGCGGATCGATCGCCGTCGATGGACTAAACCCTATACCGAGTGCGGAAATAACAGCACGGCAACCTTCGAGCTCGCTGCTGAAGTCGTCATTGAGTACATCGCATTGGAAGTACTCGACGTTATCGACCCGGTCCGATGGTTCGGGCAAGGTGTGCTCGAACGCTCGAACCGCGATGCCCTTGCGAACCGCATGGCGCAGTATTTCCGTACCGGTCTTTCCTCCGGCACCGAAGACCGCAATGGGTGCTGCATCGGTCACAGGCTCAGCTGCCACTGTCGTACCTCATTATGAATCTGGCCGCGCGTGCCGGGCCCGTCGTGATCATGGAGCGGGCGCCGACGCACGCTGGCGCCCGCTCGCTCGTGTTCACGCCTCGCTGTTGCCGCAGGTCGTGTACCCCCAGAACCCGAACTCGTCCTTCATCCGAGGTCCGGCGACGATGAGTTCCTGCATCTGCAGGCCCGCGTCTCCTTCGTCATCGAGAAGGCGCGTGCGGATACGAAGCTCACCATTCGCATACTCACCCGAGGCGCTTGCTGTGACAGGGATCAGCTTGCCGTTGATCTTGATCGCGCCGCCACCGCTGTTGTCGTAGACGAACGACGGAAACGCGACCTCAGTCAGGCGAAACTGACACGTGTTCTCGGCTCCCAGCGTGGCGAGGTCCGCGTCGCTCATGGTCTCGGGCAGCATGAGGCCGGGGCTGAGGTTGGCAAGAGCGCTCGCAGCACTCTCTATCGGCGCCGCAGTTGCCGGGGGATCGAGCTGTGCTTCGCGATCATTGCCGACCGCGGTATTGGTGTTGCAGGCCGCCAGAGGGAGGGCTGCAAGCGTCAGGATTGCGATCTTGTTCATTGCTGCATCTCCTCGGGCAGGCGTTCTTCGGTGCGCGGACCGTTTTCCTCGATGTCCTGGATGAGATATTTCATCTCGGCGATCTCGCGCCGCTGCGCGACGATGATGGCCTGCGCGAGTTCGCGAACCCGCGGATCCTTCAGGCTCGCCCTCTCGCTAGTCATGATCGCGATCGAGTGGTGCGGGATCATCGCGGCCATGTATTCGGTATCGTCCACCGTGGTCTGGCTGCGTACGAGCCATAGCGCGAGCGCGAAGACGACGGCTCCGACACCCAAGATGATGAAGTTCTTGGTCCGGTCCTTGTACATGCCCCACATGAAGAGAAGCATGACCACCATCATCATCGCGCCCATGACGAACATCATCCAGAAGCGCGTCTCGCTCCAGAAAACGTCGTCCATGTCGAAGCTGTTGGCATACATCAGGAAGAACATGATCACGGTCGAGGTCGATACCATTGCCATGAACCGCCAGTAGTTGCCGCCCCCTCCACCTTTTTCGTGTGCATCGTGCCTAGCTTCAGCCATATCAATTCTCCTTTTCGCTCATGGTTTGATAGACATATTGGGCGGTGCAACTGATCATCAGGAACCCGGTAAGGGCGGCGATGCCGGAAATGGCGCGCATGTGCCCGGCGGGCAGAATATCGCCGAGACCGACCGTCGAGATCGTGATCAGCGCGAAGTAGTAATAATCCATCCAGCTGTTGATGACGTCCTTCTCGAGCCCGCCAAGGCCCCAGACGGAAGCGAGATACATTCCGCCCGCGAATATGCCGGCGATGACCAGATGGCTGAGAAGAACGAGGCTGGAGCCTGCAAGCAGCCGGAAATGGCGTGGGTCCTTGCCTGGCGGAGAAACGGCTTTCGCCCCGCGCAGCATCAACATGTGGAAGTAGAGAGAGATCGCGAACAGCGCGAAACCGAGAAGCAGTGCCCAAATCATAGCGAGACCCAACCCAGGGCCTTGGCACCCATCCAAAGACCCATACCGATCATGAACAGGTTCTCGGTCAACGATACGAAGCCGAGCGGCACGTTGCTGCCTCCGCCGACGCAAGCGCATTTCAACTCGCGCTTGTCGATGTAGACCGCCTTGAACACGCTGACCGCGCCGACCGTCCCTATGAACAGCGATACCGGAACCGAGACGATCGGAAGCGCGTGCGCGACCATTAATATTCCAGCCAAACCCTCACCGAACGGATATAGAAATCCATATCGTACCCAGCGTCGCGCCAGCAGATCGTAGTTGAGGAACATGGTCGAGAAGCTGCGCACGTCCTGCAACTTCTGGATCGCGAGCAAGGCCATCGATAGGCTGACAAACCATTCGACCGCTTCCACCGTGAAAATCGTGTCGAAAACGTACCAGCTAATTGCCAGACCCAGGAGGAAAGCGACGCCGAAAATGGCAATGACGGGCTGGTAGCTGGTCTCGTCATCACCGGCTTGCGTTCTTTTCTTGCCGACATGCTCACGGACATCGTCGTAACCTCCGATGCGCTTCCCGCCGATGAAGGTTTGGGGGGTGGTTTCTACCCCATGCTGCTCTTTGAACGCATCGGTCTCCTCGCGCGTTTTCAAATGGTGGTCGTCCACCTCGAAACCTTCGCGTTTGAGCAAATCGACCGTTTTCAATCCATACGGACAAACGTGGTCCGGCATGACCATTCGGTAAACGGTGGCAGTTTTAGTCGTCACGATATGCTCCGTCTTGAATTTCTTTTGATCCGCGAACTTGGCGCCTCGATCCTCGTCGGCTTTTGGTCGCTGCCTTTGCGCTCGTGTTCTACTAACGGGGTCACCGCCTCTCTTCCGCCGGTCTTTCTGAAGCGGAGTCCATCGCTTGCGAACGCCTGGACAAATAGAACCATTCGGCGATGAAAACGGCGGCAATGCCTGCGACCGCATAGGCGACGACCGCAGGGTCGGTTTTGAGCTTGGCGAAGGCAAAAGCTGTCAGGACTACGCTGTCCGCCACGAGTGCCGACCATAGCACCCAGGCACGCGCACCGATCTCTTCCCGCAAACCGCGCAGCACGCCCCAATGCACAAGCATGTCCATTACGAGATAGAAAAATGCTCCGAGCGAAGCGATCCGCGACAGATCGAACAGGACCGCGAGCGTGCCGGCAATCACTACGGTATAGACCAGCATGTGACTGCGGATCGGTCCGCTCATGCCGAAATGGCTATGCGGGATCATCTTCATCTCGGTCAGCATCGTCAGCATTCGCGAAACGGCGAAAACACTGGCGATGACACCCGAGGTCGTGGCTGCGATCGCGATTGCGACTGTGAAATAGAAGCCAAGCTCTCCGAGCGCGGGGCGCGCAGCTGCCGCAAGAGAGTAATCGCGCGCCTCGGCTATTTCTGAAGTGCTGAGGCTGGCGCCGACCGCCACCGCGACGAGAAGGTAGACGACCACGCATACTGCGATCGAAATGATAATGGTTCTGCCGACATTCCGATGCGGATCGATGATTTCGCCGCCGCTGTTGGTGATGGTGGTGAAACCCTTGAAAGCGAGGATCGAGAAAGCGACCGAAGCGAGCAACGCGTCGAGGCCCGAAAGCGCGACCGGCTCTGCGAAGGCACCGCCTGAAAATCCGGTGGCCCAGATCGCCGCAATTGCGAACAGGGCGATGCCGCCGATCTTGATTGCCGACATAATGAGCGAAAACCCGCTGACCGATTTGTTGCCGGCAGCATTCACGAAATAGGCGAAAACGATGAGGGCCAGTGCCGCGACGGAGACCAGAATGCCGCTGCTTTCGAGCCCAAAGGGCCGCAAGGCATAGGTCGCGAAGGTCCGAGCGACCAGGCTTTCGTTGATGACCATCGACAGCGCCATCAGGAGCGATGCCGATGCTGCAACGACGCCCGGTCCGTAAGCCTTCTGAAGGATCATCGCGATGCCGCCAGAGGAGGGCCAGCGGTTCGACATCTTGATGTAGCTGTAGGCGGCAAGCGAGGTAACCAGCGCGCCGACTATGAAAGAAAGCGGAAATAACGGTCCAGCCAGTTCGGCAATCTGGCCGGTCAGTGCGAAGATACCTGCGCCAATCATGACGCCGGTCCCCATCGCGACACCGCCCAGCAACGTTATCGAGCCCGCATTCTCGCTATGTTGATCGTCGCCATCTGTCTGCAAGTCTTTCCCCTGTCTATGTCATCCCGTCCGAGAAGCATCACGACAAGCAGTACGTTGGGCAGAGGTTCACCCCTTAAAAAGATCCAGCATTTCTGACCGAGCTTTTGACTATCGCATTTCTCCTATTTCGTGCGTGCTGCAATCATACAAATTGGAAGGGTCCGGGACTGTGGGGGCAGCCAGCCCGGACCCGGCGAGAAGTTCGACAGGCTTCTGTGTCGCTTCCCGCAATTAGTCCTCATCGCCTGCAACCTTTCATGCCGACGCATGGAGTGGCTTCACCCCCTTACGGAAAGGACGCGAAGACGCTCTGTCCGGTTGGGCCAAAGGCGATGACGTCGTAAGGCTGGATCCGGTTTCCGGCCTCCATGCCGGGCGATCCCAGAGGCATTCCCGGAACCGCGAGGCCGGCAACGCCGGCGGGCCGTTCGCGCAAAAGCTTGGCGACGGCTTCTGCAGGCACGTGACCTTCGATGATGTATCCATCGACCTCCATCGTATGGCATGACCATAACTCTTGGGGTACGCCCCGCGCGGTCTTGATCGCCGCCATGTCGTTGCTGTCGACCGATGCCACCTTCGTGTTCATCCCGTCTTCGACATGGCCTGCCCAGTTGAGACAGCACCCACATCCTGGATCGCGGAACATCGTATAGGTCGCTGCCTGAGCCACGTTCGAACAGGCTGCCAGCACGAGCAAGGCCGCGCCGCTAATCGATCGCCGGAGCAGCGAAGGCTTTTTCAAATTCATTGTGCAATTCCTTTCTTGTATCCGCGCCATAGCGAGATCGTCCCGGTTGCCGTCGGGAACCGTTGGAGCAGGCATGGCTCGGTGAAGATTTCGGCGAACAGTTTTTCGACTCCGCCGTCGGCGCTGGGCTGCGTGTCGCTTATGCCGTCAAGAGACTGGACGGTCGCCCGGAAGAGGCTCCGCATGAGTGGGCTATCCTGCTTCATATAATCGGAGATCAACACGGTTCCGCCTGGCACGAGCAAGCTTTCGATGGTTTCCAGGATTGTCTGCTTCTTGCGCAAGGGGACCTGGTGCAGGACGAGGCTGCTGACGATCTTGTTCGGCTGCCACCCTGCGGGTAGCTTGAGGCTTTCGAGAAAGCCATTGTGCCATTTCACGAGATCGGCTCCCGCGCCAAACTTGCGCCGCGCAAGCGCGAGCGCATCCGGGTCGGGTTCGACACCGATCAGACCCGCTTCCGGACAATCCGTCATCAAGGCCTTGAGAAGAGTGCCGGTTCCGCTGCCAACATCGATCACCCGGTCGCCGGGGACAAGGTGCAGCTCTTCGACAATCCTTTGGCGCCAGAGATGTTCGCGGGTGAACAGACCGATCGCCCGGTCGTAAAGCGGCGTCAGAAAGCTCTTGCCAAGAAGAGGCGTAAATTCGCCGTGATCTTCAGGTGCGGTGATATTGCTCACGAGTTGGTTTCCATTCATCCCGGGTTCGACCCGATTCTGACAGACCCGTCTCGATTACGTATGGTGGTGGACATTCCCTCAAAAAAAGAAGTTTAAGGGATTGTGCAGGCGAGCGCGTATAGGACACGTGCAACCCACAGGAGTTTTTCGGATGCGTGACAATCACTCTCTTGATGCGGTGCTCGGAACCCTTTCCGCCACCACCACCAGCGAGGTCCCCGCCGACTTCATGGATGGCGTTTGGCAGCGCGCCGGACAGCTTGGCGAAATCGCCGACCGACGCCGCAGGACGGCTCTGTTCGTCGGTCTGTTCGTCGTCGGGCTTGGAGCTGGCGCCGGAACGAGCGGTTGGCCCGGCGGCTATGGCACGTCTTCCGCGTCATTTGGCGAGAGTCTTATCCTCGGCGAACAGCTGTCCCCATCGGCGCTCCTCCATGTGGAGCAATAAGGTTTGAAGACGACGCATATCGTTCTCGCGGTGCTTCTCGCAGCACTTGCAGGATGCCTCGGCGCGATTGCCGCGGATCGCTGGGCCAATCACGAGGCTGGCTCCGGCCTCCACGATTTCGTGCACGACGAGCTCACCCTGACGGCCGACCAGGAGCAGCGTCTCGATGCGCTCGAGGCCCGTTTCGCGGTCGAAAGGGCACGGCTCGAAGGATCGGCGCGCGCAGCCAATGCCCGGCTCGCCCAGGCGATGGAAAACGAGCACGAGTACGGTCCCGAGGTCTCGGCCGCGATCGACGAGGTGCATGCGCGCATGGGCGATCTGCAGAAGGCAACGGTGCGCCATGTCTTCGATATGCGTGAAATTCTCGAACCCGAGCAGCAACGCCAGTTCGACCGCAAGGTCTCCGACGCCCTGACCCGCGACCCACGCGACTGAAGCGCCATGTCGGGGGCGGGCGACAATCCGAATGAGGCCCTTGTCTCGCAGGTGAGGGCCGGTAACAAGCGGGCTTTCAGCAAGCTCGTCGAGCATGAAACCGGTCGGCTTCTCGCGCTCGCGACACGCATGCTTTCCTCTCCTTCTCAGGCGGAGGACGTTGTTCAGGACAGCCTCGCTTCGGTGTGGCTGACGCGCCATCGGCTCGATCCGGACAAGCCGATCGGACCCTATCTGACAACCGTCGTCCTCAACCGCTGCCGGGACCGTTTGCGCAGGCGCAAGGTCGCGGGCTTTTTCGGACTGTCGGGTGATGACGAACTCCATTCCATCGCCGACGATTTGCCGGGTCCTGAAGCGTTGGCCGTTTCCAGGGAAGAGCTCAATCTCGTTCAGGCCGAGATCGCGCGAATGCCTGTAAGGCTGCGCGAAGCGCTTGTGCTCGTGACCATCGAGGGGCGTAGCCAGGCCGAGGCGGCCGATCTTCTCGGAACGACCGAAAAGGCGATCGAAACCCGCGTATACCGCGCGCGCAACAGACTAAAGGAGCGCTTCGAAAAACTTTGAGGGGTTGGATGGGCGCGCGCGTAAGTAACGGTGAACGCCACGTCAGGAGCCCTTTATGATCGCCGTCAATCGACGCAAGTTTCTCGGAGCCGGAGCAGGAGGAATGGGTCTGCTCGGCCTTGCCGGGGCGATGCCTGCCTGGGCACGCGGCGCGGACATCCTCGCAGGTAACGCCCGCAAGGGGCTGGACGAGGTATCCGGCCCCAATATCGACCTCACCGTTGCCCGATCGGCCTTCGCGACCGGCAACAGGCGCGGCGGAGCGATCGCCGTCAATGGCACTATCCCTGGTCCGCTGTTGCGATTGCAGGAAGGCACGACCGTCCGGCTCAATGTCCATAACCAGCTCGAGGAAGATACCTCGATCCACTGGCACGGTCTGCTCGTGCCGTTTCAACTCGATGGAGTGCCCGGCGTGAGCTTCCCCGGTGTCAAACCGGGAGAGACCTTCACCGCCGAATTTCCGGTTCGCCAGTCGGGCACCTACTGGTGGCACTCGCATAGCGGCCTGCAGGAGCAGGCCGGGCATTACGGCGCGATCGTGGTCGACCCCGCCGGACCCGATCCGGTTCAGGCCGACCGCGAATATATCGTGGTGCTGAGCGAATTCAGCGAAATGTCGCCTCACACGATTTTCGACAAGCTCAAGAAGGGCGAAGGCTACTTCAACTACAACCAGAACACCTGGACCGACGATTACCCACTTTCGGGCGAGGATCGCCGGATGTGGGCGAAAATGCGCATGATGCCGACCGACATCCTCGATGTGTCGAGCGCGGCCTATACCTACCTTCTGAACGGCCATGGCCCGCTCGACAATCTGGAATACCTCTTCCGCCCGGGCGAACGCGTGCGACTGCGCTTCATCAATGCCGGCGCCATGACCTTCTTCAATATTCGCATTCCCGGCCTGCCGATGACCATCGTTCAGGCAGACGGGCAGAACGTCGAGCCGGTTGAGGTCGACGAGTTCCAGATCGGTGTGGCCGAGACCTATGACGTCGTCGTGACGCCGGGCGCGCAACAGGCCTACACGCTGGTCGCGGAGTCGATGGACCGCTCGGGCATGGGTATTGCCACACTCGCGAGCGCACCCGGCGCTCGCGCCGCCATTCCGCCGCTGCGCGATCCGCCGCTTCTGACCATGGCCGACATGGGCATGAGCGGCATGGACCACGGCTCGTCTGGCGATGCCGGCATGTCGGGCATGGACCACGGAAGTGGCGGCGACATGGCGGGGATGGATCATGGTTCGTCCGGCCAATCCGAGATGGCAGGCATGGCCGGCATGTCGGGGATGCAGATGCGCGACACGTCGCTTCTGCCGCCCGATGTGAAGGTCGGGCCCGGTCTCGACATGGTCTCGATGAACCCGGTCGACCGCATGGGCGATCCCGGCATCGGTCTCGCCGATGTGCCGCATCGTACGCTCGACTATCGCAAGCTCCGCGCTCTGACTCCACACCGCGAGGGCCGCACGCCGTCCCGGCGAATGGAAATTCATCTGACCGGCAATATGGAGCGCTACATGTGGTCGTTCGACGGCAAGAAGTTCTCCGCCGTCTCAGACGAGCCGATCCGTTTCGCCTATAACGAGCGCGTGCGCGTGAAGCTCGTCAACGACACGATGATGGCGCACCCCATTCACTTGCACGGTCATTTCTTCGAGCTGGTCAATGGCGCGCCGGCCGATCGTCAACCGCTCAAGCACACGGTCATCCTGCAGCCGGGTGGCAGCGCGCAGTTCGACCTGACGGCGGACGAGCCGGGCGACTGGGCCTTCCACTGTCACCTTCTCTACCACATGCATGCCGGGATGTTTCAGATCGTCACGGTCGCCAATCCCGACGGGAGCGAAGCATGAAAATTCGTATTGTCAGCCTGCTCGCATCGGTCGCAGCCGGCTCAGTTCTCGCCTCCCCCGCGGCGGCGCAGCATGCCGGTCATTCGCCGGCGGAGCCGCAGCAAAGCGCCGAGGCGCAGGCTGACGCGAAGACGAAGTGCGAGGAAGAAGCCGAGCGCCATCGCGCGATGGGGCATCCGGTTGCAGATGGAGCATGCGAACCGGCTGCTCAACCTGAAGCCGCCATGGACCACTCCGAGATGGATCACTCAACCATGGATCATGGTTCGATGACCGCTCGGGATGGCCATTCTAGCATGACAATGCCTGTGGACGCTGCCCGTCCACAGGCATCGCCCGAAAGTCATGAGGGAATGGATCACGGCTCGATGCCGCAGGGCAAGCCTGCCGAAGGCGCGATAGATCATTCGCAGATGAATCACGGCGAGATGGGACAGGCGGAAGCCAGTTCGTCGATGGACCATGGGCAGATGGATCACAGCCAGATGAACCATGGGGAGACGCCTTCGCAGGACATGCAGGGCATGGACCATTCGGCGATGCAGATGGGCGCGGACGATGATATCCCGCTGCTGCCGCCTCCTCCAGAAGCCGGGAGCGGCCCCGCGCGCGCGGCGGTCGCCATCTGGGGCGAGGAAGCCATGAACGAAGCGCGCCGCGAGCTTGTCCGCGAGACCGACGGAGGAATGCGCTTATGGTTTCAAGGCGATCGGCTCGAATACCGCGCCCGCGAGGGGAAGGATGGATATCTGTGGGACATCCAGGGATATTATGGCGGCGACATCGACAAATTCTGGTTCAAGTCAGAGGGGGAGGGCAGCTTCGGCGAACCCATAGAAGGCGCCGAGGTTCAGGCGCTCTGGAGCCGCGCCATTGCGCCCTTCTTCGATTTCCAGGCGGGTGTTCGCCAGGACCTCACCGGTCCGGAGCGCACGCACGCGGTTATCGGCATACAGGGTCTCATGCCGTACCGTTTCGAGGTCGATGCTGCGGCCTTCGTGTCCACCAAGGGCGATGTGACCGCGCGGATCGAGGGCGAACTCGACCAGCGCATCACGCAGCGGTTGATCCTCCAGCCCAGAGCCGAACTCGCGCTTTCTGCGCAGGACATTCCCGAGCTGGGCATCGGTGCCGGTCTTGATCGGATCGAGGCGGGCCTGCGTCTACGCTACGAGTTCGCGCGCGAATTCGCACCCTATGTCGGCGTTTCGCAGGAATGGCGCATCGGCGACAGCGCGGATTTTGCGCGGGCCGCCGGAGAGGATCCGAGCGTCACCAGTTATGTCGTCGGCGTGCGATTCTGGTTCTGAAATCTCAAAAAGGATAGAACTTCTATGACCAAGACTTTGACACGCATCGCGGCGACTGCGTTTGTTGCCACGCTGATACCGCTGCCAGCCTTCGCGCAGCAGATGGACCACTCTTCCCATGCGAACCATCAGATGCACGCGATGGACGCTTCGGCGGACGATGTCGCGGGCGCTGAAGAAACCCTCAAGGCCTATCGCACCGCTCTTGAAGCGCGCGACGCGCAGGCAATGCGCGCGCTCTTCGCCGAGGACTCGGCGATCTTCGAGAATGGCAAGGCGGAAGGAAGCTTTGCCAATTACATGGAGCACCATTTGGGCCCCGAGCTCGACGCGATTGTGAGCTTCACCTTTACCGACCCCACGCTGACCGTCACCCGGATGGGGCACATGGCCCATGCCTATGAGACGTATGGCTATCGCATCGAACTTAGCGATGGCCGGGTGATCGAGCGCGACGGCGTGGCGACATCGGTGCTTGCTCACGATGCGGACGGGTGGAGAATCGTCCAGTACCATTCCTCGTCGCGCGCGCCGCGCAACTGATTACGGCTTTCGAAGAGGTAGCACCGGTTGGCAACGCCGTCGCTGAAGCTGCGCCTGCATGTGCTCGGCAGCAAGATCCACAAATGGCTGGCGATTTTCGTCGGTGTCCAGGTTCTCTTGTGGATGGGAACCGGCGCCCTCATGTCGTTTCTCGACCTGGAAGAAGTTCGCTCCGAACATGTCGTTTCGCGTGAACAAGAGGCGCTGCCCGCCGATGCCCCGCTTCCGGCCTGGGGCGCAAACGACGGTACTCTTGCGGCGGTGTCGACGCGTTCGCTCGACGGCGATGCTGTGACCGAGATCCGAAAGGTCGACGGTAGCGTGAGCCTCCACGATCCGGTGACAGGGCGCAAACTCCCCCCCATCTCGGCTGCGACGGCAAGATCCATCGCGTTGCGCGCATGGACCGGACCGCGCACGACGATCGAAGGCGCGCGGCTCGTTCACGAACCGGTGGGGACCGAGTTTCGCGGCCCTTTTCCGGCCTGGCAGGTCGCCTATGCTGACGAGGCTTCGACGCGCCTCTACATCGATGCCAGCAGCGGTACCCTCGGGGCGGCGCGTAGTGATACTTGGCGCCTGTTCGATTTCATCTGGGGCCTGCACATCATGGACTGGACCGAGCGCGATCGTATCAACAGTTGGTGGCTTCTGCTGTTCGGCATTGGCGGCACGATCATAGCCCTGTCGGGTTTCGTCCTGCTGGCGAACCGGATGCCGAGGCTGCGTCGTCGCGCAAAGAAGAGCAAGCTCGCCTGAGCCCATGGGGCTAATGTGCGTGGGCGAACGCCTTACCCTCGTTCGCCAGGCCGAACGCGGCCAGGAGCCGAATGCGTTCGACGATCGCGATGGTGCCGCCATCAGACGTGATACGGCGGACGCACATCTGTCGCGCTAATACCATCAAATTAATGCGAGGGGCACGCGGCTGCCGTGCGTATCAGGCACATAGGTCGCACTTTAACTGCAGGGTCGGGAGACATACGAGACATGAAAGCCCCCTCATTTCTGGCGCTGCTCGCCGCAAGCCTGCTCTTCGTCGGACCCGTTCAGGCTCATGGCGACGAAAAACATGGCGAAGAGGCGAGCGCCGCGCCTGCTGCCACCAATGGCGATGCGCATGACGAGGCGGCCATGGCGCAGATGGGCGAGACTGCGGATGCTGGCGAGTCCTCCGGCGCGCACGATGAAGCGGGCGCAGCCCATGACGAGGCCGGTGGCCATGCGGATGAGGGCGAAACCGGCGTCATGGCCGTACTGAAGAAGTTGCATCCGGCAACGATCCATTTCCCGATCGCCTTGTTTCTCATGGCTGCGGCCACCGAATTGTTCGTGATGCGCCGGAAAGGAGCGGGCCTGGAAAGTGCGGTGCGCGTACTCGTCTACGGCGGAGCGGCCGGTGCGGTGATAGCTGCACTATTCGGATGGTTTCACACCGGGCTGTGGTTCGGCGGCGATACCGTCATGCAGGTGCATCGATGGAACGGTTTGCTGATCGCGGTTCTCGGTATTGCGATGGCATACCTCGCGAGCAGGCCGAGCCAGAGCCGCGCATGGTTGCGTACGGCTATCTTCTCGATGGCGGCACTTATTCTGGTGCAGGGCTTCCTTGGCGGCGAGCTCGCGCATGGGCCAAACCATCTTGGAATTTCCTGGCTCTGAAGGAGTTGAACAGCATGCGTACTTCCAGATTAAAAGCGGCGTTCGGGATTCTCGCGATCGTGCCACTAGTGTCCGCTCTTGCTGCTTGCGACGAAGCGCAGGAGAGCACACCGACCTCAGAGGTGTCGCCGATGGGCGAAGCGACGGTGATGCCCGGCACGGCACCCGAGGGTGGTCTTGCAGACCCGGCAACCTCTTCCTCCGAAAGTGAGTCAGTGGCTGCGCGGCAGGACGCTCTTTCGAAAGGCGATGCTGCCGCGCCTGCGTCTCGGCGAGCCGCCTCACCGGCACCACGCGTAATTGCCACATCCGCCGCGCCGGCACCGCGCGCGCAACCCGAGAGCGAGGCGACCCCGCCCGCCGATCCCCATGCCGGCCATGACATGTCCTCGATGGCCGATCACGACATGGAAGGCATGTAATCCGGCGCATGGCCCATCAGTCAGGATAGTCAGGAGAAATCGTCTGCAAGCAATCGCGACGGAATCCGGATATCAGAAAAGGACGGCCCCGCCTCCCCCCGAAGCCCTGCGGGTCGCAGGTGCCCATGGGGCCGTTCTGGAACCCCGCGTGAAGACCAACCCAACGCGCGGGGTTCCGTCTCTTCGTCTTCGTTGTCATCGTTCCAGGCGCTTCCCGGCATGGCTTCGTGCTATGCAAGCATTGCGCTGCCAATCGCCTGGTGGGACGTGGAAAGGAACTGCCAATGACCGAGACAAGAAAGGCCGGTGCGCTGTCGCGCTGGGAAGACGAAGGCGGCGCGCTCCCTTGCGGGCCGCAGGAAGCCCTCGCGGCCGATTGCGAGAAATGGGACATCCCTCCGCTCACTGATGCCGAAATCATCCAGCTACGCATAAGGGTGATCGCGCTGGAAAACATGGTGCTAGGATTATTGTCCACGGCAAGCGATCATCAGCTCACTGCGATCGAACAACTGGCCGAGTTCATCTCCCCACGCGCCGACGCGACGCAGCATCCGCTAACCTTGCACGCTGCCACACAAATGGAGCACTTTGTCGAGCGCGCTCGACGGTTTCGCGAGGAACCTTCAGCCGATTGACCGACGTATGACCGGCCCTCGAACCCTGGCTCTCCTGCCTACGGCTGGATCGCTGACCTGAAGAGACTGCGATGGACCTCGATACGCTCCTCGCCCGCTATTTCCGCACTGCCGATCTCGGAATGGTTGGCGCAGAGACATTGGCATCGGGGATCGAGCGGTGCCAGGTCGATCTCGGTCTCGAGCAGCACCGGGGCAAGCGCTTTGCCTTGTGGGCCATGCTCTACCTGCTCGGGTCTGCCCCTGACCTCGACGTGGCCTTCGAGAATGAGGAAGACCGGGAAGCAGCCCGCAACTTCATGGATCTCCTGGCGGCATCGGAAGGCGATGGGGTAAGCTGATTGCAGCAGGGTCTTGGCACCTTCAGACCCGCACCCGATACCCATCCGGCTTTTGTCGCGAACAGTCCTGAACCAGGTCAGCTGAGGACAGCAACCCGTTCCTTTCCGGCCGTGTGGTCGCGCTTCGCGCGCCTGCCCGCACCACCCGTCATGAACAGGTTTCCCTTGGAGCTTCGCTCCTGCGGTGCAGTCCTCCCATGCCCTGCTTCTTCTGGATGTTCGCAAGCCGGAGATGGTCTCCGGTTTGAGGAACTGAAGGACTACTATCATGACCAATATCGCAATCCTCACCGGCCGCATCGCTCGCGATCCGGACACCCGCGAGACCAAGGGCGGCACCAATGTCACCGGGATCACCGTCGTCACCGATCGCCCCGCTCGCGACAAGGACGGCAAGACCTACAAGGACGAGAACGGCTACACCGCCAAGGAAAGCGAGTTCCACCGGGTGACCTGCTTCAACGGCCTCGCCAAGACCGTCGGCCAGTACTGCTCCAAAGGCCAGCTGGTAAGTGTCCAGGGCCGCATCCACTACACCCAGTGGGAGGACAAGGACGGGGTCACGCGCTACGGCACCGAGATCCTCGCCGACAAGGTCGACTT
>NZ_QXFM01000010.1 GCF_003584015.1 Aurantiacibacter xanthus
CAAGCTGCTCGCCCCGCAGCTCGCGCCCGCGTGCGATCCGGTCGCGCAGCCCCTGCGTGCGTTCGCGCACCTGCGGCACGGCATCATGCATCAGCGCGCGCAGATAGACGACATCCTTGACCGAGCCGGGCCGGAGCACCGCCAGCGCCACCGGACGACGCGAGAACTTCTGCAACGCCGCCGTGAGGCGAACGACGGGGCGCTGCTGATGGCCGATCTCCTCGCGCAGATCGAGCCGCTCGCGGTCGATCATGGCGATGCGGGCATGGGCGGCGGCGATCCCCGCCTCGGCCTGCTGGATGCGCGCGGCGGTGGCAGCGGCCTCGGCGGCGTAGCGTTCGGCGGCATCCTCGGCCTCGCTGGCCTGCTGCTCGAACTGCGCGCTGCGTGCCTCGGCAGCGCGGCGCTCGGCCAGCGCCTGGGCAAGTGCGGCGCGAGTATCGTCAGCATTGTCGAACATGACCGGGGCCTGCGCGAAGGCCGTGGCGGCGAACAGGCCGGCGGCAATCAGCAGCAGGATGAGGCGGTCCATCGCGCTATCCTGCCCGATGATAGGGGTGCCCGGCAAGGATCGCGGTGGCGCGGAAAAGTTGCTCCATCACCATCGCGCGTACCAGCAGGTGCGGCCAGGTCGCCTTGCCGAACGAAATAAGCAGGTCCGCCGCCTCACGTTCCTCGGGCGCGTGGCCATCGGCGGCGCCGATCACGAAGCGGCACTCGCGCATGCCGCCATCGCGCCATTGTTCGAGCTGACGGGCCAGCTCTTCGGACGAGAGGTTCTTGCCCTTCTCGTCGAGCAGCACGGTGCGCATGGGCGTGAGCGGCTCGGGGATGCGACCGCCGGTTTCGGGCAGTTCGGTGAGTTTGAGCGGCCAGGTGATGCGCTTCTCATAGCGCGCGACCAGCTCGGCCTCGGGCGACCGGGCGATCTTTCCGCGCGCGATGACATGGAGCAGCATGGGAAGGAGGCCTAAATCGGTCGCTCTGCGACCGCAAGCATGTCCTGAGCCTGCCGAAGGAGGCGACTGGCCGCCCGCAGGCGCCCCGCAGCCCTAAAAGGGCGAAGGGAATAGCGCCGAGGACGCTCGCCCGGATGGGCGAGCGCAAAGATAGCTACGCGCTTCCCACGGCCTCGCGCTTGCCTTCGTCGCCGAAGCCCCACATCCGTTCCAGGTTGTAGAAGCTGCGCACTTCGGGGCGGAACAGGTGGACCACCACGTCGCCCGCGTCGATCAGCACCCAGTCGGCGGCGGGCAGGCCCTCTATCCGCGGGCTCGGCTCGCCGGACTTCTTCAGCTCCTCGGCCAGCTTCTGCGCCATCGACGCGACCTGCCGGGTCGAACGGCCCGAGGCGATCACCATGTGATCGGCCACCGAGCTTTTGCCTTCGAGCGGGATCGAAACGATTTCCTGCGCCTGATCGTCGTCAAGCTGCTTGAGGATCATGGCGTGGAGCGATCCGGGGACCGCTTCGATTTCTGAAAGTTGGTCAGTCATTGCAAATATGGTTGCTGCTCTGGTGCTGGTGCCGATGTCGCTGCGGCGCGGGTGCGCTGGTGTGCTCGCTTCGGTCATCACGAAAGGTCAGGCTCCTCATAGGGAAATGCTCATGGGCAATAGCGAGGCCCGGCGGCTCACGCAGCCGGCTCCCTATGGGACACATGAATGAGAGAATGCGTCACTTCGTCGCGAGGCGGTGCGCCGGAATATCCGTCCGCCCAGTGCGGATCCTGTTCGCGCAGCATTGTCGCCGAGCGCGGATCGGGATCGAAACGCAATTCTATCAGAGCGGGTGCGCTCCATTCGCCCCGGTTGCGAAAGCGGGCTGCAGATAACCGGTAACGCCGCAGCCAGGCCATTGCAGGACTTGCAAGGGCATCGGCATCATAGCCGGGGCGGGCAATCACGGCAATGGGCATTTCCCGCGCGATGGCGCGCCAGCTTTTCCAGCGGTGAAACTGGGCGAGATTGTCCGATCCCATCAGCCACACGAACCGGCGGTGGGGGAACCTGCGCTTGAGCGCGCGCAGCGTGTCGACGGTGTAGCGGGTGCCAAGGTCGCGCTCGATTGCGGTGACCCTGATCGGAGCGCGGCGACTCTGCTGCCGGGCCGAGCGAACGCGCGCGCTGAGCGGAGCCATGCCCGCGCGCGGCTTCAGCGGGTTGCCGGGCGAAACCAGCCACCAGACCTCGTCGAGATCGAGCGCGCCCAACGTGAACAGCGAGATGCGCCGATGCCCTGCATGAGCCGGGTTGAAGCTCCCGCCCAGCAGCCCGGTCAGCGGACCATCGCGGCCTCGTCGCTGGACGCGTGTCAGCAAGAGGTAGCCCGGCGCGGAGTGATGCGGAAACCGTGGCGATGGTTCTGCGCCTTGATCGCCCAGCCCGGATAGTCGTCATCGGGCGTACCGATAGCCGCAAGCTGTTCCAGCTCGCCCGCGCTCAGCTCGATATCGGTCGCGGCGAGATTCTGCGCCAGCTGGTCGGCCTTGCGCGCGCCCATGATCACGCTCGACACCACCTCCTGATGCAGCAACCACGCCAGTGCCACCGCTGCCACAGACACATCACGCTCAGCCGCCATCGGGCGCATCGCATCGACCGCCTGCGCAGCAAGACCGATGTCGGCGCGCGGGAAATCGAGCGTCATGCGTCGGCCCTCGCCCTTCACCGCACCATCCTTGCCAAAATCGTACTTGCCCGAGAGCAGGCCGCCGATCAGCGGGCTCCACACCAGCAGGCCCAACCCTTCCGAGCGCATCATCGGCACGATCTCGCGCTCCAGTTCGCGCCCGGAAACAGCGTAATAGGCCTGATTCGAAACGAATTTGTCCCACCCGCGCCGCTCGGCAATGCCCAGCGCCCTGGCGATCTGCCAGGCCGCCCAGTTGGACACGCCGACATAGCGCGCGCGGCCCGAACGCACGATGTCCTCCAGCGCGCGCAGGCCCTCCTCCATATTGGCGTTCGGATCCCAGCCGTGGATCTGGTAAAGATCGACATGGTCGAGCCCGAGCCGCTCAAGGCTGGCGTCGATCTGGCCGAGCAGGTGATAGCGGCTGTAGCCGCCATCGTTCGGCCCCTCGCCCATCGGCCCCATGCCCTTGGTCGCGATCACGATCTGGTCGCGGGCAATGCCGAGGTCGCGCAGGGCCTGCCCGGTGAACTGCTCGCTCTGCCCGAACGAATAGACATTGGCGGTGTCGATGAAGTTCACGCCCGCATCGAGCGCCTGCTTCACCAAGGCGGTCGAAGCCGCCTGATCGAGGTCGTGCTGGAAGAAGCCGCCCGGCTTGTTGCCGAAGGTCATCGCGCCAAGGCACAGTTCGGAGACGACCATCCCGGTCGTCCCCAGTCGGTTGTAGCGCATTCGGCCTCTCCCCTATGCGGCGCGGCTCAGGGGCGTGCCTGCCCCGTGCCGTGGACCTGCCACTTGTAGGTGGTCAGCCCCTCGAGCGCCACTGGCCCGCGTGCGTGCAGGCGGCCCGTCGCAATGCCGATCTCGGCACCGAGGCCGAATTCGCCGCCATCGGCGAACTGGCTCGAGGCGTTGTGCATCACGATGGCGCTGTCGACCTCGGCGAGGAAGCGCGCGGCAGCCGCTTGGTCGGCGGTGACGATGGCTTCGGTGTGGCCCGAGGAATGAAGCGCGATATGCTCGAGCGCGGCATCGAGACCGTCAACCACGGCCACCGAGAGCACGGCGTCGAGATATTCGGTGTCCCAGTCCTCATCGGAAGCCGTGCCGATCCGTGAATCGAGCGCCCGTGCCCGCGCATCGCCGCGCAGTTCGCACCCGGCATCGAGCAGCGCGGCCACCACGTCCTGCGAGGCAGGGAAGTTGGCATCGAGCAGCAGCGTCTCCATCGCGCCGCAGATGCCCGTGCGGCGCATCTTCGCGTTCAGCGCCAGCTTCTTCGCCATCTCGGGATCGGCAGCGGCATGGATATAGGTGTGGCAAATGCCGTCGAGGTGCGCGAGCACCGGCACGCGGGCATCGTTCTGCACCCGCTCGACCAAACTTTTCCCACCGCGCGGCACGATCATGTCGACCAGCCCCGCAGCCTTGAGCATCGCGCCCACGGCGGCACGGTCCTGCGTCGGCATCAGCTGGATCGCCTCAGCGGGCACGCCCTTGCTGGCGACGCCCTCGGTGAAGGCAGCGTGCAGCGCACGGTTCGAATTGACCGCCTCGCTCCCGCCGCGCAGCAGCGCCGCATTGCCCGAGCGCAGGCACAACGCCGCCGCATCAGCGGTGACATTGGGGCGGCTCTCGTAAATGATCCCGATCAGGCCGATAGGAATGCGCCGGCGCACCAGTTCGAGCCCCGAGGGCACGGTGCTGCGATCGATCTCCTGACCGACAGGATCGGGCAGGCTCGCCACGTTCTCGATTGCAGAAGCAATGCCGTCGAGGCGCTGCTCGTCGAGCATCAGCCGGTCGAGCATCGCAGGCGCGAGGCCATTGGCCTTGCCCGCATCGAGGTCTTTCGTGTTGGCGGCGAGGATTTCCGGCGCAGCCTTGCGGATGGCGGCGGCGGCGGCGCGCAGGGCGTCTGCCTTGTCGGCATCGCTCATCAGCGCGAGCACGCGCTGCGCCTTGCGCCCGGCACGCGCCAGATCGTGTACGATCTGCTCGCAATCGGAGGGGGTGTTCTGGCCGGAATCGGCCGTGCGTGTCTTCAGTTCAATATCCATAAAGGCAAACCTACCATTGCTGCGACGGCTTGTCAGGGGGCGATTCGCGCACACTCGAGTCGTCAAAAAGTTCCCGCATCCCGCGAAAATATTTCGCAAATCCGCACGACTCATCCCGCGCAACCGTCAGTTCATCCCGTCTCAGCACCCCAAGCGGTCGACCTCACACACGCTTCCGCTATCGCCCCCCGCGGACAGGGGTAACGCGTCAAGCGGGGTCGACATTGGTTTTTCCTAAGGTTGCAAAGCGCCTTGCGCGCGTCCGCTCCTGGTTTCCCGAGCGTGAGTTCTTCATGCGCTCGCAAGGGCAGGTTCGCTTCATCAAGGTCAGCTCGCGCCTGCAGATGGGCGCTGCCGCCGTCGTGCTGACGGCTGGCCTGCTCTGGCTCGGCGCGCTCGGCACCATGGCGGTCACCCAGTACCAGACCAGCAGCGAAATGGCCTCGCTGCTTGACCGCGAGGCGACCGTCGCCAGGTCGGAAGACCGGCTGGACGCCTATCGCGGCGATCTCGATGCCACCATGGCCGATCTTGCCAAGCGGCAGGATGTGCTCGACCAGCTCGCCGACGAACTGCCCGAAGACCTGCTGACCGACAGCGCCGACGACACCGTGAGCGATTCGAGCAAGGAGGCCACGCGCCTGATCAGCCTGGTGGGTGAGAGCTTTCCCGAGGCGGTTGGTCTGGCCCGGCTTGAGGCCCGCCAGCTCGCCTTCGTCGAGCGCATGACCCGCTTTGCCGACCGCCGTTCGCGCCGCGCCGAGGAGGCGCTGCGTTCGCTCGGGCTCGATCCGGCCTCGATCCTCGCGCAGGACCGGGTCGCCACAGGTGGCCCACTCGAACTGCTGTCGACCGAGAGCGACGGTTCGCTCGATCCCCGCTTCGAACGGCTGGGCCTCAGCATTGCCCGGATGAGCGCGCTCGAACGCGGGCTGGACGGGGTGCCGCAGGTGATGCCCGCCGATGCCGGGTCGATCAGTTCGGGCTTCGGTGTGCGCCACGATCCGTTCAACGGCCACGCAGCGATGCACTCGGGCCTCGATTTCCGCGCGCCCTATGGCTCGCCGATCCACGCCGCCGCCGAGGGCGAGGTGACCTTCGTCGGGTTCAAGGGCGGCTATGGCCGCACGGTCGAGGTGAGCCACGGGTCGGGCATGATCACCCGTTATGCCCACATGTCGCGCTCATCGGCGAAGGTCGGCCAGAAGGTCGAGGCCGGCGCGGTGATCGGCGCCATCGGCAGCTCGGGCCGCTCGACCGGGCCGCATCTGCATTTCGAAGTTCGCATCAACGGGCGCGCGGTAAACCCGCGTCCGTTCCTGGAGACAGCCCCGCATGTTCTTGAAGAAGCAAGATCCAGCAGCCCTTCCCGCATCGCCGGGGAGCCAGGCGGAGCGACGGCGGGTGGCTAGTTCCGGCACCTTTTCGGTGTTCGGGCCGGATGTCACCATCCACGGCAATGTCGAGGCCTCGGTCGACCTGCATGTCGATGGCAGTGTGATCGGCGACATTGCCTGCGCCTCGCTGGTGCAGGGCGAAGGCAGCCGGATCGAGGGTGAGGTCAAGGCGCAGAGCGCGCGGCTCGCGGGAACGGTGGAAGGCCGGATCGACGCGGTCGAGCTGGTGATCCTCAAGACCGCGCGCATCCTCGGCGATGTCAGCTACGAGACGCTCACCATCGAGCAGGGCGCGCAGGTCAATGGCCGGTTCGCGCCGCACGGGGCCAATCTGGCCGCAGGCAATGCGCAGGTCGACGTGGCTCCGCTGCCCGGCGCCGACAGCGACCAGATGCTGCTGCCGAACTGATTTTCACGAATAGCCGGTTGGAGAGGAGAAAGGGGCGGACCGCAAGGCCGCCCCTTTTGCAATTTCTCGTCCTGACGGGAAAGGCCCCGATCAGCCCTGGCCGGGGGTGCTTTCGCCCGCTTCGGCAGCGCGCCTGGCTTCGAGCCATGCCTCGGCCTCGGCTTCCTGCGCGGCTTCGGAGGCGGCCTTGGCGGCTTCCTCGCGTTCGCGGCGCAGTTCCTCGATCAGCTTTTCCTTGTCGTCGCGCTGGTCGATCACCGGCACTTCGACTTCCTCGCCTTCGACGACCGGGATGTTCTTCGCCGCCTTGGCCACGGCCGCATCCAACTCGCGCTGCGAGCACAGGCCCAGCGTCACCGGGTCCTTCGGCTGGATGTTGGCGATGTTCCAGTGGCTGCGATCGCGAATCGCGTTGATGGTGTTGCGGGTGGTGCCGATCAGCTTGCCGATCTGCGCGTCCGAAATCTCGGGGTGGCTGCGGATGATCCAGGCGATGCCATCGGGCTTGTCCTGACGCTTCGACACCGGGGTATAGCGCGGGCCCTTGGTGCGGCTGACGTCGACCGGGGCTTTCTGCATCTTCAGCGAATAGTTGGCATCGGCCTGGCCACGCTCGATCTCGGCGTGAGTCAGCTCGCCCGAGTGCACGGGGTCGCGCCCGGTGTACTTCGAGCTGGCGAGGTCGTCGGCCATGGCCTGAACCTCGAGAATGTGCAGCCCGCAGAACTCTGCGATCTGGCTGAAGCTCAACGCGGTGTTGTCGACCAGCCAGCTGGCGGTCGCATGCGGCATCAGGGGAGTCGGCTGGGCCACGGTGATTCTCCAAGTGCAGATCGGGCGGAAAATTCGGCCCGAAATAAAAGGGCCGCCCCTCGCGGGACGGCCGACCTTGAGCCTCCATGTAGGCCAATTGTCGAAAGACGGCAAGGATTTCGCGCAAGAGCGCCGCGCGAGGCCGCCCGTCGTCAGGCGGCAGCGGCGCGCAGGCCCGCCATCTGCACTTCGCGCGCGATCGGCGCAAGGCCCTCGCAAAACTGGTCGGCGCTGGCCTCCCAGCTATAGGTACGGCCCGCCGCAAGGCAGTCTTCGCGCGAGAAGGTCAGCGCCTCGGCGATGGCGTCTTCGAGCCGTTCGGCCATCGCGCCGCTGCCGGGTGCCAGCACGTCGAGCGGGCCGGGGACCGGATAGGCCGCCACCGGCGTGCCGCAGGCGAGCGCCTCGATCATCACCAGCCCGAAGGTATCGGTACGGCTCGGGAACACGAACACATCGGCCCCGGCATAGCAGGCGGCCAGCGCCTCGCCCGAGCGGCGGCCGAGGAAGTGCGCCTCGGGATAGGCCTGTCGCAGCCGGTCGAGCGCGGGGCCATCGCCCACCACCACCCTGGAGCCGGGGTGGCTGTTGTCGAGAAAGGCCTCGATGTTCTTCTCCACCGCCACGCGCCCGACGTAGAGCTGGATCGGCCGTTGCAGCTCGAAGAACAGGTCGGGCGGCGGATAGTCGGGCACGAAGGTGGCGAGATCGACACCCCGGCTCCAGTGATGAAGATGGGTCAGGCCATGGTCGCGCAACTGCTCGCGGATGGTCTCGGTGGCCACCAGCACCCGCTCGGCGGGGGCATGGAACCGGCGGATCAGCGGCCAGATCGCGCTGGCGGGCAGGCCCGTGCGGCTGGCGACATAGTCGGGGAACTGCGTGTGATAGGCGGTGGTGAACGGATAGCCGAGCCTTAGGCAGTAACGCCGCGCCGCCCAGCCGAGCGGCCCCTCGGTCGCGATGTGAATCGCATCGGGGCACAGGCTATCGAGCAGCGCCCCCACCTTGCGCAGGCCGGTCAGGGCCAGCCGGATCTCGGAGTAGGACGGGCACGGCACCGAGCGGAACAGGTCGGGCGAGATGACGGCGACCTCGTGCCCACGGCTGCGCAGTTCGGCCACCACTGTGGTCAGCGTGCGCACCACCCCGTTCATCTGCGGGAGCCAGGCATCGGTTACGAGGGCGATCTTCATCGGAAAACCCCGCGCCAATCAGGCCGCGACGGCCACTGCGGTGGCGGCTTCCCGCTCCGCCGCCTCTGCCTCGCGGGCGGCGATTTCGTCGGGCCAGTGGAGGATTTCCATCGTACCGTCGGCATGTTCGACCAGCGCGTTGCAGCCTTCGACCCAGTCGCCGTCGTTCCAGTATTCGATCTCTTTGCCGGAATGGGTGAACATGCGGTGTTCGGCGGTGTGAATGTGGCCGCAGACCACCCCGTCGACCCCGCGCTCGGCTGCGGCGCGGGCCACCACTTCCTCATACTGGCCGATGAATTCGACCGCGTTCTTGACCTTGTGCTTGGCCATCTTCGACAGCGACCAGTAAGGCAGGCCAAGCTTGCGGCGCACCACGTTCACCCAGTGGCTGAGCCCCATCATGAAGGTGTAAAGCGCATCGCCCACGAAGGCGAGCCAGCGGTGCGACAGCATCACGGCATCGAACTCGTCGCCGTGCAGCACCATCAGCCGGCGGCCATCGGCGGTATCATGGAAGGCGGCGCGGCGAATCTCGATCCCGCCGAAGTCGAGCCCCGTGAACTGGCGGAACATCTCGTCGTGGTTGCCGGGGATATAGACGACCCGCGTGCCGCGCTTGGCGCGCTTCATGATCCGCCACACGATGTCGTTGTGCGCGTCGGGCCAGTAGAACTTCTTTTTCAGCCGCCAGCCGTCGATGATGTCGCCCACGAGGTACATCGTTTCGCAGTCGACATTGTCGAGGAAATCGATCAGCAGCTCGGCGTTGCAGCCCTTGGTGCCGAGGTGGATGTCGGAGATCCACACGGTGCGATAGGTGCGGCGGCCCGTGTCCTCCGGCTCGGGAACGGAGGGCCTGGCCCTAGAAAAGTCGCTGATCGTGGCCATCGGCGTAGCGCCGCCGAAGACATCTTCCAGATGGTTGCCGAACATGGTGCCCAAGCCCCGATTTGTTGTGCCTTGGGCTCAGGTTTATGGCGCACGAATGTGACAGCAGCCCCACATTTCGGGGTCAAATGGCTGACAATGTTACGTTTAGGCGGCACCGCCCGAAACATCGAGCGGTGCCGGATGGGTGCTTAGCGGACCACGTAGGGCTGCTTGCCGACCCATGGCGAGGTCATGTTGTAAGGCACGGTCACGAACACCGCCTCGACCTCGGCGATCTTGCCGTCGACGATCTTGAACAGTTCGAGCAGCACGAAGCTGTGCGGGAAGGTGAAGATCGACTTGTGGCGGCTGCCATCGGTCCATGTGATATCGGTGAGGCGGCCCGAGTGGTCGATAAAGCCGGCGGCGACCACGATGCCCTTCTCCTCGTCGACCAGCGGGAAGCGGCGGTCGCGCAGGCGGTCATCGTAGATATACTGGCCGAGGCGGAACTGATCGGCGCAGCCCATCTTCGAGATCGGATAGCCCTCGATATCGACATTGGTGGTCTGCAACCCGTTTTCGATCCGGTCGCATGCATCGGTGAAATCGGTGAACAGCTCGCCGTCGTTGTTCTGAAGCGTGTCGAAATAGCCATCGGCAATCGCGATCAGGCGTTCGCGCGGGCGGCGCTGGGCTTCGGGCACGTCCTCGGCCAGAACGGCACGTGGGCGGCGGGCATCGTCGATCTGCGGGAACGGGCCGAGTTCGCTCGGCCGGCAGACCAGCGTTTCGACCTCGGTAATCTTGCCGGCCTGCATGGCGATGCGCATCGCCATCACCGCCGCATCGCCCGATTCCTCGACAATGCCGAACCAGCTCGCCTGACCCGTCTGCGGATCGGCTGCTTTCACATCATAGGTGTCGCGCACCTTGGTGATGGTGTTCCACAGGCCGTCACCGAGCATCAGCTGCACGTTGTTTTCGGTAAAAACTACGTCGTCCGCCCAAGCGACACGCGACACGTCCTTCGCCGCGAGTGCGGCAAGGTAGGTGTCGATGGCAGAGTAAAGCTCCTCGCGCGTGGCGATCGGGGCCGGGTTCGAAGTCATGGCATTGTATCTCCCGTTACAATGCCACTTGTGAACAAGTCTCGCCTGTCAGTCCACTGCCAAGACGATTTTTCCGATGTGATCGCCCGCCTCCATCCGGCGATGCGCCTCGGCCGCCTCGGCGAGCGGAAAGACGCGGTCCATCTGCGGCCGCAGGTCGCCCTCTTCCACCAGCGGCCAGACCTCGCAGGCAATCTCGGCGGCGAGCAGCTGCTTGAAGGCGTCGGACCGGGCGCGCAGGGTCGATCCGGTCATGGTCTGGCGGCGCACCATCAGCCTGGCCATGTTGACCTCGGCCTTTGCTCCACCGAGCACGGCAATCGTCACCAGTCGCCCTTCTTCGCCAAGACAATCGAGATTGCGCTGGGTGTAAGAGCCCGCGACCATGTCGAGCACGATCTGGCAGCCCGCCTTGCCGGTGATCGCGCGGACCTCCTCGACGAAATCGGCGGTCTTGTAGTTGATCGCGTGGTCGGCCCCGAGCTCGCGCGCTGCCACACACTTGTCGTCACTGCCGCAAGTCACGATCACGGTAAGGGCAAACAGCTTGGCCAGCTTGATCGCCATCGAGCCAATGCCCGAGGTGCCGCCGTGGACCAGCAGCGTCTCGCCATCGCGCGCCAGCCCGCGCTGGAACACATTGTGCCACACGGTAAACAGCGTCTCGGGCAGGGCCGCGGCTTGCTCCAGCGGCAAGGCGTCGGGCACCGGCAGGCAGGTGCCCAGCTTCGCCACACAGTATTGCGCATAGCCGCCCCCGCTCACCAGCGCACAGACCCGCCGTCCAAGCCAGTCCGCCGCCTCGGCGTCGCCCGCGCCCACGATGGTGCCCGAAATCTCCAGCCCCGGCAGCGCGCTGGCCCCCGGCGGCGGCGGGTAAAGCCCCGCGCGCTGGAGGCAATCGGGCCGGTTGACACCGGCATAGGCAACCTTCACCAGCACCTCGCCCGGACCGGGCACCGGCACCGGCTGGTCTGCCAGCGCAAGCACCTCCGGCCCGCCCGGCTCGCTGATGGTTATCGCCGCCATGCGATCCGGCACCTGAAAATTCACCTTGTCCCCCATTGCCTTGCGTTCCCCCGTCTGGCTCTGGCTGCGCCCCCACTTAGCCGGAGCCATTGACAGCAAGCAATCCGATAGTGATGTTGCAGGGCAATGGATGGCGACGATCTCCCGCGAGTCCGTAGCGATGCGGCGAGCCTCTTGGCGAAAGAGGATCTCGACCGCTATTCGCAGGACGAGCTGATGGAACGGATCGCGCTGCTCGAAGCCGAGATCGCGCGCATCAAGGTGCAGCATGCCAAGGCCGCCGCGCACCGCAGCCTCGCCGATCAGCTGTTCAAGCCGAGGCCCGGCAGCGGAGGGGGCGAGTGAGAGGCCGCCCGGCCCCGCTTTCCCCTCGCAATTGCGCAGTGGCGCACCATATCGGTCATCACGAACAGACCCGCCCCGTGCAGGGCCGGTTTTCCCTCAAGCCGTCATTAGCCTTCCGTTCACTATGCCAGCCGCACACTGGTTCCCTTGCCGGCCCGCGGGCTGGCTGAGCCAACCGAAAGACTGCAATGCCCAGTTTCGCGCAGAACCTCGAAAAGACCCTCCACACCGCGATCCAGCACGCGATCGACCGCACGCATGAATATGCGACGCTCGAACACCTGCTGCTGGCGCTGGTCAACGATTCCGACGCGGCCGAAGTGATGACCGCCTGCGGGGTCGACCTGGAAGAGCTGGCGAACGTGGTGCGGCAGTATCTCGATCAGGAATACCAGTCGCTGAAATCCTCCGACCAGGCCGATCCGCAGCCGACCGCCGGGTTCCAGCGGGTGATCCAGCGCGCGATCCTGCACGTGCAGACCTCGGGCAAGGACACCGTGACCGGCGCCAATGTGCTGGTCGCGCTGTTCTCCGAGCGCGACAGCTATGCGGTCTATTTCCTCCAGCAGCAGGATATGAGCCGATTGGACGCGGTGAGCTTCATCAGCCACGGCATCGGCAAGAACGGCCGCCAGATCGAGAACCGCAACCCGCAAGGCACCGAAGAGCCCGAGGCGGCCAAGGCCGAGGAAAAGCCCGACCCCAAGAACAAGAAGGATTCGGCGCTCGACCAGTTCTGCGTGAACCTCAACCAGAAGGCGCTGGACGGCAAGGTCGACCCGCTGATCGGGCGCGGTCCCGAGGTTGATCGCACGGTGCAGATCCTGTGCCGCCGCTCGAAGAACAACCCGCTCTACGTGGGCGACCCCGGCGTCGGCAAGACCGCCATCGCCGAAGGCCTCGCGCGCAAGATCGTCGAGGGCGACGTGCCCGAGGTGCTCGAAGAGGCGGTGATCTATTCGCTCGACATGGGCTCGCTGCTCGCTGGCACCCGCTATCGCGGTGACTTCGAGGAACGGCTGAAGCAGGTCGTCTCCGAACTGGAGAAAATGCCCGAGGCCGTCCTGTTCATCGACGAAATTCACACGGTGATCGGCGCCGGCGCCACCAGCGGCGGGGCGATGGACGCCTCGAACCTGCTCAAGCCCGCGCTGTCTTCGGGCGCGATCCGCTGCATCGGCTCGACCACCTACAAGGAGTTCCGCAACCACTTCGAGAAGGACCGCGCCCTGCTGCGCCGGTTTCAGAAGATCGACGTGAACGAGCCTTCGGTGGAGGATACGATCAAGATCCTGCGCGGGTTGCGCACGGCCTTCGAGGAACACCACAAGGTCAAGTACACGCCCGATGCGATCAAGACCGCGGTGGAACTGAGCGCGCGCTACATCAATGACCGCAAGCTGCCCGACAAGGCCATCGACGTGATCGACGAGGTCGGCGCGATGCAGATGCTGGTGCCGCCGAGCCGCCGCCGCAAGACGATCACCGCGAGGGAGATCGAGAAGGTCATCGCGACCATGGCACGCATTCCTCCCAAGTCGGTCAGCAAGGACGACAAGGCGGCGCTCGCCAACCTTGAGAAAGACCTCAAGCGCGTGGTGTTCGGGCAGGATCAGGCGATCGATCGCCTCTCTACCGCCATGAAGCTTTCGCGCGCCGGTCTGCGTGACCCTGACAAGCCGATCGGCTCGTTCCTGTTTTCCGGCCCCACCGGCGTCGGCAAGACCGAGGTCGCGCGCCAGCTTGCCTCGATCATGGGGATCGAGCTGAAGCGCTTCGACATGTCCGAATATATGGAGCGCCACAGCGTCTCGCGCCTGATCGGTGCGCCTCCGGGCTATGTCGGCTACGATCAGGGTGGCCTGCTCACCGATGCCATCGACCAGCACCCGCACTGCGTGCTGCTGCTCGACGAGATCGAGAAGGCGCACCCCGACCTGTTCAACATCCTGCTGCAGGTGATGGATAACGGCCGCCTGACCGATCACCACGGCAAGACGGTCGATTTCCGCAACGTGGTGCTGATCATGACCACCAATGCGGGCGCGTCGGATGCGGCCAAGCAGGGGATCGGCTTCGGCAGCGGCACCAAGGTCGAGGCGGCGGAAGAGGCGGTGAAGAAGATGTTCACCCCCGAATTCCGCAACCGCCTGGATGCCATCGTGCCGTTCGGCTATCTCGGCAAGGACACGATCAGCCGCGTGGTCGACAAGTTCATCCTCCAGCTCGAACTGCAGCTGGCCGACCAGAACGTGCACATCCAGTTCGACAGCGATGCGCGCGAATGGCTGGGCGAACGCGGCTACGACAAGCTGATGGGCGCGCGCCCGATGGGCCGCCTGATTCAGGAGAAGGTGAAGCAGCCGCTCGCCGAAGAGCTGCTGTTCGGCAAGCTCGCGCACGGCGGCGAGGTCCATGTCAACGTGAAGGAAGACAAGCTGACCTTCGAGCTGACCGCCGCTCCGCCCAAGGCCAAGCCGAAGAAGGCGCGCAAGAAGCCGGCCGCGAAGAAACAGCAAGGCGATGCCTCGGCCGAGGGCAGCACCTCGGAAGACTGATCGTCCCCCCAATTACTGACTTACCGCAGGGCGGCGCTGGAACCCCAGTGCCGCCCTTTTGCGTTATCCACCAGAGTCTTGGGGGATAAACCCGAGGCGTCCTTGACCGAATCGGTCTCGCAGTACTGAAGTGAAATTGGTCGCGTGACCACTTTGTTTGATCTCAGAACCTTGAGCCCCTTTTGAGCGCGAGAGGCGAGAGGCTTTTCGGAGACGTCGGGCTCTACCCGATCTTCAAACAAAGGAGGTGGCTATGAGAAGCGTATTTGTGCGTTCTTATATCCGCTGGCGCTTTGGCCGTTGGGAGAGTGTGTGTCAGCACACTCGACGTTGGCCTCGTCAGTACTCGTTTAACTTCTAAACGAGAGCAGTGAACTCGGTCACGCGGCCACTTTTCCCAACGACCCTGTATCCATACTGGACGCAGTTTGTTCGCACATTGCGAATCCCAGTTCAATATGTGCCCGAGCTATATTTTCGCCTGTCAACCGAGCTGACGACAGGAACTCCACAGCTTTCCGCACAGTTTATAGACTATGAGCTCCGCCCCCCACTGGATCCAGCCGCACCCGCAGGGCATCTACGTCGCCCCGGCCGATTGCTGGGTCGATCCTTCGGTGGCGGTCGAAAGGGCGCTGGTCACGCATGGCCATGCCGACCACGCGCGCGGCGGCCACGGCGAAACGCTTGCAACCCCGGAAACGCTCGCGATCATGGACCTGCGCTACAACACGCGGGCGGGCGCGGTGCCCGTCGCCTATGGCGAAACCTTACGGCTCGCAGGCTCTGTCGATGCCACTTATCTGCCCGCCGGGCACGTGCTCGGCTCGGCGCAGATCCTGCTCGAACACGCGGGCGAGCGGGTGGTGATCACCGGCGACTACAAGCGCCGCCCCGATCCGACCTGCGCCCCGTTCGAACTCGCGCCATGCGACATCTTCATCACCGAGGCGACCTTCGGTCTGCCGATCTTCACCCACCCGCCGATTGCCGAGGAGATCGGCAAGCTGCTCGGCGCGCTGGCGGCCAACCCCGAGGCTTGCGTGCTGGTGGGCGCCTATGCACTGGGCAAGGCCCAGCGGGTGATCGCCGAACTGCGCGCGGCAGGCCATCACGATCCGATCTACCTCCACGGCGCGATGGAACGGATGTGCCGCCTCTATGAAGAGCTCGGCGTGCCGCTTGGCGAGCTGCGGCTGGTGGCCGATCACACCAAGGAAGATATGCGCGGCGCTATCGTCATCTGCCCGCCCTCGGCGCTGAACGACCGCTGGAGCCGCCGTTTGCCCGATCCGATCACCGCCATGGCGAGCGGCTGGATGCGCGTGCGCCAGCGCGCCCGCCAGCGCAATGTCGAGCTGCCGCTGGTGATCTCCGACCATGCCGACTGGCACGAGCTGACGCGCACGGTCGAAGAGGTGAACCCGCGCGAGACCTGGATCACCCATGGCCGCGAGGAGGCGCTGCTGCGCTGGCACGAGCTGCACCAGCGCAAGGCCCGCGCGCTGGCGCTGGTGGGATATGAGGATGAGGATGAGGATGACTGAGTTTCTTCCCCGAACCGTCGGTCCGTTCGTGTCGAGCGAAGTCGAGACACCTGTGCGGCGCGTCTCGACTTCGCTCGACACGAACGGTGTCCGGCTGAGTGTTTCGGGCAGAGAACCCTGACAGATGGAACAATTCGCCGCCCTCGTCGATGCGCTGATCTACACGCGCAGCCGCAACGGCAAGCTCACGCTGATCGCGGACTATCTGCGAGTCACACCCGATCCTGATCGCGGCTGGGCGCTCGCCGCGCTGACCGACGGGCTCGACTTTCCGGCAGTGAAAAGCTCCACCATCCGCAACCTGCTCAAGGATCGGGTCGACCCGGTACTGTGGAGCCTCAGCCGCGACTTCGTGGGCGACACCGCCGAAACCGCCAGCTTCCTCTGGCCCGAGCCGCTGCGCCCCGTCGACGCCCCGCCCCCCACGGTATCCGAAGCCGTCGCCAGCCTTGCCGCCATGACCCGCGCCAGCGTGATGGCTGACTTGCCACGGCTTCTTGACCGCCTCGACGCGAAGGGCCGCTATGCGCTGTTCAAGCTCGCCACCGGGGGCATGCGCGTGGGCGTGTCGGCGCGGCTGGCCAAGGTCGCCTTTGCGCAGGCCTTCGATGTCGAGGTCGATAAGGTCGAGGAATTGTGGCACGCGCTCGCCCCGCCCTATGCCGAACTGTTCGCCTGGGCCGCCGAGGGCGCCGCTCCGCCCGATACCGCGAACATGCCGCTGTTCCGCCCCTTCATGCTCGCCCACCCGCTGGAAAATACCGAGGTCGACCTCGCCGACTACGTGGCCGAGTGGAAGTGGGACGGCATCCGCGTGCAACTGGTCCATGTGGGTGGCGAAACGCGAGTATATTCACGCTCGGGCGACGACATTTCCGCGACCTTTCCCGAACTGATCGACGCGCTCGCCATCCCGGCGGTGCTCGATGGCGAACTGCTGGTGCGTGGCAGCCACCAAGGCGGCGAAACAGGCGGCGCGGCGAGTTTCAACGCCTTGCAGCAGCGGTTGGGCCGAAAGACCGTCAGCAGGAAAATGCTCGCCGAGGCCCCGGCTTTTGTGCGGCTATACGATGCGCTCGCCATCGGCGGCGATGATCTGCGTGCCCTGCCATGGAGCGACCGGCGCGCCCGGCTCGAAGCGCTGATGCCGCGCTTGCCCGACAGCCATTTCGACCTCTCGCAAATCGTCGAGGCCGAGAACTTCGCCCAGCTCGCGCAGATCCGCGAGGGCGCGCGCGACGAGGCCATCGAAGGCCTGATGCTCAAGCGCCGCGACAGCCCCTATGTCGCGGGCCGCAAGACCGGGCTGTGGTACAAGTGGAAGCGCGATCCGCTGCTGGTCGATTGCGTGCTGATGTATGCCCAGCGCGGCAGCGGCAAGCGCAGCAGCTTCTATTCGGACTACACCTTCGGCTGCTGGACCGCCGATCCCGACGAGGGCGGCGAGCTGCTCCCGGTCGGCAAGGCCTATTCGGGCTTCACCGACGAGGAACTGAAAAAACTCGACCGCCATGTGCGGCAGAACACCGTCAACCGCTTCGGCCCTGTGCGCGAAACCGACAAGAGCCTCGTGTTCGAGGTCGCCTTCGATTCTGTCCACGCGAGCAAGCGCCACAAGTCCGGCCTCGCCATGCGCTTCCCGCGCATCCACCGCATCCGCTGGGACAAGCCCGCGCACGAGGCGGACCGCATCGAAGCTCTGCTTGCGCTGGTGCGCGACTAGACTTGCGGCAGATCAAGGAGCCGTGAACGTGCGCGCGGCACAGGGCATGCTCAACCCTTCTGCCCGAGAGACCTTGCCTTGACCGATCAGCCCAAAGCCACGCCCTACGAACAGCTCGGCGGCCAGCCCGCTATCGCAGCCGTGGTCGAGCGTTTCTACGACCTGATGGACAGCGACCCGGCCTATGCCGAGCTGCGCGCCATCCACGCGGCCGATCTCACCCCGATGCGCGCCTCGCTGGCCGGGTTCCTCACCGGTTGGGCAGGCGGCCCGCGCGACTGGTTCGAGGCCAATCCGGGCAAATGCATGATGAGCATGCACTCGGGCTTCCCCATCACTGCCGAGACCGCCGGCCAATGGGTAGAGGCGATGGCGCATGCCTTTGCCGATTGCGACCTGGCCGATCACCCCGTGGGCAAGCTGATGAACGAACGCTTCGAGATGATGGCCAGCGGCCTGGCCCGCACCGCGGCAATGGCAGGCTGAGCGCCACCACAATCCAATTGCGCAGGACGCTCTCGTAGCGCAGGTAGGCGGCATGTATCGCATGTCCCGCGCTGACCGCGTGCTCGCCTATTCCATCGCCGGTGCGGCCGGTTTTGTCGATGCCAGCGGCTTCCTCGCGGCGGACCGCTATTTCGTCTCGTTCATGTCGGGCAACACCACCCGGTTCGGCGTCGAACTCGCGCGCGGATCGAGCGCAGCCGCGATTGCGGGGATGTTGCTGGGGGGGTTCGTGGTCGGCGTGGCGCTCGGCGCGCTGGTCGCCGACCGGTTCGAGCCATGGCGCAAGACCTCGGTGCTGATCGCGGCCACCTTGCTGCTGTTCGCCGCCGCTGCGGCACAAGCCTTCGGATTCACGCTCGGCCTCTTGCTCGGCGCGGTGCTGGCGATGGGCGCGATCAACAATGTGTTCCGCAAGAGCGGCGAGGTTGCGCTCGGCGTGACCTATATGACCGGCGCGCTGGTGCGGGTGGGCGAAGGGCTGGCGGGGCTCATCAAGCGCAGCGCGCAGCGGCGGCGCGGGGCTTTCGAAAGCCTGCTGCTGTGGGCGAGCCTGTCGGGCGGCGGCTTTGTCGGCGCGCTGGTTTACCTCCATGCGCAACCTGTGGTGGGCTGGCTGGGCGCGCTGTGGGTGCTGGGGCTTACTCTGGCGGCCTGGCGGATCGAGGCGCGCGAGTCAGTCCAGACGAACTAGCTTGCTGCGCGAAGTTGCGCCGCGCAACAAGGTGAGCCGCGAGGGCGCAGAGCCGAGCGCCTTGGCCAGCAGGCCGATCACCGCATCGTTGGCGGCACCGTCCTGCGGCTTGGCACGCACCTTCACCTGCACCGCGCCATCGACAATCGCGACGCCCTCGCTGCGCGCGCCCGGCGTTACCCGCACGGCCAGCCGTCCCTCACCGTCGGCCAGCGCGCGGATCGCCTCGGCGGGCGGGAGATCAGGCTTCGGTTTCGCCACGCAAGGTCGCCAGATGCCGCTCGGCCAGCGCGCAATAGCGCTCGGCCTGAAAGCGGATTTTCTCCACCTGCGCCGCGTCCATCGTGCGCAAATACTTGGCCGGACGCCCGATCCAGATTTCGCGCGGTGGAATAGCCTTGCCGGGGCTAAGCAAGGCACCTGCGCCCAGCATCGCGCCTTCGCCCACATGGCACCCGTCCATCGCGATCGCGCCCATGCCGACGAAGGCCTTGTCCGCCAGAGTCGCCCCGTGGACCAGCGCCATATGGCCGATCACGCAGTCCTCGCCGATGATGGTGGGGCAACCATCGGTGTCGGGCCGCGGGCCTTCGACGTGGAACACCGAGCCATCCTGTACATTCGACCGCGCGCCGACCTCGATGCGGTGAATGTCGCCGCGCAGCACGCAATTGTACCAGATGCTTGCCTGCGGGCCGATGGTGACATCACCGATGATCCGCGCACCAGGCGCGACAAAGGCGGTCTCGTGAATCTGCGGCACCTTGTCCTCAAACGGGAGGATGGTGGCGCCGGGGAACCGCTCGGCGAAGGTCATCGCTGCGCCAGCCACTGCGCGCGGGTGATGTGGTGGACGATGGTCGGGTTCAGCTCGGCGGGGAAGGTCGGGTCTTCATAGTCCCACTCCTCGCGCCGCTGCATCCCCAGCCGCTGCATCAGGCCCCAGCTGTCGGTGTTTTCCGCCACGGTCAGCGCCACCACATCATCCTCGTCACGCTGGGCGAAGATATAGTCGAGGCAGCCGCTCGCGCCTTCCTTCGCATAGCCCTTGCCCCAGACATCCTCGCGTAGCCGCCAGCCGATTTCGAGCATGCCGTGAACCTTCGTGCCTTCGGTCGTCGCGCGCTTGAAGCCGACCATGCCAAGCACAGCGCCCGAAAGATGGCCGCCATCGTCCTTGCGGCGGCAACACCAGAAGGTGTGACCGAACTCCTCGACAAATCCTTCGAGACGCTTGCGGGTCTGGGCGGTGCCCGCCTCATCGCGCACTCCGTTGAGCCAGCGCATCACCGCCGGTGTGTTGGTGTAGCGGACGAAGTCTGCCCACGAAGCGTCGTCCCACATATGAATGCGCAGGCGTTCGGTTTCGAGGATGATGGCGGGCTGGTCGCTCATTGGGTACTCCATTGGGCGCGGGTAAGGCCGTAGACCCGCGTGGGATTTTCTTGCCTCTCGTAGTCGGGGTCGTCGTAGTCGAAGTCAGGCACACGCAACAAGCCGAGCCGCGCCATCAGGCGGGTTGAGGGGCCGTTGTGGTCGCTGGCCTGCGCATAGACCGCCTCCGCGCCCATTGTTTCGAACGCATAGGCGAGCGCCGCGCGCGCCGCCTCGGTGGCATAGCCATAGCCTTCGTGCGCGCTGGCGAGGCTCCATCCGATCTCGCGCTGTCCGCGCAGGCCATCCGGGGCAGCAGCGCTGCGGATAAAGAACAGCCCCGTCCGCCCCACCCGGCATTGGCTGTCGCGGTGCCAGATCGTCCAGCGAATGCAGCGGCCCTCGGCCATGGCGGCCAGATCGGCCGCGAGGTTTTCAGTCACGGCCTGCTCGCTGCGCGGGCCGCCGAGGTGGCGCATCACCTCGGGCGTATTCATCTCCGCCAGCAACCACGGCAGGTCCGCCTCGCTCACCGGGCGCAGGTCCAGCCGCTCGGTGGCGAGAATGAGATCAGCCATTCAGCAACCTGGCCGCGAACGGGGCGTGATAGGTCAGCACGCCCGAACACCCTGCGCGCTTGAAGGCGATCAGTTTTTCCATCAGCAGCGCCTCGCGGTCGGCGATGCCTGCCGCCACACCCGCCTCGATCAGCGCATATTCGCCCGATACCTGATAGGCGAACACGGGCACTTCAAAACGCTGCTTCGCCCGCCAGATCAGGTCGAGATAGGCAAGGCCCGGCTTCACCATCACGCTGTCCGCACCCTCGGCAATGTCGAGCGCGATTTCGGCCATGGCCTCTTCACCATTGCCCGGGTCCATCTGATAGGTGCGCTTGTCGCCCTTCAACAGCCCCCCCGAACCGACCGCATCGCGGAACGGGCCATAAAAGGCCGAGGCATATTTGGCGGCATAGGCCATGATCTGAACATTGTGGTGGCCGCCCATTTCGAGCGCCATGCGGATCGCCTTCACGCGGCCGTCCATCATGTCGGAGGGGGCAATGATATCGGCCCCGGCCTCGGCCTGGGTCAGCGCCTGATCGACCAGCACCGCCACCGTATCGTCATTGGTGACATAGCCCGAGGCGTCGACCAGCCCGTCCTGCCCGTGGCTGGTATAGGGATCGAGCGCGACATCGGTGAGAATACCGATATCGTTGCCGCAGGCATCGCGGATCGCTTTAATCGCCTGGCACATCAGGTTGTCGGGATTGAAGGCCTCGGCGCCATCGTCGCTGCGCTTTTCGTGCGGCGTATTGGGGAACAGCGCGATGCACGGGATACCCAGCGCCACGGCCTCTTTCGCACGGCTAGCAATCAGATCGACCGACCAGCGCGATACACCGGGAAGTGCGCCGACCGGCTCCTCCACCCCCTTGCCCGAGGTGACGAACAGCGGCCAGATCAGGTCGGCCGGGGTAAGCACGGTTTCGCGGACCATGGCACGGCTCCAGCCGTGGGTGCGGGTGCGGCGAAGGCGGGTGGCGGGATAGGCTCTGGTCATGCCAGCGCTCCTGCCGAAAATCGGCCGCGCAGGCAATGGTAACGCGCTCAGTTGACGCGCTGGCGGTTCTCCAGCCGGTCGATTTCGCGCACCGGTTCCTCGCTGGCGCTGGCGGCAGGCGCGAGGTCGGCCAGAGCTGCCCCCGGCTCGACCGTCTGCCAGCGGGCGAGGCTGGCGCGGAAATTGGCCAGTTCACGGCCCTCAAGCTGCGCGCGGGTGACGAACTTGACGCTCGCCGGATTGATCGCACGCCCGCTCCGGTACATTTCATAGTGCAGGTGCGGCCCGGTCGAGAGCCCGGTCGAGCCAACATAGCCGATCACCTGCCCGCGCTTGACCGACTGGCCCGAGCGGACGGCCATCCGGCTCATGTGGCAATAGCGCGTCTCCAGCCCGCCGCCGTGCGACAGCTTCACCGTATTGCCGCAGCCCCCGGCGCGCCCGGCGGACGCCACACGGCCATCGCTCACCGCGACAATCGGCGTGCCGCTGCGGGCGCGGAAGTCCATGCCCGAGTGCATCCGGCGATAACCGAGGATCGGGTGCCGCCGCATCCCGAAGCCCGAAGAGATCGGACCGGGGACGGGCGCGACCATGCCCTGCCGTTGCTCACCAACGCCGCCGGCATCGTAGAACAGACCCTCGCGGCCCCAGCGCATCATCTGCTTGCGCGGTTTGCCGTCGCGCAGGATCGCCGCATATTGCAGCTTGCCGACCTCGATATCGCCGGTGGCGGCGCGCTTGTAGTCGAGGATGAAGTCGAACTCGTCGGTGGCCGAGATGTCGCGGTCGAGGTTCAGCTCCTGACCGATGGTGCGCAGGAACTGCTGCACCGCGCTCGGCGGAGCACCGGCAGCGCGGGCCGAACGGTAAATCCCCTCGCCCACCGTGCCGCGAATGCGCAAGGGGGTGGCATCGACCGCAATCGGGCGCGGCACCAGCGCCAGCGCGCCACTCTCGCGCCGTTCGACCGCCAGTTGCAGATCGAACCGCGCACGGAATGACAGCGCATCGACCGGACGCGGCGCATCGGGCGCGGCGCGGCGGCCAAGCGTGATGTCAACCTGCGTACCCGGCGCGATCTCGCGCAGCGGCATGGCCCCTGCCACCATCGACGCGATCTGCTCCGCCTCACCCGAGCCGACTCCGGCCCGGCGCAGCATCCGTTCGAACCCGTCGCCCTGTGTCAGCGTGGCAACCAGATCGATGCGTGGACGTTCGGGTGCGCTGGCCAGTTCTTCCACCTTGAAGGTCGCGCCCATTCGGCGGCCGCTGTCGGCACCGAGCGCGAGCGGCATGATCATCTGGCTGCGGAATTCATCGCGCACCCGGTCGTCGATGCGCATGGCAGGCGCGGCTTCGACCGGCGAAAATCCGGGCCAGGCCGCGATGGCCACGGCAGACAGGCCGAGCATCGTGGCGGTGCCGCGCAGCCAGCGGGCCGAGCCGATATCCTGCGCAAGGTCGGTCGCCAGTTCGTTGCGCTGGAACAGCAGGGCAATGCGGCGGCGCCACTGGTCGAGCCGCTCGCCCTTGCCGGAAAAGCGCGCAATGCGGCGCTTGCCCTCGCCGGTGGGCGCGGCTGCGGGGAGACTTTCGGTGGTGGGTTGGGCAGGCGGTCGCGGTGCGTTGTCCTCGCTCCACACGATCGCCCTGCGCTTGTTGGCCAACACTCTGCTCCTTGCAGCCCGGCGCGCACCTGCGCACGAAGGCGTGCCGGGCCATTCTGCGATACTGCGCGTTTTCCTAGCTAAACGCCTGCCGCAATAAAGTTAATTCCCGTCTAATGGCGACGAACCGATTCGGACGAGCGCCCAGCCGATCGCCCATGCCACCTTGCGCTAAGCCGAACGGCCCGCCATGATTGGGTCATTGTGCCCCGCTCTGACGCCAATGCGACCATTCGCGCCGTGCTCGGCCCCACCAACACGGGCAAGACGCATCTCGCGATAGAGCGCATGTGCGCCCATTCGAGCGGCGCGATGGGCTTTCCGCTCCGCCTGCTGGCGCGCGAGGTCTATGACCGGGTGCGCGCGATCAAGGGCGACAAACAGGTCGCGCTGATCACCGGCGAGGAGCGGATCGAACCGCCGCAGGCGCGCTATTACCTGTGCACCGCCGAGGCCATGCCCAGAAACGGTTTGGGCGACGGTGGCGGCAAGGCCTTCGTCGCGCTCGACGAGGCGCAGCTCGGCGCGGACCGGGATCGCGGCCACATCTTCACCGACCGGCTGTTGCATGCGCGCGGGCGCGAGGAGACGATGATCCTCGGCGCGGGCACGCTGGAGCCATTGGTGCGCGCGCTGGTGCCGCAAGCGCGGATCGAGGAGCGGCCGCGCTTTTCCACGCTGCACCACTCCGGCCCGGTCAAGCTGTCGCGGCTGCCCAAGCGCTCGGCGGTGGTCGCCTTCTCGATCGAGCAGGTCTATCAGACCGCCGAGCTGCTGCGCCGGTTTCGCGGCGGCGCGGCGGTGGTGATGGGGGCATTGAGCCCGCAGACGCGCAACCGCCAGGTCGAGCTGTTCCAGTCGGGCGAGGTCGACTACATCGTCGCCACCGACGCCATCGGCATGGGCCTCAACCTCGATGTGCACCATGTCGCCTTTGCGGGCCTGGAAAAGTTCGACGGGGTGCGCCAGCGCCGCCTCACCCCCGCCGAAATGGCACAGATCGCCGGGCGCGCGGGCCGTCATCACACCGATGGCAGCTTCGGTACGCTCTCGGGCAATCGCGGACACGCACCGCTCGAATTCAGCGACGACGAAGTCTACGCCATCGAGCAGCACCGTTTCGCCCCGCTGACCAAGCTTTACTGGCGCAACCCCGAGCCGCGCTTCGATTCAATCGACCGCCTGATCGCCGACCTCGAAATGCGCCCCGACCATCCGGCCATGGCCGCCGCGCCCGAAGCGATCGACCTCGCCGTGCTGCGCCGCCTCGCCGAAGACAGCGAGATTCGCGAGGCCGCGCGCGGCCATGCGCAGGTGCGGCGGTTCTGGGAGGTCTGCCAGCTCCCCGATTTCCGCCATCAGGGCAGCGACGCCCACGCACGCTTTGTCGCCCGCCTGTGGCGCGACCTACGCGATGGCCATATCGGCGCCGACTTCGTCGCCAATCGGATTGGCGAGCTTGACCGGCCCGAAGGGGATATCGACACGCTGCAAGGACGGCTATCGGCGATCCGCTCTTGGGCCTATATCTGTCAGCGGCCCGACTGGGTGCTGGCGCGCGACGAGATGGCCGCGCGCGCCCGTGCGGTGGAGGCGCGGCTGTCCGATGCTCTTCACCAAAGGCTAACCGAACGTTTCGTAAATCGCCGGACCTCGGTACTGATGCGGGGAATGGGAAAGGATGCAGGACTTTTGCGGGTAAAATTGGAAGACGACGGGCGAGTCATGGTGGAAGACCATGCCATCGGCCACCTTGAGGGCTTTCGCTTCGTGGTCGACCAGACCGCCGGGCAGGAAGACCGCAAGCTGATGCTCGCCGCCGCCGAAAAGCACATGCCCGCGCTGCTCGCGCAAAAGGCGCAGAAGCTGATCAGCTCCGAACTGGGCGATGTCGCGATTACGAACGGCGGCCTGTGGCGCGGCGATCAGCAGGTGGCGACGCTCGAACGCGGCAAGAGCGCAAGCCGTCCCCGGCTCGTCATGGCCAAGGAGCTGGGCAACCTCGATCCGGCGCACCGCGCGCAGCTTTCCGAAGCGCTCGACCATTGGTTGGAGGGCGCGCTGGCCCCGCTCGCCCCGCTGCGCGCGATCGAGGATGCGACCAGCGACCCCGAAGCGGGCAGCGAAGTGCGCGCCCTGTTGCTCACCCTCGCCGAACGCGGCGGCAGTGTCCCGCGCGAAGAGGCGGGCCTTGCGAACCTGCCCAAGGAGCGCCGTCCGCTGCTGCGCAAGCTTGGCGTCTCCATCGGCGCGCTTGACGTGTTCGTGCCTGCCCTGCTCCGCCCCGCCGCGCGAAAACTGCTGCACGAGCTGGGGCTTGACCGGCGCCCGGTGTCGGAGACGATGGCCCCGGTAATCGCCGGCGGCAGGCAGCTTCCCGCCGGTTATCGCCGCGCGGGCGAGCAGGCGGTCCGGCTCGACATGGCCGAAAAACTGTTCCGCGCTGCGCACGAGCAGCGGCTCAAGATCGCCGACACCAAGGATGTGCGCGGCTTCGCCATCGACACTGCGCTCGCTACCAGCATGGGCCTCGCGCCCGAGAGCTTCCGTGCCTTGATGAAGGACGCCGGATTCCGCCAGGGCGAACCCGTGGCCATGGCCGAGGGCGCCTATGGCCCGCCCCGGCCCGTGCCGTGGACCTGGCGCCCGCCGCGCAAGGACTTCCGCCCAGCGCGCCACCCGCAGCAGGGCAAGGATCGTGGCAAAGGATGGGGCAAACCCGACGCGAAAGCGAAGGGCAGGCCCCAGCGCGAATCCCGCCCGGCAGGAGACCACCGTCCGGCCACCGGCAACGCCTTTGCCGGGCTCGCCGACCTCCTGGGGAGCAACAACTAGCACATGGCGACAGGAGGCGGCCTTCGGCTCGATCTCCTGCTCGTCAGGCTGCGGTTTGTCCGCACCCGCTCAGCGGCCCGCCAGTGGGTCGAGCAGGGGCACATCCGGCGCAATCGCCAGCGGATCACCAAACCGGGGGCGCTGATCGCCACCGGCGACGTGCTCATCCTGCCCATGCCCGATCATGTGCGCCTGATAGAAATCCTTGCTTTGCCCGACCGGCGCGGACCGGCTAGCGAAGCACAGCAACACTATCGCGCGCTTGACGACAGGCCCGCAATCGCCATAGCAGACCGCGATTCCCGGCCCGCTTCCGGTGCGGTCGGCCCATTGATCGAAGGACACAGTGCACCATGACCTACGTCGTCACCGACGCATGCATCAAATGCAAGTACACCGACTGCGTTGAAGTCTGTCCGGTCGACTGTTTCTATGAGGGCGAGAACATGCTCGTCATCAACCCTTCGGAATGCATCGACTGCGGCGTGTGCGAGCCCGAGTGCCCCGCCGAAGCGATTCTGCCCGACACCGAGGGCGGGCTTGAGACCTGGCTCGAGCTGAACACCAAGTATTCGGCGGAATGGCCCAACATCACCGAGAAGAAAGACCCGCCCGCCGATGCCGACGAGCACAAGGGCGAAGAGGGCAAGTTCGACAAGTACTTCTCGGCCGAGCCCGGCGAAGGCGACTGATTCGCCTCTCCTTTTGCGGCAGGGCGGGCCGCCATGGCCCCCTGCCCACATAGGCACAATCCCTGATAGCGGGGCCGCTCATCCCTTTCTGGCGCGAGGGGGTGGCAATTATGTTACGAATCTGTTATATACTTGTTCAACTGTCGCGGTTTCCGTGCGGCAGGCGGATTAGGAAGGCAGGCTCCCCGCTCTCACCCAGAACAAGCACGCAATAAGGTCGCCGATGGGTCGCGCGGCCTCGCAGTGTTTGACTGCTGGGTCAGTTGGTCCTGTCGATGAAAGGAAAATCCATGGCAACCAGTGCGCCCGCCTTCGAAGTCGGCGATTATGTTGTTTATCCCAAGCACGGTGTGGGCCGTGTGACCGAGCTCCAGAGCGAAGAAATCGCCGGTATGAAGCTCGAGCTTTACGTTCTCCGCTTCGAAAAGGAACGCATGACTCTGCGCGTTCCTGTGAACAAGGTCGAAGCGATCGGCATGCGCAAGCTGTCTTCCGACAAGACCCTGAAAGAAGCGATGGAAACGCTCAAGGGCAAGCCCAAGGTCAAGCGCACCATGTGGAGCCGCCGGGCGCAGGAATACGAAGCGAAGATCAACTCGGGCGACCTGGTGTCGATTGCCGAGGTTACGCGTGACCTGTTCCGCCCCGACGATCAGCCCGAGCAGTCCTATTCCGAGCGTCAGATCTTCGAGGCCGCTTCGAGCCGCCTCGCCCGCGAACTGGCGGCGATGGAGAAGACCGACGAGCCGGCTGCGCTCACCAAGATCCTGCAGGTGCTGAACGAGCACGCTCCGCAGTACTACGAGAACACCGAAGACGCCTGATCTTTCGGTTTTCGTCTGAAGAAAAGGGCCGCCCGCCTCATCGCGCGCGGCCCTTTTTCGTGTTCACCGCGCTTTCACAGGTGCTGCCTAAGCTGGCGGAAACGAAGGAGAAGCAGCCCGTGCGTGGAAATCTGGCGATAGCAGTTCTGGGGCTGGCCCCGCTCACCGGCGGGTGCCTCGCAAAAACCGCGCTCGATGTGGCCACGGCCCCGGTGCGGGTGGTGTCGCAGGGGGCCGACTGGGCAACCACCAGCCAGGAGGAATCCGACCGCAACCGCGGGCGTGAAATGCGCCGCCGTGAGGCGCGGGTGGGCGATCTCCAGCGCGATTACGAGAAACAGGCCGAACGCTGTGAGCGCGGACGCCAGGATGCCTGCCGCGAGGCCATCGCGATCCGCCGCGAAATCGACGCCGAACTGAACGAACCGCTGCGCTAGGCAGCGGCGCGGCGCAGGCGGTCGGCGATTGCCTCGCCCATTCCCGCGCGCGGAATCGGAGCAACTGCGATTTTTGGCTGCGAAGCGGCAGCGGCCTCGTGCAGGCACTGATACAGCCGTGCCGCTGCCTCGGCGAGGTCGCCATTCGGGGATAGATTCGCGTTCCCGGCGATGGTGCCGAATCCGATCAGGAACTCGTCCGCCCCTGCTTCAGTAGCATTGAGCCGCACCGGCTTGCCCGGCGAATAGTGCTTGCGCATCTGCCCCGGAGCCTCGATTTTCGCCCCCATAGAGGCGCTTTGCGGCCCTACAATCGATTCAATCGCCGCTGTCTCGACCGGACCGGGTCGCAGCAGGTTCCACCCGCCATCATCGCGCAGGGCAACGATGGTCGATTCAAGACCCATCGCGCAGGGACCGCCATCGAGAATCGGCGGGCAGTCGTCTCCCAGCGACTCGCGCACATGCTCGGGCCGGGTCGGGCTGACACCAAGGCTGCGATTGGCCGAAGGCGCGGCCAGCGGCAGACCGACTGCCTCCAGCAACTGCGCCATCACCGGGTGGCCCGGACAGCGCAGCGCCAGCGTCGGCAGACCCGCGCTTACCGCCGGAGCGATCGGACTATCGGCGCGCGCGGGCAGCACCATGGTCAGCGGACCCGGCCAGAACGCCTCGGCCAGCCGGTGCGCGCGCTCGTCGAACAGGGCCAGTGTCTCGGCCTGCTCCAGTGAGGAAACATGCACGATCAGCGGGTTAAAGTCGGGCCGCCCCTTGGCGCGATAGATCTTCGCCACCGCCTCGGCGCTGTCGGCACGGGCGGCGAGGCCATAGACCGTCTCGGTCGGCACGGCGACCAGCTCGCCAGCGCGCAGCAGTTTGGACGCATGAGCAATGCCCGCCGCATCGGGCGCAATCAGCCTGTCTGCCTCACCAACCATGCCTCGCGCTAGCCCGCGCCAAGCGATTGGCCAAGTCCCAAGCTTGACGCGCGCGCCGCAAACGGCTGTTTCCTCCGCTATGACCACCGACAACGACCTGTTGCGCCGCCTCGCCGCGGCCCTCGCCCAAGCCAATCCCCATCCCGCCACCGACTGGACCGCCAGCCCGGCCTACGTGTGGGACAGCGAGGGCGGCCGCCCGGTCGCGCGGATCGTGGCGCAAAAGCTCAGCCTGCTGCGCGGGATGGACCGGCAGAAAGAGGCCGTCGTCGCCAATGTCGAGCGGCTCGCAGCGGGCCATGCCGCGCATGACATGCTGCTGTGGGGCTCGCGCGGCACGGGCAAGTCGGCGCTGGTGAAGGGTTCGATTGCCGCAACGCAGGCCGCAGGCGGCAATATCGCTCTGGTGCAAGTCGCCCCCGATGCCGTCTCCACCCTTCCCGCGCTGTTCGCGCAGCTTGGCACGGTGCCGCGCAACTTCCTCGTGTTCATCGACGATCTGGGCTTTGCCGAGGGCGACAGCGTCACCCCGCGCCACCTGCGCAGCTGGCTCGACGGCGGAGTCGAGGCGCGGCCCGCCAACGTGCGGCTCGCGGTCACCTCGAACCGGCGCGCGATTCTCGCCCGTGATGCCAGCGAACAGAACGATCCGCTCAATCCGCGCGACGTGGTCGACGACCAGCTTGCCCTCGCCGACCGTTTCGGGCTGTCGCTCGGCTTCCACGCGATGAATCAGGACGACTATCTCGCCGTCCTGCGCGGCTATGCCGAGGAATTCGGCCTCCCGCTCGACGAGGAAGAGGCGCTGGGCTGGTCGAAGCGGCGCGGCGCACGCTCGGGCCGGATCGCCTGGCACTTCATCACCGAACTGGCCGGCCGCGCGGGCAAGACGCTCGACTAGCGCGGGGTGGCATTCCCCTGACCAACCTTGCTCCCCTCCCCTTGGGGAGGGGCTGGGGGTGGGGGCTCAACGCTGGTTGGCGCAGGCCCCCCATCCCAACCCTTCCCCACAGGGGAAGGGCCTTGCGTGTCATCCTAGTCTAGCGCCGCTCACATCCCCGGCATCGAAATCCCCGGCGGCGGATTCTCGAACGCCCGGCGCGGATCGCCGTTCAGCTGAATCTGCGGGGGCAGACGCTCGCCCTTGATGCGCTCGATCGCGGGGCTGCCCGCCGCGCCGGGGGCCATCACGCGCCAGATGATCCCGGCGGTATCGTCGCTCACCAGCAGCGCGCCGGTCTTGTCCCAGCCGAGCCAGGTCGGGCGGCCGTGAGTCTCGCCCTTGCCGGTGAGGAAGCTGTCGAGCACCTGCTTCGGCTTGCCCGTCGGATTGCCGCGCTCGTCGAATTCGACATAGACCACATCATACCCGGCAGCAGGCTTGCGGTTCCACGAGCCGTGGCGGGCGATAAAGGCCCCGTTCGAGAACCCCTCGCCCATGCGCGAGCCTTCGCGGCTGAACACCAGCCCGAGCGCCGCAACGTGAGCGCCAAGAGCATAGCGCGGCGTGCGCACATAGTCAGGGTTGATGCCGTAAGCGCCCTTCACGCGATCATCCACCACGTTGCCATAGTAGAACCACGGCCAGCCGTAGTGCGCGCCGATGGGCACATCGGTCAGATAGTCGGGCACGAGGTCCGAGCCGAGCATGTCGCGCTCGTTGACCGTGGTCCACAGGTCGCCCGACCACGGGTTCCACGCAAGGCCATTGGGATTGCGCAGGCCCGCGCTGAACAGGCGCGCAAAGCCCGAATCCAGTTCAAGTTCGTGAATAGCGGCGCGGCCTTCCTCAGCCTCCATCCCGCCCTCGGCAATGTTCGAGGCCGAGCCGACCGCGATGTAGAGCGACTTGCCGTCTTCGCTCAGCAGCACGTTGCGCATCCAGTGATTGCCCGCCGCCGGCAGGTCGGCAAGCTTCTCGGGCTTGCCGGGCAGCGCGGTGGCACCTTCTTCATAGTCGAAGCGCAACAGGGCATCGTGGTTGGCGACGTAAAGCTTGCCATCGGCCCAGGCGAGGCCCGAGGGCGAGGCGAGATCGTCGCGCAGCACATGGCGTTCCTCGGCCACGCCATCGCCATCGCCATCGCGCAGCAGCACCAGCTGATCGGGCGAAGGCTCGCCCGCACCGGCCTCTGCAAACAGGATGCCCGCCACCAGATTGGTGAGCCAGCCGCCCGCCACCACGCGCTCGGGCGCGTTGGTCAGCGTCACCAGCACGTCGCCGTTGGGCATGGTGTAGATCACGCGCGGGTGATCAAGCCCCTCGGCAAACCGGTTGACCGCCAGCCCCTCGGCCGCGACCGGTGCGCCATCGTCACCCCAGCCAATCGGCTTGGCGACCTCGACCGTAGGGATGGTCTGTTCGTCAGGCGTGGCGAGCACCGGATCGGTCCCGGTGGTTTCCTCCAGCGAGAGCATGGCCGGATCGCCGCGCAGCAGCCACCAGCCAAGCGCGGCGAGCAGCACCAGAATGACGACGAGGGCGATCAGGATCTTCTTCAGGCGAGACATGCCTCACCGATAGGCCCGCCGCGCCAAGGCGGCAAATACTTTGCCACGCGCCCACACCCGGCTAGAGCGCAGACATGTTCGACTTTGCCCCCGCGCCCGACGCCGCCAAGCCCGCCATCTATGCCCAGCTGTGCGAGGCCGCCGAGGCGATCACCGCCGGCGAGAGCGACGCGGTCGCCAACATGGCCAATGTCGCCGCGCTGCTCGGTGAGTTCGTGACCGACTGCAACTGGGCCGGGTTTTACCGCATGGTGGACGGCGGACTGGTGCTCGGGCCGTTCTGCGGGCGGCCTGCCTGCATCCGAATCCCGGTCGGGCGCGGGGTCTGCGGCGCGGCAGTGGCCGAGGCGCGCAGCCAGCTGGTGGAGGACGTTCACGCCTTCCCCGGCCACATCGCCTGCGACGCGCGCAGCCGCTCGGAACTGGTGGTGCCGGTGTTGCGCGATGGCGCGGTGGTGGCCGTGATCGACCTCGACAGCCCGACCCCGGCCCGTTTCGACGCGGAGGATCAGGCCGGGATCGAGGCGCTGGCCGCACTGCTGTCCGACCGTATCTGACAGGCCCTCGCGCGCCCCGTTTCGAGACATCCGGCGCAGATTGCATGGATTTGCGCGGTCTATCATCCTAAACAGCAGGTTAATGGTGGCCATGCGATGCGTTTACGCGCCGCTCGGCCATACACTGCGAGGATGTCCAGCATGTCGACCACCACCGCCCTCCTGTCCGCTTCGCTCGCCGCACTGGCACTTGCGATTCCGGCCCAGGCACAGGACGAGCGCGCCGCCGCCACGCCCGCGACGGTGACCTACGAGAGCTACGAGGTGGTGCAGCCCACCGGCGACGAACCGGCTTACGAGGATCTCACCGAGGAGGTCTACGCCGAAGAAACCTATGTCGACCCCGCACCCGATCATCGCGCCTGGCGCGCCCTGCCCGCTCGGCAGACCGGCTATCCGACGATCATGCCCGATACCGTGGTCACCAGCGGCGGACAGCCGCTCGGCTATTCGCCCGAACAGCGCGCCAACTGGCTGACCGATTGCCGCAAGGTCTATCTCGGCGATCAGGGTAGCGATTACTGCGAGGCCTATCTCACACGCTACGAACATGGCGGCATGAGCGGCTATCCGGTCGGCGCCTATCCGGTGATGATGGTGCCGATGCAAACCACCCGCCGCGTGCCGCCGCGCGAGATCGTGCACGAGGAATGGGTCGACGCGGAGTAAGCCCAGCGCCCGACCGGATGCGCCGCGCCTGAGTCGCGCTAGATGCCGCCGCCGGTGAGGCGCTGGCAGATCATGTCGAGCTGATCGAGGCTGCGGAACTTCACCGTCAGCGAGCCCGTGCTCGGGTCTGCCTCGGTGGCAATATGCACCGGCAGGCCGAGCATTTCCTCAAGATGGTTCTGCACCGCGACGATGTCGGCGTCCTGCGCGCTGTCGCGCGGCGGACGGGCCTGACGACGCTGCGCCCGGCCATCGCCTTCGCGCCCCTTGCGCGCCAGCTTCTCCACCTCGCGCACGCTCAGGCCCTTGCGCACGGCTTCGTCCGCCAGCTCCGCCGCATTGTCGAGACCGATCAGGGCGCGGCCATGCCCCATGTCGAGGCGGCCCTGCTCAAGATGATCGAGCACACCTTCGGGCAATGCCAGCAACCGCTGGAGGTTCGCGACATGGCTGCGCGACTTGTCGACCAGCGAGGCGATTTCGGCCTGGGTCATGTCCTCATATTCGGCCAGACGCTGATAGGCGCGCGCCTCCTCGACCGGATTGAGGTCTTCGCGCTGGATATTCTCGATCAGCGCCAGCGCCATCACATCGCGGTCGTCCAGATCGCGAATAAGTGCAGGAATCTCATGCACTTGTGCCTTCTGCGCGGCCCGCCAGCGGCGCTCACCGGCAACCAATTGATACCGGCCCGAGGCCAGACGACGAACGATGACCGGCTGAATGACGCCGCGCGTGGCAATCGAGGCCGCCAGTTCTGCCAGTGCCTCTTCATCGAAGTGGCGGCGCGGCTGTTCGGGGTGCGGCTCGATCGCCGATACGGCGAGCATGGCGAGGCCTTCTTGCGCGCCCGCAGCATCACCATCGCTGGCAACACCCGTTGCAGGCGCTGCCCGTCGCGGAGCCACGAGCGATTCTTCCCGCCGGGTCTCGCCCAGCAGAGCGCCCAGCCCCTTCCCCAGCTTACGGCGTGGAGGAACATTCATCTTCAGCTTCGTCTCGGCATTCTCGTCGCTCATGCGGCTTTCCTCCGTTCGGGCAGACGACCGATCAACTCGCGCGCCAACGCCATATAGGCGCGGCTGCCAGCACAAGCGTGGTCGTAAATCAGCGCCGGCAAGCCATGGCTCGGCGCTTCGGACAGGCGCACATTGCGCGGGATGACCGCTTCGAACACCAGATCGCCAAGGCATTCACGCACGTCATCGGAGACCTGATCGGTGAGCCGGTTGCGCCGGTCGAACATGGTGAGGACCACGCCGACGATATCGAGATCGGGATTGAGGCGCTGCTGCACCTGCTCAACGGTCTGCAACAGCTGGCTCAACCCTTCCAGCGCGAAGAACTCACACTGCAAGGGCACCATCAGCGTATCGGCTGCGCACAGGGCATTCAGCGTCAACAGGCCGAGCGACGGCGGGCAGTCGATAAAACAAATATCGTGCCCGCTGTGCTGCGCCAGGGCATCGCGCAGCCTTTGCGCCCGGTCTTCGACATCGACCAGCTCGACCTCGGCACCGCTCAGATCGACCGTGGCCGGGACCAGATCGAGCCCCGGAATTGCCGAACTCACGATACATTCGGGAAGAGAAGCCTCGCCGATCAGCAGGTCGTAGCTCGACAGCTCGCGCTCCGACGCGCGCAGGCCAACCCCGGTGGAGGCATTGCCCTGCGGATCGAGATCGATCAGCAGGGTGCGCCAGCCGGTGGCAGCCATGGCGGTGGCGATGTTGATGGCGGTGGTGGTCTTGCCCACTCCGCCCTTCTGGTTGGCTATCGCGATGCAGATCATGACTCTGGCGGCCTTCCGTGTCCGATGATGATCGCCGCCTCAGGATCGGTTGCCGATTGTTCCACGTGGAACATCGCTTGAATCGCCTGCGACTGCTCCTGTAGTTCTTGCGCTGCCGAACGCCCTTTGGGCAACAGCCAAGTGGTCGTCGGTGTGGAAAAGCGGGCGGATAACCGCAGCAACTTCGCCAGAGGCGCAAATGCTCGCGCACTGATCACGCCCGCGGGGAAGGATTCGATAGTTTCGAGACGAGAGCCAACCACCCGGCATTTCGAAAGGCTGAAGCGCGCGCAGACCTCCTCAAGCCATTCAACCCGGCGCTTGCGCGACTCTACCAGCACCACCTCGAGCTCAGGCCGCGCCAGCGCAATGACGAGGCCGGGGAAGCCAGCCCCCGTTCCCATGTCGAGCCAGGGCGATGTTTCACGTGAAACATGGTCGAGGAGCTGGAGGCTATCGGCAATATGCCGGGTCCAGGCGTCAGCCAGACTGGCAGAGGAGACGAGATTCTGGCGCTCGTTCTCGCTCGCCAACATGTCCACAAACTCAGCGAAGCGCGAGATAGTTTCGGCGTCGCACCGATCTGCGCAGAAGCTGCGCGCTTGCTCGGGGCTCATACCGAGCCCTCCACCGCCTTGCGCCGGGCATGGACAAGCAGCGCCGCGAGCGCGGCCGGAGTGATCCCCCGCACCCGCCCCGCGTCAGCCAGCGTGGCAGGCGCAGCTGCGCTCAGCCGCTCAACCATTTCATTCGATAGTCCGGGCACGGCGGCCCAGTCAAAATTCCGTCCCAACACCAACTCCTGCGATGCGCGCAAATCGCGCAGCTCTGCTTCCTGACGCTGCAAATAGGGGGCATAGGCGGCGTCCTCCGCCACCTCCTGCGCCAATGGCGTGGCAGGATCGAAGCCCTCGGGCAAGTAGGCGGCCAGCGCGGTCAGCGGAATATCCGCATGGGTGAGCCAGTCGGCCAGCGATTTGCGCGTGCCATCGCTGCGGACATTCAGCCCCTGCTCCGCGAGCGTGCTCGCCGTTACGTCCTTTTCCAGTGCAACCTTCCAGCTGGCGCGACCGGCGCAATGACGCGCAAACCATTCGCTTCGCTCAGAACCAAGGCAGCCGAGGTCCTGCGCAATGGGCGTGAGGCGCGTACTGGCATTGTTGGCCCGCAGACGCAGGCGATACTCGGCTCGCGCAGTGAGCATACGATATGGCTCGCTCACACCGTGTAAGGTCAGATCGTCCACCATCACTGCCAGATAGGAATTGCCCCGATCCAGCGCCGGCGCCTTCCTCGCCCGCAATGTGCAGGCCGCATGCAGGCCAGCGATCAGGCCTTGTGCAGCCGCCTCTTCATAGCCGGTGGTGCCGTTGATCTGACCGGCGCAATAGAGGCCGGGAATGGCAGCGAGCTGCAAATCGCGCCCCAGCGCACGCGGGTCGATATGATCGTATTCCACCGCGTAGCCCGGCACGACCATCTCCACCTGCTCAAGCCCGGCCATCGTCCGCAGCATCGCCAGTTGCACATCCTCGGGTAGCGAAGTGCTGATGCCGTTGGGATAGACAAGATGTGTGTCCAGCCCCTCGGGTTCGAGAAAGACCTGGTGGCCATCCCGGTCTGCGAAGCGATGGATCTTGTCTTCGATGCTCGGGCAGTAGCGGGGGCCTGCCGCACCGATCGCGCCGGTGAACAGAGGTGAGCGGTCAAGATTATCGGCGATGATCGCATGGCTGCGCGGGTTCGTCCGCGTGATCGCGCAGAACACCTGCGGGTTGACCCGCTTCTGCGTGAGCGGCGACATCGTCCAGAAGTCGCTGTCGGAAGGTTGTTCCTCCAGCACCGCCCAATCGATTGTGCGACCATCAAGCCGTGGTGGAGTGCCAGTCTTGAGGCGCGCCATCGGCAGCTGGGCCTCACGCAATTGCTCGGCGAGGACGGAAGCAGCGTTCTCGCCGATGCGTCCGCCGGTGCTGCGCTTCTCGCCGCAGAACAGCACCCCGCCGAGGAAGGTGCCGGTGCACAGAATCGTTGCCCCAGCCCGCAGACTATCGCCATTGGCCAGCGTCACGCCGACCGCGCACCCACCCTCGATAATCAGCGAGGCAACCTCGCCGCCGATCACCGTGAGCATGTCCTGCCGCGCCAGCATGCCCTGCACTGCCGCTTTGAACAGCTTGCGGTCAGCCTGAATACGCGGCCCGTGTACGGCGCTCCCCTTCGAGCGATTCAGCATGCGGTAGTGAATGGCGGCGGCATCGGCGGCACGACCGATCAGCCCGTCGAAGGCATCGACCTCGCGCACGAGGTGGCCCTTGCCCAGTCCGCCAATCGCCGGGTTGCAGCTCATCGCGCCGAGGGTCGCGGGATCGAAAGTGACGAGTGCGGTGGCCATGCCCATACGCGCGGCGGCAGCGGCGGCTTCCACCCCGGCATGGCCGCCGCCCACGACGATGATGTCGAATGTGCTCATGATCGCGCTGACTTAGGCGCAGTGCGCGTGGCTCACAACGGGCATTTCGCGGCGGCGATGTTCCACGTGAAACACTCGGATCACTTGCCGAGACAGAAGCGTCCGAACACCGCATCCAGCACATCTTCGGTCGAAGTCTTCCCGAGCAGCGCATCGAAGGAAAGCCGCGCACGACGCAGGCATTCGCCGACGAGCAGAGGATCGCGATGAGTCGCTGCATCGACCAGCGCATCGCGAGCCGAAGCGATGAGAGTGCGCTGGCGGCGATTAAGCGCGGCCTGTCCCGGTGCCGGCATCGACGCCCGCGCCCGTTCGACCAGCGCGCGGCGCAGATGCTCCATCCCCTCGCCGCTCCGGGCCGAAAGGACGAAGTCGGGCGCGCTCTTGGCTGCGTGCTCGGCGCGGTCGCATTGGGCCTCGATGTCCCAACTGTCTTCAGGCCCCTTCCCTTCCGGGCCGAGCCACAGCACCACGTCGGCCTTGGCGATTTCCGCCTCGGCGCGTTCGATACCGATCGCCTCGATCCGGTCATCGGTCGCCGAGCGCAGGCCAGCCATATCGACGAAGCTGAAGGCGATGCCCTCGATGGCGACCGCCTGCACCAGCACATCGCGCGTCGTTCCGGCGATCTCGGCGGTGATGGCGGCCTCGCTTTCGACCAGCGCGTTGAACAGCGTCGACTTGCCCGCGTTGGGAGGCCCGGCCAGCGCCACGCGAAACCCCTCCTTCAGCATTTCGGCATGGGGCGCAGCGAGGGCCTTGCCGAGGTCCGCGACGAAGGTCGTAAGTTCGGCGGCGAAGGTGTCACCCAGAGTTTCGACCTCGTCCTCCTCGGCGAAGTCGAGCGAGGCCTCGACCTCAGCCGACAGCGCGAGCAGACGTTCCCGCCACTGGGCCACTGCGCCCGAGAACACCCCGCCCGTCATGGCCATGGCGGCGCGGCGCTGGATCTCGGTTTCGGCGGACAGGAGGTCGCCCAGCCCCTCGGCCTCGGCCAGGTCGATGCGGCCATTGGCGAAGGCGCGGCGGGTGAACTCGCCCGGTTCGGCGCGGCGACAACCGGGTATCTGCGCCAGAGCCTCCTCCAGCGCCGCGACCACCGCGCGGCCGCCGTGGCAATGCAGTTCGCCCACATCCTCGCCGGTTACCGAATGGGGTGCGGGAAAATAGAGCACGATGCCGTCGTCGATCTGCTCGCCCGCGCTGTCGCGGAAGGCAGCTCGCACGGCGCGGCGCGGTTCGGGAACCCTGCCGCACACCGCCGCAAGAGCATCAGGCACTTGCGGCCCGGTCAGGCGGACGATGCCAATGCCGGCGGGCGGCGCACCGGAGGAGAGCGCGAAAATCGTATCCATCAAGCTGCCTTATGCGGTTGCGGCCTAGCCCTTGTCGGAACTCTTGGGCGAGCTGCCGCCCGCCGACTTCTGCGCGCCTTCGACGAAGCTCTGAAACATCTTCAGCCCCATCTGCCCCATCGGCGCGAGTTGCCTGGCATATTGCTCAAGCTGCTCGACGCTGGCCGCGCCCTTCATCGCCGCGGCGAGATTGTCGACATAGATCGCGTTCGCCTGCTCGACATCGGGCAGCCCCATGAACTGGCGCGCCTCTTCCGGGCTGCAATCGACTTCGATGGTGATCTTCATGGCGCAGGCCTCTCAAAATAGCTGGGCTCCGGCTCTCTCAACGAAAGCCGGAGCCCACCAATATGCGCCGATTGCCGGAAATTTCCAGCAGCGGGTGAAAACCCTTACTGGTTCATCGTCGCGAAGAAGTCCTCGTTGGTCTTCGAGTCCTTCATCTTGTCGAGCAGGAACTCCATCGAGTCGATGGTGCCCATCTGCATGAGGATGCGGCGCAGCACCCACATCTTCGAGAGCTGCTCCTTGTCGACCAGCAGCTCTTCCTTGCGCGTGCCGGACTTGCCGACATCGAGCGCCGGGAAGATGCGCTTGTCCGCCACCTTGCGGTCGAGCACGATTTCGGAGTTGCCGGTGCCCTTGAACTCTTCGAAGATGACCTCGTCCATGCGGCTGCCGGTGTCGATCAGCGCGGTGGCGATGATCGAGAGCGAACCGCCCTCCTCGATGTTACGCGCGGCACCGAAGAAGCGCTTCGGCCGCTGCAGCGCGTTGGCGTCGACACCGCCGGTCAGCACCTTGCCCGAGCTGGGCACCACGGTGTTGTAGGCACGGCCCAGACGCGTGATCGAGTCGAGCAGGATCACCACGTCGCGCTTGTGCTCGACCAGACGCTTGGCCTTCTCGATCACCATTTCGGCGACCTGCACGTGGCGCGAGGCCGGTTCGTCGAAGGTCGAGGAAATGACCTCGCCGTTGACCGAACGCTGCATGTCGGTGACTTCCTCGGGCCGCTCGTCGACAAGCAGCACCAGCAGGATCACCTCGGGGTGGTTGTCGGTGATGGCCTTGGCCATGTTCTGCAGCAGCACCGTCTTACCGGTGCGCGGCGGGGCGACGATCAGCGCACGCTGGCCCTTGCCCTGCGGCGAGATCAGGTCGATCACGCGGGCCGACTTGTCCTTGACCGTCGGGTCCTTGGTGTCGAGGTTCAGCCGCTCGTCCGGGTACAGCGGCGTAAGGTTGTCGAAGTTGGTGCGGTGGCGCACCGCGTCGGGATCGTCGTAGTTGACCTTGATCAGCTTGGTGATCGCGAAATAACGCTCGCCATCCTTGGGCGCGCGGATCTCACCTTCGACCGTGTCGCCGGTGCGCAGGCCCCATTTGCGGACCTGGTTCGGCGAGACATAGATATCGTCCGGCCCGGCGAGATAGTTCGCCTCGGGGCTGCGCAGGAAGCCGAAGCCGTCCTGCAGCACCTCGATCGTGCCGATGCCGAGAATTTCCTCGCCGTCCTCGGCCACTTCCTTGAGGATCGCGAACATGAGGTCCTGCCGGCGCATGGTGCTGGCACCCTCGACGCCCAGTTCCTCGGCCATCGAAACCAGCTCGGCCGGCGTCCTGCGTTTAAGTTCTTTAAGATGCATTTTGTCTGTATTTCCAAAGAGTTACATTGGGATGCCGGCAAGGCCACGGGGCTTGGGGAAAGCAGACCTTGATCGCTTCTGACGAGCAATCTGGTGCCGGTTGGTAGGCGCTAAATATGGCTTCGCGCGCCGCCGGTCAATCGGAGACGCGCGACAGCCCTGCAATCCAGCCGAAAATCAGAACGGCTTGATGACCACCAGGATCACGATCAGCACCGCAGCCACGCCCGGCACCTCGTTCACGACCCGCAGCGTCTTCTCGCTCAGCGGTCGCTCGCCGCGCGCCATCTTCTTCGCATTGGCGACCATCCAGCCGTGATAACCGCTCAGCAAGATCACCAGCAGCAGCTTGGCGTGGAACCACCCCTGCGCGAACGCGCCGCTGCTGTAAGCGAGCAGCAGGCCAAAGACCCAGACCGCGATCATGCTCGGCGTCAGAATCACCTTGCGCAGCAGCCCGCTGCGCTTGGCCCAGAGCGCCTCTTCCGCCGAACCGGGCGCGCTGTCATGCATGTAGACCATCTGGCGCGGGAGCATGAACAGCCCCGCCATCCAGAAGATCACGAAGATCAGATGTCCGGCCTTGAGCCAGTAGTAGATCATCAAGAGGAAGTCCTGCATGGCGGCCTAGATAGGCGCGTCGAGGCCGCCCGTCATCCTCTTATCGACGAAGCACCGACAGCGCCTGCTCGACATGGGCGATGGGGGTTTCCTTGTCGATCCCGTGCCCGAGGTTGAACACATGCGGACGGCCTTCAAAAGCCGCGCAGATGCTCTCTACAGCGCGATCGAGCCCCTCCCCGCCCGCCAGCAGCAGCATCGGGTCGAGATTGCCCTGTACGGGCATTCCAGCGGGCAATTCGCGGTTGATCCAGACCGGGTCGACCGTCTCGTCGACCCCCACGGCATCGACTCCGGTTTCGCGGGCATAGGCGGGCAGCTTGCCGCCCGCGCCTTTCGGAAAGCCGATCACCGGCACACCGGGGCGCGCTTCGTGGAGACGGGCGGCAAGGCGGGCATTGGGCGCGATCACCCATTGCTCGAACTGCGCCGGGCTGAGGCTGCCTGCCCAGCTATCGAACAGTTGCACGGCCTCGGCCCCGGCGTCGATCTGGCCAACGAGGTAGGTAAAGCTCGCTTCTTCAATTGCCCCGATCAGCGAGCCGAACGCCTCGGGATCACGATAGGCGAGCTGGCGCGCGGCATGATGATCCTTCGAGCCCTGCCCCGCCACCATATAGGTCGCCACGGTCCACGGAGAGCCTGCAAAGCCCAGCATGGTCACTTCAGGCGTCAGCATGGCGCGGCACCGGCGAACCGTCTCGTAAACCGCCTCAAATCGCTCGGGTGCGGCTTCCAGCCTCTGCCACGCCGCATCGACCAGCGGCGGCGCCAGTCGCGGCCCCTCGCCCGCCTCGAACCACAGATCCTGCCCCAGTGCATAGGGCACGATCAGGATGTCGGAAAACAGGATCGCCCCGTCGAAGCCGAACCGGCGCAGCGGTTGCAGCGTGATCTCGGCTGCCGCTTCGCTGTCGTAAACCAGTTCGAGAAAGCCGCCCTTCTCTGCTCGCAAAGCACGGTATTCCGGGAGATAGCGGCCCGCCTGACGCATGAACCACACCGGAGGCCGGTCCTGGCGCTGACCGTTCAAGGTATCGAGCAAAGGTCCGGGCATCGCGAGAGTCCAATCAATATAATAATATTTATAAATAGGATTTGGGTGTTTGTAGGCCCTGTGGATAGCGGGGAAAGCGCAGTTGTCGCGGATTTGTCCCGCCGCCTTCAGGCCTGCCCGGCTGATCGACTCATGACTCTGCGCTGTCAATCATTGCTTGTCCCCGCAATCCCCAGCCTGTCGACAAGGCGTTGCATCCGGGGATCACTGGCGGGAGGAAATGGCTGCCAGCGGGGATGAGATTCCATCCCAAGCTTGTCCGCAGCTGCCTCCCGTGGTTTATGCCGGGACTTATCCACATGACCCGTTTGCACCTCCATTTGCTGTCGGATTCCACCGGCGAAACGCTCGAAATGCTGGCGAAGGCTTCGCTGGCGCAGTTCGACGATACCGATGTCGTGCGCCATTTCTGGCCGATGGTGCGCTCGCTTCAGCATCTGGAGCGGATCGTCGATGACCTGAAGGCCAATCCCGGCCTCGTGCTTTATACGCTGGTCAATTCGGAAATCCGCTCGAATCTCGAGATGCGTTGCCGCCAGCTCGGCCTGCCGCATGTGGCCGTGCTCGATGCGGTGACGGCGGCGCTGGAGGAGCGGCTCGGCCAGCAGGCGCGCGGACGGCCGGGCAAGCAGCACCAGATGGACGAGGCCTATTTCAAGCGCGTCGATGCGATTCAATACACGATTGCGCAGGACGACGGGGTCGGGTTCGACAACTGGGAAGAAGCCGATATCGTGCTGGCGGGCGTGTCGCGCACCTCGAAGACGCCGACCTCGATCTATCTCGCCAATCGCGGCTTCAAGGTGGCGAATATCCCGCTGGTGGTGGAAAGCCCGCCCCCGCCTGCCTTGTTCAAGCTGCGCCGGCCCATGGTGGTGGGCCTCACCACCGCACCCAAGCGGTTGATCGAGATCCGCCGCAACCGCCTCTTGTCCCTCAACGAGAGCACCACCACCGCCTATGTCGACGAGGAACGGGTGGAAAAGGAAGTCGCCTTCGCGCGGCGCATGTTTGCTGACAACGGCTGGCCGGTGATCGACGTCACCCGCCGCTCGATCGAGGAAACCGCCGCCGCGATCATCAAATTGCACAGCGAGCGCGCCAATCGTGCCCGCCAACCCCAGGTCGGACCCAAACCGATATGATTATCCTTGCCTCCAAGAGCGCCTCGCGCCGGGCCATGCTCGGCGATGCCGGGGTCGAATTCGACGTGATGCCTGCCGCCGTTGACGAGCGTGCGCTCGAAGCGGCGCTGGGCGCGGTGCCTCCGTCGCAGGTCGCGCTCGAACTGGCCAAGGCCAAGGCCGTCTCCATCGACGGCGGCGAAGTGCCGGTGCTGGGCAGCGATTCGGTGCTGTCGGTGGCGGGCGAGCGGTTCGACAAGCCGACCAGCCGCGCGCAGGCAGCCGAGCATCTGCGCTATTTCTCCGGCAAGGAAATGGTGCTGGATTCGGCGGCGGCGATTGCGCTCGGCGGCTATGTCCGGTGGGAGCACAGCGATCAGGCGCGGCTGACCGTGCGCGATCTGACCGAGGACTTTATCGAGCGCTACCTGCGCGCCGAGTGGCCCGAGGTCGCCCAGTGCGTCGGCGTGTTCCGGATCGAGGCGATGGGCGTGCAACTGTTCGAGAAGATCGAGGGCGACTATTTCACCGTGCTCGGAATGCCGTTGCTGCCCGTGCTCCGCGCGCTGCGCGAGCTGGAGGAGCTGCCCGCGTGAGCCGTCCTTACGCCGAGGTGATCGGCGATCCGATTGCCCATTCGAAGTCGCCGCTCATTCATGGCCACTGGCTCGGCCGGGCCGGCATCGCCGCCGACTATCGCCATTGCCGCGTGGCGGTGGACGACGTGGCGACCTATCTGGCCGAACGGCGGGCCGATCCCGACTGGCGCGGCACCAACGTCACCATGCCGCACAAGCTGGCGGTGATGGAGCATCTCGACGTGATCGAGGAGCCGGCGCGGTCGATTGGCGCGGTGAACACGATCTATCGCGCCGAGGATGGCACCCTGCACGGCACCAACACCGATGCGCCGGGTTTTCTCGAACCGCTGCGTTCGCTGCTGGACGAAAGCCACCTGTTCCGCATGGCGCGCATTCTCGGCACCGGTGGGGCGGCGCGGGCCATCGTGAAGGCGCTGGCGGGCGAAGGCTTTACGCTGGTGCTGGCCGGGCGCGACCCGGAGAAGGCCCGCCGCCTGCTCGACGAACTTGCCCCCGAGGGCGAGCATCACGCCGTCGATCTCGCGCACTTTGCCGATCCCACCGATTTCGCCTTTGACGACCGTGAGGGCCTGCTCGATCTGGTGGTCAATGCCAGCCCGCTCGGCATGACCGGCCAGCCGCCGCTGCACTTCGATTTCAGCCATGCCCCGCCGGGCGCCCTCGCCTACGATATCGTGACCAGCCCGCTCGACACGCCGTTCCTGCAAGAGGCGCGCGCGGGAGGCCTGCCGACGGTCGATGGCTATGCGATGCTGATCGGGCAGGCTGCCGCCGCGTTCGAACATTTCTTCGGCCAGAAGCCTCCGCGCGAGCAAGGCGATGCCGAATTGCGCGCCCTGCTCACGGCATGAGTGCTGACGGCCCGATCCTGCTCGGGCTCACCGGCTCGATTGGTATGGGCAAGAGCACGGTGGCACAGATGTTCGCCGATCTCGGCGTGCCGGTGTTCGATGCCGATGCCGAGGTGCGCGCGATGCAAGGCCCCGGTGGCAGCTTGCTTGGCGCAATAGAGGCCGCGTTTCCCGGCTCCACCGATGAGAACGGCGTGCGCCGCGAGGCGCTGGGCGCGCAGGTGTTCCACGATCCGGCGGCGCGTGCGCGGCTGGAGGGGATCGTCCACCCGGCCGTGGCAGAACGGCGGCGCCTCTTTCTGCTGCGCCATATCGATGCGCCGGTGCTGCTGTTCGACATCCCGCTGCTGTTCGAGACGGGCGCGGACTATGTCGAGCGGACCGTGGTGGTCTCCGCCCCGCCCGAGGTGCAGCGCGCGCGGGTGCTCGCCCGCCCCGGCATGAGCGAGGAGAAATTCGCCGCGATTCTCGCCGCGCAGATGCCCGATGCGAAAAAGCGCGAGCGTGCCGACTATGTCATCGACACCGGCCTTCCGCCCGAGGAAACGCGCGCGCAGGTCGCCGAATTGCTGGCCAGCCTGATTGCCTAGTTGCAAGGTCTGCCGCGAAGGCAGATAACGAGTCCCATGCGCGAGATCGTGTTCGACACCGAAACCACCGGCCTTGACCCGCAAACCGGCGACCGGCTGGTCGAAATCGGCTGCATCGAGATCGTCAACCGCATCCCCACCGGCGCGAACTTCCACGCCTATTTCAACCCCCAGCGCGACATGCCGATGGAGGCCGAACGGGTCCACGGCCTCTCCGCCGCCTTCCTCGCCGACAAGCCGCTGTTTGCCGAGCGCACGGCCGAACTGCTCGATTTTCTCGGCGATGCACCGCTGGTGGCGCACAATGCGCAGTTCGACTTCGGCTTCCTCAACTTCGAGTTGCAGGCCTGCGATCTTGCCCCGATCAGCCTCGAACGGATGATCGACACGCTGGCCATCGCGCGCAAACGGCATCCCGGCGCGAAGCACACGCTCGATGCGCTCTGTTCGCGCTACGGGGTCGACCGCAGCCACCGCGTGCTGCACGGCGCATTGCTCGATGCCGAACTGCTGGCGCAGGTCTATGTCGAGCTGATGGGAGGTCGGCAGATCGGGCTTGGCCTTGCGGTCGAGCACGAGACGACCACCGAGCGGATCGCCACCTCCTTTGCCCCCAAGCTGGGGCAGCATCGGCCAGCCCGCCCCCATTCTGCGACGGATGACGAAATTACGCGGCACCAGGAGTTTCTGAAAACATTAAGTTCCCCTCTCTGGACGCAATGAGGCGTCGTACCCATATCGGGTATGGTACAAGTGAGAAGCAGGAGAAGTCTTATGGATATTCGTGTGTCGGGCCACCAGGTGGATACCGGTTCAGCGCTGCAGGAGCATGCCTCCGATCGCCTCACCACGATTGTCGACAAGCACTTCAGTCGAGCGCTGTCCTCGACCGTCACCTTTGGCAAGGCACCCGCAAACGCCTTTGCTGCTGACATCATCCTGCACGTCAACCACGGGCTGATCCTCAAGAGCCGTGGGCAGGCGCACGATGCGCACCAGGCCTTCGACCAGGCGGCGGAGAAGATCGAGAAGCAGCTGCGCCGCTACAAGCGTCGCCTCAAGGGCCACCACGAACAGGCAGTCCATGCCGTGCGTGAGGAAGAGGCCGCCTACACCGTCTTCGCGCCGTTCCCGTTTGAAGATAACGATAACGTCGAGGAAGAAGTGGGCGAAGATGCGCCCGCTATCATCGCTGAAACCAGCATTGATGTGCCCGAAGTGAGCGTGGCCGATGCAGTGATGTTGCTTGACCTGCGTCACACAAATGCCTTGTTTTTCAAAAACGCTGGCACCGGACGTCATAATATGGTCTATCGCCGGGATGACGGGGCCATCGGCTGGGTCGAACCCGCCTGATGATCGGACCGGGCCTTGCATCGATGGTGTAAGGCTCCTGTTATAGCGAAGTGACTATAGGGCCCGCATCCCCGTGATGCGGGCCTTAAGCCGAGGTGGAAACAGCCCCGGCGCGAAAGAACGAACCACAGACCATGCACGCCACCTTTGCCATGAACCCGCAGTCGGTCGACATCGTCGATGCGGCGACCAAGGATGACATCCTTGAGCAGCTCAGCGCGCTGTTTGCGCGCGCCTATGAGCTGGATGCCGAGCAGGTGCTGGAGGCTCTGGTCGAGCGCGAGAGCCTTGGCAGCACCGGTTTCGGCCGCGGGGTGGCTATTCCGCACGCGCGCATTGCGCGCATCAAGCGTCCGATTGCCGCGCTGATGCGGCTGAAGCGGCCCGCCGATTTCGCCGCTGCCGATGGCATGCCGGTCGATCTCGTGTTCGGCCTGCTCTCGCCCGAAGGCAGCGGGGCGATGCACCTGCATGCCCTGGCCGAGATTTCGCGCCTGATGCGCGATGAAGAGGTCCACGAGGCACTGAGCGAAGCGCCCGATGGCGAGGCGCTTTACGGTCTGCTCACCAATGCGTCGGATCGTGACGCCGCCTGAGCGGGCGGGCGCGGACCCCGCATCGGCGAGCGGGGCGCAGGCGCACTATCGCGCGCTCGAGCATCTCTATGCCTCGGCCCCGATCAACGACCTGTTCGCCTCGCGGCTTGAAATCACCGAACCCGGCATGGCGCGGATCACCTTCACGGTGGACGAGCGGGTCTATCACGCTGCCGGTGCAGCCCATGGCACGATCTATTTCAAGATGCTCGACGATGCGGCCTTTTATGCCGCCAATTCGCTGGTGTCTGACCGGTTTTTGCTGACCACGGGGTTCAATCTCCATTTCACCAAGCCGGTCCGTGGCGGCAAGGTGGTGGCTGAGGGGCGCTGGATCAGCGGCAAGCGCCGGGTGTTCATCGCCGAAGCCCATCTTACCGACGAAGAGGGCGACGAAGTCGGCCGTGGCACGGGCACCTTCATGCGCTCGCGCATCGCGCTGTCGGGCCTCGACGGCTATCGTCTGCCGGGCTGAGACGAGGCACAGCTTGGATACCGCGCGCATTCCCGCTCACCTCGAAGTGGCCGGTCTGCTGCGTGCGGTGGAGGCCCAAGGGGGTTTCGGCACCGTTCTGGCTAAGGGGGAACACGAGGCCGGGACATTGCTGGTCATCTGTTGCGATCGGGGCACAAACGGTTGCCTGTTTGAACGGATGCCGCAGCTCGACGGCACCCGGAAATGGACCCTTTCCAAGCAGGAAAGCCATGAAAATCCATTGGAAATCACCGAATACTGGCAGCGCCGCAAGCGTCAGGATCACGATCTGTGGGTGATCGAACTAGACCATCCCGAAGCGACCCGATTCCTGACCTAGTGGTCTCACTCCGGTTGACTTTGGATATCCGAGGGCTATTTGGCCCGCGCCTTTCCTGAAGAAGCGTAAACCATGCTTTCCGACATTTCGGTCGGTTGTCGTGGTGCGCAGACGGGGAGACGCCGCCGGGCCACCGCACGATACTGTGGCCTTGCCGAGCGCCTGTTGATCGCGCTGGCAAGCCTTTGGCCCGGACTGGCTTCTCACCGCCCTGGTGACGGAATACATGATTGCAGGATTTGTCCGTGTCGGGGTGATTGCCTCGGCCGTAACTCTGTTTGGCGCGACTCTCGGCACCATTGCCGAAGGCGCCAGAGCCCAGGATCAGGGCGTGGCCGAAGAGGCCCGGACGATCGATCAGATTTCTTCCGGGAACACCGCGGCCAACGAAGTGCGCTTCGTGGCGAGCCCGGTGGTCCAGGACACCGACACCGCCGAAGATGGGCCAGCCATCGTGCTGCCGCCGGTCGATGTCAGCAACCTGCGCGAACTGGTGGCGCAGACCGAAACCGGCGACGCGCTGACCGGCGATCTCAAGTGCCTTGCCCAGGCCGTCTACTTCGAATCGCGCGGCGAACCGCTGGCAGGCCAGCTGGCCGTGGCCCGTGTCATCATCAACCGCGCGGAGAGCGCATCGTTCCCCGACAGCTATTGCGGTGTGGTGCGGCAGCGGGCGCAGTTCTCGTTCGTGCGCGGCGGGCGCATACCCGAGCCCAATCGCAATTCCGTCGCCTGGCAGCGCGCCAAGGCTATCGCGCAGATCGCCGAACGCGACATGTGGGACAGCGATGCCGAAGATGCGCTCTATTTCCACGCCACGCACGTGCGCCCGCGCTGGGCCCGCTCCAAGGTGGCGCGGGCGACCATCGACAGCCACATCTTCTATCGCTGAGACAGCGGGTATTGACCGTTCGTGCTGAGGAGGGTGACGCCGTTGGCTGAACCCGTCCTGTAGCGCGAGGCTCAATCCTTCGAGACGCTCAGACTGCGTCTTCACTCCTCAGGACGAACGGGTGAGCGGGTTGGTGTTCAGCCAAGCTCCACCCACACCGGGGCGTGGTCGCTGGCCTTTTCGCGCCCGCGGTATTCCTTATCGACGCCGGCGGCGTTCATGCGGTCGGCGCATTCGGGCGACAGCAGCAGGTGATCGATGCGGAAGCCGTGGTCGCGCTGCCAGGCGCCGGCCTGATAGTCCCAGAAGGTCCAGACGCCGCCGCGCGGGTTCAGCACGTTCAGCGCATCGGTCCAGCCCAGCCCGAGCAGGCGGGCATAGGCGTCGCGCGATTCGGGCTGCATCAGCGCGTCGCTGGCCATCGCCTTCACCGAATAGACGTCCTTGTCCTCGGGAATGACATTGAAGTCGCCCAGCACCACGCAGGGCTTTTCGCTCGCCAGCAGACCTTCGAGGTGAAGGCGGAGCCGCTCCATCCACGCCAGCTTGTAGTCGAACTTGGGGCCGGGCTGGGGGTTGCCGTTGGGCAGGTAGAGGTTGGCGACGTGGACGCCGTTGAAGTCCGCCTCGATGAAACGCGCCTGTTCGTCGTCAGGATCGCCCGGAAGCCCGCGTGAGACGTTTTCCGCCGGACCGCCATCGGTGAGGATGGCGACGCCGTTGAAGCCCTTCTGGCCGTGGGTCTCGACATGGTAGCCGATCGCCTCGAACTCTTTCCTCGGAAAGCCCTCGTCCTGGCTCTTGATCTCCTGCAGGCAGGCGATGGCGGGGCGTGTCTCCTCCAGCCATTCGATCAGGCGCGGCAGGCGTGCTTTCACGCCGTTGATGTTGAAGCTGGCGATGCGCACGTCAGATGCCGAAGCTCGAACCGCAGCCGCAGCCCGAGGCGGCGTTCGGGTTCTCGACCCGGAAGGCCGCCCCGCCCAGCGATTCGACATAGTCGACCGTCGCCCCGCCGACGAGATCGAGGCTGACCGGATCGACCACCAGCCGCACGCCCGCCGTCTCGCTCACCGCATCGTCGTCCTCGGCCGTCTCGGCGAGGTCGAACTTGTACTGGAAGCCAGAGCACCCTCCCCCTTCCACCGACAGGCGCAGGATGGCGGGCTTGTGCTGGCGCTCGGCAATCGCATTGATGCGTGCGGCGGCGGCTTCGGTGAGGGTCAGGGGGCTGGTCATGCCCCTGATCTAGGCCTTGGCAGGCGCAGGCTCAAGCCGAGGTGATATATTCGCGCATCTGATCGGCCTCGGATTCGATCTGATCCATGCGGAACTTGATCAGATCGCCGATGGAAACGAAGCCGACCATGCGCTGCCCGTCCATCACCGGCAGATGGCGGATGCGGCGCCGGGTCATCAGCGACAGCGCCCTGAGCACGCTGGTGTCGACTGCGATGGTGATCGGCGGGCTGGTCATCACCTCGCCCACCGTGCGGCTGAGCGCGCGTTCGCCTTCGCGCGCAATCGAATAGAGCAGATCGCGCTCGGAGAAGATGCCCGCGATCTCGTCGCCCGCGAGCACCGGCAGCGCACCGATGCGCCGTTCCGCCAGCAATCCGGCGGCGGTCTGGACGCTTTCGCTGGCGGTGCAGGAAATCACCTGCGACTCACGGCTTTCGAGTATCATCGCAATCGTCATGGCTGTGCCCTCCCGTGCCTGGCCGTGATGCGGCCTTGTCCGTATAGTGCCACGCTTTGGCCGGTCTGCGCAAATCGAAGCGATGGTTTGCCTTGCGGAAAGGTGCGCGAACGGGCATTGCGAGCCCATGATTGGCTCCTCCCCCCTCGACGACCCCAAGAAGGCCACTCACGCCTGGGCGCGCTTTCGCCGTTTGATGTGGTTCATGCTCTCCATTACCGTGGTAACGGTGGTGGTGGCGCTTGCGGTGATCTACAGTCAGGTCGAGGACGTTTCGCCGCACTTCTTCATCGCCACGGCACTGGGGATCGGCCTTTCGATGCTGCTGATGAGCGCGCTGATGGGGCTGGTGTTTCTCTCCAGCGGGTCCGGGCACGATGAGTCGGTAGAAGACTCGCGCGATAAGCCCGATTCGCCGGCAAGGCCGCCGCTCGATCGCCGCAAGGCACGCTGGAAAGACTAGCTGGCCGGATAGAGCCGGTATTGCTCGACGGGTTTCCCGCCGATCAGATGCTGCTGGATGATCTGTTCCAGCACTTCTTCATCGCATGAGTGATACCAGACGCCATCGGGCCAGACGACCGCGATCGGCCCGGCGTCGCAGATCTGCAGGCAATCGGCCTTGGTGCGCTGCACCGGGCCGATCAGCCCCAGCTCCTTCAACCGCTTCTTGAGATATTTCCAGGCACGCTCGCCATCGTCGCGGCGGCAGCACTTCTGCTTCTCGGAAACGGCACAAAGGAAGATCTGGCGTGTGATCGCGTCGCCGCCGATCTTGGCCAGCGCGCGCTGCGCCTTGACGAGATCGCTCAGCGCGACTTCCCCGCGATGCGGTCGATCTCTTCGCGCACCAGCTGTTCGACGATGGCGGGCAGGTTGGTATCGAGCCATTCGGCCAGCATCGGGCGCAGCATCTCGCGCACCATGCCTTCGAGCGGGCTTCCGCCGGGGGCATCGGCATGGCCCGCATCGCCGCTGGCAAGCATCGCCAGCGCGGCAAAGCTGTCGTTCACGCTCTGCCGGGCGGCGTTGCTGGTGAGCGGTTCGGGCTCGACCACCGGTTCGGCCTCCGCACTGTCGGCGGCTTCGGGAGGGCGCTCGCCATCGATCATGACCTCGGCCTCGCCGAGATCGAGCACTTCGTCCGAAGCCTCGGGCGTAACCGGACTGTCGTCGCTTTCGGCGGGGGCTGGCGCGTGCAGGCTCGTGGTGAAGCTCATCGACCGGCGCTTGCGCTTTTCGTCGGCAGCGACTTCCCGGTTTTCGCGTTCGATCACCCGCTTGATGATGCCGAGGATTTCCGCGGTCGAGGCTTCCGAGTGCTGCATGACTATTGCTCCAGCCCAGTGGTGCGTGGAATTTCCGCATCTTGCGCCGGTATGTCAACCGTACGGGCGCTCTGGGTCACGGGGTCTTCGTCCTGGCTCCAGTCCCACACATTGCCGCGCACGCGGTCGTAGTTCACGGCCGGATCGTAGAGCGGGCCATAGTCGGCAAGGCCAAGATCGCGGGCTTCGGCGCGGCCCATGGCGGCCAGCAGCGTGAAGCCCGCGACATAGGCGTTGCGCCGCGCGGTCACCAGTTCGACCTGCGCGTTGAGCAGTTCCTGCTGGGCGTTGAGGATATCGAGGATGGTGCGGTTGCCCACGGTGTTTTCCGCTCGCACGCCCTCAAGGCTGAGCGATGCGGCATCGACCGCGCTTTGCGACGAGAGCACGATGGCGCTGGCGGCGCGCCAGGTCGAATAGGCGCCGCGCACTTGTGCGATGATCGCGCGTTCGGTCGCCACGACCTGCTCAAGCGCGGCCTGCGAATTGGCCTGGGCCTGCCGCTCGCGCGCCGAGACGCGGCCACCCTGGAACAGCGGGAGCCTGAGCCTCAGTCCCGCCTGCGCGGTGGTCGAGGCCTCGGGTGTCGTTGGCGAGCTGAGCGTGCCGAGAAAGTTCTGGTAGCCGCCGGTCGAGAATGCCTCCACCGTGGGCATGCGCCCTGCCCCGGCCACGTTGATATCGTAGCGCGAAGCCTGCGCGCGTTCGAGCGCGGCGATCAGGTCGGGGTTGTTCTCGAGCGCGATCTGCACCGCCGTATCGACATCGGTGGGCAGCCCCGGCAGCGGTGGCGGCGGGGCCAGCTCGCCCGGTGCCTTGCCGATCAGCTCGACATAGCGTTCGCGCGCGGTGATGAGGTTCGCCTCGGCCGATTGCAGGTTGCCGCGCGCCACCGAGAGCCGCGCTTCGGACTGGGCCACGTCGGTGCGGGTGAGATCGCCGATCTCGAACCGGTCGCTGGTGGCCTGGAAATTGACCTCCAGCACCTGCACGTTGTTGGCCGACAGGCCGACGATCGCCTCGTTGCGGATCACGTCCATATAGGCGGCGACGACCTGGCTGAAGATCATGCTCTCGGTCCCGCGCAGGTCGGCCCGGCCGGCCTCCACGCGTGTTTCTGCCGCGCGCACGCCGTTGCGCACCGCGCCGCCCTGATAGAGCGGAACCGTCAGATCGACACTCGCGCTGAGCGAGCGGTCGGGCGCGATGAAGCTGGCCGAGTTCTGCTTGAGGAATTCCGTGTAGGTGCCCGAGGTGCTGGCGCTGGGCAGGCCACTGGCGCGCTGAATCACCACGTTCTCGTCGGTCGCGCGCAGCTGGGCGCGTGCGGCTTCGAGCGTGGGGTTCTCGGTGTAGGCCGAGGCGAGCGCATCCTTCAGCGTATCCGCACGAACCGGGCCGGCAAGCAGGCAGGCAGAGGCAAGCAGCGCAACAATGGCCGAGCGGCGTGGCATGGTCAGAAGGTCCAGCCCTTCGGCGCGTCGAACGCGGCGATGCGCGGAATGCCCATGTCCTGCACCGGGAACAGCGCGGCCTTGCCATCGGTCAGGCGGCCGATGGCAAGGCGGGTGACGCCGCCCTCGACCGTGCCGGTGACGATGCGGGCATCGTCCGCCAGCCGGGCGAGCAGCGCCTCGGGCAGCTGTTCGGCTGCGCCATCGACCAGCAGCAGGTCGGCAGGCTTGCCACCGGTGCCGGCGGCGAGAGCTTCGGCGGGCGTCAGTTCGATCACCTCGGCGACCATCGGGCGCAGCAGTTCGGCAAGGTAGCCGCTGCCGTTGTTGACGACGATGGCGACCTCGCTGCCCCTGGGGGCGGCTTCCTGCAGGATCGCACCCTGCACCAGCGGCGCGGGCAATGCGCCGCCATTGTCGAGCTTGATCGCACGGTCCATATAGGCGGTGGCGCGGGCGCTTTCGGGCACGAAGTCCTCGCGCGGCACTTTGTTCATGCGGGCGAGCACCTCGGGAGCGTTCACCCCGCTGGTGCGCAGCTGGCTATCGATCATCGCGCGGCGCGCAGGGTTGGTCGGGCTAAGGGTGGTTTCGAGCATAGTCTCTTCAGCAAACTCTTGTCGGATGCGGCACAAAGTGCCTTAAGCGCAACCAAAGCCGAGGCCAAGGCCTTTGACCGTCGCAAACTGTCGCACAGCGAGCGCATCGGTTAGGGGCCATCGACCAACAGGAGTTACGAGACGATGAGCGACATGGTGACGATCCGCGAGGACGACCTGATCGAGACGGTGGCCGACGCGCTGCAATATATCTCCTACTATCACCCGATGGACTACATCACCGCGCTGGGCGAGGCCTACAAGGTCGAGCAGGGCCCCGCGGCGAAGGATGCCATCGCGCAGATCCTCACCAACAGCCGCATGTGCGCCGAGGGCCACCGCCCGATCTGCCAGGACACCGGCATCGTCAACGTGTTCATCAAGTGGGGGCAGGAATGTCGCCTCGAATCGAAGCAGAGCCTGCAGGAGGTCGTCGACGAGGGCGTGCGCCGGGCTTACAACAATCCCGACAACAAGCTGCGCGCCTCGATCCTCGCCGACCCGGCCTTCACCCGCCGCAACACCCGCGATAACACGCCCTGTGTGCTGTCGGTCGAGATGGTGCCGGGTCGCACGGTCAGCATCGATGTCGCGGCCAAGGGCGGCGGCAGCGAAAACAAGAGCAAGTTCAAGATGATGAACCCCAGCGACAATATCGTCGACTGGGTGATCGAGCAGATCCCCTCGATGGGCGCAGGCTGGTGTCCGCCGGGGATGCTCGGTATTGGTATCGGCGGCACGGCGGAGCATTGCATGAAGCTCGCCAAGCTGTCGCTGATGGAACAGATCGACATGGCCCAGCTCAAGCAGCGCGGTGCCCAGACCGATCTCGAACAGCTGCGGATCGACATCTTCGACGCGGTCAACGCGCAGGGCGTGGGTGCGCAGGGCCTTGGCGGGCTGTCCACCGTGCTCGACGTGAAGATTCTCGATGCGCCGTGCCACGCCGCGGGCAAGCCGGTGGCGATGATCCCCAACTGCGCCGCCACGCGCCATGCGCACATCACCATCGACGGTTCCGGCCCGGCCTATCTGCCGCAGCCCGATCTCGACGCCTGGCCCGATGTCCACTGGGAGCCCGATGCCGAGGCGATTCGCGTCGATCTCGACAATCTCACCCCCGAAGTGGTGGGCAGCTGGAAGATGGGCGACCGTCTGCTCCTCAACGGCAAGATGCTGACCGGGCGCGACGCCGCGCACAAGCGCATTCAGGATATGCTGGCCAAGGGCGAAGAACTGCCCGTCAACTTCAAGGGCCGTGCGATCTACTATGTCGGTCCGGTCGACCCGGTGATGGGCGAAGTGGTCGGCCCGGCTGGCCCCACCACCGCCACCCGGATGGACAAGTTCACCGAGATGATGCTCGATCAGGGCCTGCTGGCGATGATCGGCAAGGCCGAGCGCGGCGCCGATGCGGTGGACGTGATCAGCCGCTTCAAGGTCGCCTACCTGATGGCGACCGGCGGCGCGGCCTATCTTGTCGCCCGCGCGATCAAGGAGGCGAAGGTGGTCGGCTTCGAGGATCTCGGGATGGAGGCGATCTACGAGTTTACCGTGAAGGACATGCCGGTGACGGTCGCGGTCGATGCCGAGGGCAACAATGTCCACAAGCTGGCCCCGCTGCACTGGCAGGAGAAGATTCGCGAGGAAGGCCTGCTGCCGACCGGGTGAGCGCGGCCCAGTTCAATGCCTTTCGACCAAATGGCGATTCGGATCGACCAACTGGCCCTGCCCCGCTGGCAGGGCCAGAGGTGCACAGGCTAGAGGGTGGAGATGAAACCCTCCCGCACGCCCCCGCCTGCCGCGCGCGTCCCGTTCTGGACCGTGTTTGCCTCGATCGTGGGGCTGTGGGCGACCTACTTCGCGCTCATCACGGTGCGGGCCGAACTGCTTGGCCTGCCCTTCCTCGATGAAATGCTGTGGCTGCGGCTGCTGACCACCTTTTGCGGCATTCTCATCACGCTTGGGCTGTGGTTGGTGTTGCGGGTGTTCGATGCGCAGCCGATGTGGCTGAAGATCGGCGCGGCGCTGCTGCTGGCAATGCCGGCCGCCTTGCTGACCGCGCAGGCCAACGCGCTGATCTTCGGCGAATTGCAGGCCGCCGTCGACGGGATGAAACTCGCCCAGCAGGGCTTTGGCGACGACACCCTGATGGTCGACCAGCAGGATGTGGCGCTGGCGACCGAGCGCGAGCGGCTGATCGACTTTGCTACCAGCCGCTATTTCCTGCTGCTGGCCTGGTGCGCGCTCTATCTCGCGCTGCTCACCGGCGAGCGGGCGCGGGCGGCGGAACGGCGCGAGCAGGAGTTCCGCACCGCGGCCAAGGCGGCGGAGCTGCGCAGCTTGCGCTATCAGGTCAATCCGCATTTCCTGTTCAACACGCTCAATTCGCTTTCGGCCATGGTGCTGACCGGCAAGACCGAGGCGGCCGAGCGGATGATCCAGACCATCTCCACCTTCTATCGCCGCAGCCTCGCCGACGATCCCACCTCCGATGTGCCGCTGCGCAACGAGATCGCCTTGCAGCAGCTCTATCTCGAAATCGAGGCGGTGCGCTTTCCTGCCCGCCTGCGCACGATCTACGAGATTCCGCCCGCGCTGGAGAATGCGCTGGTGCCGGGCATGATCCTGCAACCGCTGGTGGAGAATTCGGTCAAGCACGCGGTGTCGCCCAGCGGCGGCGAGATTACCATCACGCTGGCCGCGCGCGAGGAATACGGGCGGCTGGTGATTACCGTTTCCGACAACGGCACCGGAGGCGGCACAGGCGGCGGCGCGGCCAATCACGCACCCGGCCACGGCATCGGCCTGGCCAATGTGCGCGAGCGGTTGCAGGCGCGCTTCGGTGAGGAAGCGAGCGTGGTCTCGGGCCTCGTTCCGGGCGGCTATGCCACGCACCTGCGCGTGCCGATCCTTACCCGAGGCAGGACATGAGCGAGACCCCGCTGCGCACGCTGATCGTCGATGACGAGCCGCTTGCGATCGAACGCATGCAGGTGCTTTGCGCCGAGCTGCCCGGCATTGCCGTGGTCGGCACCGCCGCCGATGGCGAGGCCGCGCTGCGGCTGGCGGAGAAGCTCAAGCCCGATCTGCTGCTGCTCGACATGACCATGCCGGGGATGGACGGGCTGGCTGTCGCCAAGACGGCCAGTTCCGGGGACACGCCGCCGGCGGTGATCTTCGTCACCGCGCACGACAACTTTGCGGTCGAGGCCTTCGATCTCGATGCGGTCGACTATGTGCTGAAGCCGGTCGGGAAGGATCGGCTCGCCCGCGCGATAGAGCGCGCGCTGGCGCGGCGCAGCGACCCGGCGGAGCCCGGCGCGCCAACTTGGCTGGAAGAGCTATGGGTGCCCGATCGCTCGGAACTGCTGCGGGTCGAGGCCGCCTCGGTGCACCGCATCGATGCCGAGCGCGACTATGTCCGCCTGCACACCGACCCGGTGGGCGAAGGGCGCAGCTATCTGCTGTTGCAGACCATCGCCGGGCTGGAAGAGCGGCTCGACCCCGAACGGTTTATCCGCATCCACCGTTCGACCATCCTGCGCCGCGATGTCATCAAGGGCCTGCGGCACGAGGGGCTCGGCGTGTGGTGCGTCGAGCTGGCCGATGGCGAGGTCTTGCGCATCGGGCGGACCTATCTGCGCAAGGTCAAGGCGATGGCCGGGCGCTAAGGCCCGCCGCATACCGGGCCCCTTATGCAAAAAAAGAGCCGCCCCGGTGAGGGCGGCTGTCAGGTTGCGCGGGGCCCTTGCTGAGGGGTGGGTGCAAGGGCCCGGCGACTGGTCAGGCGGGCGGGATCAGCCGCCCAGATTGGTGTCGCGCTTGATCTGCGCGAAGTGGCGGTCAAGCTGGCTCTTGGCGGTTTCGTAGCATTCACGGGCACCACGCGAACGGATGCGGGTGCCGGTCGTCACGCCGTCAACCGCGCAGATTTCGCGGGCGGCGCTGTCGATGCGGCGGTCCAGCTCGGCCACGCCCTCGGGGGTCGCAAGATCGAGGTCGACGTAGCTGACGCGGGCCGAGCGCTGCTCGCCCGTGCCCTCGGCGGCGGAAACGGTGGGAGCAAGCGCCAGTGCGCTGGCGGCAAGGGCGAGTTTGATGGTGATGGCCTGCATGATGTCTCTCCTGTCTGAACCCTGGTCTGGGGTGAAATTCCTGTTTGGTTGCGCCGCAACCGGTGGGACTGCTTTCGGCTGCGGCGCTGACAAAGACCTAGGGCATTCCATGCGCCCGGTCCGCTCCCGCTCGACCTGATCACGCGTCTGATCGACCGACGGCGGGCGCTGCCGACGAACGGTATACTGCGCTCCACGAGCGGTGATTTGCCTCGCTGGCGGACAGGCGGCAGAAGGGTCAGGTGATCGCAATTGCCTTTGCCTTCGTGCTCGGATTCGCCAACTTCTTCGCCCAGACCATGGTGCTGGACAGCGGACATCCGTTGCTGACCAGCCTTGCGCCCGGGCGCTTTCGTATCGCCCGCGCGGTCAGCCTCGGGCTGGAATTTGCGGTGCTGGTCGCGGTCATGCTGGCGGTCAGCGAAGGCTCGGGCACCTGGCTGGCCTTCTATGCGCTCTACACGCTCGGCAACGGCGGGGCGGCATGGATGATCTGGCGCAGCATGTGACGGGAACCGCCCCATCCGCCCGGCATTCTGAAAGGCATGGCGCGCAAGCAAGGCATCTGGCTCATTCACAACCACGCGAGCGGCAGCAACGATGCCGCCGGGCTCGCGGCCTTGCGCGAGCACTGCGGCGCGCGGGGCATGCCGGTCGAGCATGTGACCTGCTTCCCGCGCGATGACCTGCCCACACCGCAGGCGCTCGATGCGGCGGGGATCGGCATTGCCGCGCTGTTCGCGGGCGATGGCACGATCAACGCCGCGCTCGATGCGCTGGCGGGCTGGGGCGGCAAGGTGTTGGTGCTGCCGGGCGGGACGATGAACCTGCTCTATCACCGGCTGTTCGGCGATTGCGACATGGTCGAGGCGATCGATGCCGTGGCCAGCGGCAAGGCCGCCACCTGCCGGGCCGAAATGATCGAGAGCGCGGCGGGCAATGGCTATGCCGGTGTGCTGGCCGGCCCCGGCACGAGCTGGAACACGGTGCGCGAGGCGATGCGCGAGCGCGATCTGGCGGGCATGGCGCGCGAAGCCAGTGAGGCGCTCGAACATACGCTCGACGGTCCCCCGGTCGCCTGTATCGAACCGGCGCTGGGCCGGGACGAGGGCTATCCGCTTATTCAGCTCACTCCCACCCGTGACGGGATCGAGATCACCGCTTTCCATGCCGAGACGACCGGCGAATATGTGAAGCAAACGCTGGCCCTGTTGCAGCACGATTTCCGCTCCGGGCCGCACGATGTGTTGGGCAAGGCCGACAGGGTAAAACTGCGCATCATCGGCGCTGGGACTCTCGGCCTCCTGCTCGACGGCGAGCCTGCGGAGGCCAGCGGCGCGAGCACATTTGCCCTCGGACATGCCGGGGTCGATATGCTAACGACCCGGCCCGATGGCCGATAGCAAGCTTCTGTTCCACCTTTCCGATATTCACTTCGGCCTTGTCGATGAGCGCGCGATCGCCTGGGTCGAACGCGAGATTCGCGAGCGCCGCCCGGACATGGTGGCGATCACCGGCGATCTGACCATGCGCGCCCGCCAGCGGGAGTTCGATGCTGCGACCGAGTGGATCACGCGGCTCGAAGCGCCGGTCACGGTCGATGTCGGCAACCACGATCTGCCCTATTTCAACCTGATCGAGCGGTTCTTCGACCCCTATCGCCGTTTTCACGGGATGAAGGATCTGGTCGAGCGCGAGATCGTGCTCCCCGGTCTGGCGCTGGTGCCGCTCAACACCACCGCGCGCGCGCAGCCCCGGTTCAACTGGTCGAAGGGCTGGGTCAGCAAGGGTGCGCTGCACCGCTGTCTTGCGGCAATCGATGCCCTGCCCACTGGCACGCGCGCGCTGGTGACGGTGCACCACCCCTTGCGCGAAGTGGGCACCAAAGGCACCGCGCTGACCCATGGCGGCGGGCATGCGCTCGACGAGCTGGCGAAGCGCGGGGCGCTGGCGGTGCTGAGCGGGCATGTCCACGATGCCTTCGACATCATGGAGCAGACGCCGCATGGCCCGGTGCGCATGATCGGTGCGGGCACCTTGTCGCAGCGCATCCGCTCGACCCCGCCGAGCTTCAACGAGCTGCACTGGGATGGCGAACAGCTCGACGTGCGGGTGCGCAACCTCGAACATGTCGATACGCGCGCGATGCAGATCGACGATGTGCCCGAGGACGCCTTGCCCCCGCGCGAGCCGGGCGAGCCGGTGGCGCCGGTCGGGCGCGTTCCGCCCAGCGATCCGCCGGTTTATTGACTTGACCTGAGACAATGCCGAGCCTGCGTCGGGATGGCAGCACAGCTGCGTCCGGACAAAGGAAACAGGCTCATGTTGAAGATCGCGCTCATCCTCCACGCCGTTATCGCGACCAGCCTTATGGGCATGGCGGTCATTGCCGTGCTGGCTGTCGATATGCATGCCGGGTGGCGTGAAATCGCGCTCGCGGCGGTGGCAGGGTTTGTCCTGGCGATTCCGGTCAGCTGGTTTGTCGCCGGGCGGATTCGCAAGCTGCAGGGCGGCGACAGCTAGGCCGCACGCTGAAGGCGTCTTTCGGCAGGGCGTTATTTCGCATCGGCAAACAAGGCTACCAAGTCCGCAACGCCGCTGGCACCGGTCTTGGCCATGACGGTAGCACGGTGATCTTCCACGGTTCTCGTGCTCAGGTTCAGGCTGGCGGCGACCTGCTTGTTGCTCATGCCTGCTGCGAGCAGTTCGAGAACCTCCCGTTCCCGCGCCGTCAGCGGCTCAATCCGTCTCAGCGCCGCGCCGCGTCTTCTGCTCCAGGCGGAGCCTTCGGCGATGGCCGCGAGCAGGCGCGCTTCATCGATTGGCTTTTCCAGATAGTCGAGCCCGCCATACCGGCGCACCGCGTCCACCGCATTGGCGGTGGTGGGCCAGGCGGTCATGAAGATGATGGCGACCGCCGGGTTCTGTATGCGCAGGGCCTCGGCCAGGGCAAAGCCGTCCACCTCGCCCATCATGACGTCGGTGACCACACACTGACATTCCTGACGGGCGTTGGCGTCGAGCATCGTCTCCGGGCTCAGGAAGGATTGCGCCTGATACCCGTTGCGGATCAGCAGGCGGACGATCGCCGCGCCTAGATCCGCATCATCGTCCACCACATGAACGAGAGCGGGCAACTCTTCACGCATGGGGAGCCTCGATGGTCGGCAGACAGGTTTCATGGCGGATCACGCCATCTTCCCCGTCCTTGCGGATGAGGGTGCCGCCATGGGCCATCATGATGGCCCCCGCGATCAGATTGCCCACGCCAAAGCCGCCCGAATCCGCCACGATGCCGGCAACAGGATTGGCGACTGCGACCTGCGCCCTTTGCGCATCGGCCGTCAGCATGACCGTGATCTGATCCGCAGGTGACGCGCTCAGTGCGTTACGCACGAGATTGAGAAAGGCTTGAGTCAGTTCAATTTCCTGTCCCATGACAAAAACATCCGTTGTGGGCAGGACCAGTTTCACCCGGTCCGCCCTCTGGCCGGTTTCCCCGATGGCAAGCTGCACCACTTCGCTCAGCAGCAAGCCCAGCGACAGAGGCGACGGCTCATCCACCGCGCGTCCGCCGAAGCGGCGCAGGCGGCGTATCATCGTGGACAGTGTTTCGACCTTGCGGGCGATCAATGCGGCGCTTTCGGCAATTTCGGCATCGTCGCGGCTGATGGCGGCAAGATGGCGGCTTTCGATAGCGAGCGTGGACAGCGGCTGGCTGATTTCATGGATCACCGCGACCGACATGGCGCGTACAGTTTTCAGCCGCTCGGCCTGAAACAGCAGGCGATCGCGCCGGGCGATGGACTCCCGCGCGGATTGCTGGGCATCGGAATAGCTGCCCGCCAGATAGGCCGACACGGCCGCGACGGCCAACCCGATGTGAAGCGCCAGCCGCGTGGACACGTCCGATACCGAGGCCGACCACAACAGTGTCACTACGCTGGACAGGATGATGGCGACCCAGGCCAATTTGCTGCCATGGCGCAGGCCGATCCATGTCATCATCAGCAAGACCGGCATCAGCCTGAGATCCGGCAGCAGCATGGCGAGCAACCACCCCAGCACGAAGATGAGGATGGCTTGTCTCAAGGCGGGCCATGGCAGGCGCAGGGCAGCTTGCCTGTCTTTCCCTTCGCCCAGCCACAGCAGGAACGGCGCCACGATCAGAATGCCCAGCATATCCCCCAGGAGGAATATCGAGGTCGGGAAGTCAGGTGCCGGAGCCCCTTGAACTGTTTCCATCCATTCCCAGCCACCCCTCACCAGGGCGGTGAATGTGGGCACCAGGATCGTGGCCAGCGCGAGCGGCAGCGGCGCGGTTGCCGATGCAGAGCTGTTGCGCCGCTCTTCGCGCCTTATCACGGCGATGACGGAGCCGGTGGCAAGGGAAGGCAGGATGATGTCGACCGCCATTTTGAACGACAGGTCATGATGGGCGATGAGCGACCATAACAGGCTCTGCGCCAGCAATTCGGCCGCAGCAACGGGCAAGGTCCACCTGGCGCCATAGTGCCAGAGAAAGGCGAACCGGAGGCCCGCGGCGGGATACCACAAGCTGAAGAAAGAGATTCCGGCCCATATTTGCGCAATTTGGTGGCCGATGCTGAAGGCCACCAGATAGGCCGCCCACAGTCCGATGGTCCGCCATGACGGCACTCGGGGTAGACCGTGGCCGGGCATCGGGATGCGACTGTCTTTCATCAAATCGATAAACCCGATGGACGTTCTTGTTTTCGATCCGGGAAATATCCGGATGTTGGGCTGTAAAAAAGTGGGGCGGGGATATTTTCTTCAGTCCGGGTTTTTCCCGGATGGAAACCAGCTCCCGAATTTCTCAAAAATCCTCGCGCAAAATTCAACGGCGAGCTGATACGCGGTGAAATTCAACCCAGACCTAACTTCCTCCGTTACTCCTATCGGATACGATTTTGGCGCAGGCCGTCAGCTAGAGGACTTCACTGGCGAAGTAGTCCAGGAGCAGGATGAGACCTGTCCTTATCGCGCGTCTATCAAGTGTGGATCGGTTGTTGTGATATCACAGAATGCAACAACACAGACAGAGGCCGAACATATCCTTGAGAGGCACCTCAAGATCCTGAGAATGCTCAAGGATGGTGTGTTCGATTAAGCCGGATCTTCCGGGATATCGGATTGGCGGATCACTTCAGAAGAGGGCTCAAAAGATCTCCTTGAGGAGCATCCTGCGACGAACAGTACCGCCTCTCTGCAGCAGCAGGCAAAGAAAAAGGGGCCATTTCTGACCCCTTTTCCTTGATTTCCAACTGGTAAGCCCAGCTTCGCGATTAGCGCTTCGAGAACTGGAAGCTGCGACGGGCTTTCGCGCGGCCATACTTCTTGCGCTCGACCACGCGGCTGTCGCGGGTGAGGAAGCCAGCGGCCTTGACGATGCCGCGCAGGGCGGGCTCGTACTTGGTCAGCGCCTGGCTGATGCCGTGCTTCACCGCGCCGGCCTGGCCCGACAGACCGCCGCCCGAAACGGTGGCAACCACGTCGTACTGGCCTTCACGGTCCGAGATCGCGAACGGCTGGTTGATCACCAGACGCAGCGTCGGACGGGCGAAGTACACTTCCTGGTCGCGGCCGTTGACGGTGACCTTGCCGGTGCCCGGCTTGATCCACACGCGGGCCACGGCGTCCTTGCGGCGGCCGGTGGCATAGGCACGGCCCTGCGCGTCAAGTTCCTGCTCGCGCAGCGGAGCGTTGGAGACGACCGGAGCCGGTGCGCCTGCTTCGGCACCCGCATCGGTGTTCGTCTCGGCGACAGCGCCGGTCACGGCCTTCAGATCGGCCAGATCGTTCACCGAGTTGGTCTCGCCGCTTTTGTTTTCGTCGGTCATCAGGCGGATACCTTGTTCTTGCGGTTCATGGCAGCAACGTCGAGCACTTCGGGCTTCTGCCCGGCGTGGGGGTGCTCGGTGCCGGCGTAAAGGTGCAGGTTGCTCATCTGCACGCGGCCAAGCGGGCCGCGCGGGACCATGCGCTCAACCGCCTTTTCCAGCACGCGCTCGGGGAAACGACCGGCCAGAACCTTGTCGGCGGTGATTTCCTTGAGCCCGCCGGGGTGGCCGGTGTGCTTGTAATAGGTGTGCGTCTTCAGCTTGTTGCCGGTGAACCGCACCTTGTCGACATTGAGCACGATCACGTGATCGCCGCAGTCGACGTGGGGGGTGTAGAACGGCTTGGTCTTGCCGCGCAGCAGGTTGGCAATGATCGAGGCGAGGCGGCCAACGACCAGACCTTCGGCATCGATCACGAGCCACTTCTTTTCAACCTCGGCCGGTTTGATCGACCGGGTGACTTTCGTCAGCGCCTTCATGGGCTATTCTATCCTTGCTATCGCCGCTGGCCATTGTCGGACAGCGATGAGTGAACCGGGCCGCTTCAGCGTTAATGCAGAATCATCTGCAACTCGGCCTCGCGAAGGGGCGGCATTTGTCCCGCCGGGGCTTTTAAGTCAAGCGAATGTGCGGGTTAGCGTGGAGGTAAAATAACACCTCCATGCTTTTCAACCCGCCTCCGGGCGGAGTGAATTGGCGAGCCACGCCAGCGCCTGCGGGGTCGACTGGTCGGCGTGCCAGCCTACGATTACCGGGGTTTCGTAGCTGTGCAGCGTGTGGAGGCGGGCGATGGCGTCGGCCATTTGCGCGGGGCTGGTCTTGCACAGAAGGCCATATTCCTCGCTCTCGTCGACCGCGCCCTCCCAGGCGAAGACCGACAGCACCGGGCCGACGATGTTGACGCAGGCGACGAGTCGCTCTTCCACCAGCGCATGGGCAAGACGGCGTGCTTCCTCGCGGCTTTCGCAGGGGCACCAGACCAGCGCGAAGCGGGCCGCCCCCTCGCTCATCGCCGCTGGCCGACCGCGTGGATGCCCCAGGCGACGCTCGCCACCAGCAGCGCGCCAACCGCCTGATGCGCGACCGCCAGCCACAGGTCGACCCCGCTCATCACCGTGGCGATACCGAGCAGGATTTGCAGGCCCACGGCCGAGTGAATCGCCACCGAGGCGCGCCGGTCGATCGGGCGCAGACGGCGGGCCAGCACGATCAGCACCGCCAGCACCGCGAAGGCCCACCAGCGATGAAGGAAATGCAGCCAGAACGGATCGTGGGTGAAGGTCCAGACGATCCCTTGCGACCAGTCGGCTTCGGGCACCAGCTTGCCCTGCATCAGCGGCCAGGTGTCCGAGGCCAGTCCGGCCCGCAGCCCCGCAACCCATGCACCGAGCAGCAGCTGAACAAACAGCATCACGCCCACCAGCACGCCCAGCGAGGTGACCCGCGCCGGGCCGATGGACCGCGTCAGCGCGCGCAGGTCGAGCGCGGTCCAGACCAGTCCGGCCAGAGTGAACAGCGCCGTCAGCAGGTGGATCGAGAGCCAGAAATGGCTGACGTTGGTCATCTCGGTGTTGAGGCCGGAGCGGACCATCAGCCAGCCGAACGCGCCTTGCAGCCCGCCCAGCGCCAGCAGCGCCAAGAGCCGCGGCTTGTAGCCCGCCGGAATCATCCCGCGCACCCAGAACACCAGCAGCGGCAAGGCAAAGGCCAGCCCGATCAGGCGGCCCAGCAGCCGGTGCGCCCATTCCCAGAAATAGATGAACTTGTAGTCCGCCAGGGTCATCCCGGCAGGCCCGGCGACCTGCTGGTATTCGCCGATGTTCTGGTAGGCGGCGAATTCCGCCTGCCATTGCGCTTCGCTGAGCGGCGGCAGCGCGCCGGTGACCGGCTTCCATTCGGTGATCGAGAGCCCGCTTTCGGTGACGCGGGTAATCCCGCCGATCACCACCATGGCGAACACCATCGCGGCCACAACCAGCAGCCAGCGGGCCAATGCCAGCGGCCTGCCGCCGCCTACGAGAGTACAGTCCTGTGCGACCATGATGGCCCGCGCTCTGTGCCTTTTGCGCGGGCTTTGCAAGACCATGCAATGAATGTTCGCACTTGCGCAATGTTATAGCGTTACATACATGGGGCGAATGGAGCAGAGAATGCCTGGAATTCGTGGCCGATTCGACCGGCTGGGCGTGGTCTTGTCCGCGCTGTGCCTGGTTCACTGCATTGCGGGCACTGTTCTGGTCGCGGGCATGGGGCTCGGCGCGACATTCCTGCTCGACCCTGCGATTCACCGTGTCGGGCTGGTGGTGGCGGTGATTGTCGCCGGCATTGCCATCGGCATCGGCGCGGTGCGCCACCGGCGCAAGCTGCCCTTCGTCGTTGCGATGACCGGCCTCTCGTTCATGGGCGGCGCGCTCGCGGTCGGCCATGGCGCGGAAGAGGTGGTCTTGACCATGATCGGCGTCGTGCTTGTCGCCACCGGCCACGTGCTGAACTTGCGCCACGGCTGAAGCGCGCTATCTGCTGGTGCATGACCAGCACCATCTCCCTTACCGTCAACGGCGAGAGCCGCCGTACCTCCGCCGCCACCATTGCCGACCTCGTGCGCGAGCTGGGCCTCGCGCCGGAAAAGGTCGCGGTCGAGCACAATGGCGAGATTTCGCCGCGCTCGGGGCTCGGCGCGGTGCAGCTGGGCGAGGGCGACCAGTTGGAAATCGTCCACTTCGTGGGCGGTGGATCGGGCGAGGCTGACGACGATAGCTGGGAAGTGGCCGGACACCGCTTCACCAGCCGCCTGATCGTCGGCACCGGCAAATACAAGGACTTTGCGCAGAACGCCGCCGCGGTCGAGGCGGCCGGGTCCGAGATCGTCACCGTGGCGGTGCGCCGGGTGAACATCTCCGACCCCAATCAGCCGGTGCTGATGGACCATATCGACCCCAAGAAGATCATCTATCTGCCCAACACCGCCGGCTGCTTCACCGCCGAGGACGCGATTCGCACGCTGCGCCTTGCGCGCGAGGCGGGCGGCTGGGAGCTGGTGAAGCTTGAAGTGCTGGGCGAAGCCAAGACGCTTTATCCCAACATGAAGGAAACCCTGCGCGCCACAGAAGTGCTGGCGAGCGAAGGCTTCAAGCCGATGGTCTACTGCACCGACGATCCGATTGCGGCCAAGCAGCTGGAAGAGGCGGGCGCGGTGGCCGTGATGCCGCTGGGCGCGCCGATCGGCTCTGGCCTCGGCATCCAGAATCAGGTGACGATTCGCCTGATCGTCGAGGGCGCGAGCGTGCCGGTGCTGGTCGATGCGGGCGTTGGTACGGCCTCGGATGCGGCGGTGGCGATGGAGCTGGGCTGCGACGGGGTGCTGATGAACACCGCCATTGCCGAAGCGAAAGACCCGATCCGCATGGCCCGCGCGATGCGGCTGGCGGTGGAGGCCGGACGCCACGCCTATCTCTCCGGGCGGATGGGGCGGCGGCGCTATGCCGATCCCTCCTCTCCGCTGGCGGGACTCATCTAATCAAGGCGTTAACCTTAAAATAACCGTGCCGGGCGACAGTCCTTGCAGGAATCGCAAGGACCATGACCTTATGTCGTACCGTTCCAGCACCGCTTCGCTTGCCATTGCCGAAATGCGCGAATTCGCCGGTTTCACCGCGAGCGAGCGCCAGTTCATCGAACGCAGCCTCGATATCGCGCTGGGGCGCGGCGATGCGTTCAAGCAGTGGTCGCCCGATGGCAGCGAGGCGGTCACGATTCGCAAGCAGTACCTTGCCTATCGCGAACTGCGCACGCTGCGCGAGGCCGCGCCTGAACCGAACGCGATGGACGGCCTGTCGTATTACATCGGCGCGCTGGTCCGCATTGCCACGCAGGATCTCGCGCTTGAGCAGATCGAGAGCTTCTCGGCCTTCCGCTTCCTCTACGAGCGCCTGCTTGGCGCATCGGCGCGGCCCTATCTTCCGGCAGTGTTCTGCGCCGCCGCTGCCTTGCCGCAGATTCGCCCCGGTATCCGCCGGGTGCTGCTGCAAAGCCTGTCGGAAACCGCAGCCACCGCGCCCGGCTGGTCCGAGCGCGAGCCGAGCTTCTATCCCGAGCGTGTGGTCAGCGACGCCGCCTGATCCCGGTCAGTACAGCGCCTCAAGCCGCTCGCCATAGGCGGCGCGGATGAAGGGGCGGCGGATCTTCATGGTTGGCGTCATCTGGTCGTTGTCGACGCTGAACGGCGCATCGGCGAAGGCGAACTTGCGGATCTTCTCGATCACCGACAGGTCTTCGTTGGTGCGGTCGATCGCGGTCTTGATCGCGCTGCGGAAGGCCTGCGATTCGCTGAGGCTGACAAGGTCCGCCGGTTCGCCGTGCTCGTGTGCCCAGGCCTTCATCCACTCCTCATCGGGCACCACCAGCGCGACCATGTAGGGCTTCCTGTCGCCCGCCACCATCGCCTGGGCGATCTCGGGTTGCAGTGTGAGCATCCCTTCGAGCTTCTGCGGGGCGACGTTGTCGCCCTTGTCGTTGACGATGATGTCCTTCTTGCGGTCGGTGATCGCCAGCCTGCCGCGCTTGTCGATATGGCCTATGTCGCCGGTGTGGAGCCAGCCGTCCTTCAGCGCGGCGGCGGTGTCGCGCGGGTTCTGCCAGTAGCCCTTCATCACCAGTTCGCCGCGCACGAGAATCTCGTTGTCCTCGGCGATGCGGACCTCGACATCGCGCAGCGGCGGGCCGACCGTGGTGAGATCGATCCCCACCGAAGGCAGGTTGACGCTGACCACCGGCGCGCTTTCGGTCTGGCCATAGCCTTGCAGCATGGTCAGCCCCATGGCCTGGAAGAACCCGCCGACTTCGGGGTTAAGCGGTGCGCCGCCCGAAACCAGCGCCTTGATCCGCCCGCCGAACAGTGCCCGCACCTTGGGGCGCAGCGTCGCCCCGAGCAGCGCCTCGGTCGGCGCGTCGAGCACCGAGCGGCGGTTGTTCGCTACCTTCACCCCCAGCTTCAGCGCGCGCGCGAGCAGGAACCGGGCGCTGCCGCCCTTTTTTTCGACCTGCTTGATGATCTTGGCCCGCAGCACCTCGAACAGGCGCGGCACCACGATCATGAAGGTCGGCTGCGCTTCTTCCAGATTGCTCGACAGCTTGTCGAGCCCTTCGGAGAACCAGATATCTGCGCCAAGCCCAATCGGGAGGTAAAACCCCGCCGTGTGCTCCATCGCGTGGCTGAGCGGGAGGAACGACAGGAACCGCTCCTGCTCCCAGCCGAACTCGCGGCTCAGCAGTTCACCGGCCGCGCCGACGTTGTGCAGGATCGCGCCGTGATGCAGCATCACCCCGCGCGGGCTGCCGCTGGTGCCGCTGGTGTAGATGATGCAGGCGAGGTCATCGCGGGTAACCGGCGAAATGCGCGCCTCGACCGCGGCACGGGCGGCGGCATAGTCGCCGCGCACCGTTTCCGCCCACTGGTGGACGCGGAAATCGCCCGCCTGCGCCGAGGCGACCGGGTCCATCGCGATGACGTGGCTGATCCCGCCGGTGCGGATCACGGCGGGAAACAGCACCTTGCCCAGCTTCTCGCCCGAGACGAACACTGCGCTGGCGTTGGAATTGTCGATGATGTGGCAGTGATCGCTCACCGTGTTGGTGGTGTAGGCGGGCACGGTCACGCAGCCTGCCGCCATGATCGCCAGATCGGCGATGCACCATTCGGGGCGGTTTTCGGATACGATCACCACCCGGTCGCCGTTGCCGAGCCCCATCCTGTGCAGGGCCTGAGCCAGCAGGCAGACCTGCTGCGCGGCTTCGGCGTAGGAGATCGAGGTCCATTTGCCGTCATGCTTGGCGGTCAGGAACGGGGCAGCGCCTTGCTCGTCGGCGCGCTGGAGAAACAGGGCGACGAGGTTGGGGGCGTTGGAAATATCAGTAAGTTGCACGTGCGTGCCATCCTCTCGTGCGGTTGCTGGCGCAACCTGTCATCGACCGGACTTAGGCAAGGCGCGAGCGCGCGGCAAGTTTCCGTAATGGGAGGGCGTCAGTTGCCGAGCGCGACGCCCTCGCTGCGCGGATCGGCGGCCCCGCGCCAATGGCCATTGGCGAACTCGACCGCATTGGCCTTGAACGGCATCTCGCGCACGATCACCTTGTGGCCGAGCGCTTCCAGCTCGCCCTGCATCGCCAGCAGCGAGGAGCCGGGTTCGAGCATGATCGTGTTGCCGGGCGAAAACAGGCCGGGCAGCGCGATGGCTTCCTGCGCGGTGAGGCCCCAGTCGAGCACCCCGATCAGCGCCTTGGCGGTCTGGACGGGAATCGTCGCCCCGCCCGCCGCGCCAATGGCGATGCGCAGGTTGCCCTCGGGCCCATAGACCAGCGTCGGCGACATCGAGCTGCGCGGCCGTTTCGAGCCTTCCACCCGGTTGGCGACCGGCACGCCGTCAACCTCGGGCACCATGGTGAAGTCGGTCAGCTCGTTGTTGAGGTAGAACCCGCCGAACATCAGGCCCGAGCCGAACGGCCCCTCGACGGTGGACGTCCACGAGACCGAATCGCCTGCATCATCGACCACGGCGAAGTGACTGGTGCCACTCTCTGGCCATTGCGGGCCGGCTGCCAGCGCCAGGCTGGCCCCCGGCGGGGTGCCCGCTTGCGGATCCGCGATGGTGGAGGTGGGCGAGATCTGGCGACCGCGCTCGGTCAGGTAAGCCGAATTGACGAGGCCCGCGACAGGCACGTCGACGAAATCGCTGTCGCCAAGATAAAGTTCGCGGTCGGCATAGGCGAGGCGCTGGCTTTCGGCGAACAGGTGCCATGCGGTCGGCGATGCGGCGCCGAGCGCGGCAAGGTCGAACCGCTCAAGCTGTTTGAGGATCGCGATCACGGTGGTTGCCCCCGAAGAGGGCGGGCCCATCCCGCAGATGCGGTAGACGCGGTATTGCCCGCAGACCGGATCGCGCCACCTGGCCTCGTAGCCGCGCACGTCGGCGGCGACCATGGCTCCGTCACGCGGGGTATCGGCAGCGACATAGTCGGCCAGCGCCGCGCCTGCCGGGCCCTGATAGAGCCAGTCCGGCCCCTCGGCGGCGATCCGTTCGAGCGTTGCGGCCAGCGCCGGGTTTTTGATGACAGTGCCGACGGGCAGGGGCTCGCCCGCCGTATCGTAGAACAGCGCCTGCCCCTCGGGCACCCGCCCGCCGCGATCCCGTGCCCGATCCAGCGCGCCATTAAGGCGCGGGGTCATCACGAAGCCGTCCCGCGCCAGCGCGATGGCGGGCTGGAACAACGCCGCCCATTCGAGCTTGCCGTAACGCTCGTGGGCCTGCCGCGCGAGTGCGAGGCTGCCGGGCACGCCCACGCTCAGCCCGCTCTTCACCGCGTCGAGGAAGGCAACGGGTGCGCCGTTATCGTCGAGGAACCAGTCCGGCCCCGCCCCTGCCGGTGCGGTTTCGCGCCCGTCGAGCGTGGTCACTTCGCCAGCGGGCGTGCCGTGGACGTAGAACCCGCCGCCGCCGATGCCCGAACTCTGGGGCTCGACCACGGTCAGCGCCAGCATCACCGCGATGGCGGCGTCGGTGGCGCTGCCGCCCTGTTCGAGGATCGCCATGCCTGCTGCGCTCGCGCGCGGGTCGGCGGTGCTGACCATGCCGGTCTGCGGCGCGGTGAAGGCGGTCGGCGCGACCGGAGCCTCGGCCACGGGCGAGACAGTGGCGCAGGCGGCAAGCAGGAGCGAAAGCGCCAGCGGCGCGATTGTGCGGTGCGACATGGGGCGACCCTATGCCGTTCCCACCGCCTCCGCAATGCTGCTGAACCCGTCGCGCTGCATCAGCCGTTCGAGCCCTGCGACGATGTCGCTGGCGATGCCCGGACCGCGATAGATCATCGCGCTGTAAAGCTGGACGAGGCTCGCGCCGGCCCGGATGCGCTCCCAGGCATCGGCTGCCGTGGCGATCCCGCCCACGCCGACCAGCGGCATGGCGCCGCCCGTTTCCTTGCGGAAGTCGCGCAGCCGTTCGAGCGCCGGTTCGCGCAAGGGGGCGCCCGAAAGACCGCCGGTCTCATCGGCATGGCGTGAGGCGAGCGGCGGGCGGGCGATGGTGGTGTTCGAGACGATCAGCGCGCCGAGCTGCTTGTCCATCGCGATGCGGGCGATGGCACGGATGTCCGCGGGCTCGAGATCGGGCGCGACCTTGAGGAACACCGGCGGTCCCTGCTCGCCGCGCGCTGCCATCACCGCGTCGAGCAGTTCGATCAGCGCGCCCTCGTCCTGCAGTGCGCGCAGACCGGGGGTGTTGGGGCTGGAAATGTTCACCGCGAGATAGGAGGCGAGCGGGGCCATCGTGCGCGTCATCACCGCGTAGTCGTCGATGCGGTTGGCCGAATCCTTGTTCGCGCCGATGTTGATCCCGACGATCCCGCCCCGCTCCTTGCGCGCCGAGAGCCGCTCGAACGCCAGCGCCGCGCCGCCATTGTTGAATCCCATCCGGTTGATCACCGCCTGATCCTCGGCCAGCCGGAACAGGCGCGGGCGCGGGTTGCCCGGTTGTGGCAGCGGGGTCAGCGAGCCGACCTCGGCAAAGCCGAAGCCGAGGCCGAGCAGGGCATCGGGCACCTCACCGTCCTTGTCGAACCCGGCTGCCATGCCGAGCGGGTTGGGAAAGTCGAGCCCGGCCACCCGCGTTGTCAGCGGGCCGGAAGCGGCGGGGCCGCTGGCGGGCGAAAACGACAGGGCGAGCAAGGCCAGCCGATGCGCGGTTTCGGCATCGAGGCGGAAAATCAGCGGGCGGAGAAGCGAATAGATCATGCACGGTCTGTGACAGGATCGGGCCGCCACGCGCAATCGCCAATCGCGCATATTCCATGGTTTGGCGTTTTCTTACAATTCGCGCGCAAGCGAATCGGCTAGTGCAAAACCGCGACCCGAAGGGCTCGAAGCCGTATAGCTACGAGTTCTCCACTTTAGGGGCGGCCGGCTCTGTAAGGGCCAGCCGCCCTTTTTTCTGCGACATATTTTGTATACCCTGCTGCCCTCGGCGCGCTAAGGGCCACTACCTACCGTCGGGTGGTGGCAGAATGCTCCGGGTACGGAGCGAAAGCGAGGGGTCGCAGCGGTTATGGGGAAAACAAGCGTACGGACTCTCGGACCCGATGGAGTTCTGACCCAGACCTCCCGTTTCGAGCTGCGCTATCTCCCGGTGCCCGAGCAGTTCGCCCACCACGTTACCACCTTCTATCACTTCCGCTGCGATGAGCCGGTGATTCGCGAGGTTCAACCTGCGGCGGTGGGGCATTTGTCGCTGTTTGCGCGTGGCAGTGGCAAGATCTACTTTCGCGATGGCACCTCGGATCCATCGCACGAGACCAATCTGCTCACGCCGGTCTCGGTCGCGGCGAATTTCGTGGTCGACGGGCCGTTCCATGCGATTGGCGCGGCGCTGACGCCGCTCGGCTGGGCGGAGCTGACCGGGCTCCATGCAGGTGAGCACGCGAACCGGCTCTATCCCGCCGCAGACTACCTTGGCGAGGAAATCGGCGCTCTCGGGGCCAGGCTGTGTGCCGCCTATCGCGACGGGACGATGGACGCGGCGGGCTGTGCCGAGGAACTGGGGCGCTATATCGGCACGCGCCTGCGCCCGCTCAGCGCCGACTATCGCCAGCTGATCGCGCAGACGGGTGCCTGGCTGGGTGGTGATCTCAACCCCGATATCGACGAGTTGTTCGCCGCCAGCAACTATTCCCGCCGCCAGACCCAGCGGCTGGTCGACCGCTTCTTCGGGCTTCCGCCGACCGCGCTCAGGCGCATGTATCGTGCGCTGCGGGCGGCGGCGCTGTTCGCGCAGCCCGACCTCACCCCGGAGATGGAGGCCATGGTGCGGGAGTGCTTCTACGACCAGCCGCACCTGATCCGCGAGATCCGCCTGTTCGCCGGGCGCACCCCGGCGCGGCTGTCGGACGATCCCGACAGCTATCTCAACGAGATGCTCGACCTCAGGAACCTGCGCGAGATCCGCTAAGGCCTGCTAACGACTCGCAACAGGCAATCGGGCGTTGAAACCCTGAGGAAAGACCACTAGCTGCAAATCGGAACGAATTGATCCGATTATGCCCCGAGCCCAACCATGCGCCTCTCGAACCTAGCCGACTATGCCGTAGTCACCATGTGCGCCGCCGCGCGTCACTGCGGCTTTGCGCGGGTTTCGGCGGCGGTGCTGGCCGAGGAGACGGGGCTGCCCGCGCCCACGGTGCAGAAGCTGGTCAGCCAGCTGTCGCGCGCCGGTTTGCTGAACAGCACGCGCGGGGCTGGCGGCGGGATCAAGCTCGCGCGCCCGGCGGCGGCGATTACGCTGGCCGATATCGTCGAGGCGGTGGAGGGGCCGATTGCGCTCACCGCCTGCGTCGAGCAGGAGCGGCCCGATTGCGCGCTCGGAGAGCGGTGCCGGGTTCGCCCGCACTGGGCGCTGGTAAACGAGGCCCTGCGCGGGGCGCTGGCGGATATTCCGCTCACGCAGCTGGCGCGGGTGCCGGAAGAGATGAAGTTGGAAGCATGACGCAGGAAGTGGAAATTCAGGATCGCGCAGCGCGCGAAGCCGCCGCCAAGGCCGCCGACTACGAGTTCGGCTGGTCGAGCGAGATCGAGCAGGAGTTCGCGCCCAAGGGCCTGAACGAAGACACCGTGCGCTTCATTTCGGCCAAGAAGCAGGAGCCGGAGTGGATGCTCGACTGGCGGCTCAAGGCCTTCCGCCTGTGGCAGACCATGCCCGAGCCGGACTGGGCCAAGCTGCACTATCCGCCGATCGACTATCAGGACGCCTATTACTACGCCGCGCCGAAGAAGAAGCCCGAACTGGAGTCGCTCGACGACCTCGATCCCGAGATCAAGGCGGTCTACGACAAGCTGGGCATTCCGCTGGCCGAGCAGGAAGTGCTCGCCAATGTGAAGAGCGACCGCAAGGTGGCGGTGGATGCAGTGTTCGACAGCGTTTCGGTCGCCACCACCTTCCGCAAGGAGCTGGAGGCGGCGGGGGTGATCTTCCGCAGCATCTCCGAGGCGATCCGCGAATATCCCGAGCTGGTGAAAAAGTGGCTCGGCAAGGTCGTGCCGCAGCATGACAACTACTTCGCGACGCTCAACTGCGCGGTGTTTAGCGACGGCACCTTCGTCTACATTCCCGAGGGCGTGCGCTGCCCGATGGAGCTTTCGACCTATTTCCGCATCAATGCCGAGAACACCGGCCAGTTCGAACGCACGCTGATCGTGGCCGAGAAGGGCTCTTACGTGAGCTATCTCGAAGGCTGCACCGCCCCGCAGCGTGACGAGAACCAGCTTCATGCCGCCGTGGTCGAGCTGGTCGCGCTGGAAGATGCCGAGATCAAGTATTCGACCGTGCAGAACTGGTATCCCGGCGACAGCGACGGCAAGGGCGGGATCTACAACTTCGTGACCAAGCGCGGGCTGTGCCAGGGCGCACGTTCGAAGATTTCGTGGACGCAGGTCGAGACCGGCTCGGCGGTGACCTGGAAGTATCCCTCCTGCGTGCTGAACGGCGAGGATTCGGTCGGCGAGTTCTACTCGGTGGCGGTGACGAACAACCACCAGCAGGCCGACACCGGCACCAAGATGATCCACAACGGCAAGGGCTCGCGCTCGACGATCATCTCGAAGGGCATTTCGGCGGGCAAGTCGAACAACACCTATCGCGGGCTGGTGCGGGTGGGCGCCAATGCCGATGGGGTGAGGAACTTCACCCAGTGCGACAGCCTGCTGCTGGGCGACCAATGCGGCGCGCATACGGTGCCCTATATCGAGGTGAAGAACCCCTCTGCCCAGATAGAGCACGAGGCGACTACCTCGAAGATCAGCGAGGACCAGCTGTTCTACGCGATGCAGCGCGGGCTCGATGAAGAGCAGGCGGTGGCGCTGATCGTGAACGGCTTTGCCAAGGAAGTGCTCAAGGAGCTGCCGATGGAGTTCGCCGTCGAAGCGCAGAAGTTGCTGGCGATTTCGCTTGAGGGGAGCGTTGGGTGAAGGCCGTGGCGGTTGCCCTGATAACATTGGCTGGGTGCAGTCAGTCGGATACGTTCCCGGGCGCTGAAACCGAATCCTGTATCGAAAATCAGGTACCCAACGGTACGAAAGTCTCAGCAAAGCGTGCGCTCGAAGTAGTGCAGAATTGTGATAATCAGTTTGATGCATGGTCAAAAGCCACGGTGGAGAACACCTTTCAAAAGCCTTTTGATCGTTCAAATCCGCAAATGTCGAAACTTTACGAGCTTCATCAGGAAGCATCCCGAGAAACAATGCTCGTTCAAATTTCAGACGAGATTCATCCGAAGTTTTACAAATGACCACCCGCAAAACCCTGAACCTCCGCCCCGCGTCGCACGCCACTTCGGAGACGCCCGAAATCCCCGGCCTCAAGAAGAAGGGCCGCGGGTGGGAAATCTCCGAGAAACGCCTCGATGCGCTGCACGACCGCGCGCGCGAGCTGCGCCGGTTCTCGACGCCCGCCCACAAGGCACTCGCCGAGCGGTTCGCAAAGGCCGATCTCGGCAAGTTCAAGTTCACCCGCCACGCCGTCGTCGGCAGCGCGATTGTGGACTTCAACTGCCACCTGCTTGGCATGGCCGTGGTGATCGACGAGGGCGACCAGCCTGAAGCCTTGGCCAAACGCTCGGACCGGGCGCTGGAGGCGGTCGGTATCCGGGTGATGCGGATAAAGGCCGAGGATATTCTAACCGATATGGATAACGTGCTGCACCGCATCACCGCCGGAATGCGCATGCGCATCGGCGACAAGCAGGTGCGGCGCGGCAAGCACGAGGCGAGCAAGCGCGATGCGCGCATGACGCGGGAGCGCAGCGAGTGAGTGCCAGTGCTGCCTTTACCGTCACCCCGGACTTGATCCGGGGTCCAGCTTTTTCCTCCCCGCTGCACCAGATAGCGGGACCCCGGATCAATTCCGGGGTGACGACAGATAGAGAACGAGACCAATGCTGAAAATCGACAACCTCCATGCCGAAATCGGCGGTAAGGAAATCCTCAAGGGCCTCAGCCTCGAACTGAACGCGGGCGAGGTCCACGCGATCATGGGGCCGAACGGCGCGGGCAAGTCCACGCTTAGCTATGTGCTGGGCGGAAGGCCCGGCTATGAGATGACGCAGGGGACTGTGCTCTACACACCTTCCGCTCATGCTGAGCTTGTCGAAGCATCGTCCTTGTCTTCGGAAGAAAAGGGCAGCCCTTCGACAGGCTCAGGGCGAACGGCAGTGGATTTGTTGTCGCTCGACCCGCACGAGCGCGCTGCTGCCGGCTTCTTCCTCGGCTTCCAGTACCCGGTCGAGATTCCGGGCGTCTCCAACGTCCAGTTCCTGCGCGAGGCGCTCAATTCGCAGCGCCGCCAGCGCGGTGAAGAGCCGCTCAGCGGCGGTGAGTTTTTGAAGCTCGCCAAGGAAAAGGCCGCGCTGCTCAAGCTCGATATGGAGATGCTGAAGCGCCCGGTGAACGTCGGCTTTTCCGGCGGCGAGAAGAAGCGCAACGAGATGGTGCAGATGGGCATCCTCGATCCCACGCTGGCCGTGCTCGACGAGACCGACAGCGGTCTCGATATCGACGCGCTCAAGGTGGTCGGCGAGGGCATCAACGCGATTATGCGCCGGCCCGACAAGGCCGTGCTGCTGATCACCCACTACCAGCGCCTGCTCGACTACGTGAAGCCCGACTATGTCCACATCCTCGCCGGTGGCCGCATCGTGAAGAGCGGCGGGCCGGACCTCGCGCACCGGCTTGAGGAAGAGGGCTACGACGAGGTGATGGCGGCATGAGTCATATGCCCACCATCCACGACGAGGAATGGCGCTACGCCGATTTTGCCGCGCTGGAGGCCGTGCCTGAGGCAGAGGTCACCGGCTGGGACGAGATTGCCGTCGCCCCGGGCGAGGTGCTTTCGCGCAGCGTTGTGCTGAGCGGCAACGCGCCCGATGTGCAGCGCTTGCGTGTGACGCTCGGTGAAGGCGCGCGGGCGGAGATTTTCGCCGTCAATGCGGCCAGCGCCTATGCCCGGCTCGAAATCGAGGTCACGCTCGCTCCGCAGGCGCACTTCGAGTTCGGCGGGGTGCTGATCGGCGGCGGCGATGTGACGCGCGAATTCGTCACCCGCACCGTCCATGCCGAGCCGGAGGCGACCAGCAACCAGACCGTGCGCGCCGTCCATTGGGGCACGGCCTCCGGCAACTACCTTGGCCGGATCGATGTCGCGCGCCATGCGCAGAAGACCGACGCGGCGCAGGATTTCAAAGGCCTGCTGCTTGAGAAAGGCGCCAGCGCCAACGCCAAGCCCGAGCTGGAAATCTTCGCCGACGATGTGAAGTGCGCGCACGGCGCCACCGTGGGCCAGCTTGACGAGATGGCGCGCTATTACATGGCCAGCCGTGGCATCGACCCGGCAAGCACGCAGCGGCTGTTGGTGCAGGCCTTCATTGCCGATGCCCTCGTGGCGCTGGAGAATGCAGCCGAGCGTGAGCACCTGCTCGATGTGGCGCTGGCGGCGATGAAAGGGGCCAGGCTGTGAGTGGGAATGCCGATCCGTTCGTGTCGAGCGAAGTCGAGACACCAGTGACCGGCCTCTCGACTTCGCTCGAGGCGAACGGGGTTGCGGTGAGAGACGACTTTCCGGGCCTCGTCCGCCCCGATGGCTCGCTCTGGCACTATCTCGATACCGGCGCGACCGCGCAGAAGCCGCAGGCCGTGATCGATGCGGTCACCCGCGCGATCGGGGTGGACTATGCGACGGTCCATCGCGGCGTCTACGGCCGCAGCGCCGAGATGACGCGCGCCTACGAAGCGGCGCGGCGCACCATCGCGCAGTTCATCGGTGGGCGCGAGGAGGAGCTGGTCTTCGCGCGCGGTGCGACCGAGGCGATCAACCTCGTGGCCTATTGCTATCCGAACAAGGGCCGCGTGCTGCTCTCGCAGCTGGAGCACCATTCGAACATCGTGCCCTGGCAGCTGGCCGGTTGGCAGGTCGATGTCTGCCCGCTCACCGAAGATGGCCTGATCGACCTCGATGCCGCCGAGGCCATGCTCACCCCCGAGCACACCATGGTTTCCTTCGCCCATGTCTCGAACGTGCTCGGCTCGGTGCTCGATACCGGGCGGGCGGCGGAACTGGCGCACAAGGCCGGCGCCAAGCTGCTGCTCGACGGGTGTCAGGCCGTGCCGCGTCTGGCGGTCGATGTGGCCGCGCTCGATTGCGACTTCTACGCCTTCTCGGGCCACAAGCTCTACGGGCCGACCGGGATCGGCGCGCTGTGGGGCCGGGCCGAATTGCTCGACGCCATGCCGCCGTGGCAGGGTGGCGGCGCGATGATCGACAAGGTCGCCTTCACCGGCACCACTTTCGCCCCGCCGCCGCAACGGTTCGAGGCCGGGACGCCCGCGATCGTCGAAGCACTCGGTCTTGCCGCAGCCTGCGACTATGTATCCGCCATCGGCATCGGCAACATTGCCGACCACGAGGCCGCACTGGTGGCCGAAACGCGCGCGCGACTGGGCGCGATGAACGATGTGACGCTCTATGGCTCGGACCGGTCGGCGGGGATCGTCAGCTTCATGCTCGACGGTGTGCATCCGCACGATCTCGGCACCATCCTCGATGAGGAGGGTGTGGCGATCCGCGCCGGGCATCACTGTGCGCAGCCGCTGATGGAGCATCTCGGTGTGACCGCCACCGCGCGCGCCAGCTTCGGCCTGTACTCGGACGAAGACGATATTGCCGCGCTGATCCGCGGCATTGAACGAACGAAGAGGATTTTCGGCTGATGGACGAAGATACCAAGCAAACCGATTACGTTGTCGCACCGTCGCCTGCTGAGGACGTCGCCGCCAAGCCGCCGCGTGCGCGTGTTTCCGATGCGGAAATCGAGGAGGAGAGCGCGAGCGAGAAACTCACCCGCAAGCGTGATTATCTCGAGGGCTTCCTCCAGCAGAAGCCCGCAAGCGCCAGCGCGGGGGAGCCGGGCGGAGCGATCTACGAGGCCGTGATCGATGCGTTGAAGGAAATCTTCGACCCGGAGATTCCGGTCAACATCTATGACCTCGGCCTGATCTACAATGTCGAGGTCAGCGAGGACGCGGACGTTGCCGTCACCATGACGCTGACCACGCCGAACTGCCCGGTGGCCGAATCGATGCCCGCCGAGATCGAACTGCGGATCGGCTCGCTGCCCGGTGTGCGCGATGCCGAGGTGATCGTGACCTGGGACCCGCCGTGGGACCCGGCCAAGATGAGCGACGAAGCGCGGCTCGAACTGGGTATGCTGTAGGTGGTCAGCGCCGCCCCCGCCCTGGTGATCGAACTGGCCGACTATGCCGACCCGCGCGATGCGGCGGAGCTGGTCGCGCTGCTCGATGCCTATGCGCGCGATCCGATGGGCGGCGGCGAACCCCTCAGCGATTATGCCCGCACGCATTGCGTTTCGGGCCTTGCCGCCACACCCGGCGCGTTCAGCCTGATCGCGCGGTGTGATGGCGAGGCGGTGGCCCTTGCCAATTGCTTCACCACCTTTTCGACCTTTGCCGCCGCACCGCTCGTCAACATTCACGATTTTGCCGTTCTCCCGCAGGCTCGGGGCAAGGGTATCGGGCGGGCATTGATGCAGGCGGTTGAGACAGAGGCGTTGAAACGTGGCGCGGCGAAACTCACATTGGAAGTGTTGAGCGGCAACGCTCCGGCGCGGGCGCTCTATGCCGCCTGCGGCTTCAGCGACTACCAGCTCGATCCAACCGCCGGACAGGCCATGTTCTGGCAGAAGAGGCTTCAATGACCGAGACCACAACCACCCGCCCCGCCCCCAAGGCCGCTGTCGTGCTTACGCCCGGTGCCGAAGCGCGCGTGGCCGCGCTGATGGCGAAGGCCCCCGCCGATGCGATTGGGGTCAAGCTTTCGACCCCGCGCCGGGGCTGTTCGGGCCTTGCCTATTCGGTCGACTATGTGACCGAGGAAGCGCCCTTCGACGAGAAGATCGAAACCCCCGGCGGCATGTTCTACATCGACGGCGCCTCGGTGCTCTATCTCGTCGGCAGCACGATGGACTGGGTGGAGGACGATTTCTCCGCCGGGTTCGTGTTCGAGAACCCCAACGCCAAGGGTGCCTGCGGTTGCGGCGAGAGCTTCATGGTCTGAGGCTCCGGCCGGCCGCATCATCGCCGCTGCAGCGCTCTGGCGCAGGCGGCCCGGTCCACCGCCGCCCCATCGCTGGCCCGCCGCGCCTCGACCCAGGTCGCGACCGGTTCGCGCCCCTCGGCCAGCGGATAGAGGAAAATGTCGAGCACGCAGGCCGAACCTGCAAACTGCAACTTGCGCATGTCACCCTCGGCCACGTCGAGCCGCGCCTCGCCGAACTTGCGCACCAGTGAGGTGCCGTCCTCGCGGATAATCCCGGCAAGGCCCGGTTCGTTCATGATCTGAGGCGCGCGGAAGCCTGCCACCGGGCGTGGCGGCGGCTGCGTCGGCGGAACGGGAACGTGTCCGCGCGGTGGCGGGGGAGCCTGTGGCCCCGGCGAAGGAGCGCCCGAAGCGCAACCGGCCACAGCCAGCAGGACCAGCGGCGCGAGGGCCGAACGAAGAGCAATCATCGAATGCCTTTATCTACCCGTACGCTGTGCGAACGGTGAACGAGATGGGTTGCGCTCGCCGCGCCGAGCACGGGAGCGAGGAAATGAACGAACGGCACCAGCATTAGTGCCGCCACAATACCGCCCAGCGACAACCGCGCCGCGCTGCCGACCGGGGCCTGCTCGCCCGCGGCATGGGCATGGCGCAGCCACACCATGTCCTGCAGCTCGCGGCCCAGTAGCCAGGCGTTGACCGCCCAGAACACCAGCGCGGTGCCGATCCCGGTGAAGGCCAGCGCCAGTGCGAAGGGGGCGGCAATGAGGTTCGCCAGCAGCGCCCGCCCCGCGCCGCGCAAAGCCTGCCGCGCCTGCTCGCGCATGGGCAGGTCGCGCGCCTGCGCCGCTGCTGCGGGATAGAAGCGGCGCTCCACCGCCAGCACGATCTCGTCGGCGTAGAACTGGATTACCGCCAGCGCCACGATCCGCCACAAGAGCCAGGCTCCGACCAGTGCCAGCAGCGCCGAGGCCACGCCGCGCAGTGTGCCCGCGCCAGTGAACAGGTGCTCGCCCAGGCCCGCGACGGTCAGCAGCCAGTCCACCGCATACCAGCCCAGCCCCGCCAATATGACGAAGATCAGCAAGGTCAGCGCCGCGCTCTTGAGCAGCAGGCGCAGGACCGCGCCCTGAAACATCTGCCCGAACCCGAGCGCGAGACTGGAAAGGAACACCGCCATCACCGCTTGCGATTGCGTCTGGCTTGCGCCAAGTCAACGCCGCCGCGCGGCCAGCATCTGATAGTCGCCGCAGAGAAGGAAATTTCATGACTGACCCTCGATACGATGTAATCGCTATCGGCAATGCCATTGTCGATGTGGTGGCCTCCTGTTCCGACGAGCTGATCGACGAACTGGGCCTGGCCAAGGGTGGCATGACCCTGATCGACGAGGACGGCGCGCGCGATCTCTACGATGCGATGGGCCCCGCACGCGAGATTTCGGGCGGTTCGGCGGCGAACACGCTGGCAGGCCTTTCGGCGCTCGGCGCGCAGTGCGCCTTCGTGGGGCAGGTGGCCGAGGACCAGCTCGGGCAGGTGTTCGCGCACGATATCCGCGCCGTGGGGATCGACTTCGACGTGGCGCCGCGGGCGGGCCAGCCGAGCACCGCACGCTGCCTGATCTTCGTCACCCCCGACGGCCAGCGCACGATGAACACCTTCCTTGGCGCTTCGCAGTTCCTGCCCGCCAGCGCGCTTGACGAAGAGGCGGTCAGCGCGGCGGCAATCCTCTATCTCGAAGGCTACCTGTGGGACCCGGAAGAGCCGCGCGCGGCCATGCGCCGGGCGATCGAGGCGGCCAAGCGCGCCGGGCGCAAGGAGGCCTTCACGCTGTCCGACGGCTTTGTGATCGCGCGCCACGGCGACGATTTCCGCCAGCTGATCGCCGATGGCCTGATCGACATCCTGTTTTCGAACGAGGCCGAGCTGGCCGCGCTGACCGGTGAGGACGACTTCGAGGCGGGCCTTGCGCAGCTCGCCCCACAGGTGGAGGTGCTGGTGGTGACGCGCAGCGAAAAGGGCGCGGTGTGCCTGCGCGGCGGCGAGCGGGCCGCAGTGTCTGCCGAGCCGACCACGGTGGTCGACAGCACCGGTGCGGGCGACCTGTTCGCGGCCGGCTTCCTGTTCGGCCTGGCGCGCGACGAGGCGCTGGAAACCTGCCTCCGGCGCGGCGCGATCTGCGCGGCGGAAGTGATCTCGCACTACGGCGCGCGGCCCGAGGCCGACCTCAAGGCGCTGATGGCCGAAAAGCTCGGCTGAGCCTTCGCGAACTTGACGAAGTTGACACGGCGGCGAGGCAAACTCGCCGCCGTTTTCGTTGATAGTTATCGTAATATCAGTTGCTTGGCGCAAGCGGAGCGAAGTTGACACTTCGCCCGAAGAAGCGCGCCGAAACGGGGGTTGGACAAGGCTCATAGGGCTGATCCGGAGCACGTTCGGCCCCTTGTAGGAAAGCGAAGGACGGCAGGCCTCAGCCGCTCGCCCCGTCGATCAGTTCGTCGAGAAACAGCGCCATCAGCGTGGGCTGGCCGCTGACCCCGGCCTTGGCATAGACCGACGACAGCTGCGAGCGGACTGTCCCGGTGGCCGATCCGCGCAGCTGCGCAATCTCGGCGGGGCCGAAGCCCTTGAGCGCGAACAGCGCCACCTCGGCCTCACCCGGAGAGAGGCTCCACTCGGCAAAGCGTTGCTCGATAATCCCCCTAGCGCTCCGCGTGCGACCGCCAGCGCCTCGGCCTGCCGCCGCCCCTCGGCCAGTGCCCGCAGCAAGGCACGCGCGGCATAGGCAATGCCCGCCAGCAGTGCCGCACCCACCAGCAGGTCAGCCATCGACAGCGCGCCCGGCCCGGCCTCGGTCACGGCGTCGATCAGGAAGTAGAGCGCAGCCGCCACCTGCAACACGATAGCGGCGAGCGGCAGGCCCGGTTTGTCGGCCTTGAGGATGGCACTCATGCTGATGGCACCCGGTTTGAACTCCTGCTTATGGCCGCTTTGCCGCCCTGAGGCGTAGCCAGCGTGACAATCCATGCAGGAGAACACGATGGACAGGCAATTGCAAAGCGCGCTCACCAAGGTGCCGGCGGTCACGCTCGGCTTCTGGGTGATCAAGATCCTCGCCACCACCTTTGGCGAGACGATGGGCGATACCGTTTCGATGAGCTGGCTGGGCGAGACCAGTGCGCAGGCCGGGCAATCGGGGCTCAACGGCTATGTCGTGGGCACGGCGATTTTCGGCACGCTGCTCGCGCTGCTGGTGTGGTTGCAGATCCGGGCGCGGGCGTTTCATCCGTGGCTCTATTGGGCGACGATCATCGCTTCGACCACGGCGGGCACGACGCTGGCCGACTTCGCGACCCGCTCGCTCGGGATCGGCTATCCGGGCGGCTCGCTGCTGCTCTTGGGGCTGGTGCTGGTGTCGCTGGCCGTGTGGCACCGCGCACTGGGGACAATCTCGGTCAGCTCGGTGCACGAGCCGCGCGCGGAGCTGTACTACTGGCTGACGATCACCTTTTCGCAAACGCTCGGCACCGCGCTGGGCGACTGGGTGGCCGATGGGGCGCTTGGCTATCTCGGCGCGGCGGTGATCTTCGGCAGTGCGCTGGCGCTGCTGGCCTTGGCCCGGCGTTTCACAGCGGTGAGCCGGGTGGCGCTGTTCTGGGGCGCCTTCGTGCTCACCCGGCCGCTGGGCGCGGTGGTGGGCGATTTCCTCGACAAGCCGGTGGCGCACGGCGGGCTCGAACTGAGCCGCCTTGCCGCCTCGCTGGTGCTGGCCGGAGCCATTGCCTTGCTGATCTGGCTGGTGCCGCAACGCGCCGGAGAGGCGCAGCGCGCGGCGCGGGGTTAGTTCCCCCGCGCGATCTCGCGCCAGCCGATGTCGTGGCGGCAGAAGCCGCTGGCGAAATCGATCCTGTCGACGGCGGCGTAGGCAGCCTCCTGCGCCGCCTTCGTGTCGGCCCCGCGCGCGGTGACGTTGAGCACACGCCCGCCACTGGCGCGCAGGCTGTCGTCCTCCTCGTCGCGCACGGTCCCGGCGTGGAACACCACAGCGCCCTCGGCCTCGGCGTCGCGCAAGTCGATCACGCCGCCCTTTTCCGGGGTGCCGGGATAGCCGTTCGCCGCCATCACCACGGTAAGGGCAACCTCGTTGGCGAATTTCAGCGGCTCCTGCGAACCAAGCCGGTCCTCGGCGCAGGCGAGCAGATAGTCCGCCAGATCGCTTTCGAGCCGCATCATCAGCACCTGACACTCGGGATCGCCGAAGCGGCAGTTGTATTCGACCAGCTTGGGGCCCTCGTCGGTCAGCATCAGCCCGGCGTAGAGCACGCCCGAATAGGGGGTGCCGTCGTCGGCCATCTGGCGCACGGTGGGGATGATGATCTTGGCCATCGCCTCGGCCTGCAATTCGGGCGTCAGCACGCGGGCGGGGGAGTAGGCGCCCATGCCGCCGGTGTTGGGGCCGGTGTCGCCGTCGCCGACGCGCTTGTGGTCCTGCGCGGTGCCGAAAGCCATCACGGTCGCGCCGTCGGTGAGCGCGAACAGGCTCGCCTCCTCGCCCGCCATGAACTCCTCGATCACCACCTCGGCCCCGGCATCGCCGAACTGGCCGTCGAACATATCCGCGAGCGCCGCCTCGGCCTCGGCGCGCGTTTCGGGCAGGACCACGCCCTTGCCCGCCGCCAGCCCATCGGCCTTCAGCACATAGGGCGGCGAGAACCGGTCGAGCGCGGCCAGCGCCTGTTCGAGGCTGGTGCAATGCTCGTAACCGGCGGTGGGGATACCCGCGCGGTCGCACAGGGCCTTGGTGAAGCTTTTCGAGCCCTCAAGCTGCGCCGCCGCCTTCGAAGGGCCGAAGGTGGAAATGCCCTCGCCGCGCAGCGAATCGGCGAGGCCGTCGACCAGCGGCGCTTCCGGCCCGATCACCACCAGGCCGATGCTCTCCTGCTCGCAGAAGCCCACCACCAGCTCGTGGTCGGTGAGGTCCATGGTGAAGCATTCGGCCAGGCCTTCCATGCCCGGATTGCCGGGGCTGGCGAACAGTTTGCCCCCATCTTGCGCAATGGCGCGGGATTGCGCGAGCTTCCATACCAGCGCATGTTCGCGCCCTCCCGACCCCAACACGAGGATATTCATGGCTTGCCCGGCCTCTTATTACGATGATAACGATCCGGCGCTCGTAGCGGCGAGCCGCCCCGGCGACAATTCCCACGCCCTCACGATCACCGAGATTTCTCAGGCATTGAAGCGCACGGTGGAGGACCGGTTCGGCTTCGTGCGCGTGCGCGGCGAACTTTCCGGCGTGAAGCGGGCGGCCTCGGGGCACCTCTATTGCAGCATGAAGGACGAGAAATCGGTCATCGATGCGGTGATGTGGAAGGGCACCACTGGCCGCTTGGCGTTCAAGCCGGAAGACGGGCTCGAAGTGGTGGCGACGGGCAAGCTGACCACCTTCCCCGGCCGCTCGAAATACCAGATCGTGATGGAATCGATGGAGATCGCGGGCGAAGGGGCCTTGCTCGCGCTGCTCGAAAAGACGCGCCAGCGGCTGGCGGCGGAGGGGCTGTTCGCGCCCGAGCGCAAGCGCCGCCTGCCCTTTGCGCCGAAGGTGATCGGGGTGGTGACATCGCCCACCGGCGCGGTGATTCGCGATATCCTGCACCGGCTGCGCGACCGGTTTCCCACCCATGTGATCGTCTGGCCGGTGCTGGTGCAGGGGCAGGGCGCGGCCGCGCAGGTGGCCAATGCGGTGCGCGGGTTCGGCGCGCTCGACGCCAACGGACCGGTGCCTCGGCCTGACCTCCTGATCGTGGCGCGCGGGGGCGGCTCGATCGAGGACTTGTGGAGTTTCAACGAGGAAGAGGTGGTGCGCGCCATCGCCGCCTCGCCGATTCCCGTGATCAGTGCGGTGGGCCACGAGACCGACACCACGCTGGCCGACCACGCCGCCGATGCCCGTGCCCCCACGCCGACGGCAGCGGCGGAAATGGCGGTGCCGGTGCGGCGCGAATTGATGGCTTTCCTCGAAGACCTGGGCCTGAGGCAGAAGCGCGGGGTCTGGCGTCCGCTCGAACTGGGGCGCGAGCGGCTGGCCGTACGGGCGCAGCGCTTGCCGACGTCCGAGACCTTGCTCCAGCCCGCGC
>NZ_QXFM01000011.1 GCF_003584015.1 Aurantiacibacter xanthus
AGCACCATGAAGTCGCCGGGCGTGGCATTGCGGTGGCCGCCCTTGCTGAGCGCAAAGCCGCCGTTCCACATGCGCAGGATCGACTGGGCGATCTTGTCGGCCATGCGCCGCTCGGGCTCGGACACGCGCAGTTCGGGGCCGTCTTCCTCGTCGCTGTCGTCGACCTTGCCCGGCACCGGGGCCCACAAGGTGACAAGGCCGGGGCGCTGGTCGCCCACGTGCGGCGCGGGGCGTTCGTCGAGACCAAAGGCGCGGTGGCCGATGGCATCGATCGCCTCATCGACGAAAGTGAGCACCGGTTGCGCGGTGCGGTAGGAGCGCCCTAAGTCGAGATCCTGCAACTCGCGCCAGTGCAGCTTTTCGCGCAGTTGCCCCGCATTGGCGGCGCGCTGGCGCAGCCGTTCGGCATAGTCGTCGCGCTTGGAGAGGAAATTGTCGGGGCTGGTGCCCTGAAAGCCGAAGATCGCCTGTTTATAATCGCCCACCACGAAGATCGTGCGCTGACGCTCGCCCGCCGCGCCGATCCCGGCGAAGAAGTCGTCGGTCAGCGCGTCGATGATTGCCCACTGGCTGGCATTGGTATCCTGCGCCTCGTCGACGAGGATATGGTCGAACTGCCGGTCCAGCTTGTAGCGGATCCACGCGCTCTGCCCCGGATCGGCGAGCAAGGCGGCGGCGCGGCGGATCAGGTCGTCGAAATCGACCAGCCCCTCGCGCAGCTTGGCCTCGTCCCACGCCAGCGCATATTTGCGGCCAAGTTCGAGCGCCGGGGTGAGGACTTCGACGAGCTGTAGCAAGGCCGCCTGCTGGCGCACCTTTTCGAGCCATGCCAGCGCATCGGCGGCCACCATCTCGACCGCGGGGTCGGCCTTCACGAGGTTGTTCTGGTACTTGAGCAGACCTTTGTCGTTGTACAATTCGCCCATCAGCGCGCCGCTGGCGGCGAAGCGCTCCTCGGGCGAGCCGAGCAGCCATTCGCCAATCAGCGCGGAGAATTTCTGCCCGCTCGCCGCGCCCCAGCCGTCGTAGGCCCACATGATCTGGCGCAGCAGGTCGACCCCGGCCTTGCCGTCGGCGCAGGCTCCGGCGAAGTCGGCGACACTGGCCTCGGCGGGCAGGCCGAGCAGTTGCGCGACCCTTC
>NZ_QXFM01000002.1 GCF_003584015.1 Aurantiacibacter xanthus
AGCCGCCAAGGCTGAGGCCCAGCACGGCCAGCGCCCCCAGACCGGAAGCGCCCAGCACCAGACGGCGGGCGGTCTTGCCATGAAGGGGGCGGGTCGGGGTGTCGGTCATCAGGCGCATCTCCGGACGCGGGATAATTATCGTCCGCGCGCAGCTTCGCTCTTGGCAAGCGCGCGCGCTGCCTCCTATCGCTGCCCGCATGGCCGAGCGCAAGACATCTCGCATGAGGATCGATCAGCTGCTGGTGGAGCGGGGGCTGGCCGAAAGCCGCACCCGTGCCGCCGCGCTGGTCATGGCCGGACTGGTGTTCCGGGTGGACGACAAGGGCGGCGACAGCCGGATCGACAAACCGGGCCAGCAAGTGCCGGTCGACACGGCGATCAGCGTGAAGGGCAAGGACCATCCGTGGGTAGGGCGCGGGGGGATCAAGCTCGATCACGCGATCAAACATTTCGGGCTCGACCCGAGCGGCGCGGTGGCGATGGACATCGGCTCCTCGACCGGCGGGTTCACGCAGGTGCTGCTGCACCATGGGGCCGAGCATGTGTTCGCGGTCGATGTCGGCACCAATCAGCTCGACTGGAAGCTGCGGCAGGACGAGCGCATTACCTTGCTCGAACAGACCAATGCGCGCGAACTGACCCGCGCCCAGATCGACCGCCCATGCAACTGGGTAGTCTGCGATGCGAGCTTCATCGGCCTTGCCAAGGTGCTGGAGGTGCCGCTGGCGCTGGCGGCGCCGCAATGCCGGCTGGTGGCGCTCATCAAGCCGCAGTTCGAAGTCGCGCGCGGCGAGGTCGGCAAGGGCGGGATCGTGCGCGACCCGGCGCTGCACGATCGGGTCTGCCGCGAGGTGTGCGACTGGCTCGAAGGCAACGGCTGGACGATCGAGGGGCTGGCCCCAAGTCCGATCACCGGCACCGAGGGCAATGTCGAATTCCTCGTCCACGCGTACCGCGATGGCACGAAAGCCTCCGATTCCGACTAAACAGGGCGAATCCGCGGGTTGCGGGCGGCAGGCACACGCGGCACAACCTGTTGCGGACTACCTGTCCGAATCGCACACGGGGGATTGATGAATCGTCTTGCCAGCCCGGCACAGTTGCGCGCCAGCCTCATGCGCTGGTCTCTGTTTCTCGTTCCGGCGGTATTGCTGCTCGGATTCATGTCGGGTCAGTTGGCGGGGAGCGGGGGTGACAACCCGTGGTTCGCTCAGCTCACCAAGCCCGGCACCTTCCCGCCACCGGCCGCTTTCGGCATCGTCTGGTCGATTCTCTATGTGCTGATGGGGCTGGCGGCGGCAGGGGTCTGCTCTGCCTTCGGATCGCGCTTTCGCACGGCGGCGGTCATCGCTTTCGTGGTGCAGTTGTGCCTGAACCTGCTGTGGTCGCCGATGTTCTTCCTGTGGCACAATATCGCCGGGGCGCTGGTGGTGATTGCGCTGCTCGACCTGGCCGTGCTGGTGACGATCTACCTGTTCTTCCAGGTGCGGCGCTGGGCCGGGTTGCTGCTGCTGCCCTATCTGGCGTGGATCCTGTTTGCCACGCTGCTCAACTTTCAGTTCCTGCAGCAGAACCCGGATGCTTCGAACGATGCGCCCAACAACGCGGTCCAGCGGATCGAAATGAGGTGACGCAGCATCTTGCGCAATGCGCGCGCAAGGATCATCTAGACGCCATGCAGAGCCAGAACCCGATCATCGCCGACTTCGTCAAACTCGCCAATTCCGCTGCGGGCACGCTCGCGGGGATGAGCCGCGAGGCGCGTGACAATGCGCGCGAGAAGATGAAGGAATCGCTCGGCGGGCTCGATTTCGTCAGCCGCGAGGAGTTCGACGCGGTGAAGGACATGGCCGCCAAGGCGCGCGAAGAGAACGAGGCGCTGGCCGCGCGTATTGCCGCGCTTGAGGCGAAGCTGTCCTGATCGTTCAGGGGTAGCGCCGCGGCCGTAGAAGGCGGCTTTTGTTGCAGTGCAAAACGTGCTTCTGTGTATCCTTGTCAGACAGGGGATCCACACCGCATGCGCCGCTTTTCCCGCCTTCTCTTCACCGCCTCGTTACTGACGGTCGCCGCCGCGCCCGCGCTGGCGCAGGACAGCGCCTTCGGTGGTCAGTCCGGCCCGGATCTGTCGATCGAGGCGATCGAGCCAGACGGAGCAGCGGCGGACATCGGGCTGGCCGGGCAGCAGCCGGTCGACATTGCACGCTATCTGCTCGCCAACGGTGCGAGCGAGGCCCGCCTTTCCCCTGACGGTCAGACCATTGCCTTCATCCAGCGGCTCACCGGCCAGCCCGAGCTATGGGTGTTGCCTGCGAGCGGCGGCCAGCCGCGTCAGCTCACCTTCGCCACCGGGGTGACGATGTTCCGCTGGCTGCCCGATGGCTCGGGCCTGTTCTACGCCGCCGACCGCGACGGCAACGAGCAGCCCGGCTACTTCGGCATCAGCCTCGACGGCACGCGCGAGCGTTCGATCCTGCCCGCGGCCTCCGGCGATTTCCGCGACTTCGCCGGTTTCGCCGATGATGGGCGCTTCGTCTATTCCTCCACACTGAGAAATGGCCTCGACTACGACGTCTACCAGGCTGATCTGCAAGGTAATTCGCGGATCGTCTACGAGGGGCATTACGGCACTATCGCCAAGTCGGTGTCGCCCGACGGGCGCTATGCCATCGTGGCCGAGACGGTGGGCGAGGATGCCGACAACCTCTCGCTGCTGGACCTTCAGAGCGGAGAGCTGCGCGCCATAGACGCGCCGCCGGTCGAGGACCGCGCCAGTCACACGCTGGGAGGGTTCGAATGGCTGCCCGATAGCTCGGCCTTTTACATGTCGAGCAATTCGGGGCGCGAGTTCGGTGCGCTCACCATGGTCGATCCGTCCACCCTTGCCAGCACCGTCATCGAAGCGGGCGATGCCGATGTCAGCGACATTGCGCTGTGCGGCGGAGGGTTCGCCTATGTCGTCTCCCGCGACGGGTTCGACAGTCTCTGGTACAACGACGGTGACGGGCCGCAGGGCGTCGCAGGCCTGCCTGAAGGCACCTACGACATCGACTGCGCCGCCAGCAGCCTGATGGTGCGGGTGAACGGCTGGGCGACGCCGGGCGATATTTACGTGGTCGATACGAGCGACCTAAGCGCGCGACAGGTCTTCGCCTCGACCTTCGCCGGTGTCGATCCGGCCAGCCTCGTGCGGCCGCAGGTGGTGCGCTATCCGGCGCGCGACGGGGTGGAGCTGCAAGGCCTGCTCTATCTGCCGCGCGGGGCCGGAACGGGCGGGGATGCGCCGCCGGTGGTGTTCGACGTTCACGGCGGGCCCTCGGGCCAGTCGTCGCCGACATGGGATGCAACGTCGCAATACCACGTCGCGCGCGGGGTGGCGGTGTTCAAGCCCAATGTGCGCGGTTCGACCGGGCTGGGGCGGACCTATTCGACGCTCGACGACCGCGAGCGGCGGCTCGATTCGGTGCGCGATCTGGTCGATCTCAAGGGCGCGCTCGCTGCCGATGGGCTGATCGATGGTAGCCGCGCGGCGGTGATGGGCGGATCCTATGGTGGCTATATGGTCAACGCCGTGCTGTCCGAATATCCCGATGCCTTTGCGGCCGGTGTTTCGCTGTTCGGGGTCGGCAACTGGATCACCGCGCTCGAGGTGGCGTCGCCAGCGCTCAAGGCCAGCGACCGAATCGAATATGGCGACATCACCGAGCAACGCTGGCGCGACGTTTACGGTCAGATGAGCCCGGTGTTCCGCGCCGACCGCATCGCCGTGCCGGTGCTTTATTCGCACGGCGCAATGGACCCGCGGATCGACATCTCGGAAACCGAGGTGATGGTGCAGGCGCTTCGCGGCAACGGCATCACCGCCGAGTTCATCCGCATCCCCGACGAAGGCCACGGCTGGCGCAAGCTGGCGAACCGGCTGTTCTACTACCGCGAGCAGGCGCGTTTCCTTGAGGATCAGCTTGGTGTGGGAGCGGTGGGGGAATAGCGGCTCCTGAATGGTGGCTGCCCTTCGACAAGCTCAGGGTGAGCGGGTGTCTGTTCGCTCTTCAAGCCATATCCGCTCAGGCTGAGCCTGCCGGAAGCGAAGCTGGGCCGAAGGTCCGCCCTCACGCGCCTGCCTCTTGCACATAGGTGGCGCAGGCCTAACACCACCCCGCCATGAAACTGCGCACCTCTGCCATCCTCGTTGCCGCCCGTGCCCACGGGGAGACCGCCGTGATCGCGCGGCTGCTGACCGAGGACCATGGCCTTGTCGCGGCCTATGTCGCGGGCGGGCGTGGGCGGCAGTTGCGGCCCGTGGTGCTGCCGGGGAATCTCGTCGCGGCCGAAATCTCCGCGCGCTCGGACAGTCAGCTGCCTTTCGCCCGGCTCGAACTGCTCGCCAGCCGGGGCCCGTGGCTCGCCGAGCCGCTGCCCGCCGCCGCCATCGCCTGGGCCACCGCGCTCACCGCCAGCGCCTTGCCCGAGCGCTACCCCTATCCTTCACTCCATGCCGCGCTGGATGCGCTGCTCGATGCCATTTGCCATGCGCCATCGGCGCGCGGCTGGGCTTCGGCGCTGGTCGGATACGAAGCGCTGATGCTGCGTGAGCTGGGTTATGGCGGGCGGGTTGCGCGGCCCGAGGGCGATATGGCTGACCTGCTGGCGGCGATGGATGCGCTCGGCCAGCCGATTGCGGACTACCTGCTTGCAGGCACGCGCGGCGATGTTATGGCCGCGCGCTCACGTCTCAGAGACTTGCTGGAAAGAATACAATGATGATCGCTTGCTTGCCCGGTGACGGTATTGGCCCCGAAATCATGGCCGAGGCGCTGCGCGTTCTGGCCGCGCTCGATCTCGGCATCGAGACCGCCATCGCCGATGTCGGCGGCGCGGCTTACAAGGCGCATGGCCACCCGCTGCCGCCCGAAACGCTGGAGCTGGCACGCACCAGCGATGCGGTGCTGTTCGGCGCGGTGGGCGATCCCGAGTGCGACAATCTCGAACGTCACCTGCGGCCCGAGCAGGCGATCCTCGGCCTGCGCTCGGCGCTCGGCCTGTTCGCCAACCTGCGCCCCGCCACGATGTTCAAGGGCCTTGAGGACATGAGCGCGCTCAAGCCCGAGGTCGCCTCCGCCATCGACCTCCTCATCGTGCGCGAGCTGAACGGCGACGTCTATTTCGGCGAGAAGGCCCAGCGCGTGCTCGAAGACGGGCGGCGGCAGGGCTATGACTTCATGTCCTATGCCGAGGACGAGGTGCGCCGCATCGCCCATGTCGCCTTCCGCGCCGCACAGGGGCGCAAGGGCAAGCTGTGCAGCGTCGACAAGGCCAATGTACTCGAAACCAGCCAGCTGTGGCGCGACGTGGTGATCGAGGTCGCCGCCGAATATCCCGATGTCGAACTGAGCCACATGTATGTCGACAACGCGGCGATGCAGCTGGTGCGCAACCCCGGCCAGTTCGACGTGGTGGTGACGGGCAACCTGTTCGGTGACATCCTGTCCGATCAGGCGAGCATGTGCGTCGGCTCGATCGGCCTGCTCGCCAGCGCCGCACTGGGTGAGCGGCAGACCGCAAGTGGCACCTTCGGGCTCTACGAGCCGATCCACGGCAGCGCGCCCGATATCGCCGGGCAGGACAAGGCCAATCCGATGGCGATGATCCTGTCGCTGGCTATGCTGCTGCGTCATTCGCTGGGGCTGGAAGAGGCGGCTGTGCGGGTCGAAAAGGCCGTGTCGCAGGCGCTGGCCGACGGCATCACCGGCGCCGATCTGGGCGGCTCTGCGGGCACCACCGAGGTGGGCGATGCGGTGCTCGCGCGGCTCTAGGTAGCAATCCGCGAGGAACCGGAGCGGTGTTTGGGCCGTTCCTGAGTCATATTCGCCGCCAATAATGCGGCTTAAGACTCAGGAGCGAACCATGGAATTTATCTTCGGCGTTGTCGTGCTGTTGCTCGACATTTGGGCCATCATGAACATCATTTCGAGTTCCAGCTCGACCGCCAGCAAGGTGCTGTGGACCATCGGTATTATCGTGCTGCCGGTCATCGGTTTCCTCGCGTGGTTTCTGTTCGGCCCCAAATCGGGCAGCCGTGTCCTGGCCTAAGAAGGCCGGACTAACCGATTGAAGAAAAGGGCCGGTATCGCCACGCGCGATGCCGGCCCTTTTCGTATCAGCGCCAGCCGTCGAACCAGGCCCAGATCAGGAACGACTGGTTGCCCGCGAGGGGCGCGGCGCTGAGAACCGGATACCAGAAGGCAAAGGTAATCAGTGTCGCCAGCGTCACGCCCGCAGCAACGATCCGCCAGCCACGCTGCCACATTTCGGTCACTGCCAGCGCCAGCGCTGCCGAGAGGAAGATCGAGGGCAGGAAATAGTGGAAGTAGAACTGCACCGGCTTGGGTGCGACAACCCATAGCGCCATGCTGATAAGATAAAGCAGAGCCACGCCGAGGCAGTCGCGCCGCCCCTCTTTCGCGCCCGCCCACAGGCACCATCCCAGCGCGGGCAGACCGGCGATCATCGTCACCGGGTTGCCGATCACCATGATGCCGCGCTGCGCCCCGTCGATCACCTCGTAAAGATACCAGATCGCGCGGCCGTTCACGATCCATTGCCACCAGACGCTTTGGTAGGGATGCGGCTTCAGCACCTGTTGTTGCAGTTCGAGCATCTGCCGGTGCAGCGCCACGATCCCCGCGCTGGTGTGGCCCGGATCGGCAAAGGCGCCGTAGGGCAGGAACGCCGCCCAGTAGACCGCGAGCGGCCAGACGCCGAGCCACAGGGCCGCCTCCCACAGCGCCATGCCGCGGATCGGCGCAAAGCGCGTGCCGGTGAGCGTCTGCCAGCGCGCCTCCCGCACCCGGATCGCGAGGAAGGTCAGGCCCGGCAGCACCGCCAGCGGCACCGCATTCCATTTGCAGGCCATCGCCGCGCCGATCGCTGCTCCGCCGATAGCGAGCCGCCAGCGGGCGGTCTCGTTCTGGCGGAATGCGCCGACCACCATCCACGTCGCCAGCATCAGGAACGAGACCATGAACACGTCGAGCATCGCGATCCGCGACTGGACGAACAGCACGAAGTTGCTGCCCACGAACAGCCCGGTGAGGACACTGGCCGTCCCCGCGCGCCCGGTCAGCCACACCGCGCGCATCGTCGCGAACAGCGCCAGCGTGCCGAACAGTGCCGCGAGCGCGCGCCAGCCGAACGGACTATCGCCGAACAGCCATATCGACAGCGCGATCAGTTCCTTGCCGAGCGGCGGGTGTTCGAGATTGACCGCATTCGACAGGTCGAGGAAGTGCCGCGCCGCCGCGACATAGTGGACCTCGTCGAAATAGGGCGTCGAGGGAATCCTGATGCGGATCAGCACCAGCACCAGAAACAGCAGAGCGATCAACCCGTGCCAGATGATCGGATCGCTGGCGCGGTGGGGTGGGGCAAGCAGCCGTCTCATTGTCTCAGCGAATAAGGGGGGCGCGCGCCAAGGGCAATTGGCAAATCGGCTCCATGTCCGTAAACGCGCGGATCATGAAGAAGACCACCGGCATAGATCGCAGCCAGACCAGTTCCTGGCGTCCCGCCACCCGTGCCGTGCGTTCGGGCACCTGGCGCTCCGACCATGGCGAGACGAGCGAGGCGCTTTATCTCAACAGCGGCTATTCCTACGACAGCGCGCAGGAAGTGGCCGAACGCTTTGCGGGCGAGGCCGAGGGCATGGTCTATTCGCGCTTTCAGAACCCCACCATCGCGATGCTCGAAGAGCGGATCGCGGCGATGGAGGGGGCCGAGGCGTGCAAGGTGCAGGCCTCGGGCATGGCGGCGATGACCACCGCGCTGCTGTGCCAGCTGTCGGCGGGCGACCATCTGGTGGCGGCCAAGGCGGCCTTCGGTTCGTGCCGGTGGATCCTCACCAACGTGCTGGCCCGCTTCGGGATCACCCACACCGTGGTCGACGGGCGCGACAATGCCGCCTGGGAGGCTGCGATCCAGCCCAACACCAAGGTGTTCTTCTTCGAGACCCCGGCCAACCCCACGCTCGACATTGTCGACCTGCGGTTCGTCTGCGGGCTGGCGAGGGCGCACGGGATCACCACGCTGGTCGATAACGCCTTCGCCACCAGCGCCTTGCAGCGCCCGCTCGAATATGGGGCGGACCTTGTCGCCTATTCCGCCACCAAGCTGATGGACGGACAGGGTCGGGTACTGGTGGGCGCGGTCTGCGGTTCGGACGAGTTCATTCACGGAACGCTCTCGCCGTTCCAGCGCAACACCGGCCCGGTTTGTTCGTCGTTCAACGCCTGGGTCGTGCTCAAGGGGCTGGAGACGCTCTCGCTGCGCGCATTCCAGCAGAGCGCAAATGCACTGCAAGTGGCGCAGTTCGTCGAGGGGCGCGGGGTGAAGGTGCTCTATCCGGGCTTGCCGAGCTTTGCCCAGCACGAGCTGGCGGCGAGCCAGATGGATGCCTTCGGGCCGATCTTCAGCTTCGTGATGCCGGGCGGGCGAGAACAGGCCTTTACTGTGCTCGATGCGATGCAGCTGGTCGATATCTCGAACAATATCGGCGATGCGAAGTCGCTCGCCTGCCATCCGGCCAGCTCCACGCACCACTCGATGGGGCCGGAAGGGCGCGCCGACATGGGCGTCGACGAGGGCATGATACGGATCAATATCGGGCTCGAAGACCCGCTCGACCTGATCGACGATCTGGGCCGTGCGCTTGATGCTGCGGGAATTTGATCGACGGTCCGTACAAATGTGTGGTGCGGGATCGACGAAACGCGCATAGGCTGGGATTTCGTGACCGCGAGAGCCCCCGCAAGTGCCGATCATTCCTGACTATTATGCCCGTCTCGTAGAATCCTGCGACGATGCCATCGTTGCAAAGACTATCGATGGCACGATCATTGGCTGGAACGCGGCGGCGGAACGCCTGTTCGGCTATTCGGCGGAGGAAATGGTCGGACGGTCGATCCGGCATCTCCTCCCCGCCGACCGCGAGCATGAGGAAGACGAGATCCTCGGGCGCATCAGCCAGGGCGAGGTGGTTGGCCAGTTTCTGACCAAGCGGCTGCACAAGGATGGCTCGCTGCTCGACATTTCGGCCTCCGTCTCGCCGGTGCGCGATGGCGAGGGCAGGATCGTCGGCCTCAGCAAGATTGCGCGCAACGCGGGGCCATACCTTGAAAACCAGCGCCGCATCCGCGAGGCCGATCTGCGCTTTCGCATGATGGCCGACAACATCAGCCAGCTTGCCTGGATGGCCCACCCCGATGGCAGCATCTTCTGGTACAACCAGCGCTGGTACGATTACACCGGCACCGATCTGGAAAGCATGCAGGGCTTCGGCTGGCAGGCGGTGCATCACCCCGAGCATGTCGACCGCGTGACCACCGGCTACCGTCTCAGCGTGGCCGCGAAGGAGCGCTGGGAGGACACTTTCCCGCTGCGCGGCAAGGACGGGCAATATCGCTGGTATCTGTCGCGCGCGCTGCCGGTGCGCGGCGAGGATGGCGAGGTACGCCACTGGTTCGGCACCAATACCGACATTACCGAACAGCGCGAGCAGGCCGAGCAGATCCGCGTGCTGCTGATGGAGGTCAACCACCGTTCGAAGAACATGCTGGCGATCGTTCAGGCGCTGGCCCGCCGCACCGCGCCCGACGATGCCGGGTTCGTTGCCCGGTTCGAGGAGCGGGTCCGTTCGCTGGCGGTCAATCAGGATATTCTGGTGCGGCGCGAATGGCGCGATGTGCCGGTGCTCGACCTGGTGCAGCAGCAGCTCCGTTTCGTTGAGACGGCGAGGGGTGGGCTGATGCTTGACGGGCCCGCCGTTTCGCTGACTCCGCGCGCGGCCGAGGTGATCGGCATGGCCCTGCACGAGCTGGCGACCAATTCGCTCAAGCACGGGGCCTTGTCGCGCGATGGCGGCAAGGTCACGATTGGCTGGGACAAGGGCGATGCGGACAAGGGCGATGCGGACAAGGGCAATGCGGACAAGGCCGGCCCGGCGGGGTTCAGGATGTTCTGGCGCGAGGAAGGTGGACCGCCGGTGGCGGCGCCGCAACACATCGGGTTCGGCACCAGCCTGATCAGCGATATCCCGCGGCGCTCGCTCTCGGCCGAGGTCACGCTCGACTATCCGCGCGAAGGCGTGCGGTGGGAGCTATCGTGCGGGCCGGAGGTTGTCGCCGGGCAGGGATAGGTCGCGAAGGCCTTGCCCCCGGCCGCAAAGCCGCTAGGCTGCGCGGGCCATGACCGATGCCACATTTCAATCGCTGTTCCAGCAAGAGGCCACCACCCACGGCGTGACCGTGCGCGTGGCCGTCAGCTTCATGCCCGAGCAATCGCGGGTGGAGGCCGGGCGCTGGTTCTGGGTCTATCACATCCGTATCGAGAACCACCGCAACGAGACGATCCAGCTGCGCACCCGGCACTGGCGCATTTCCGATGCCGACGGGATGATCAACGTGGTCGATGGCGAGGGCGTGGTCGGCGAGATGCCGGTGCTCGCTCCGGGGCAGGCGCATGACTATGTGTCGGGGTGCGAACTGACCACGCCCCACGGCGCGATGGAGGGGCACTATGGCTTTACCCACGCCAACGGTTCTCTGTTCGAGGTGGCCATTCCCCATTTCATGCTCGAAACTCCGGCCCAGCGCGCCCACTAGAGGGCTTGCCGGGCCGCGCGTCGAGGCATAGACCGCGCGCCTGAGACCATGAAACGCACACACCTGCCCTTGAACGCCTTGCGCGTATTCGATGCCGCCGCGCGGCACCTCAGCTTCACCCGCGCCGCCGACGAGCTGGCCGTGACCCCGGCTGCTGTCGGCCAGCAGATCCGCGCGCTCGAAGATGTGCTCGGCGTGGTGCTGTTCCGCCGCACCAGCAAGGGGCTCGAACTGACCGAAGAGGCGCAGTCCGGGCTTGAGCCGCTGCGCGAAGGGTTCCTGCGGTTCGAGGAAAGCGTCGAGGCGATGCAGGCGGGGCAGGGCTCGTCCACCTTCGCCATCGCCGCCCCGCGCGAGTTCTTCGCGCAGTGGCTGGCGCCGCGGCTGGCCTTGTTCCGCGCCGCCAACCCCGAGGTGCGGTTCGCGCTGGCGGGCGATGAACATGCCGATTTCACCGAGGCCAACCTCGATCTGGCGGTGCGGCTGGTCGAAGGGCCGGGCGAACTGGAGGGCGTGCAACTGGCACCGGGCGAGCGAGTGGCGGTGGCCGCGCCGGGTGCGCAGGACGGCTGGATCAGCTGGCCCGGTTTCGAACCGGAAGACGATGCGCGCGTGGTCTTGCAGGCCGGAAATGCCGGACAGGCGCTCTCGGCGGCCCTGGCGGGGATGGGGGCGGCGCTGATGCCGCTGCCGCTGGTGGCGGAAGCGCTGGCTGGCGGCCTGCTGCTGGCACAGGGCGAAACGCGGGTTTGTCGGCGGGCGTTCTGGCTGGTCGCGCCGCGTCCACAGTGGCGCCAAAAGAAAGTGCGTGCGCTGGTGGAACACCTTACTAGCGAAAGCTGAGAAGTCGTTCGGGCTTTCATTTGCCAGCAAGGTAGCGGGTGCTTAAGGCATCTTACTTAGTGGCTCGATAATGGAGTGATTTACGATGCGTGCAGGTTTCTTGATGGCGGCTCTGCTTGCCGGCGCGGCAATGGCGGTTCCGGCGGCGGCGCAGCCGGTGCGAAATCTTGACCATGAAGAGACCAACGCCCGCGTTTTCAATGGCGTTTACAACGATAAGCCGGTGTTGTTCGAAGTCACGCTGCCAGCGGGGCAGGCGATGCGCGTAGACGTGATGTCCACCAGCGAACTCGACCCCTATCTGAAGATATACAACGCCGAGACCGGCGATCTGATCGCCGAGAACGATGATGGCGGTGAAGGGCTCAACTCGCGCGCCATGGTCACGGCCACACAGGACATGCACCTGCGCATCGCCGTCAGCTCGTATGGGGCGCGCGATGAGGCCGACGGCCTCGTGGGCACCGGCGAAGAGATCGTCGAAGGCGGGTTCGTTTCGGGGAGCAGCTTCGATCTTAAACTCACCGTGCTCGACTATGAAGTGCAGCCCGTGCGAGCGGTGACCTGGGGCAGCGAGGAGAAGGGGCAGTTCTTCGGCGGTGAGGAGCACCTCTATACCATCACGGGCGAAGAAGGCCTGCTGCTCGAAGTGGCGATGATCGCCGATCCTGACGATTCCAGCGGGCTGGATCCCTATCTCACGCTGCGCGATGCCAGCGGCAAGACGCTGGCCCAGAACGACGACGGCGGCGAGGGGCTGAATGCGCTGCTGCGCTATGTCATGACCGGCAACGAAACCTATACCATCGTTGCCAGCGGTCTCGGCGATAGCGCGGGCGGTTACAGCCTGCGCGTGGCACCGCGGCGCGAGCCGATCGTGCAGGCACCGTTGCAGGTGGTGGCTATCGGCGACACCGCGACCGGGCGCATCGGCGCGGGTTACGAAAATGGCGATATCGATCCGAGCTCGCTGGATTACCAATTGTCGGAAAGCGCGCTGGCGGCAATCAGCAGCGGCCGTGCCGGCGAAATCACCGTGCGCATGTCCAAGGCGAAGAGCGAGGACGCCGATTTCGGCAACGGCCTCGATCCTTATCTTGAACTGGGCTTCGATACGCCGCTCGGCTTTGCCGTCGTGCAGAACGACGACGACAGCGCGGGCGACTTCAACGCCATGATCCCGATCGATCTTTCGGTTCTGAAGAACAATCCGGAGATGCTCTCGGCGCTGAGGATCAAGGTGAAGGGCTACGGTGAGAGCACGGGCGACTATGTCCTCACCGTCACCTCGGGACTTGAGCCGGTCGATTCCGAATACGGCGAATATCTCGAAAGCGCGATCGATCCGGTCGCCTCCCCGCCGGTGCAGGTGCAGTCTTCCCCGATGGCATTTCCCGCCCGCCACTAAGGCCGGTGTCCGTGTCGGGCAGGGCCTTGCGCCTTGCCCGCTTCGGGCCTTCGATCTGCCTCCTGGGATCGCTGCCATTTATGGACAGCGGCGGGTTTGTCATAGTAAAGATCGCCTATGACAGAGCCGCTCGCCATCAGCCCGGACCACCTGTTCGATAGCCTCACCGCCAAGCAGCGGGAAACGATGGACCTGCTCTGCGATGGCTGGACGAGCAAGGAAATCGCCACCAAACTCGGCGTTTCGGAAAGCGCCGTGGTGCAGCGCATCGAGACCGTGCGCGCCAAATCGGGCGGCCTGCTGCGCAAGGAGCTGGTGCGCCTCTATCGTGACTATGCCAGCGCCGGCGAGGCAGACTGTAAGCAGAATACAGGTAAGATTTTTCAGCTGTCCGAGTGGGAGCATGATGTCGATACCGGCATCAGGAACGACGCGGACGACGATCTGGTCCTGAGCGATGCGATGTCTTTTCATCGCAGCGCTCCCTGGGCCAGCCAGTCAGAGCCCCGCGTTGTCCCGGAGGTGCTCGACGGCGATTCCGCCACTCTGTACCGATTGCTTGCCGCCGTGGGGCTGGCGTTGGGCATGGTCGCTCTAACGCTCATCCTGCTGGCCGTTGCGGAGGCTCTGGGCAATCTGGTCTGACGGTATTTCGCTTTACCTCCCTGATCATGGGGCCTGGCCGTGAGCAAGCCGGGCGGGAGTTAAAGTGAAATGCTGACTGTCGAAACTGCCGGTGTGCGCGTTGCCGCCGACCTCGAAGAAGCCGAACGCCTCAGCAACGAATGCATGCGCGCCTATGCCCGCCTGCAGATGAGCATGATGAATGTCCGGCTCGAAACCGACCTGCCGCAGTATCAGGGGCACACCGCCGTGATGCGCCTGCAGGAAGCCCAGAAGGCGCAGGTTGAGGCGATGGGGCAACTCGCCCGCGCGCACAAGGCGCTGCGCGACGACTTCCTGACCGTGACCGGGATGCCGGAAACGATCGGCCGTTGCCCGATCGGCGCCGTTCAGGAAGCGCCGAGCATTGCTGCTTGACGATTGAATATGATGGCCGGTCGTGGTGGTAAGACACCATGGCCGACTATCTTCTGTTCAATTCCCGGATCATTGCCCAGCACGTGGTTATTTTCGGTCTGGCGATCTACGCCTACCTGCGCGCGGATGCACCCGAGCGGATTGCCACATCCGTGCTGCCAGCCATGATCGTGCTACAGTATGTCAACCAGATCGTTTTTCCCGAAGGCGGCAGCTACGAGGCAATCGAGATCGGTGATCTCGTCATTGATTCCCTCGCGCTGGTCGTATTTGCGGGCCTCGCGATCAGAGCCAACAGGATCTACCCGCTATGGCTTCTGGGAGCGCAACTGATCGCGGTGATGATGCACTTCTTGCGCGATATCAGCGCCGGGATGGAGGGCGGCGTCTATTTCATCCTCACCCGGGCGCCGTCGTACATCCAGATCGTGGCCCTGATGGCGGGGCTGTACTGCCACCGGCGGCGGATAGCGCGCTACGGCAGCTACCGGTCCTGGCGGACCTCCTGAGGCCGATCCTCGGCAGCGAAGCACAGGCCAGCGCGAGCGATCTGCTGCTGCGGTTCGGCTCGATTTCGGCAATTATGACCGCAAGCCGCGAGGCGCTCTGTCAGGCGCTGGAGGGCAACGGCGCGGTGGCCGAGGCCCTGCTTGCCGCGCGCACGCTCGTTTCGGCGGGATGGCGCGAAGCAATCAGCGGGCAGGCGGTCGATGCGGCCGATCCGCGCCTTGCGCAGTATCTGCTCGGCCTGCTCCAGAACCCTTACGAAGAGCGGCTCCACGCCATCTTCCTCACCGCAAGCGATCACTATATCCGCGACGAGGAGATCGCTGCCGGAAGCCGCTCGGGCCTGTCCTTGCGGATGCGCACTATTGTGCGGCGTGCGTTCGAGCTCGATGCGCACAAACTCATCCTTGCCCACAACCATCCCTCGGGTGTGGCCGCGCCCAGCAAGGAAGACCGGCTCGCCACGGCCCGCTTTGAATACGTGGCGCGAGAGCTTGAGCTGGTGCTGGTCGATCATCTGATCGTCGGGGCCGGGCAGGCCTATTCGATGCGCCGCAATTCCCTCTTACCCTACTAAAAAACGTATGGTAGCAAAGGCTTATCTTTCGGATCTCCGAAAGGTATAGGTGTGCCCGTAGATAATTCAGGTATTGAACCATGTCTGCCACTGACGATCATGCAAATAAGCTGCAGTCGGCCGCCACACTTGCGCGCGGCCGGGGTGAGGGTGGGGTTATGCCGGATAACGACGCCAAGGGAGAAGCCTGGGGATTCGCGCGCAACGCACAGGCGCAGACGCGCGATCTGGACCATTTGACCGAAGATGCCTTGCGCAGGGTAGCCCGGCTCAGTCCGCCTTCGGGGGTATTGCTTGACCTGCTGCTGGATGGCTACGGCGCGCGGGACATGCTGGCGACAACGGGCTTTGCACCGGCTCAGCTCGACGAAGCGCTGGCCGCCTTGTTTGCCGAACTCGATGCAGGATCGACTACGGACGCGATCCGGATTGCGATCTACGCAGACTATCGTCGCTCAAGGGATAGGTCCGTATCGCCTGATTGAGCTCGTGCTCGATCATCAGGCAGTCAAGGATCGCGGCGAGCAGCGCCTGCGGCATGGTCGAGCCGAGAGCCTTGCCCATTGCGCCGCCCCGGAACAGACGCACGCTGGCCTTGGTGCCCTTGTCGCTTTGCTGGATTTCCAGCTCGGGCTCGGAACTGAGCAGCAGCGCGGCAGCGCCATCGAGTTGCTCCGCTTCGAGCAGCGCTTCAAGACAGGCCGCGCGGTTGCGGTTCAGGCCTTCGATTTGCAGCGACCTGGGCGCCAGCAGGCAGATGTGGCAGGCCAGCCGCAGCAGCCGCGCCAGATTGAGCAGGTCCAGCCGATCATGCCTTAACGAGCCTGCGATCCTTTCGACGCGGGAGATCCAGATCTCCGGCAGCAAAGGTTCCAGATCCTCGACATCGCAGCCTTTCATTCGCCGCACCCCTTGGTTCCAACTGTCGCCCGGCGGTCGCAAAGGACACGCCGCGCGCCAACTCCGTCCACGGGCTCCAGGGCCCCACAAAACGATTCCGCCAATCTCGCGACACCAACGTCAATATGACTTTTGTTGGTCTGACCGATGTTCCGCTAAGGTGAACCGCCTGGGGTTGCAAGGGAAATAACAATAGAAGGAGGGGGTTATGGCTCGTTCTTACCGCCCTTGTCGCTCCGGGCGCGGGCCGGTGCCGGGGTCGTGATCAAAGGGCTGGGCGAAGCGGCTGCGGTCGTCGTTTTCGGCGGTGACGGCCGCTTCCTCGCCCGCCGCGATGCGGGCCTGCTGCGCGCGGCTCGCGCTGATGTAATCGCGCGGCATGTAGTTGCCCTCGTGGCAGGCATACTCGAAGAACTGGTAGTCGTCGTCCCGGCTCCACGAGAGGCGGGTGGTCCAGGGCCGGGTATAGACCTCGGGGTCGGAATAGGTGAGTTCGTGGACGATCTCGTCCGGCCCGACCATGGTCAGCCGCTCTACCGTCATCGCCTGATCGCTCATCGGCACGGTGTTGAAGGCGGGCACGGTGGTGGTGCCGGTGAACTGCGTCGCCATGTTAAGCGGGCTGGCCGAGCGGGCGTAGCTGTCGCGTGTGGCGCTGTCGCCCGAGACGATGTTGGTGGTCTCGATCACCAGCGTCTTGCCTTCCCACCAACCGCGCGAATTGCCCATCCATGCCTCGACCGGCTTGTCCCACTTCGCTGCCTGCGCCGCTTCCTTGCTGTCGTAGATCTTCACAACTCGCGTGCCGAGCATCTCCAGCACGATGGTCATCACGCCGGGGCTCTGGAAGATGCGGATGCCGTTGTTGTAGCGGAACGGGTACATCGAGGCCGGAAACCCGCGCGAAACGCAGCGATCCCAGCTGTCGAAGTCGCTCACCCAGTCATAGCCCTGTCCCGGCACCCAGCCCGAGCGGCCCTCCTTGAACAGCTCCGTCGCCTGCGGGGTGAGGGCGGGGAGCTGGCCATCGGCGGGGCTGACCAGCATCGCGGTGCGCTTGCCGAAGCTGGTCGCGCGGAACCACGCCTCCAGCCCCTCGGTCCCCGCAGTGCCGATGCCAGTCTCGGTCGCCTCGGCGAAGTTGCCGTCGTTCCCGCGCGCGGCGGCGAGGCGGCGTTCGAACTCCTCGTCGTTGACCCACTGGCGGTCCCCATAGGCGGCGGGGCGCTGGAACAGGATATGCCCGGTGTTGATATTCTCAATCGGCCAGGTGCCGGTGAAATCGTAGTCGCCCCACGAGGTCTTCGCGGGTTCGTAGTCGGTGGGGACGGGGGGCAGCTCGGTGAGGTCGGCGGGACGCTCCTGCGCCGCGGCGGGAACGGCAAGCGCGGCGGCGGACACGGCGCACAAAGCGGCGGCAAGGCGGCTGATCATCGGTTGTCTCTCCCCAGACAGATGCGGACAAATTGATTTTGTCCAATGCTAGTGGAGTTTGTCTGTCGCGGCAATCTCTGTTTGGGTCGCGCCTTGCTCCCCTCCCGGTGGGGAGGGGCTGGGGGTGGGGGCTCGACGCTGGACCCCCATCCCAACCCTTCCCCACAGGGGAAGGGCTTTGTGGGGCAATGCTATGTCATCCCGCTCAGGTCGGAGGTGAGAGGGGGCCTACGCCTCGCGCTCTTGCCCCTCTCTGGCGCGCAGCGCATCGACCTCGGCGCTGATCAGGTCGACCAGCGCGCCGCGGTTGCGCTCGGCCTGCTGCATGAGGTCGGTCAGCACCTCGGCGCGGATGCGTTCGTAGACCGCGTTGCCGGGGCGCAGGTGCTGCGAGTATTTCTCCGGACGCCGGTTCTTCAGGAAGAACATCACGAGGTTCTCGTTATGCTTCGCGCCGTGGACGACGATGTCGCCATTGGCGAGCACATGTTCGTAGGGCACGCCCTTGATCGCGCGGTCCATGGCGGCGGCCTCGATCCGGTCGACCCCGCGATCGACCGCGGCTTCCCACGCGGCGGCAAAGCCCTCGGCACCGGGTTGCTGGCGCAGCTTGTACAGCGCCTCGAGCGAGACCCCGATGTGCATGGCCGCGCGGGCGACGATCCCGGTGGCGGCGAGCATGGCGATGAAGTCGCGCTGCTTGTCGGGCGTGATCGAGTTCCGGCGCGGCCGCTTGTGGAGATATGGCGCAAAGTCGAGCAGCGGATCGTCCGCGGCGGGGAGCGGGCCGGGGGCGGTCATATAGCTGGTGCCCTGCCGCGCGGTCGCGCGCTGGTGGCCATTGGGCGCGGGAGCGTCAGGGGTGAGCGGCTGCGGGCGAGCGGGCTTTTTGGGTGAGTCGGACATCTGCCAGTGTGGAGCAGATTCGTCTGGTTGTAGGAAAGGGGAATTTATGGGGCGGTCAGTCACGCAAGGATCGTGAGGTTCACCCAGCCTCGCCTTGATGGCGGGCAATGGCCAGTTGCGCTGCGGCGACAAGTGCTGGACTATCGCGAATTTTCGGTGAACCTAGGCGAGATGAAGACGCTTTCGTTACTGTTCGGCATCCTGCTCGCCATCGCCACGTTTGTTTGGTTTTTCTATTTCGTGCCACTGGGTTGCGCAATGAACACGACCGGCTGCCGGGAGCGGTTCGATGTGGTGAGCGAGATCGGCTTGCTCCATTTCTGGGCGCCGCTGACGGTGGCGGGGCTGGCTGTTTTCTATGGGGCAAAGCGCTAGCTGGATGCGCGGGCTGGCGCGAAATGCCGCCGGCAAATATAGCTGGTTGCCTGACGCGCAGTGGCGCGCTGGTGGCCGTTGGGCGCGGGGGGTGCCAGGGGTGAGCGGCTGCGGGCGCGCGGGCTTTTTGCGTGAGTCGGTCATCTGCGAGTGTGGAGCAGATTTGGGGGCGTGTAGCAAAGCGTGATTCTGCTACTGGAAGTTGTGGGCGAAGTGTTGAATACGCTCGCATAAGGCAAGGGGTTTGTTTTGATTATTGGTAGCGCGCATTATATTTAGAAAGGTAAATTTCAAAATCTTCAATAAGATTTAAGTATTCTGACAATGGCTTTGCGAAATTTATCATTGTCACTTCTTTAGGTGCAAGTGGATTATTCCTAATTTGCGAAAACTGAGTGAACATTGATCTAAACGTTGAGGATTGTATAATAGTTATTTTGTTTGCCATTTCAGTATCTATTAGAGCTCCGTAGCGAAATATTATTTCAGCAGATTTGTCGGACTCTTTAAAACCCGAAAGAATATACTGATACCAATTTAGATTCTGACCAGAACTCATTGACGCAGCCGGCGCATTGCTCTCGTCTAAACGAATTTTAGAAAGGATTGTGCCAACATTTCCGGGGTTATTTTTTTCGCCCCAGAGATTTGTACTGTACACCTTGTCAATACCCTCAGAGAATGATTTTGATCTGCTTAAAAACAAATGTGCATGTCTTGAAACAGAAGGGTGAATTGATGCCCTCTCAGTAAAGAATGGAATTCTAACAACTATTATATAAAAGATATAGCTGGCTAAGATTGATATCAGGCAAGCCTCTATTAAGAATCCAATTTTTTGAGCGCCGAAGAAAACCTCTCGATAATTATCAAATATCAAAGATTTTATAATTATAAATAGAAAAGAAATAATTGCTATAGCGTTAACCCCGGTTGGGCACCCTGAAAAAATTCTGAATAATAATTTCATTTTATTCATATTCACCTCATATTTTTCAGCACCGATATATTAAATCTTTAATAAACTAGCGGTTTTATTATTAATTTTTGTTAATCCATAAATTTAAAGTGCTTCTGCGTTCCTATCTCTTGCTGTGGAGGGGTTGCTTCTTTAGAGGGGGAAAGTGGGTTGGGTCTTACTGTCATATCGGATAGATTATATTTATTTGTTGGTCCACATACGAGGCGCATCGTTTCGGCCATAATTCTCTTGCTGTTCTGGGTGTGGCGATGGCCGGGGCGACCTTCTTTCTATTAGTCTAGGCTGTCGCATGTGATGGAAATGGTTGAGCGGAAGCCTGAGTGAGTGGTCTTTCGCTTGACTTGATCGTAAAGTGAATAATGTAAACTCCGGGGCTATGCTCATGCAGCTTACAAATGCCGAGGAAATGGCGAGAAATGCCGGATTAAGAAACGGCAAGGGCTTTCGCGCTCGGCTGCGACGTCGATTGCCGGAGTGTCACGAGCTGGGGAGTTGGAGTGTCTTGATCGGAAGCGGTAAACATGAGGCGATGCAGCGAGAGTTGAAAGCATACCTTGATAGTCGTCGGGGCAACTGATCTCCCCTTGACCCGCGCCCCACACCCCGCTAATGGCCCGCCCTTCGCAGGTCCGTCCGCAAGGTCGGCTTTGCAATCATAGAGCTGAACATTGTCGGCCCCGTCCCCGCGCCAAGGCAAAGGGGCAGTCGGCAAAGTAACCCGGTTATCTGGCTGTGCCAGCACTCCGGGTGGAGCGTTTCAGGCTCGCGCGAGTTGGGCGACGGTGTTGCCTATGCTTCGACAAGCTCAGCATGAGCAGTCGTTTCTCGCACGATCCCGATACATTCCACCCGGAACGCTGTTTCAACCCGGTGACCAATTAGGGTCCGGGTCTTTTTCCATGTCCGCTCAGGATGAGCGGGGTGGGAAGGGGCCAAGTCCCGCAACCCGCACGAAGGATATCAATGCCTACGATCAACCAGCTGGTCCGCAAGGGCCGCCATCCCATCGTCAAGAAGTCGAAGTCGGCGGCGATGGATTCGAACCCGCAGAAGCGCGGCGTTTGCACCCGCGTTTACACCACCACTCCGAAGAAGCCGAACTCGGCTCTGCGCAAGGTGGCCAAGATCCGTCTCACCAACAAGCGCGAGATCATCGCCTACATTCCGGGCGAAGGCCACAACCTGCAGGAGCACTCGGTGGTGCTGATCCGCGGCGGCCGTGTGCGCGACCTTCCCGGTGTGCGCTACCACGTGCTGCGCGGCGTTCTCGATACGCAGGGCGTGAAGGACCGCAAGCAGAGCCGTTCGAAGTACGGCGCCAAGCGGCCCAAGTAACAGGTTCAGTCGCGGCGGCGGGCCGCTCCCCCTCCCGGCTACCCTACGCGGGTATGCTCTGGGTGGCCGGGAGGGGGAGTGGGCCGGCGCCGCAGGACGCTCACGGATGTGAGCGGCCACTCCGAAGGAGTTAGGAAATATGTCACGTCGTCGTCGTCCCGAGAAGCGGGAAATCCTGCCTGATCCGAAGTTCGGTGATCAGGTTCTGTCGAAGTTCATGAACAACCTCATGCTTGACGGCAAGAAGGCCGTTGCCGAAGGCATCGTCTACTCCGCGCTCGACACCGTCGAGGCCCGCGCCAAGAGCGATCCGGTGCAGCTGTTCCACGATGCGCTCGAGAACGTGAAGCCGCAGGTCGAGGTGCGTTCGCGCCGCGTCGGTGGTGCTACCTATCAGGTGCCGGTCGAGGTTCGCCCCGAGCGTGCCCAGGCGCTTGCGATCCGCTGGCTGATCTCGGCCGCGCGCGGTCGTGCCGAAACCACGATGTCGGCCCGCCTCTCGGGCGAGCTGATGGACGCCGCCAACAACCGCGGTAACGCGGTCAAGAAGCGCGAAGACACGCACCGTATGGCCGATGCCAACCGTGCCTTCTCGCACTATCGCTGGTAAGATGCTGATCCGGCTCGCCGTCACCTGTGTGGGGATGGCGGGCCGTCAGGTCTTCAAGCTGACACATTAATAGCCATATGGGGCGCGCTTCGGACGTCTGAAGTCCCCCAACGCTCAAGGAATTTTCTATGGCCCGCGAATATCCGCTGGAACGCTATCGCAACATCGGGATCATGGCGCACATCGACGCCGGGAAGACCACGACGACCGAGCGGATCCTGTACTACACCGGCAAGTCCTACAAGATCGGCGAAACCCACGAGGGTACCGCCACCATGGACTGGATGGAGCAGGAGCAGGAACGCGGGATCACGATCACCTCGGCTGCCACCACCACCTTCTGGTCGGCGGAAGACGGCAAGGGCCCGAAGCACCGCATCAACATCATCGACACCCCCGGCCACGTCGACTTCACGATTGAAGTCGAGCGTTCGCTGCGCGTCCTCGACGGCGCGGTTGCAGTATTCGACGGCGTTGCCGGCGTTGAACCGCAGTCGGAAACCGTTTGGCGTCAGGCTGACAAGTATCGCGTGCCGCGGATGTGCTTCGTGAATAAGTTGGATCGCACCGGCGCTGACTTTTACTATTGCGTAAAGAGTATTGTTGAGCGCCTCGGTGCCACTCCGCTGGTTCTTTACTTGCCGATCGGCGCTGAGAGCGATCTGAAGGGCGTTGTCGATCTCGTCAACAACCGCGGTATTATCTGGGAAGACGATGGTCTTGGTGCCAGCTTCAACTATGTCGATATTCCGGCGGACCTGGCTGACAAGGCTGCTGAATACCGCGAGAAGCTGATCGAGACTGCTGTTGAGCAGGACGACGAGGTGATGGAAGCCTACCTCGAAGGCAACGAGCCCGACGCCGCGACCCTCAAGCGCCTCATCCGCAAGGGCACCATGGACCAGGCCTTCGTGCCCGTGCTGTGTGGTTCGGCGTTCAAGAACAAGGGCGTTCAGCCGCTGCTCGACGCCGTCGTGGACTACATGCCGTCGCCGCTCGACGTGCCCGCCATTAAGGGCGTCCTGCTCGATGGCGAGACCGAGGACAGCCGTCCGTCGTCGGACGATGCGCCGTTCGCCGCGCTGGCCTTCAAGATCATGAACGATCCGTTCGTCGGTTCGCTCACCTTCACCCGCATCTACTCGGGTCACCTGTCCAAGGGTTCGGTCCTGAACTCGGTGAAGGACAAGAAGGAAAAGATCGGCCGCATGCTGCTGATGCACTCCAACAACCGCGAGGACATCGAAGAAGCATTCGCCGGCGACATCGTCGCCATCGCGGGCCTCAAGGAGACCACCACGGGCGACACCCTGTGCGATCCGGCCAAGCCGATCATTCTCGAGCGGATGGAATTCCCCGAGCCGGTGATCGAGCTGTCGGTGGAGCCGAAGACCAAGGCCGACCAGGAAAAGATGGGCGTCGCGCTCAATCGTCTGGCCGCCGAGGATCCCTCGTTCCGCGTCAGCACCGACCACGAATCGGGCCAGACCATCATCAAGGGCATGGGCGAGCTTCACCTCGACATTCTCGTCGATCGCATGAAGCGCGAGTTCAAGGTCGAAGCCAACGTCGGTGCGCCGCAGGTGGCCTACCGCGAGTCGCTGGCTCGCAAGGTCGACGTGGACTACACCCACAAGAAGCAGTCGGGCGGTTCGGGCCAGTTCGGCCGTGCCAAGGTGACGGTCGAGCCGGGTGAACGCGGCCAGGGCGTGATCTTCAACGACGAGGTCAAGGGCGGTAACATTCCGAAGGAATATATCCCCGCGATCGAAAAGGGCATGCGCGAGCAGGCTGACAGCGGTCATCTGATCGGCTTCCCGATCATCGACTTCACGATCACCCTGACCGACGGCGCCTACCACGACGTCGACTCGAGCGCGATCGCGTTCGAAATCTGCGGCCGTGGCGCCATGCGCGAAGTCGCCGAGAAGGCCGGCATCAAGCTGCTCGAGCCGATCATGAAGGTGGAAGTCGTCACCCCTGATGACTATCTCGGCGACGTGATCGGCGATCTGAACTCGCGTCGCGGGCAGATCCAGGGCACCGACAGCCGCGGCAACGCGCAGTCGGTCGAGGCTCACGTGCCGCTCGCGAACATGTTCGGCTACGTCAATGAACTGCGCTCGTTCACCCAGGGCCGTGCTCAGTACTCGATGCAGTTCTCGCACTACGACGAGGTCCCGGCGAACGTCGCGGCCGAAGTCAAGGAGAAGCTTGCCTAAGGCAGGTTCAACGTCTAGTGGCGGGCGCCTGATTCAGCAGGTGCCCGCCTGATCTTGAAGCAAATCAGATTCGAACAAGAAGGTTATTGGAAAAATGGCAAAGGCAAAATTCGAGCGGAACAAGCCGCACTGCAACATCGGCACCATCGGTCACGTCGACCATGGCAAGACCACGCTGACCGCTGCAATCACCAAGGTGCAGGGCGCAGCTGTTGATTTCGCCAACATCGACAAGGCTCCCGAAGAGCGCGAGCGCGGCATCACCATCTCGACCGCCCACGTGGAATACGAGACCGACGCCCGTCACTACGCGCACGTCGACTGCCCGGGCCACGCTGACTACGTGAAGAACATGATCACCGGTGCCGCCCAGATGGACGGCGCGATCCTGGTGGTGAACGCTGCTGACGGCCCGATGCCGCAGACCCGTGAGCACATCCTGCTCGCCCGTCAGGTCGGTGTGCCGCAGCTGGTTGTGTACCTGAACAAGGTCGATCAGGTCGACGACGAGGAAATCCTCGAGCTGGTCGAAATGGAAGTGCGCGAGCTGCTTTCGTCGTACGACTTCGACGGCGACAACATTCCGATCATCAAGGGTTCGGCTCTGGCCGCTCTCGAGGGTCGCGATCCGGAAATCGGCGAGAACTCGATCAAGGCTCTGATGGACGCTGTCGACAGCTACATTCCGCAGCCCGAGCGTCCGGTGGACAAGAACTTCCTGATGCCGATCGAAGACGTGTTCTCGATCTCGGGTCGCGGCACCGTGGTGACCGGTCGTGTTGAATCGGGCATCGTGAACGTCGGCGACGAAGTCGAAATCGTTGGCATCCGCGACACCCAGAAGACCACCGTGACCGGCGTGGAAATGTTCCGCAAGCTGCTCGACCGTGGTGAAGCCGGCGACAACATCGGCGCCCTGATCCGCGGCATCGGCCGTGACGACGTGGAGCGTGGCCAGGTTCTGGCCAAGCCCGGCTCGGTCACTCCGCACACCGACTTCGAAGCCGAGGTCTATGTGCTGTCGAAGGACGAAGGCGGCCGTCACACCCCGTTCTTCGCCAATTACCGTCCGCAGTTCTACTTCCGCACCACCGACGTGACCGGTGAAGTGGTTCTGCCGGAAGGCACCGAGATGGTCATGCCCGGCGACAACGTGTCGATCGGCGTGAAGCTGATCGCCCCGATCGCCATGGACGAAGGTCTGCGCTTCGCTATCCGCGAAGGCGGCCGCACCGTCGGCTCGGGCGTGGTCGCGAAGATCACCAAGTAAGCCTGCTGCGCCCTTCGGGGCGCCAGGTTAAAGAGCGGCCCGGTTCACGTCTGTGAGCCGGGCCTCTTTTTATGTGAGCTGAATTTTCCTCGTCCTGTCGCAAAAGTGAAAGGGAAGGGGGCGATTGCCCGATTTTCGGGTTGTCAGTGCGGGGTAAGCCCCGTATAGGCGCGGCCACAGAGAGAGATTCGTCTCCCTCGCAACGAATTAATGCAGAGGCCGCCCTGTCCGGTTTGACCGGAAAGCGGGGTGGGCTTTTGTTTTTGGTGGGAAGTATCCCCTTCGCAAGATCGGGCGCTTCCTTGGCTCTTTCGCATCGGTAGTTGGAATTATGGACGCTCAGAACATCCGCATTCGTCTCAAGGCCTTTGATCACCGTGTGCTTGATCAGGCGACTGGCGAAATCGCTGATACCGCACGCCGCACCGGCGCGCTGATCCGGGGTCCGATTCCTCTCCCGACGCGCATCGAGAAGTTCACCGTGAACCGCGGTCCGCACATCGACAAGAAGTCGCGCGAGCAGTTCGAGGTGCGCACCTACAAGCGTCTGCTCGACATCGTGCAGCCGAACGCCCAGACGGTCGACGCGCTGATGAAGCTGGACCTCGCCGCTGGCGTGAACGTTGAGATCAAGCTGGCCTAAGCCAGTAACGCACCCGGCCGCTGGCCGGGTGCTCCGGTTCCGGCAAGGGACCGTGAAGACAGAGCCCGGCAAAACGCCGCCGGGACACAAGGGATACCGCCGGAGGGGTTTACTTCCGGGCTAGCGTCCCCCGTCTTAGTCCTTCCTTTCGGGGGAGGGCGCTTCAGCCCGGACGGGGCTCGCTTCTTACAACAGGGCTGGGCACGCACCTGGGGATGGTCCCCTTGTGCCTCTGTAAGGAGTTAGGATCATGCGCACTGGCGTGATCGCGAAGAAAGTCGGGATGACCCGCCTCTTCCAGGAGGACGGTCGGCACGTGCCGGTCACCGTTCTCTCGCTGGAAGAGTGTCAGGTGACCGCCCACCGCACAGCCGATCGCGACGGCTATTTCTCTGTTCAGGTCGGCTCGGGTCAGGCCAAGCAGAAGAACGTCAACAAACCGCAGCGCGAAGCTTTTGCGAAGGCCGAAGTCGGTCTGAAGCAGAAGGTCGCCGAGTTCCGCGTCGAGAATGAAGAGGGCCTGCTTCCGGTTGGCTCGCTTATCTCCGCTGAACATTTCGTCATCGGCCAGATGGTCGACGTCACCGGCCACACCGTTGGTAAGGGCTTTGCCGGCGCCATGAAGCGCTGGGGCTTCGGTGGTCTGCGCGCCACCCACGGCGTGTCGATCTCGCACCGTTCGCACGGTTCGACCGGTAACCGCCAGGATCCCGGCAAGGTGTTCAAGGGCAAGAAGATGGCCGGCCACATGGGCGACCGTCAGCGCACCCAGCAGAACCTTGAAGTGGTTCGCACCGACGCCGAGCGTGGCCTGATCTTCGTGAAGGGCTCGGTGCCCGGTTCGAAGAATTCGTGGCTGATGGTCAAGGATGCCGTGAAGGTTGCAGCGCCCGAGGGCCTGCCGTTCCCCGGCGCCGTGATCGACCGTTCGGCTCCCAAGGATGTCGCGCAGCCCGAGGCTGAGGTCGAAGTCACCACCACCGCCGAAGCACCCGCTTCGGACGAGAACAAGGAGGGCTGATCCGTGAAGGTGAAGGTCCAGAAAATTGACGGCGCAGCAGCCGGCGACGTGGAGCTGAACGAGGCCGTTTTCGGCGTCGCCCCGCGTGCCGACATCCTGCACCGGGTTGTCACCTGGCAGCTTGAGAACCGCCGCGGCACCGCCCGCCCGACGCGTGAGCGTTCGGACGTGGCCCGCACCGGCAAGAAGTGGGGCCGTCAGAAGGGTGGTGGTACCGCTCGTCACGGCGACCGTGCAGCTCCGATCTTCATCGGCGGCGGCAAGGCCCACGGTGCCCGCAAGCGCGAGTTCGAGCAGTCGCTCAACAAGAAGATCCGTGCGCTCGGCCTGAAGATGGCGCTTTCGAGCAAGGCAGCCGGCGGCCTCGTGGTCGTCGACAGCCTTGAGCTGAAGGACGCCAAGACCAAGGCTCTCGCCGGCATCTTCGGCAAGAATGGCTGGAACGGCAAGGTGCTCGTGATCGACGGTGAAGCCGTCAACGAGGGCTTCCGCAAGGCTGCCGGCAACCTGCCGGGCGTGGACGTGCTCCCGGCTGCGGGCGCCAATGTCTACGACATTCTCAACCACGACACACTTGTCCTGACCAAGGATGCGGTCGCCAAGCTGGAGGCGCGTTTCAATGGCTAAGTCGCAGATCGACGCGCGTCATTACGACGTTATCCTGTCGCCGCACATCACCGAGAAGGCCACGCTTCTCTCGGAGAACAACGCGGTTGTGTTCAAGGTCGCCGGCACCGCCACCAAGCCGCAGATCAAGGAGGCCATCGAGGCTCTCTTCGATCGCAAGGTGAAGGCGGTCAACACGATCGTGAGCAAGGGCAAGACGAAGCGGTGGAAGGGCAAGCCCTATACCCGCACCGACTTCAAGAAGGCGATCGTGACTCTCGCTGAGGGTCAGGACCCGATCGACATCACCGAAGGTGTGAGCTGATCCCATGGCACTGAAGAACTATAACCCGACTAGCCCGGCCCGCCGCGCGCTTGTCCTCGTCGACAAGACCGGCCTGCACAAGGGCAAGCCCGTCAAGGCGCTGACCGAAGGTAAGCGCAAGACCGGTGGCCGCAACAACAAGGGCCATGTGACCAGCCGCGGCATCGCCGGTGGTCACAAGCAGAAGTATCGCTTCATCGACTTCAAGCGTCGCAAGTGGGGCGTTGAGGGCACCGTGGAACGGCTCGAATACGATCCGAACCGTACCGCTTTCATCGCGCTCATCACCTACGCTGATGGCGAGCAGGCCTACATCATCGCGCCGAACCGCGTCGCTCCCGGCGACAAGATCATCGCCGATGAGAAGACCGACACCAAGCCGGGCAACGCCATGTTGCTGGGTCAGATGCCGGTCGGCACGATCTGCCACAACGTCGAGATGAAGCCGGGCAAGGGCGGTCAGATCGCCCGTTCGGCCGGCACCTATGTGCAGCTCGTCGGTCGCGACCGCGGCATGGTCATCGTGCGTCTGAACTCGGGCGAGCAGCGTTACCTGCGCGCCGATTGCATGGGCACGGTCGGTTCGGTGTCGAACCCCGACAACCAGAACCAGAACCTCGGCAAGGCCGGGCGTGTCCGTCACATGGGCCGTCGTCCGCTGACCCGTGGTGTCGCCAAGAACCCGGTCGATCACCCGCACGGTGGTGGTGAAGGTCGGACCTCGGGCGGTCGTCACCCGGTTACGCCGTGGGGCAAGCCGACCAAGGGCGCGCGTACCCGCAACAACAAGCAGACGGACAAGATGATCATCCGTTCGCGTCACGCCAAGAAGAAGAGGTAAGCGAAGATGGCACGTTCCGTCTGGAAGGGTCCGTTCGTCGACCTTCACCTGCTGAAAAAGGCGCAGGAAGCTCAGGAAGCCAGCAACACCAAGCCGATCAAGACCTGGTCGCGTCGGTCCACTGTGCTCCCCGATTTCGTCGGCCTGACGTTCAACGTCTACAATGGCCACAAGTTCATCCCGGTGTCCGTTTCGGAAGAAATGGTCGGGCACAAGCTCGGCGAGTTCGCTCCTACGCGCACTTTCCCGGGCCACGCTGCCGACAAGAAGGGTAAGCGTTGATGAGCAAGCAGAAAGCCCCGCGCCGCGTTGCCGACAATGAGGCTCTGGCAGTCGGCACCACGATCCGTGGTTCGGCCCAGAAGCTGAACCTCGTTGCCGCGCTGATCCGTGGCCGCAAGGTCGAGGATGCGATGAACATCCTCACCTTCTCGAAGCGTGCCATGGCCCGCGACGCGCAGAAGGTGCTGGCCTCGGCCATCGCCAATGCCGAGAACAACCACGATCTCGACGTCGACTCGCTGGTCGTCGCCGAGGCGAGCGTTGGCAAGTCGGTCACCATGAAGCGCTTTGCGACCCGTGGCCGCGGCAAGTCGACCCGGATCCTCAAGCCGTTCAGCCGGCTGCGGATCGTCGTGCGCGAACAAGAGGAGGCCTGATCATGGGTCATAAGAGCAATCCGATCGGCCTGCGTCTGCAGATCAACCGTACCTGGGACAGCCGCTGGTACGCCGAGGGCGGCGACTATGCGCGTCTGCTCAAGGAAGACATCGAGATCCGCAAGTACGTGATGGAAAAGCTGCCCCAGGCCGCGATTTCCAAGGTCGTGATCGAGCGTCCGGCCAAGATGTGCCGCGTGTCGATCTATGCCGCACGTCCCGGCGTGATCATCGGCAAGAAGGGCGCAGACATTGAGAAGCTGCGCGGCGAACTGGCCAAGATGACTGCCAGCGATGTGAAGCTGAACATCGTCGAGATCCGCAAGCCGGAAGTCGATGCCAAGCTCGTCGCTCAGGGCATCGCCGATCAGCTGATCCGCCGTGTCGCGTTCCGTCGTGCGATGAAGCGTGCGATGCAGTCGGCCATGCGTCTGGGTGCCGAAGGCATCAAGATCATGTGCTCGGGCCGTCTCGGCGGCGCCGAAATCGCCCGCGTCGAACAGTATCGCGAAGGCCGCGTTCCGCTGCACACGCTGCGTGCCAACATCGACTATGCCGAAGCCGAGGCGCTGACCGCCTATGGCATCATCGGCATCAAGGTGTGGGTCTTCAAGGGTGAGATCATGGGTCATGATCCGACCTCGACCGACCGCCTGATGATGGAATCGCAGACGTCCGGCGTCCGCCCGGCTCGCTGAGGTAGAAGATCATGCTGCAACCGAAAAAAACCAAGTTCCGCAAGGCCTTCAAGGGCCGCATCCATGGCCTGGCCAAGGGTGGTTCGGCGCTGAACTTCGGCTCCTATGGCCTCAAGGCGATGGAACCGGAACGTATCACCGCGCGTCAGATCGAAGCTGCGCGTCGTGCGATCACCCGCCACATTCGCCGTCAGGGCCGTCTGTGGATCCGCGTGTTCCCCGATGTGCCGGTGTCGAAGAAGCCTGCCGAAGTCCGTCAGGGTAAGGGCAAGGGCTCGATCGAATACTGGGCCGCTCGCGTGAAGCCGGGCCGCATCCTGTTCGAACTCGATGGCGTTCCCGGCCCGCTGGCTGCTGAAGCTTTCGAACGTGCCGCTATGAAGCTGCCGATCAAGACCAAGGTCGTTGCCCGTCTCGGCGACACCTCGCACCTGGGAGGCGAATAATGGCCAAGATGGAAGATCTTCGCACCAAGACCGACGATCAGCTTGGTGAACAGCTGACCTCGCTGAAGCGCGAGCAGCTTAACCTGCGGTTCCAGGCCGCGACCAACCAGCTCGAGCGTTCGGCTCGGGTCAAGGAAGTTCGCCGCGAAATCGCTCAGATCAAGACCCTGCAGACCGAGCGCGCCAAGAGCGCGACGGCGCAGGGCTGAGGAGACAGACTATGCCCAAGCGTATTCTGATCGGGACCGTCAGCTCCGACAAGACCGACAAGACCGTGACCGTGCTGGTCGAACGCCGCGTGAAGCATCCGCTTTACGGCAAGATCATCAAGCGGTCGAAGAAGTACCACGCTCACGACGAAGCCAACGAGTACAAGGTTGGCGACAAGGTCCGCATCGAGGAGACCAAGCCGATCTCCAAGACCAAGACCTGGACCGTGAAAGATCGCATCGTCGCATCAAAGGGTGTTGCGATCGAGGCCGATCTCGATGTAGAGGCCGCCGGCAACTAAGCCGACAAGCCGATTTAGTTTCCCTTCCTCGCAAGCCTGCGGGGAAGGGTCAGGCGTTTAGGAACTGCCGGGCCCCAGTCGTATTGGGTGTCTCGGCAAGCCAATGAGAAGGAACCGGATCAATGATCCAGATGCAGTCCAATCTCGACGTCGCGGACAACTCCGGCGCCAAGCGCGTCCAGTGCATCAAGGTGCTGGGTGGCTCGAAGCGTCGTACCGCGAGCGTCGGTGACGTGATCGTCGTTTCCGTCAAGGAAGCGCAGCCGCGTGCCCGCGTCAAAAAGGGTGACGTTCACCGTGCGGTGATCGTGCGCACCAAGAAGGATGTCCGCCGTGTCGACGGCACCGTCATCCGCTTCGACAGCAATGCTGCGGTGCTCGTGAACAAGAACGAGGAGCCGATCGGCACCCGTATCTTTGGCCCGGTGGTGCGCGAACTGCGCGGCAAGGGCTTCATGAAGATCATCTCGCTCGCTCCGGAGGTGCTGTAATGGCTGCCGCAAAGATCAAGAAGGGCGACAAGGTCGTCGTGCTCGCGGGCAAGGACAAGGGTCAGACCGGTACGGTCGCCAAGGTCATTCCCGCTGAAGGCAAGGTCGTGGTCGAGGGCGTCAACGTGATGACCCGTCACCGCAAGCCGAGCCAGGCCAATCCGCAGGGCGGCATCGACCGTGTTGCCGCACCGATGGCGATCTCGAATGTCGCCGTTGCCGATCCCAAGGATGGCAAGCCCACCCGCGTCCGTTTCGAAACGAAGGACGGCAAGAAGGTGCGCGTCGCCGTCAAGTCCGGGGAGACGATCGATGGGTGATTACACGCCGCGTCTGAAGACCAAGTACAACGAGGAAATCGCCAAGGCGATGACCGCGAAGTTCGGTTACAAGAACCACATGGAAGTCCCCAAGCTGGAAAAGATCACGCTCAACATGGGCGTGGGCGAAGCCAGTCAGGACAAGAAGAAGGTTCAGGTTGCCGCTGAGGAAATGGAACTGATCGCCGGCCAGAAGCCCGTGATCACCAAGGCCAAGAAGTCGATCGCCCAGTTCAAGCTGCGCGACGGCATGCCGATCGGCTGCAAGGTCAACCTGCGCCGTGACCGGATGTACGAATTCCTCGATCGTCTGGTGACGATTGCGATGCCGCGCATCCGAGATTTCCGTGGCCTCAACCCGAAGTCGTTCGATGGCAATGGCAACTATGCCATGGGCATCAAGGAGCAGATCATCTTCCCCGAGATCAGCTACGACAAGATCGACAAGGTGCGTGGCATGGACATCATCGTCACCACCACCGCCAAGACCGACGAGGAAGCGCGCGAGCTGCTGCGCCTGTTCGGTTTCCCGTTCCCGGCCGAGCAGTCGGCTGACGAAGAAAAGGCGGCGGCGTAAGCCGCTGCCCCATTGCTGAGAAAAGAGAGAGCTTAAGTCCAATGGCGAAACTGAGTTCCATCAACAAGAACGAGAAGCGCAAGGCGCTCGTTCAGAAGTATGCCGCGAAGTATGCCGCGCTGAAGGCGATTGCCGACGATGAGTCGCTCGACGAGACCGAGCGCCTGATGGCCCGCCTCAAGATGGCCGAGCTGCCGCGCAACGCGAACCCGACCCGCGTGCGCAATCGCTGCAACACCACCGGCCGCCCGCGCGGCTACTACCGCAAGTTCGGCCTGTGCCGTATCGAGCTGCGTGATCTTGCCAACAAGGGCATGATCCCCGGCGTGACCAAGTCGAGCTGGTAAGGACCTAGAGAGATGGCATTGACCGATCCCCTGGGTGATATGCTCACCCGCATCCGCAACGGCCAGCAGGCGAAGAAGGACTCCGTCCTGTCGCCGGCGTCGAAGCTGCGTGCCAACGTGCTCGAGGTTCTCCAGCGCGAAGGCTATATCCGTGGCTACAGCGAAGATACCACCGGTGCTCACAAGGCCCTGCGTATCGAACTGAAGTATTTCGAGGGCGAACCTGCGATCAAGCACGTTGCCCGTGTCTCCAAGCCGGGCCGCCGCGTCTACTCGGGTTCGAAGGAACTTCCGAGCATCCGCAATGGCCTTGGCATCACCATCGTCTCGACGCCGCGCGGCGTGCTCTCGGATGCCGAAGCACGCGTGCAGAACGTCGGCGGCGAAGTGCTGGCGGAGGTGTTCTGATGAGCCGCATCGGCAAAAAGCCGGTAGCCATCCCGAGCGGGGTGACTGCCACGATCGAAAACGGTTCGCTGATCGTCAAGGGCCCCAAGGGCACCCTGTCGATGAGCACTTCGGACCTCATTTCGTACACCATCGAGGACGGGCAGATTTCGGTCCAGCCGGCCAACCAGACCAAGGCTGCGCGCAGCCACTGGGGCATGCAGCGTACGCTGATTTCGAACCTGGTTCAGGGCGTTACCGATGGCTTCCAGAAGGTTCTGGAAATCTCGGGGGTGGGTTATCGCGCCAACCTTCAGGGCAAGACCCTGAAGCTGCAGCTCGGTTTCTCGCATGACGTCGATCTCGCCGTGCCGGAAGGCCTTGAGGTGAAGACCCCCGATCAGACCACGGTCGAGATCTCGGGTGTCGACAAGCAGAAGGTCGGTCAGTTCGCTGCCGAAATTCGCGAATGGCGCAAGCCTGAGCCCTACAAGGGCAAGGGTGTGAAGTATCGCGGTGAGTATATCTTCCGCAAGGAAGGGAAGAAGAAGTAAGATGGCAAAGCTGTCCCTTTTCGAACGTCGTCGTCGCCGTGTCCGCACGGCCCTGCGCGCCCGCGCCGGCGGCAAGCCGCGTTTGTCCGTGCACCGCACCGGCAAGCACATCTACGCCCAGATCATCGACGATGCCGATGGTCGCACCGTGGCCGCAGCCTCCACGCTCGGTGGCAAGGTTTCGGGCGCCAATGTCGCCGCTGCTGAGCAGGTCGGCAAGGACATTGCCGCCGCCGCCAAGAAGGCCGGCGTGACCACTGTCGTGTTCGATCGCGGCGGGTTCCTGTTCCATGGCCGCGTCAAGGCGCTGGCCGATGCCGCTCGTGAAGGCGGGCTGGAGTTCTGATGATGGCTGATGAAAACAACAACGCGGAAACTCCCGTGGTAGACAACGCCGGCTCGACCCCGACGCCGACCACCGCTCCGAGCGAAGCTGGCGACAACCAGTCGGCTGCCCAGGCGAGCGACGGTAACGAGCGCGGTGCTCGTGGTGGCCGTGGCGGTCGCGGCGGTGACCGTGGCGGCAACCGTGGTGGCCGTGACGGCGGCCGCGATGGCCGTGGCCGTGGTCGCGGTCGTGACGACCGTCGCGGCGGTGACGAGGATGGTGGCGAGGAGCTGATCGAAAAGCTCGTCCACATCAACCGCGTCGCCAAGGTGGTGAAGGGCGGTAAGCGCTTCGGTTTCGCCGCGCTGGTCGTGGTGGGTGACGGCAAGGGCCGCGTGGGCTTCGGCCACGGCAAGGCTCGCGAAGTGCCGGAAGCCATCAACAAGGCGACCGCTGCCGCCAAGAAGAAGATGATTCGCGTGCCGCTGAAGGACGGTCGCACGCTGCACCACGACGGCAAGGGCCACTTCGGCGCTGGCAAGGTCAACGTGCGTTCGGCGCCTCCGGGCACCGGCATCATCGCGGGCGGTCCGATGCGCGCCGTGTTCGAAAGCCTTGGCGTGGCCGACGTGGTCACCAAGTCGATCGGCACCTCGAACCCCTACAACATGATCCGCGCCACCTTCGACGCGCTCACCAACCAGTCTTCGCCGAAGTCGGTTGCGATGCGTCGTGGCAAGAAGGTCGCCGACCTTCTTGGTCGGGGCGGTCAGGTCAGTGAAGCTGAGGCCGAGGCCGAAGCTGCTGCTATCGCGGAGTAAGTCTGATGGCGACTATCAAGATCAAGCAGATCGGTTCGCCGATCCGTCGTCCGGAAAGCCAGCGCAAGATCCTGATCGGCCTCGGGCTGAACAAGATGCACAAGGTGGTGGAACGCGAGGACACCCCCGAAGTGCGCGGTGCGATCCGCAAGCTGCCGCACATGGTGCAGATCGTCGAAGACTGACGATTTCAAGGCAGTAATTGACAAATGGTGGCCCGGGCGCGTACCGGGCCACCTTTCTTTTGGCGCGAACAAAGCGAAAGCGAGTGCAAGATATGAAACTTACCGACATCCGTGACAACGATGGTGCCCGCAAGGGCCGCATCCGCGTGGGCCGTGGCATCGGCTCGGGCAAGGGCAAGACCTCGGGCCGTGGCCAGAAGGGTCAGAAGAGCCGCTCGGGCGTGGCGATCAAGGGCTTCGAAGGCGGCCAGATGCCGCTGCACATGCGGATCCCGAAGCGCGGCTTCAACAACCCGTTCGGCAAGGACTACGCTGAGGTGAACCTCGGCCAGATCCAGGCGCTGGTCGATAACGGCAAGCTCGACGCCAAGGCGACCATCGATCACGCCACCCTGAAGGCCGCTGGCGTTGCGCGCGGTGGCAAGGACGGCGTGCGTCTGCTCGGCAAGGGCGAGATCACTGCCAAGCTGACCTTCAAGGTCGCCGGTGCCTCGAAGGGCGCGGTTGCCGCGGTCGAGAAGGTTGGTGGCTCGGTCGAAGTGATCGACCGCGGTGCTCCCGAGCACGAGAAGAAGGCTGCCCGCGCTGCCGCCAACAAGGCTGCGCGCGCACAATAACCGTATAAAGGGGCGCGCGGGTTCGACAAAGAGCCTGCGCGCCCCTATCTACCCTGCCGGGCTCGCCAGGGGGTGGGCCGCATAGTCAGGAAGTCAAAAGACAGATCCGATGGCATCACGCGCCGACAATATCGCCTCATCGCTGAGCTTCGCCAACTTCGGCAAGGCCACCGAGCTCAAGCAGCGCATCTGGTTCACCATCGGTGCGCTGATCGTGTTCCGCTTCATGAGCTTCGTGCCGCTGCCGGGTGTGAACCCGCAGATCCTCGAAACGCTCTACGATCAGACTCGCGGCGGCATCCTCGATCTGTTCAACACCTTTTCGGGCGGTTCGCTTGAGCGCATGAGCCTCATCGCGCTTGGCGTGATGCCCTACATCACGGCCTCGATCGTGGTGCAGCTGGCAGCGTCACTTCACCCGTCGCTGATGGCGCTGAAGAAGGAAGGCGAGGCCGGGCGCAAGAAGCTCAACCAGTATACCCGTTATGGCACGGTGTTCCTGTGCGCGGTGCAGGGCTGGTTCCTTGCCTCTGGTCTTGAGGCCTACGGCGCGCAGTCGGGCCTGCAGGCGGTGGTCGATCCGGGCATCACCTTCCGCATCGTGGCCGTGATCAACCTCGTTGGCGGCACCATGTTCCTGCTGTGGCTGGGTGAGCAGATCACCTCGCGCGGCATCGGCAACGGTGTTTCGCTGATCATTATGGCCGGCATCGTGGCCCAGTTCCCGACCTTCACCTCGAACCTGCTCGAAGGCGGCCGCACCGGTGCAATCAGCCCGGTGGTGATCGGGGGCTTCCTGGTCATGGTTGTGGTGCTGATTCTCGGCATCTGCTTCTTCGAGCGCGCCCAGCGCCGGTTGCTGATCCAGTATCCCAAGCGCGCGACCGAACGCGGGGGCATGCAGGCCGACCGTTCACACCTGCCGCTGAAGCTCAACACCGCCGGTGTGATCCCGCCGATTTTCGCCAGCTCGCTGCTGCTGCTGCCGCTGACGATCACCCAGTTCGCGGGCAACTCGATCGATCCGAGCAGCAAGTTCGGCGGTTTCGTGCAGAGCCTCAACCAGTATCTGGCCCACGGTCAGCCGCTCTATATGACGCTCTATGCGATCGGCATCGTGTTCTTCTGCTTCTTCTACACGGCTGTGGTGTTCAACCCCGAGGATACGGCGGAGAACCTGAAGAAGAACGGCGGCTTCATTCCCGGCATTCGCCCGGGCAAGCGCACCGCCGACTATCTCGACTATGTGCTGACCCGCATCACCGTTGTCGGTGCGATCTATCTGACCGTGGTCTGTGTCGTTCCCGAATGGGGCATCGCGCAGACGGGCATTCCGCTGTTCCTTGGCGGTACGTCGCTGCTCATTGTCGTGAACGTGACCGTGGATACGATCAGCCAGATTCAATCACACCTGCTTGCGCATCAGTATGGTGACCTTATCAAGAAAGCCAAATTGAAGGGCCGCCTGCGCTGAGTCTGCGGACTCGGGCGTGGAGTTGCTCCGGCTATAAGAGGGGGCTTTCATGAACATTATTCTTTTGGGGCCTCCGGGCGCGGGCAAGGGCACTCAGGCGGCGCGTCTGGTGGCGAAGCATGGCATGCGCCAGCTCTCCACCGGCGACATGCTGCGTGCAGCCGTGAAAGCGCAAACGCCGGTCGGGCTTGAGGCCAAGGCTGTCATGGACCGCGGCGAACTGGTGTCCGACGCCATCGTCTCGGCGCTGATCGACGAGGAACTCGCGTCGATGGACGCGCAGACCGGCGCGATCTTCGACGGCTACCCGCGCACTGCCGCGCAGGCCGAATCGCTCGATGCGCTGCTGGCCAGGCACAACCGTCAGCTGCGTCACGTGATCGAGCTTGAGGTGAACGAGGATGCGCTGGTTGAGCGCATCACCGGGCGTTTCACCTGCGCCAACTGCGGCGAGGGCTATCACGACGTGTTCAAGCAGCCTGAGGTTGCGGGCGTGTGCGACAAGTGCGGCAGCACCGAGTTCAAGCGTCGTCCCGACGACAACGAGGAAACGGTGCGCACCCGCATGACCGAGTATCGCGCCAAGACCGCGCCGATCCTGCCGATCTATGACGCGCGCGGGATCGTGACGCGGATCGACGGCATGGCCGACATCGACGTGGTCAGCGCGGCGATCGAGCAGGTTCTCGCCGGCTAGGCTGGCGATGTGCGGTCTGTTTTGACGCAGGCCCGCGCTTAGGCTATATACCGTGCGGATAGGGCGCATAGCGCCGGGCGGGCCCGGAACATTCCGGTGGTCCGTCATCTGCTGTTGACCTTATGGGCGAATCGCCCTATCTGCGCGGTCCATTCGTCTCATTCGAAATGATCGGTTTCGGGACGGGCGCCCATCAGGGTGGTCCATTTGCGATCCGTGTCGTGTCGAACAGGCGATAGTTGCAGCTATGAGATAGGGGCACCGCGGCCTTGGCATCGGTCCAACCCCTGTGGAGCATGGAGAAGTAAGTGGCTCGTATTGCAGGGGTGAACATCCCCACCAACAAGCGCGTTATCATTGCGCTCACCTACATTCACGGCATTGGCCCGACCTCGGCCAAGGCGATCGCTGAAAAGCTCGGCATTGATCCCGCCCGCCGCGTGCAGGACCTGTCGGACGCCGAAGTCCTGCAGATCCGCGAAACCATCGACGCTGAATACACCGTGGAAGGCGATCTTCGTCGCGACACCGCGATGAACATCAAGCGCCTGATGGACCTGCGCTGCTATCGCGGCCTGCGCCACCGTAACGGCCTGCCCGTTCGCGGCCAGCGCACGCACACCAATGCCCGCACCCGCAAGGGCAAGGCCAAGCCGATCGCCGGCAAGAAGAAGTAAGCAGAGCGCTTAGCTCTCGCTTTTCCCTTCTTTCCCAATACGAGGAAACAGAACAATGGCACGCGAACCCAACCGCATTCGGCGGCGCGATAAGAAGAACATTTCGAGCGGTGTTGCCCACGTCAACGCCAGCTTCAACAACACGATGATCACCATCACCGATGCGCAGGGCAATGCGATCAGCTGGTCGAGCGCCGGCATGATGGGCTTCAAGGGCAGCCGCAAGTCGACTCCCTATGCCGCGCAGGTTGCTGCTGACGATGCCGGCAAGAAAGCTGCCGAGCATGGTGTGCGCACCCTCGAGGTGGAGATCAAGGGTCCCGGCTCGGGCCGCGAGAGCGCGCTGCGTGCCTTGCAGGCTGTGGGCTTCACGATCACTTCGATCCGCGACGTGACTCCGATCCCGCACAACGGGGTTCGGCCGTCCAAGCGTCGTCGCGTCTGATCGAACTTGTGCCCGGTGGCAGGGCCCTCCTGCCACAACACACTTTTTCGCATCGGCCGCGGCGCTCCCAAGCGACCGCGGCCTTTGCCGCCAATACGAACCTTTAGGGGAAGTCCATGTCCGTCAACATGAAGAACTGGCAGGAGCTGAAGAAGCCCAACACCCTCGAGATCAAGGAAGGCGGCGACAAGAAGCGCAAGGCCACCTTCGTCGCTGAGCCGCTCGAGCGCGGCTATGGTCTCACGCTGGGCAACGCCCTGCGCCGCGTTCTGCTTGCCAGCCTTCAGGGTGCCGCCATCACCTCGATCAAGATCGAGAACGTGCTGCACGAATTCTCGAGCCTCGCCGGTGTGCGCGAGGATGTCACCGACATCGTCCTGAACGTGAAGCAGATCGCACTGAAGATGGAAGGCGAAGGCCCCAAGCGGCTGCAGCTTTCGGTTACCGGCCCGGCCGAAGTCACCGCCGGTGACATCGCCGTTACCGGCGACATCGAGGTGATGAACAAGGATCTGGTGATCTGCCACCTCGACGAAGGTGCGACGCTCAACATGGAGCTGACCGCCGATACGGGCAAGGGCTATGTCCCCGCCGTGTCGAACCGTCCGGTCGATGCGCCGATCGGCCTGATCCCGGTCGACTCGCTCTATTCGCCGATCAAGCAGGTCAGCTACAAGGTCGAGAACGCCCGCGTCGGTCAGGAGCTGGACTACGACAAGCTTTCGCTGACCGTCGAGACCGATGGCACCGTGACCCCGGAAGATGCTGTGGCCTATGCTGCGCGCATCCTGCAGGACCAGCTCACGCTGTTCGTCCACTTCGAGGATGGCATTCCGCAGCCGCAGTCGTCGATGATCGGCGTTGCTGCCGAGCCGCAGGAAAGCGACACCAACCAGCTCAACCGTTACCTGCTCAAGAAGGTCGACGAACTGGAGCTATCGGTGCGTTCGGCCAACTGCCTCAAGAACGACAACATCATTTACATCGGCGATCTGGTCCAGAAGACCGAAGCCGAGATGCTGCGCACGCCGAACTTCGGCCGCAAGTCGCTCAACGAGATCAAGGAAGTGCTCTCCAGCATGGGTCTGCGCCTCGGCATGGACATCCCTGGCTGGCCGCCCGAGAACATCGAGGAAATGGCCAAGAAGCTCGAACAGGAGCTTTTGGGCTAATACCTAAAGCCCTCTCCCCTCAAGGGGAGAGGATACGAAGCCTTGCGAGCTTGCTCGCCAGGCGAAGTTGGAGAGGGGTCTGCGACCGTCGCAATCCCCTCTCAACTGCGACTAGGCAACAAGTTGCCAAGTCTCGTTTCTCTCCCCTGCAGGGGAGAAAGGGTTGGGCCACCCGTCAGGCCTGGATCGGGCTACCTCACACGGGCCCCCTACGAACTGAAGGAAGATACAATGCGTCACGGTATTTCTGGCCGTAAACTCAGCCGCAAGTCGCAGCACCGCACCGCGATGTTCCGCAACATGGCGGCGGCTCTGGTCAAGCACGAGCAGATCCTCACCACCCAGGCGAAGGCCAAGGAACTGCGTCCCTACGTCGAGAAGCTGATCACCCTCGCGAAGAAGGGTGGCCTGTCGAACCGTCGTCTGGCCCACGCCCGCATGATGGACGACGCGCAGGAAAAGAAGCTGTTCGAGGTTCTGGCCGAGCGTTACGCGGGCCGCGAAGGCGGCTACACCCGCATCATCAAGGCCGGCTACCGCGCGAGCGACGCCGCTCCGATTGCTTACATCGAGCTGGTTGATCGCGACGTCGACGCCAAGGGCCAGGATTCCGGCCCGGTGCTGACCGAAGACGAATACGAAGACGCGTAAGCGCTCGTCGTCTCAGCGACAGACATGTGAAGGGGCCGGGGCAGCGATGCACCGGCCCCTTTCATTTTGTTGGCTGTCGATATGTTCATGCAAATGCCATCCAAGCTGAACGTCAGCTAACGCGCGAGTTCAGTCCCGTCTCACGGCGGCTTGGCTAGACCCTGGGTATCGGAGGCCCGACGGCCTCACCGAACTCAGGAGACGCCAGATGACCGCCATTTCCAAAGCTCTCGCCAGAGGCACCATTGCGACTGTCGCGGCAGGCGCGATGGCCGTGGCTGCGGCCAGCCCCGCCGCCGCGCAGGACCGCTACCGTCACAACGACCGTGACCGGGGCGGCCTCTCGACCGGCGAGATCATCGCCGGTGTCGCTGTGCTGGGCGGGCTTGCCGCCGTGCTTGCCTCCTCGCGCAACAACCGCGACCGCGATTATCGCTACGACGACCGCCGGGGCTGGAACGACTACCAGCGCGGGGCGGACCGGGCGATCAACCAGTGCGTGCGCGCCGCCGAGCGTCAGGCCCGGCGCTGGAGCGGCAGCCGCGCCGAAGTGACCGACATTCGCGACATCGACCGCAACCGTCGCGGGTTCGAGGTCAAGGGCCGGATCGCCGTGCGCGACGACTATCGTGGGCGTGGCTGGGACCGCGCCGGCTATCGCGGTCGCAACGACCGCTGGGACGAAGGCCGCTTCACCTGCCGGGTGCGCGATGGCCGGGTAGTCGATATCGACTTCCGCGGCATTCGGGGCCTGTAATCTGGTGCCCAAGGGGCGGGGCAGGGCGGTTCAGGCTGACGACAGTCTGAGCCGCCTAGCTTCCCTTAGATAGCCTCCTGAAGGAGTTTCCCGCATGATCCGTCTGTCTGCTGCCGTTACCTCGCTTGCCGTGCTGGCCATGGCGGCCACGCCTGCAAGCGCGCTGGAATTGCCCGCATCGGGAACGCTGGCCCCGCAGGTGGCGGTGGCGAGACAGATGGAGGCGCAGGGATGGGGTTACGATCGCTACGACCGCTATGATCGCTACGACCGCTATGATCGCCACCGCCGCTACCGTGATCGTGATCGCGGGGTCGGCGCGGGTGACGTGATTGCGGGCGTCCTGGTGCTCGGCGCGATTGCCGCCATCGCCACTTCGGGCCGCAACAAGTCGCGCGAACGGTATGACGAGCGCTATCCGCGCCGCGCCCCGGCCCAGGCCGACTATCGCCGCAACGACCGCAATTCCGGCTACAATTCCGATAGCGGGATGGACCGCGCCGTCGACATATGCGTCGCGCAGGTCGAGCGCGGCTCGACGCGGGTCGACAGCGTGGACAACGCCGCGCGCGGAGCCGATGGCTGGCGCGTGTCGGGCCGGATGACGGGCGGCGAGGACTGGCGCTGCTGGATCGACAACGACGGCCGCCTGCGCTCGCTCGACTTCGGCGACGGCTATGCCGACTATGGCAATGGCGGCGGCAATGGCGGCGCCTACACATCGGCCGAGGCCAGCGGCCAGCTGAGCGACGATGCCTATGCCCGTGCCCGCGCGGCCACCCGCTATGCCGGAGCCGACCGTGGCTATGCGGCGAGCGGCGAGATCGATGGCGATCTCACCAGCGGCCCCATGCCTGCCTACCCCGGCGGCCCGCTACCGGGGGACGAGGGCTATGGCAGCGGTATGCGCGGCTGATCAGGCGTCGGGCTTGCTGGTGCGCGAGTAGGCGGGCAGTTTCAGGTTCCAGATCAGCGCCGCGCCGCGCAGTCCGAAGCCGACCACCGATCCCGCCAGCAACGACAGCGTCTCGTCCACCCCGCACAGCATCAGCGTGGCAGCGGTCACCGCAGCCAGTGCCGAGGGGGTCACGTAGAGATCGGGCCGCATCATGATCGAGGGCACCCCTGCGACCATGTCGCGCAGCATGCCGCCGGCACAGCCCGTGACCACGCCGAGGATCATCGCGGGCACCGGCTCGACCCCGTAGGCAAGCGCCTTGCCGGCGCCCAGCGTCGAGAAAGCAGCCAGCCCTGCGGCGTCGGCCCATTCGAGCAACTGCCCCTCCCACCAGCGCACCGGGGTGACCCAGGCCACCAGCGCGGCCAGCAGGATTACCGGCGCGACCAGCGGATCATTGAGCCAGAACACCGGCGCATCGAGCATCACATCGCGGATCGTCCCGCCGCCGACCCCGGTGAGCAGGGCGAAGAAACTGGCGGTGACGAAGGTCTGGTTAAGCTGCATGGCCAGCAGCGCGCCCGACAGTGCGAACACGGCGATGCCGCTCAGCGTCAGCAGCGGAAGCAGAGGTTCGATCATGTCCGCACCCCGGAACGTGATCCGGAACGCGGTCCGGCCTTGCGGCGGCGGAACATCAGCACACAGCCGAGCAGCGCGCCGATTACGGCCAGCGCGGCGAACAGGGTCAACACCGGGTGCGAAGTGTTCTCGCGCGTTTCGAGGTCCATGATGTGCAGGCCCCACATAAAGTCATAGAAGCGCCACCAGCCCGTGCGCACGGCGACGATCTCGCCGGTGCTGGAGCGCAGGTAGATATTGGTGCCGTCGGAGAAATGGGCCTGCCAGGCGTCGAACGGCGCGCGCAGGTCCATCGGCGCAACGTCGGCGGGGAAATAGGTCACGCTTTCGAGCTTGCCGTCGCCGGTATAGGCGGCTTCGGCCATGCGCCGTGCTTCGCTTTCGATCAGCGGCGGCAGCACCTCGCCGGTGCGCGCGGAATAGCGGTAGCGCCCGCCATCGGCCTCGGTGACGAGCCAGGCCGGGCCGTCGACCTGCTCGACCAGCGAAATGGCGCGGGCCGTGTTGAGGCTGTCGGCGGGGAAGACCAGACCATGCGGCTCGATCAGCGGGGCCGCGGCGAGCAGGTTTTCGCCGCGTACCTCCTCGATGGGGTAAAGCGTCATCACTAGCCCGCTGATGCACCACATCAGGATCGGCACGCCCACCAGCCAGCCAAGCCAGATATGCCAGCGCGCGAATTTCAGCATGAGGTTACGACGGGCCATGGCCGCGCGCCTACACGAAAGGCCTAGCTTGTGGCGAACAGTTTTGACCGGTCGGCAAAGGCCTTCATCTCGATGGCATTGCCCGATGGGTCGGTGAAGAACATGGTCGCCTGCTCGCCGGGCTGGCCCTTGAAGCGGATATAGGGCGCGATCTTGAACGCGGTTCCGGCGGCAGTGAGCCGGTCGGCCAGGTCCTGCCACTCTGCCATGCTCAGCACGATGCCGAAATGCGGCACGGGCACGCCGTGCCCGTCGACCGGGTTTTCGTGCGCATCGGATCGCTGCTGCGTCAGATGAGCGACGATCTGGTGGCCGAAGAAATCGAAATCGACCCAGTGGTCGCTGCTGCGCCCTTCGGGGCAGCCCATCACGCCGCCCCAGAACGCGCGCGCTGTCGCAAGGTCATGCACGGGAAAGGCGAGGTGGAAGGGGGAGAGTTCGGGCACGTCAGAACCCCATCGGATGTTCGGCGAGAAATGCATATTCTTCCGCAGTCGTTGCCCGGCCAAGCGCCGCATTGCGCGCCGGATAGCGGCCGAAGCGGGCGATTGTTTCGGCATGGCGGCGGGCAAACTCTTCGCCCTCGGCAAGCTCTGCTGCGTGCATCAGCGTGATCGAGCGTTCGACATCGGCAAGCTGTTCGGAGTGCATGAACGGCATGTAGAGGAACATCTTTTCCTCGCCGGTCATCCCGGCATCGAAGCCTTTAACCAGCGCCTCGCGGGCCAGCGCCAGCGCCGCGTCGTCCTGGGCAAAGGCGCGCGGATCGTCGCGGAACATGTTGCGGCTGAACTGATCGAGCACGACGATGGCGGCGAGCGTGGTGTGCGCGGTCTCCCGCCAGGCGGGCGGAACGCCCTCGGCCAGCTCGGTATGAAGCGGGCCGAAGCGCTGCGCGATTGTCACGTCGATGGCGTCATCCTGCGCGAAGCGCTTGTCGGCCGGAACCTTCCCTAGCCAGAAGCCGAGCACTTCATCTGCGGCGCGGGTGGGGTCGAGCGGTGAGATCGTCATCGGCGGGCTCCTTCTGGCCATGCAAGCGCCACGGCATAGCCGATGATCGGGGCGGCACCATAGCCGATCAGCGGGGTGGGATAATTGTTCACCGCCGCCATGACCGCGAAACCGAACAGCGATCCCGCGAGCGCAAACCGCTCCGCCCGCGTTCCGGGGCCGGCAAACAGCATCAGCATGAAGGAGGTCATCAGCGCAACAAACAGCAGCAGGGCAAAAGGCCCGCTGTCGCCTGCCGCCTGCACCAGCACCCGCTCGACAAAGGGGACGGGAGGCAGTTCGCCATTTAGACCGGCATAGATGGTCGCGCCAAAGCCGAGGATCGCGACGACGCCCGCGCGCCAGTCCTTGGTCACGTGATGCAGCCCGACCGCCGCGATAGTGACGGCAAAGGTGGCGGCGGCATCGGGTTGCAGCAGCGCGGCCAAAAGCGCTGCGGCGAGCATCCAGTGGCCGTAGTCCTGATCCTGCGCCGACAGCCGCGCGAGCAGGGGCAGGACGAGCAGCCCGCTGTTGAGCGTCACCGGGCCCAGCGGAAGCCAGCGGGCGATGCCGTTCATATGCGGGCCGGTGACGAGCGGCACCAGCAACAGCGCCGCGCAGACGATGGCGGCGATCCGCCGCGTTTTCGCAGCAGTCAGCCCTTGCGGAACTGCCGCGACCAGCGCCAGCGCAACGACCAGCGCAGCGGTTGTGATCGCGAGGTAGGCACTGGATGCGCCAAAGCTCGCCATATAGGCGAGCCCGGCAAGAACCGGCAGCGCGAGCGCGAGCAGGGCGGGGAGTCGTGCCGTGACAGGCTCGCGCACCCTGCTCATCGCCTCACATGTGGATCGGCTTGCCGCGGACTGCCATGGCGGCTTCCTTGATCGCCTCGGAATGCGTCGGGTGAGCATGGCAGGTATAGGCGATGTCTTCGCTCAAAGCGCCGAATTCCATCGCCTGCGTCGCCTGCGCGATCATGGTGCCCGCCACCGAGGCGATGCACCAGACGCCCAGAACCTCGTCGGTCTCGGCATCGGCGATGACCTTCACGAAGCCGTCGGGCTCGTGGTTGGTCTTGGCGCGGCTGTTGGCGAGCATCGGGAACTTGCCGACCTTGATCGCGCCGCGCTCCTTCGCGGCCTCCTCGGTCAGGCCCACGCCTGCAAACTCGGGCATGGTGTAGACGACGCCGGGAATGAGGTTGTGATTGACGATGCCGATCTGGCCCGCGATCCACTCGGCCACGGCAATGCCTTCGTCCTCGGCTTTGTGCGCGAGCATCGGGCCGGGGACCACGTCGCCAATCGCGCGCACGCCCTTGACCTTGGTGCGGAACTGGCCGTCGACCTCGATCTGGCCGCGCTGGTTGGTCTCAAGGCCGATGGCTTCGAGGTTCAGCCCCTCGGTGTTCGGGCGCCGCCCGATCGAGACGAGCACGCAATCGGCTTCCAGCACCTCGGACTCGCCGCCAGCGGCGGGCTCGACGGTGACCCTGGCGCTCTTGCCCTTGACCTCGACCCCGGTAACCTTGGTCGAGAGCTTGAGCGTCATGCCCTGCTTCTTGAAGATCTTGCCCGCTTCCTTGCGCACATCGGCGTCCATGCCGGGCAGCAGCTGGTCGAGGAATTCGACCACGGTGACCTCGGCGCCCAGACGCCGCCAGACCGAGCCCAGCTCGAGCCCGATCACGCCGCCGCCGATGACGACCATTGTCTTGGGGACAGCAGGCAGATCAAGCGCGCCGGTGCTATCGACCACCACGCCCTTGTCGTTGTCGATCTCGACGCCGGGCAGGGGGGTGACGGAAGAGCCGGTGGCGATCACGATTTCCCTGGCCGAGTGGCTCTCGCCCTCGACCTCGACGGTGTGTTCGCCGGTGAACTTGGCGTGGCCCTTCAGCCAGGTCACCTTGTTCTTCCTGAACAGCATCTCGATCCCGCCGGTGAGCTGCTTCACCGCGTCGCGGCGCTGGCCGTGCATGGCTTCGAGATTGAGCTTGGGGGTCACCTCGACGCCCATCTTCGCCATCGCGCCATTGGCGGCGGCGTCGAAGTATTCGGACGCGTGGAGCATCGCCTTGGAGGGAATGCAGCCGACGTTGAGGCAGGTGCCGCCGAGCGTGGCGCGGCTTTCGACGCAGGCGACCTTGAGGCCCAGCTGCGCGGCGCGGATCGCCGCCACATAGCCGCCGGGGCCGGCACCGATCACAATGACGTCGAAATCGTAGTCTGCCATAAATACTCCGCTCATCCTGAGCTTGTCGAAGGATTGCTCTTACTTCGGTCTTGCTGCTCCCGTTGCAAGGGCAGGGCTTCGACAAGCTCAGCCCGAACGGGGGCAAGGTGGTATTACAAGTCGATCAGCAGCCGGGTCGGATCCTCGATCGCTTCCTTGATCGTCTTCAGCGCGGTGACTGCCTCGCGGCCGTCGATGATGCGGTGATCGTAGGAGAGCGCGATGTACATCATCGGGCGGATCACGATCTCGCCGCCCCGCACGACCGGGCGGTCCTCGATCCGGTGCAGGCCGAGCACGGCGGACTGCGGCGGGTTGATGATCGGGGTGCTCATCAGGCCGCCGAACACACCGCCGTTGGAGATGGTGAAGGTGCCGCCCTTCATCTCGTCCATGGTCAGGGTGCCGTCCTTGGCCTTGGCGCCATAGTCGGCGATGGCCTTCTCGATTCCGGCGAAGCTCAGCTGGTCGACATCGCGCACCACCGGCACCACGAGGCCGTTGGGCGCCGAAACCGCCACCGAGATATCGACATAGTCGAAGTAAACGATCTCATCGCCGTCGATCTGCGCGTTCACGCTCGGGAAGGTTTTGAGAGCCAGCACCGAGGCCTTCGAGAAGAAGCTCATGAAGCCGAGCTTCACGCCGTGTTTCTTGGCGAAGACGTCCTTGTACTTCTCGCGCGCCTCGATCACCGCCGTCATGTCGACGTCGTTGAAGGTGGTGAGCAGCGCGGCGGTGTCCTGCGCGCTCTTCAGGCGCTTGGCGATGGTCTGCCTGAGGCGCGTCATCTTCACGCGCTCTTCCTTGCGCTCGCCACTCGCGGCGGGGGCCGGAGTGGAAGCAGCCGGAGCAGGCGCAGCGCCGCCCGACTTGGCCCCATCCTTCTTCGACTGGGCCGCGGCCAGCACGTCTTCCTTGGTCAGGCGACCGTCCTTGCCGGTGCCCTTGATCGTGGTCGGATCGACACCCGCTTCGAGCACCGCGCGGCGCACGGCGGGCGACATCGTCGGCGAGCCGTCGGGCAGGGCTTCCATCTCGCGCTCGCTCGCCTTGGCGGCGGGGGCTTCCTCAGCCTTTGCCGCCGGAGCGGGGGCAGGCGAGGGCGAAGGAGCCGCACCGCTGCCGCCTTCGGAAACGGTCGCGATCACCGCGCCCACTTCCACCGTATCGCCCACGGCGACCACGTGCTCGCCCATCACGCCCGCGACGGGCGAGGGCACTTCGATGGCGACCTTGTCGGTCTCGAGGCTGGCGATCGGCTCGTCCTGCGCCACGGCATCGCCGGGCTGCTTCAGCCATTCACCCACGGTTGCTTCGGTGACGCTTTCGCCCAGCACGGGCACTTTGACTTCGATGGTCATGATCTCTTGTCTCTCAGCCTAGTTGGCGCCGCGCTTTTCGGCGTATTCTGCTGCGGTCTTGCCGCGCGTGGAAAGTCCCAGGGCGACCGACACCAGCGCTTCCTGCTGCGCCTGATGGCGCTTGGCAAAGCCGGTGGCGGGCGAAGCGGCCACTTCGCGCCCGGCATAGCTCGGGCGCATGCCCTTATGCCCGGCGGCGATCAGCGCATCTTCGATCTTGCTCTCGACGAAGAACCACGAACCGTTGTTCTTCGGCTCTTCCTGACACCAGACCACCTCTTCGAGCCCCGTCATGCGCTGCATTCGGGTGGCGAGCGGTTCGCCGGGGAAGGGATAGAGCTGCTCGATGCGCAGGATCGACACGTCGTCGACGCCCTCTTCGTCGCGCTTGGCCATGAGGTCGTAGGCGACCTTGCCCGAGCACAGCACGAGGCGGCGCACCTTCTTGTCGTCGACCTGCTTCTTGTCGGAGAGGATGCGCATGAAGTGCCCCTCGCCGGTGAACTTGTCCTCGTCGCTCTTGGCCATCGGGTGGCGCAGCAGCGACTTCGGCGTCATGATCACCAGCGGCTTGCGGAACGGACGCAGCATCTGCCGGCGCAGCACGTGGAAGTAGTTCGCCGGGCTGGTGATGTTGCAGACCTGGATATTGTCGTTCGCGCACAGCTGCAGGAAGCGTTCGAGCCGCGCGGAGCTATGCTCCGGCCCTTGCCCCTCGAACCCGTGCGGCAGCAGCAGCACGAGGCCGTTGGCGCGCAGCCACTTGGCCTCGGCGGCGGCGATATACTGGTCGATGATGATTTGCGCGCCGTTGGCGAAGTCGCCGAACTGCGCTTCCCACAGCACCAGCGTCTTGGGGTCGGCCATGGCAAAGCCATATTCGAACCCGAGCACGCCATATTCGCTGAGCGTCGAATCGTAGACCTCGAACTTGCCGTGCGGCAGCTTCGACAGCGGAACGTACTTGGCCTCGGTCTTCTGGTCGATCCAGATCGCGTGGCGCTGGCTGAAGGTGCCGCGGCCGGAATCCTGCCCCGACAGACGCACCCCGAAGCCTTCGGTGACGAGGCTGCCGAAGGCGAGCGCCTCGGCGGTGGCCCAGTCGAACCCTTCGCCGGTTTCGAACATCTCGCGCTTGGCATCGATCACGCGCTGCAACGTCTTGTGGATGGTCACATCCTCGGGGACGGTGGTGAGTGTGCGGCCGAGATGGTCGAACAGTTTCTTGTCGATCGCGGTGTCGATGTTGCGACGCGCGTGTTCGGGGTCGGCGGGCTTGTGCAGGCCGCTCCAGCGACCGGCGAACCAGTCGGCCTCGTTGGGCTTGTAGCTCTGCCCGGCCTCGAACTCTTCATCGAGCTGCCTGGTGAAGTCCTCGCGCATGGCAGGCGCGGTGCCCGCTTCGATCACGCCCTCGGCCAGCAGCCGCTCGGAATAGACTTCCGACACGCGCGGGTGCGCCTTGATGGCGGAGTACATCAGTGGCTGGGTGAACATCGGCTCGTCACCCTCGTTGTGGCCGAAGCGGCGATAGCACCACATGTCGATCACGATATCGCGCTTGAAGGTCTGGCGGTATTCCACGGCCAGCTTGCAGGCGAAGGTCACGGCCTCGGGATCGTCGCCGTTCACGTGCAGGATCGGGGCCTGCACGCCCTTGGCCACATCGCTCGGATAGGGCGAGTTGCGCGCGAACTTGGGGCTGGTGGTGAAGCCGATCTGGTTGTTGATCACGAAGTGGATGCAGCCGCCGGTGTCATAACCGCGCACACCCGACAGGCCGAAGCACTCCCACACCACGCCTTGGCCGGCGAAGGCCGCGTCGCCGTGGATCAGCACCGGCAGCACCTTCTGGTGCACGCCGAGATCGTCGTGGATCGCCTGCTGCGCGCGCGTCTTGCCGAGCACCACCGGGTCGACCGTTTCGAGGTGCGAGGGGTTGGGCACGAGGCTCATGTGGACCTTGATGCCGTCGAACTCGCGGTCGGTGCTGGTGCCGAGGTGATACTTCACGTCGCCCGAGCCGCCGACATCGTCGGGGTTGGCGCTGCCGCCCGAGAACTCGTGGAAGATGACCTTGTAGGGCTTGGCCATCACATTCGCGAGCACGTTGAGGCGGCCGCGATGAGCCATCCCGTAAATGATCTCGCGCACGCCGGTGGAGCCGCCATACTTGATCACGGCCTCCAGCGCCGGGATCATCGCCTCGCCGCCATCGAGGCCGAAGCGCTTGGTGCCGACGTATTTCTTGCCGAGATACTTCTCGTATTCCTCGCCGCGGATCACCGCCTGAAGGATCGCCTTCTTGCCCTCGGGGGTGAACTGGATCGTATCCTCGGGGCTTTCGAACCGCTCTTGCAGGAAGCGCCGCTCCTCGGTGTCGGCGATGTGCATGTATTCGAGGCCGACATTGCCGCAATAGGTCTTGCGCAGGGCCTTATACAGCTCGCCGACCTTGACCCATTCGAACCCGAACGCGCCGCCGACATAGACTTCCTGATCCTCGCGCCCGGCAAAGCCATGGGCGGCGAGCGACAGCTCTTCTTCCTTGTCGCGGTGGGTCAGGCCGAGCGGGTCGAGCGTGGCGGCCATATGTCCGCGCACACGATAATGCCGGATCAGCATCATCGCCTGAATCGAATCGTTGGCCGCCGCCTCGATGCTCCTGGCATCGGCCGGCTTGCCCGCGCTCTTGGCCGCCTTCTCGACCGACAGCTTCATCGCCGTCGGGTCGAGACCGGCGGTAAGGTCGCTGCCGTCGTCGGTCAGCGGCCAGCGCGGATTGGCCCAGCTCGGCCCTGCCTGGGCCCCGCCCTGATCGGGCATCTCGGGAAGCAAATTCAACGGCTCATCACCCATGGCAGGGACCTTCACTCAACTCTTACGTCAACCATTACCCTTACGGGCAGAACTCAGGCGAGTTCCTTCAGCAGGGCATCGAGGGTCTCGCCCAGCAGCGAGGGCGAGGGGCTGACCCGGATGCCGGCGCTTTCCATCGCGGCGATCTTGTCTTCGGCGCCGCCCTGGCCGCCCGAGACGATCGCGCCCGCGTGGCCCATGCGGCGGCCCGGAGGGGCGGTGCGCCCGGCGATGAAGCCGACCATCGGCTTGGAACGGCCCTTGGCCGCTTCCTGCTTGATGAACTCGGCGGCTTCTTCTTCAGCCGAGCCGCCGATTTCGCCGATCATGATGATCGACTTGGTCTCGTCGTCCGACAGGAACAGGTCGAGCACGTCGATGAAGTTGGTGCCGTTGACCGGATCGCCGCCGATGCCGACAGCCGTGGTCTGGCCGAGGCCGACCGCGGTGGTCTGGTGCACGGCTTCGTAGGTGAGCGTGCCCGAGCGGCTGACGACGCCGACCGAGCCCTTCGAGAAGATCGAGCCGGGCATGATGCCGATCTTGCACTCGCCGGGGGTGAGCACGCCGGGGCAGTTCGGCCCGATCAGGCGCGACTTCGAACCCTGCAGCGCGCGCTTCACGCGCACCATGTCGAGCACGGGAACGCCCTCGGTGATGGCGACGATCAGCTCGATCTCGGCCTCGATGGCTTCAAGGATCGAGTCGGCGGCGAATGGCGGCGGGACGTAGATGACCGAAGCGGTCGCTCCGGTTTCGGCCTTGGCTTCCTTCACGGTGTCGAAGTTGGGCAGGCCGAGGTGGGTGGTGCCGCCCTTGCCGGGGGTCACACCCGCGACCATCTGCGTGCCGTAGTCCAGCGCCTGCTGGGTGTGGAAGGTGCCGGTGTTGCCGGTCATCCCTTGCGTGATGACCTTGGTGTCTTTGTTTACGAGGATGGACATTAATCAAATTCCTGTTTGTGTTCTGCGGTTACCCGGCGGAATTTCCAGAACGCTCCTGCCCCGACAAGCGCTGGCAAGGCGAGGAAAAGGACACCGCCGAAAAACGCGAGACCGCGTCCCATTCCGTTGGAGGGGTTGCTTGCTGCGTCATTATGAAGGTGCACCCACAGCAAAACGAAAAGAACTGCGTCGAGTATCGAGAGCGCTCCCAGTGTTCGGCGATAGCCTCTGCGACCGAGCCACCAATGCAGGGCCATCCAGCCTATCGCCAAAAGAAGGAGGAGAAGCGTCATGCATTGTTAAGCCAGCGAAGGCTCAAGTCCCTTGCAGGCCACCAGCAGTTCCTCGACCGCGTCGACCGAAACCTTGAGGTTGGCCTTTTCTTCGTCCGACAGTTCGATCTCGACCACGTCCTCGATGCCATTGGCACCGATCACGGCCGGAACGCCGACATAAAGCCCGTCAACGCCATACTTGCCTTCAACGTAAGCCGCACAGGGCAGGATGCGCTTCTGGTCGCCGAGATAGGCTTCGGCCATCGCGATCGCGCTGGTGGCGGGCGCATAGTAGGCCGAGCCGGTCTTCAGCAGGCCGACGATTTCGCCGCCGCCCGAACGGGTGCGGGCCACGATGTCGTCAAGCCGCGAGGCGTCCACGCCCTTGATCTTGGCGAGGTCGTGCACCGGAATGCCCGAAATGGTGGAATAGGACAGCACCGGCACCATGGTGTCGCCGTGGCCGCCGAGCACGAAGGCGTTCACGTCCTTCACCGAGACGCCGAATTCCCAGGCGAGGAAGGTCGCGAAGCGCGCCGAGTCGAGCACGCCAGCCATGCCGACCACCTTGTTGGCGGGCAGGCCGGAGAATTCGCGCAGCGCCCAGACCATCGCGTCGAGCGGGTTGGTGATGCAGATCACGAATGCGTCAGGAGCGTGGGCCTTGATGCCTTCGCCCACGGCCTTCATCACCGAAAGGTTGATGCCGAGCAGGTCGTCGCGGCTCATGCCGGGCTTGCGCGGCACACCGGCGGTGACGATGATCACGTCGGCCCCGGCAATGTCGGCATAGTCGTTGGTGCCGGTGATCGAGGCGTCGAAGCCTTCGACCGGGCCGCACTGGCTCAGATCGAGCGCCTTGCCCTGCGGCATGCCTTCGGCGATGTCGAACAGGACGATGTCGCCCATTTCCTTCTTCGCTGCGAGGTGAGCGAGGGTGCCGCCGATCATGCCGGCGCCGATGAGGGCGATTTTCTTGCGGGCCATCAGGTGTCTTCGTCCTTTGCCTGTCGAAGGGCGCTATCCGGATCGTCACCGCATTGCCCTGCGCCCGGCCGGGCAATGCCTTTCACGCAAGGAGCCGTAGGCCCCGCAAAAGCCTATTGCAACAGCGAAAACGGCCTGAAATTGCCTTATCTTTGCAAACAGTTCGCAGTATCAAGAGGATGGTCGTCAGGTCGGCTGTCGGGGCGCTGCGGCTATTGCGCAAGGAGGAGTTTGCCCTGCTTGCCTTCTTCCTGATCAAGCAGCTTCTGCGCTTCCGGCGCCGTTACCGCCCGACTGAAGTAGAACCCCTGACCGAGCGTGCAACCCGCGCTCCGCAGACTGTGCGCCTGTTCGGCTGTCTCGATGCCTTCGGCGACGATCTCCATCCCCAGCTTGCGTCCCATGCCCGCCACGGCACGAATGATCGCATCGCTGTGCGGGCCGACCTGCGGGCCGCACACGAAGCTGCGGTCGATCTTGATCTTGTCGAAGTGATAGCGGTGCAGATAGCTCAATGACGAATAGCCGGTGCCGAAGTCGTCGAGCGCGAAATGGACCTGCGCGCGGGTCAGGTCGTCCATGAAATGGCGCGCGTGGACGCAGTCTTCGAGAAACACGCTCTCGGTCACTTCGATCACCAGCCGACGCGGGGGCAGGCCGGCCACACGCAGCGCATGCAGGATGCCCAGCGCCGCGCCCGGTGCGCGCATCTGGGTTGGCGACAGGTTCACCGCCAGCATGATGTGATCGGGCCATGTCGCAGCGGCGCGGGCGGCCTGAGCCGTAACCCAGTTGCCGAGCGTGATGATCTGGCCGGTTTCCTCGGCCAGCGGAATGAACACCTCGGGCGAGATTTCGCCCTTCTGCGGATGGGTCCAGCGCACCAGCGCCTCGAAGCTGCATATCTTTCCGCTGTCGAGATCGATCAGCGGCTGGAAATGCACCTCCAGTTCCTCCCGCGCGAGCGCGGCGCGCAGATCGCGCTCCATTTCCTTGCGCTCGGCGCGTTGCTGGCCCATCTCGGGTGCGTAAAAGCAGGTGCGGCTGTTCTGCTCCTTGGCCTGCATCAGCGCGATATTGGCCGACTGCATCAGGTGCGATATCGTCGCCGAATCCTCGCCCAGTATCGCTGCGCCGATTGCCGTGCCCGCTTCCACCATCGCATAGTCGAGCCGCAAGGGCCGGTTGAGATGGCTGCTCACCTTGTTGACCAGTCGTTCGGCATGGCGACGTGAGGCGACCGGCACCGCGAGCAGGAACTCGTCGCTGCCGAACCGCGCCAGCACGGCATCGTCGGGCGTGCAGGCGCGCATCCGGCGGGCCATTTCGCAGAGCAGCCGGTCTCCCGCCGCATAGCCCTGGCTTTCGTTGATGTCGCGCAGGTGGTGCAGGTCGAACCACAACAAGGCAATGCGCTGGCCGGGGCCGCGCAGCGTGAGCATGTCTTCGATCGAGATATGAAAGCCGTCACGATTGAGCAGCCCGGTCAGCCCGTCGTGCAGGGCGAGGAAGTGGTACTGCTCGCTGACCGCCTTGCGCTCCTGCGAGATCCGCGCGATGCTGCAGAGGTGGCCGTAAATGGTCTGGGTCAAGGTATCCATCGTCATGGCGAGACCGGGAACCACGAGCGCCAGCACCAGCGAGGCTGGCGATCCCACATATAGCGAGGCGGCGACGGTCGGCACTGCGACCAGACCCATGTGAATACGCGCACAGATCGGCTGGTCGGCGCAGCGAACCGTCATCGCCGTGGCATAGGTCAGCGCATAGACGAGCGCGAGCGTCTGCAACTCGCCGTCAATCTGCAGAACCAGCGCGAATGCACCGAACAGGCCGATGCATGCAGACAGCACCGCTTCCGGCACCATCACGAACGGCGACAGGCGCTCGCGGGAGGTGGAGCTGTTGCTCGTCGTATAGAGCAGCGAGGTGATCAGCCGCCCCGCCAGCACCAGCGACATGAACAGCGCCAATGCAAACAGCAAGCGTGAGCCGCTCAGCAGCGCGCAGGACCAGATGATGAGGAAGTTGGCAGAGCAGGCCAGCACCAGCCCCGTCGGCGGCACGTCGTGGCCGTCGTAATAGCGCCGCTCCACTCGCGGTCGCGTTACGCCTTCGGGCGTGGGGTGTTCAACCGTGCTTGCCAAGATACCCTCCGAAGAGACTTGTGCGTTACACCCCCGCTATCTTTAGAAACCTTAAAGTATCCCTGCGTAGTGTTGACGATGCAATCTCAGGGCAGTCTCAGGCCGGTGCGACCGTTTGCGGGGCGAACCGCGCAAGATCGTGCGCCAGCCGCCGGTCGAGATTGGCGCAGACCTCGTGCCAGGATGCAAACCCTTCCGCATCGCCGTGCATGGCAGCGCGTTCAGCCGCCTGATGGGCCACCTGTGCCGCCCCCAGGCCATGGCGCCCGAACAATTCCAGCGCCCGGCGGATCGCCGCATCGGCTTCGGTATTGCGGAGGCGATTGTCGTTGGCGGCCTCACGTTGCAGACGCAGGACTTGCGAAGCGGTGAGCCGCTTGCGCAAAAACCTCGGGGCAGCAAGGCGGATGGACATGGCGGGCTGGCTCTCTCGTCTGGTGTTGCATTGCCGCTGTCGGACAATCCCAAGAAAGCTACTTATGTTAGCCTAATTCCGCGTTGCCGCGCATGGTAAACGCATTCTTTGCCCTGATTGCGCAAACTGCTGGAGCGCCGGTCGGGAAGGCCGGCAGGTCAATCCTTGCCGGGTTCGGTGCGCCAACTGCCGCTGCGGGCATATTCGGCCCGAATCGCTCCGCCGCCGGGCAAACGCGAACCGCGTGCCGCCGCTGGAACCGCACCGGGGACGGGGGACGGTGCCTCCGCTGCCGGAGTTTCGGGCGCCGACGGCGTGCCTGTGCTGAGGGCGTGGCTGGCAACGGTTGCGCTGCTCTGGAGTGCAGGTTCGCCCAGCGCCAGCGGGCTGGCCGGATCGGGAGCGGGGCCGGCGTCGGCTTCAGCCATCAGCGCGGCTGCGCGACCGGGAGCCGGCTCGCCGCCGAGATAACGCCCGGTAAAGGCCGGGCTGGTCCCCGCCGCGCCGCGCCAGCGATAGAACTGATGCGCGCCGATCACCGCCACCTGATCGAGGCTGTTCGCCCAGTAGGGATGGACCGCCAGCGTGTGATAGTGCGTGGCCAGACCCACCGGCGCATAGACCGCGCCCGCCAGTGCCTGCCGCGCGATGCGGCTGGCGCGGCCCCACATGAAGGCCGACGGCTGCCGCGCGAGCGAGCCGTCGCAGGTGAAGGTGAACTGGCAGCCGGTGCTGCGCTCCGAGCCCTGGAACACCACGCCGCAGACGGTCGAGGGGTAGGCGGGGTGGGCCAGCCGGTTCAGCACCACCTGCGCCACGGCCCGCTGGCCTGCATCGGATTCGCTGGCGGCTTCGTAGTAGATGGCCTGCGTCATGCATTGCTGGGCGCGGGCCTGATCGGTCAGCGAGCCGGCCACCCGCAGCGAACGCGCGGCAGGGCCGGCGATGAAGGAACCGCCGCCGTTCTGTGCATCGGGCAGCGCTGCGCCCGTGGGCGCGGCGGTGAGATCGGCGGCCACCGCCTGCGGCGCGTCTTCGAGATAGTAGAAGGCTGAGCCGGGGAAGCTTTCGCCCGGCGTTTCGAACCCCATCGGCACCACGGCAGTGGTGGCGGCACTGGCCGAGGGCATGGTCAGCCCCTGCAAGCCACCCGGCATGGCCAGCGCGGGCACGGCGGCGGCCGCCGCCAGCACGCCGAACTTGCGCATGGAGCGCTTGCCTTCGCCGCCCGCGGCAAGCGAGCGCGCCGCGCGGCTGCGCGTGATGCGGTCGCGAAAGTCGGGAATCGACTCGTCAGGGAGAATGCAACTGGCGCGCATGGTGGCCAATTAGGCGCAAATGCTTGCCAGGACATTGATGACACGCAAGCTGTCCCCATTCGGGACATCGCGGCAGGCGGCGGTGAATTCCCGGATATTTCGCGAGTGCGTCGCAATTCCCAATTGCCGTCACTGGGTAGCGTTGCTAGCGGCGCGGGTTATGACCGGGGGGTTGGGCGCTACTGGTTATCGGTCGCAGAGTTTTTTCGAGGGTGCAGTCCGGGTGCATGGGGCATCCGGTCGTGTCACCGGGGGGTGGTGCGAGGGTCGAGAGACCGTCGCGCGGAGACGGCGCATTGCGCAAGGCGGCTGGATTTTCGTGATAAAGCGTCGACTATCGTCCGCAGCCTTGCTTGTGCTGCTGCTTGCCGCCTGCGGCACGGCGCCCGTCCGCCAGCGTGCGGATGGCAGGCCGACCATTGTCAGCCTCAATCCCTGCAGCGATGCGATCCTTGCCGAATTCACGCCGCCCGACCAGTTGCTGGCCATCTCGCACTTCAGCAAGAACCCCGCCCAAAGCTCGATGCCTGCCGCACAGGCGGCCCGCTATCGCAGCACCTCGGGCCGCGTCGAAGAGATACTCGCACTTGCGCCCGATCTCGTGGTGGCCGACCGCTTCCTGCCCGCGCCGACGCGGCACGCGCTCGAACAGGCCGGGATTGCGGTCTTCAATCTCGATATTCCGCAAACGGTGGACGACAGCCTGAGCCAGGTGCGCGCACTGGCCGATCTCGCGCGCCGCAGCGAGGATGGCGACGCGCTGGCCGAGGCAATCTCTGCGGCGTGGCGGCAGGATGGCGCGGAGCAACAGGCTCCGGTCAGCGCGCTGATGTGGCAGGAAAACGGCATCGTTCCGGGCCCGGATAGCCTGGTCGCCGCTCTGCTCTCGCATTCCGGCTTCACGCTGCACTCGGCGGCGCGCGGATTGGGGCAGGGGCAGGTGCTGCCGCTCGAACAGGTGCTGGCCGATCCGCCGGAGCTGATCCTGACGGCGGGCTCGGCGCGGGCCTTGCACCATCCCGCGCTTGAAGTGCTGGCGGACACCGCGCGGGCGCAGTTCGACCAGCGCCTGCTCTATTGTGCCGGGCCGACGATCCCGCGTGCGCTCGCCCGGTTGCGTGAGATCCGGGAGGGGTTCTCGTGACGCGGCTGGTCTCGGGCTTGCTGGTGGCCATCGCACTGACGCTGGCGGCATCGCTGTTGGCCGGGCGCGTGTGGGTCGATCCGGCCTCGGTGCCCAACGCCTATGTCATTCTGGCCGAGCTGCGGCTGCCGCGCAGTGTGCTCGCGCTGGTGATCGGGGCGGGGCTGGGCGCGGCGGGGGCGGCGATGCAGGGATACCTGCGCAACCCGCTGGCCGACCCCGGCCTGTTCGGCATCGCACCTGCGGCGGCGCTGGGCGGCACGCTCGCGCTGTTCAGTGGGGGCGGCAATCTCGGTGTGCTGGCGGTGCCCGTGGCGGCGCTGCTCGGGGCCGGGGGAGCGATGGCGCTGTTGTCGCTGCTCGCGGGGCGCAGCACCGGGGTGGCCCTGTTCACCCTGTCGGGCGTGATGATCGCGAGCATTGCCGGCGCGCTCACCGCGCTGGTGATCAGCCTCGCGCCCAATCCCTTCGCGCTGGCGGGCATCGTGACCTGGCTGATGGGCGCGCTGACCGATCGCAGCTGGCACGACGTGGCCATCGCCGCCCCGTTGACGCTGGTGGGCGTGGGCCTGCTCTATGGCGCTGGCCGCGCGCTCGATGCGCTGACGCTGGGCGAGGCGGCGGCGCGCTCGCTCGGGATCGACCCGCAGGCGCTGCGCTGGCTGATCATCATGGGCGTGGCGCTCACCGTGGGCAGCGGCGTCGCCGTGGCGGGTGTGATCGGCTTCGTCGGCCTGATCGTGCCGCATCTGGTGCGCCCGTTCACCGATCGTGCCCCCTCTTCGCTGATCCTGCCGAGCACGCTGGCGGGTGCGCTGCTGGTGCTGCTGGCCGACATCGCCTGCCGTCTGCTGCCGCTGGTCAGCGAGTTGCAGCTTGGCATTGCGCTCAACCTGCTGGGCGCGCCGTTCTTCCTTCACCTGCTGCTGAAGATGCGGCGCGGAGCATCGCCATGGAGCTAATCGCACGCGTCGTGACCGTGGCGCGCGGAGAACACGAGGCCCTGTCGCGGGTGTCGCTCACACTCACCTCCGGCGAGCTGGTGGCGATCTGCGGGCCGAACGGGGCCGGCAAATCGACCCTGCTTACCGCGCTGTCCGGTATCGAGATGCCCGAGCTGGGCGGGGTGTTCCTCGACGGGGAGCCGCTGCGTGCGATGCCCCCGCGCGAGCGCGCACGAGGCATCGGTTTCCTGCCGCAGAGCGGGGAAATCGCCTGGGACATGGCGGTGGCGCGCCTCGTTGCGCTGGGCCGCCTGCCGCAGGGCGACAGCGAGCGCCCGGACGGTAAGGCCGCCATCG
>NZ_QXFM01000012.1 GCF_003584015.1 Aurantiacibacter xanthus
GCAGGATCGCGCCGATCCGGGCCAGCAGCAGGCGCTGGCTGAACGGCTTGGCGATATAGTCGTCCGCGCCCATGGCAAGGCCGGCGGCTTCGTCCTCCTCCTCGTCCTTGCTGGTGAGGAAGATCACGGGCAGCCGCGAGTGTTCGCGCAGGCGGCCGAGCAGTTCCATTCCGTCCATGCGCGGCATCTTGATGTCGAACACGGCAAGGTCGGGCGGGTTGGAGAGCAGCGCGCCGAGCGCGGCCTCGCCATCGGAATAGACGCGGGTGGCATAGCCTTCGGCCTGCAAGGCGATCGAGAGCGTGGTGAGGATATTGCGATCGTCGTCGACCAGCGCGATCACACGCTGCGGCTCGCCCGGAGCCGGGTCTTGCCCGCTGCCGTTATACTGTTGGTCTGCCACTTCGTTCATGCAATTACCTCGTTACCGGAGCGGTCTATCGCGCCAGCATCGTTTTCTCAATCATACTGCTGTTGCAACTCTGGACATTGCTGTAGCATTTCAGGGCATATGCTGCACCATATCGCGCAGCAAATTGACCTTGCGGGGCGCGCACCCTATGCGCCCTGCCAGTAGCCGGCGACCGCCCAAGAGCGCCATGACCAACCTGCGTGAGGAGACGCATGTGACACCCCTGAACGTTTCATTGTCCGAACAAGGCCTTTCGACCAAGGCCAAGATCTATCCCAACCTGGGAACTGCCGCGCTGGTGGAGCATGCACTGGAGCGCGGCGAGGGCAAGCTGGCGGCGCATGGCCCGCTGGTGGTCGAGACGGGGCGCTTCACCGGGCGCAGCGTGAAGGACAAGTTCGTGGTGCGCGATGCCACCACCGAGGAGTCGATCAACTGGGGTGCCATCAACCAGCCGATGAGCCCCGAACACTTCGCCAACCTCAAGGCCGATTTCCTCGCCGAGCTGGAAGGCAAGGACGAGCTTTACGTGGCCGACCTGTTCGGCGGTTCGCAGCCGGAATACCGCGTGAACGTGCGCGTGATCACGCAGATGGCCTGGCACTCGCTGTTCGTGCGCACGCTGCTGGTGCGCCCGACGCAGGACGAGCTGGCCACCTTCGCCCCCGAATATACCATCATCAACCTGCCCAGCTTCAAGGCCGACCCTGAGCGTCATGGTTGCCGCAGCGACACCGTGATCGCGGTCAACTTCACCGAGAAGCTGATCCTGATCGGCAACACCGAATATTCGGGCGAGATGAAGAAGGGCGTGTTCGGCCTGCTGAACTACCTGCTCCCCGAGCAGGGCGTGATGCCGATGCACTGCTCGGCCAATATCGGCGCCGACGGCAAGACGGCGATCTTCTTCGGCCTGTCGGGCACCGGCAAGACCACGCTTTCGGCCGACGCGAGCCGCACGCTGATCGGCGATGACGAGCATGGCTGGTCGGACTCGGCGGTCTTCAACTTCGAAGGCGGCTGCTATGCCAAGGTGATCGACCTTTCGGCCGAGGGCGAGCCCGAAATCTACGCCACCACCCGCATGTTCGGCACGATCCTCGAGAACGTCGCCATGGACGAGGGCACGCGCGAGATCGACTTCACCGACACCAGCAAGACCGAGAACACCCGCGGTGCCTATCCGATCGAGTTCATCCCGAACACTTCGGAAAAGAACCTCGGCCCGGTGCCGTCGAACGTGGTGATGCTAACCGCCGATGCCTTCGGCGTGATGCCCCCGATTGCGAAGCTTACGCCCGAGCAGGCGATGTATCACTTCCTCTCGGGCTACACCGCCAAGGTCGCCGGCACCGAGATCGGCGTGACCGAGCCCGAAGCCACCTTCTCGACCTGCTTCGGCGCTGCCTTCATGCCGCGTCATCCGTCGGTCTATGGCAACCTGCTGAAGAAGCGGATCGCCGAGGGCAATGCCCAGTGCTGGCTGTTCAACACCGGCTGGACCGGCGGCAAGTACGGCGTCGGTAACCGCATGCCGCTGAAGGCGACGCGCGGCCTGCTTAACGCGGCGCTCGATGGCAAGATGGACGGTGTCGAATACCGTGTGGACCCGAACTTCGGCTTCGAAGTGCCGGTGTTCGTGCCCGCGCTGGAGGAACTGGGCATCGACCAGACGATCCTCGATCCGCGTTCGACCTGGGCCGACAAGGCCGCCTATGACGAAATGGCGCAGCACCTGGTCAAGCTGTTCGTGACCAACTTTGCGCAGTTCGAAGACTATGTCGACGAGGCCGTGAAGCAGGCTGCTCCGCAGCTTGCCGCCCAACCGGCCTGAGCGAGATCGGCAAGGAAAGATGCTCCGGTGTCTTTCAAATTGCATGGTCAGTGAATAAGTCTCCTTCGGCGTTACTTAACGTCGAAGGAGACAGACCATGAGCATGCTTGACACCATCCTGAAAACCATCGCCGGTTCGCCCGACGATGTGGTGAACCTCGCCGCGAAGGTCGGGATTGACCCGGCGATGGCCGAAAAGGCGATTGCCGCGCTCGCTCAGGCGCATCCGATGCAGGGCGATACGGTTGAACTCGCTTCGGCCAGGACCGGGCTCGACACCGGCACCCTGTCGCAGATCGTCGCGCAGATCGGCGGCGAAGGCTCGCTCACCGAGTTCGCCAACGCGATCAGGAACGATCCGGGCAGCCTTGCCCACCTGCTCGACCGCGACGGCGACGGCAACCCGCTCAACGACGTGGCGAACATGGCCAAGGGCCTGTTCAACAAGGGCTGATCCTTAGAGATTTACGGCATTGGCCTGATCGACCTTGCCTCCCCTCCCCTTGGGGAGGGGCTGGGGGTGGGGGCTCGACGCTGGTTGGCGCAGAACCCCCATCCCAACCCTTCCCCACGGGGGAAGGGCTTTGCGCGTCAATGCAATATCATCCCGGCCTAGCCGGACGCGCTCGCGATGTAGCGGCTGACGTTGCCCGCCAGCACGTCAAGCGGCACGTTGCCGCCTTCCACCACCGCCATGTTGAAGTCCTTGAGGTCATAGCGGTTGCCCAGCGCCTCACGCGCAAGCTCGCGCTGACGCAGGATTTCCAGCTTGCCGACCATGTAGCCGCAGGCCTGCCCCGGCCAGCTGCAATAGCGGTCGATCTCGCTGGCCATCTCGTCCATGCCATCGCCGGTCTGCTCGGTGATGAAGGTGAGCGCCTCGGCGCGGCTCCAGCGCTTGGCGTGCATCCCCGTATCGACCACCAGACGGCAGGCGCGGAAGGCCGCATCCTGCAAATAGCCAAGCTGCCATGCGGGGTGATCGGCATAGGCCCCCAGTTCGTCGGCGAGTTGCTCGGCATAGAGCGCCCAGCCTTCGCTGAAGGCATTGAACGCGAGGATCGAGCGGATCAGCGGCAGCTGGTTCGAATATTCGCCCTCCCACACGTGGCCGGGAATGGTCTCGTGGTGGACCAGCGTGGGCAGGGTATATTTGCGGTGCAGATCGGTGGTTAGCAGGTTGATCCACATCTTGCCGGGGATCGAGCCATCCTTCGATCCCGCGCCGCCATAGGCGGTGGGCGCGCCGGGTTCTTCGGCCAGCGGCAGGCGGCGCACTTCGAGCGGCGCAGTCACGGTGCGGTTGAACGCGCGCGGCATCTGTGCGCGGATCCAGTCGATCCGCTCGTGAATGAAATCCATGATCTGCGCGCGGCCCTCGTCGCCCTCGGCGAACTGGAAGCGTTCATCCTGCGAAAGCTGGTGCATGCGCTGCCCCGCCGTGCCCTCGGTATAGCCGAGCGAGCGCAGGATCGGGTCCATCTTGGCGTGGATCGAGGCGAGGGTATCGTGGCCCAGCTCGTGGACCTCTTCGGGGCTGAGGCTGGTGGTGGTGCTGGCCCTCAGCGCCCAGCGATAATAGTCCGGCCCGCCGGGGCGCGCCCACATCCCGGCGTCGGACGTGGCGAGCGCGCGTTCGGCCTTAAGTTCTTCAAGCTGCGCGGCAAGCACTGGCGCGATCGCGGTTTGCGCCAGCTGCACGGCATGGGGCACGGCGGCCCTGGCTTCGGCCAGCTCCGAACGGCCGAGCGGCATCGCCCAGGCGCCACCCTCGGCAGTGTCGGCAATGGTCTGCTCCATCTGCCCGATGGCCTTGTCGAGCAGGAAGTCGGGCGCGACGAGGCCCATTTCGCGGGCCGACCGCATCCGCTCCAGCTCGCCCGCAAGCGCAGCGGGCACCTGCGCCAGCCGCTGCATGTAGTAGTCGACATCGGCCCCATCGCGCAGCGGCTGGTCCGAATCGAAGCTGCGCGGCAGGTCGAGATAGCCGCCGACATTCTGGATCACGACATAGGGCGCGTTGCGCCACGAGCCGACCGCCACATCGCCATAGGGCTGGGCGAACCCGTCGAGAGCATTGGCATAGGCGCTCTTCACCACTTCGAGGCTGGTGCGGGTGGGCGCGTCGAGCCCGCTGTCATTGACCGCCGATACACGCGCGAGATCTTCGCGCAGGGTCTCGGCCAGCGCGGCCTTGCCGGCGGGCGAGGTGTCTTCGAGCTGGCCGCGCATCGCGGCATGGACGCCGGTGTCGACCCCGAGCGAGGTCGCGCGTCCGGGCTCGTGCGCGAGCAGCCGCCAGGCGACATCGTCGAGCAGCGCAGTGGCACCCGATGCAGCGGGGGTCGCGGTGGCGGTGACGCAGCCCGGCAGGGTGGCGGCGATGGCGAGGCCCGAGGCGCCCTTCAGGGCCGCGCGGCGGGTGAGCAGGGGGGTGTCGAAGCTGTGCATGCTATCTGGTTACAGCCGCAACCGGCCAAGTCAAACCCAACTGGCGGACGGCGCGCGGCGCGGCTAGGGATGGGGGATGTTCGACATTATCGTTTCTATCGTGATGCTGGCCGCGGCGGTCCTGATCGGCGGCGGGATCACGCTCTTGCGCCGCGGCGACAAGCAGCGCGGCATGCTGATGCTGATCCTCGCCTTCGTGATGGTGGCCAATGTGGCCATCTGGGTGATCCCTGACGACGACGGCGGCATCCCGCTGCGAGATGCCGCCGCCGCCGGCGACTAGCGCCGATCGGCGCTCAGGGAATCGGCGCTCAGGGAATCTGCCATGTCACCGCGCCGGTGAAGGTGCCGACCACCTGCGCGCCGCTGGTGTCTTTCGCCGGCTGGAACCGCGCGCGGCGTTGCAGCAGGCGGCAGGTCTCGGCATCGAGCCCGCTGTGGCCCGAGCTTTGCGTCACCTCGCAGGTCTCCACTCGCCCGTTGCTCGCCACCACGAGGCGATAGCGCACCGTGCCTTCGTTCTCGCGCATGAGGTCGCGGCGGGGATAGTCGTCGGTGGTGATCCAGCCGGTAGGGCCATTGATCGCCGAGGGCCCCACCGCCGCGAAGCTCGGTGAGGGCGAAGGCGTGGGCAGAGCCAGGTCGCCGGTGCCCGTGCCCGGAAACTGTCGCGGGATCGTGGGCATGACCGGGCCATCGTCGAACGGAGCCGCGACAATCGGGTCGCGCGTCGGCAGGTCGAGCTTGCGCTCGGGCGCCTTGGGCGGATTGTAGGTCACGACCTCGGGCACTTGCTGCTCGATCTTTTCCGGCGGCGGCGGTTCGAGCGTGGGCGTCGGGGTGGGGACGTTCCACGCGGTGACGATCTTTTCGGGCGGCGCGATCACGCCCGTGATGGTCAGCCCGGTATAGACACCGATTGCCATGACCGCATGGATCGCACCGACGCCGAGCAGGGCCTTGGCCCGAGCGCCGGGCGCGGCTGTGCTGTCAACATATGCCATCTCAAACTCCCTCCTTGTAATGTTATTATGTTACACATTACCACCAGCGGGGAACGGAGGAAAGACCTGAAATTCAGGCACGAATTTTCCTCCGGCAAGTGCCGGGTTCGGGGGGATTTACGGATGGGGAGCCGGGCGGGTTCCCGCCCGGCGTGCCGGTTTGCGGTCAGCCGATCAGGTAATCGGGCAGGACGGATCGAGCCGGAAGTCGAGATACTTGTCGACCGAGCCCATCAGCTCTTCGAGTTCGTTTTCGAAGAAGTGGTTGGCGCGCGGGATCTCGTCGTGGTGGATCGTGATGTGCTTCTGCGTGCGCAGCTTGTCGACCAGCTTCTGCACGCTGTTTGGCTGCACGACCGTGTCGCCCGTGCCCTGAATGAAGATGCCCGAGGCCGGGCAGGGCGCGAGGAAGCTGAAGTCGTACATGTTGGCGGGCGGGGCGACCGAGATGAAGCCGCGGATTTCCGGGCGGCGCATCAGCAGCTGCATGCCGATCAGCGCGCCGAAGCTCACGCCTGCGACCCAGGTCACCTGCGCTTCGGGGTGGATCGACTGCACCCAGTCGAGCGCCGAGGCGGCATCCGACAGTTCGCCGATGCCGTTGTCGAAGCTGCCCTGGCTCTTGCCGACGCCGCGGAAGTTGAAGCGCAGTGTGGCGAACCCGCGATCGACGAAGGTCTTGTACAGGCGCTGGACGATGCGGTCGTTCATGGTCCCGCCGCCCTGGCTGTGCGGGTGGAGGATCATCGCCACGGGTGCGCGCGGGCGCGGAGCGGGCGAGTAGCGGCCTTCGAGGCGGCCTTCGGGGCCGGGGAAAATGACGTGCGGCATGGGCTGATCGGCTCTGCTTTATGTGGTTTTGAAACCGCGCGGCTGGCGCGGGGGAAGTCGGCGGCTATATAGGGACGATGGCGTTCTTCGCAATTCTTTCCGCATGACCCGTATCTATCTGGATCACGCTGCCACCTCGCCGCTTCGCCCGCAAGCGCGCGCCGCGATGGAACAGGGCTTGGCGATCTGGGCCAATCCCAGCAGCCCCCACGCCGAGGGCCGCAAGGCCAAGGCCGCGCTTGAAGAGGCGCGCGAACGGGTGAAGGAGGCGCTCGGCTGGGCGGGCGAGGTGATCTTTACCAGCGGCGCGAGCGAGGCGCTGGCGCTCGGTCTGGGCCGCGCCAGGGCGAGCCGCCGGGTGGTCAGCGCGGTGGAGCACGACGCGGTGTTCCGCGCCGCGCCCGATGCGCAGGTTTACGCCGAGGATGTCGCGCTTGACGGTGACACCGTTTTTGCGGTCCAGCACGTCAACCCCGAGACGGGCACGATCAACCCGGTTGAGGACATGGCGCGGGTGCTGGGCGAGACCGGCGCTCTGGTTCTCTCCGACTGCTCGCAGAGTGCGGGCAAGCTCGCCCTGCCGCAGGTGGATATGGCGGTGGTGTCGGCGCACAAGTTCGGTGGGCCGATTGGCGTCGGCGCGCTGCTGCTGCGCGATTTCGCGCTGCTCGAACCGATGGGCGGCCACGAACGCGGCTATCGCGCCGGGACCGAGAACCTGCCCGCGATCATGGGCATGGCCGCCGCGCTTGAGTCGGGCGACTGGGCGACATCAATGGCGGAACGGGCGGAGTTCCGCGCGGCGCTGGCGGGCGATGTGCTCGAACTGGGCGAGCAGGTCGACTACATCACGGCGCTCACGCATCCCACCATGAGCGCGCAGGCGCTGCTGATCCGGCTCGATGCGATGGGTTTTGCGGTGTCGGCGGGGAGCGCGTGCTCGTCGGGCACGCTGAAGAAGAGCCGCGTGCTCGATGCCTTCGGGGTGGACGACGATCAGGCGCGGCGGACGATCCGGGTGTCGCTGGGGTGGAACACGAGCGCGGCGGAGCTGGAGGCATTCGTGGCGGTGTGGCGGGGGCTTCGATAGCACCAATTGCTCGCCCTGAGCCGGGTTCCAGCTTCCTTGGTCTCTTGCATTCAACCAGCCGAACCCCCGATTAGGTCCGGAATGACGAATAGGCAAAAGCGTCCGCTTCCCACCTCCATTGCCGTATAGTCCGGCCATGCTCTCGTCACCGAAGCTCACTTGCGCCGCTCAACCGTGCTGCGCTAGAGCGCGGCCAAAGAACAAGAGGAAGTTTATCGTGCTCAAGCCTGTGATCATTGGTGCCGCTGCCCTTCTCGTTACGGCTTGCGTAACCGATCGCGATGCAGCTGGTCTTTCCGAAAGCGCCGCCAAGGGCCGCACTTTCGCGCAGGCCAATTGCGCCAGCTGTCATGCGCTGGAGGATGGCACGTCGCCCAATCCGCACGCCCCCAGCCTCGAAACCGCTTCGCACCGTTTGCCGGCATGGGCGGTGGCCGGTTCGTTCGAGCGCGGAATTCAGGTCGGCCATACGACCGAAATGCCGGTGTTCGTGTTCGAAGAGGGCGATATCTCCAACCTTCTGGCCTATCTTGAGGCGCTCAGAACCGCGAAGTAAGCGGTCTCCTCAGGTCGAACGCGGCTCTCCGACATCGTAAACCCGCAGGTCGCGTTCGCCGATGCCAAGGTCGGGCCAGGCGGCGCGCCACTCGGCCAGATGTGCGGTGGCGAAGTGGCGGTCGAGCGCGTGTTGGTCGACCCACATCTCCTTCACATGGATGAGGCCGGGGTCGAACAGGTCTTCGGCATAGCTGTATTGCGCGCAGCCGTCCTCGGCGCGGCTGGCCTCGGCCATACGCTGCATGATCGGGCGGGCCGCCTCAAGGTTGTGGGCGGGCAGGCGAACGGTTCCAACGATCAGGAGCATGGGGGGAACCTATAGCAGGGCGGGTGATCAAGCCATGCTCGTGTCACGCGATCAAGTTTGGGCCGGCGGATTGCTGGCATGCACAGTGGGCGGTCCCACAGAAACACCGCTCGCCCTGAGCTTGTCGAAGGGCCGTTCTTGTTTGTTTAGTCGGACCGCGATTCAGAAAACCAGCCCTTCGACAAGCTCAGGGCGAGCGGAAGAAGGGTCAACCCTTTCCTACAGACACCAAAAGCCCCACAACGGCCCTATGACGCACACCGCCAAATCCGAGAAATTCCGCCAGACTGTCAACTTCGCCAGTTGGCCGCAAAGTGGTGCAAACCTGCGGGACAGCGTAGGGCGAGGGCATCTGTCACAGTGTCAACTTCGTCACCTTCGCTGCCTGGTGGGTGAAGCATGATCTATCTCGACTATCAGGCCACCACCCCGCTTGCCCCTGAAGCCCGCGCGGCGATGGAACCGTGGTTCGGCGGGCCGGACAGCGCGCAGTTCGGCAACCCGCACTCTCCCCACCGGATGGGACGCATGGCCGCCGCTGCGGTCGAGGTCGCGCGCGATCAGGTCGCGGCGCTGTTTCCGGCAGGCGGGCGGGTGATCTTCACCAGCGGCGCGACCGAGGCGATCAACCTCGCCATGCGCGGTGTGGGCGGTCCGGTGGCTTGCTCGGCGATCGAACATGCCGCCGTACTCGATACGGCGCGGGCGCTGGGCCAGCACCACGAGCTTAGGGCCACGGGCGAGGGGTTGTGTGACCCTTCGCAAGACCTGCCCGAGGGCACGCGGCTGGTCGCGGTGATGCAGGTCAACAATGAGATCGGCACGATCCAGCCGACCGCCCAGTGGTACACCCGCGCGCAGGGCATCGGTGCGCTCTATCTGTGCGATGCGGTGCAGGCCTATGGCAAACTTACCTGCGCCGAGGCCGATATGATTGCGGTCAGCGCACACAAGCTGCACGGGCCGAAGGGAATCGGGGCCTTGTGGCTGCGCGACGGGGTGGAACTGGCACCGGTTTCGACCGGCGGCGGGCAGGAGCAAGGGATACGTTCGGGCACCCTGTCGCCGATGCTGTGCGCCGGGTTCGGTGCGGCGGCGGCGCTGGCGGCCAAGCGGATGGAGGAGGACGCCGCCCATGTCGCAATGCTCTGGACCCGTGCCCGCGAACTGTTTGCCGGTTGGGAGCTGAACGGCAGCGCAACCCAGCGCTGGCATGGCAATCTCAACCTGCGCCGGGAGGGGCTCGACGTTGCGCGCCTGATGAGCGACTGCCGCGATGTGATGTTCTCGGCGGGATCGGCCTGTGCCAGCGGTTCGGGCAGGGCGAGCCATGTGTTGCGCGCGCTTGGCCTCAGCGAAACACAGGCGAAATCGTCGATCCGGCTGGGTTTCGGGCGCTACACCACGCTTTCTCAGCTTGAAGAGGCCGCCGAACGAATTATACATGCTGCGTCGCAACAAGGATAGACGCCATCAAGGTCACCTTCATTACACGCGAGGGCGAAAAGTGCGCGATTGAGGCCGCGCCGGGCGACAGCTTGCTCGAAGTGGGGCAGCGCGCCGGGATGCCGCTCGAAGGAACGTGCGAGGGCCAGATGGCCTGCTCGACCTGCCATGTGATCATCGCCCGCGAGTGGTTCGCGCGCCTGCCCGATGCCAGCGAGGAGGAAGAGGACATGCTTGACCTCGCCGCCGACGTGGAGGCGACCAGCCGCCTGTCGTGCCAGATCCTGCTGAGCGAGGATCTCGACGGGATGGAAGTGCGCATCCCGAGCGAGAGCCACAACGCGCAAGGGTTCTGAGCCGGGGCCTAGCTTTCGGTGTCCGCGGCGGGCTTTTTCTTTGGCCGCACCCGCCGCCAGCCGAGCAGGCCAAGCCAGACGACGAGCCCGACCGGAACGGCCACGGTGGCCAGCACGATCAGCGCGGCGATGACGTTGCCGAGCACCGATCCGATCGAGCCGAAGGCGCGCCGGATCGGCTCGACGAAACCGCCGCCGGAGGGCGTGCCGCTCTGATATTGCACGTTGACCCGGCTGAAATCGACCCGCCCGCGCATCTCCGCCAGCCACGAACGCGCCTGATCGATCTCTTCGTTCACTTGCGCCACGCCGCGCTCGGCCTCGACCAGTTCCGCCACGGTCCCGCGCCGCGTTTCGAGCACTTCCATCAGCCGGTCGCGCAGGGCGGTGCGGGCGCGCAGCCGCGCTTCGGTGTCGACAATCTGCTTGGAAAGATCTTCCCCGGTGATCGCCGACGACACCTGTTCGCCGCCAGCCTCACCCGCCGTGGTGGCCAGTTGCGCGCCGAACGCCCGCGCCTTGTCCGCCGCCACCGCGAGATTGAGCGAGCCGTAGGCATAATCGCCCTCGTCACCCGAAGAGCGCATTTCCAGCACCTGACACTGCCGCGGCCCGAGCTTTTCGCACAGCGCAACATGCCGTTCCTGCAACGGCGCCATCTCGCGCGCCGCAACGCGGAAGCCATATTCGTAGACATAGGCGATCTGCGGGATCGAGACCGGGCTTTCTCCGCCCGCCGCATCGTCCGCTGGCGCTTCGGCGACATCAACCGTCGTCAGCCGCTCTTCGGTGGCGCTGTAATCGCCCTGCTGGCCGCAAGCCGTCAGCGCCAGGGCCGCGCAAGCCGGTATGAACAAACGTTTCATGCTTCGCTCTCCTGTCAGCTTGCAGCGGGTGCCTTATTCTTGCCACATTCTATGAGGTCGGAAAGCGATTTGGCAAGAGCCCACGAACAAGACCCCGCCGAACACGTCGACGGGGCCTCCGGTAATCAGCGACGCTGGCCGGGGTCAGACCAGTTCGTAGTCGTTTTTCAATGCGGCAATCAGGGCGTTGGAGAAGGCCGGAATATCGTCCGGCTTGCGGCTGGTGATGAGGTTGCCGTCCACCGCCGCGTCTTTGTCCACCACATTGGCGCCGGCATTGCGCAGGTCGGTGCGGATCGAGGGCCAGCCGGTCACGGTCCTGCCTTCGATCACGCCCGCTTCGGCCAGCAGCCATGGCGCGTGGCAGATCGCCGCAACGGGCTTGCCCGCATCCACGAAGGTCTTCACCATGGCCACGGCATCCTTGTTCATGCGCAGGATATCGGGGTTCATCTGGCCGCCGGGCAGCACCAGCGCATCGAAGTCATCCGCCTTCGCCTTGTCGAGCGTCAGGTCGACATCGACCGGGCGACCCCAGTCCTTGTTGTCCCACCCCTTGATCTGGCCGCTTTCGGGGCTGACCACGGTGGTCTTGTAGCCGGCCTCTTCCAGTCGCTGCTTCGGGCCTTCCAGCTCGCTCTGTTCAAAGCCGTTGGTGGCGAGGATCATAACATGTTGGGTCATGGGAGTTCTTTCATCAGAAATTGCTGTCTGACCAACTTACGCTTGGGGAAACCGCATTGTTCCGCGCTGTCCTCTGAGCCGAGCCACTGCTAGGCCAGACCGCATGTCGCCTGCCGAAACCGAAGACCACGATCCGTTCGACGCCATCGTCGATGCGCCGTTCGATAGCGCCCTGTCCGAGCGCTACCTCGTTTACGCCCTGTCGACGATTACCGCGCGCTCGCTGCCCGATTTGCGCGACGGGCTGAAGCCGGTCCACCGCCGCATCCTGTGGGGTATGCGCGGGCTGCGTCTCGGTCCGGACAGCGCGTTCAAGAAGTCGAGCCGCGTGGTCGGCGACGTGATGGGCAAGTATCACCCGCATGGCGACAGCGCGCTCTACGATGCGATGGTCCGCCTCGCGCAGCCATTCACGCTGCGCTACCCGCTGATCGAAGGGCAGGGCAACTTCGGCAATATCGACGGCGATAACGCCGCTGCGCAGCGCTACACCGAATGCCGCCTGACCAAGACCGCGCTGCAGCTGATGGAGGGGCTCGACGAAGGCACGGTCGACTTCGTGCCGACCTACAACAACGAGGAGCAAGAGCCGGTCATCTTTCCGGGCCTGTTCCCCAACCTGCTCGCCAACGGGTCGAGCGGGATCGCGGTGGGCATGGCCACCAACATTCCCAGCCACAACGCCGCCGAGGTGATCGACGCCGCGCTCGAACTGATCGACAACCCGCATGTCGAGCACGCAAGGCTGATGGAGCTGATGCAGGGGCCGGACTTCGCCACCGGCGGCCTGATCGTCGACAGCCCCGAGGCGATCTCGAAGGCTTACGAAACCGGGCGCGGCTCGTTCCGGGTGCGCGGGCGGTTTTACGCCGCCGAGGCCGACAATGCCGAGGACCGCGAGGCGGGGATAGAACGTCACAAGGGTGGCGGCTATCAGCTTGTTATTTCGGAAATTCCTTATCAGGTGCCGAAGGGCAAGCTGATCGAGCAGATCGCCCAGGTGATCGCCGACAAGAAGCTGCCCCTGCTCGAAGACGTGCGCGACGAGAGCGACGAGAACATCCGTCTCGTGCTGGTGCCGCGCAGCCGCAATGTCGATCCCGAGATGCTCAAGGAGAGCGTCTATAAACTGACCGACCTCGAAACGCGCTTCGGGCTGAACCTCAACGTGCTGGATGCGACCCGCACCCCGATGGTGATGGGGCTGAAGGAGCTGCTCGAAAACTGGCTGCGCCACCAGTTCGAAATCCTGCAGAACCGCACCCGCCACCGGCTGGGCAAGATCGCCGACCGGCTGGAGCTGGTCGAGGGCTATATCATCGCCTTCCTCAACCTCGACCGGGTGATCGAGATCATCCGCACCGAGGACGAGCCCAAGCCGGTGATGATGGCCGAGTTCAATCTCACCGACCGGCAGGCCGAAGCCATCCTCAACATGCGGCTGCGATCTTTACGCAAGCTGGAGGAAATGCAGCTGCGGCAGGAAAAGGACGACTTGCTGGCCGAGAAGGATGAGCTGGAGAAGCTGCTCGAAAGCCCGGCCCGTCAGCGCACCCGGCTCAAGAAGGATCTGCGCACGCTGCGCAAGGACTATGCCGAGGATACCGCGCTGGGCCGCCGTCGCACGACGATTGCCGAGGCCGCGCCGACCGTGGAGTTCGATCCCAGCGCGATGATCGAGAAGGAGCCGGTCACGGTCGTCATGAGCCAGAAGGGCTGGGTGCGCGCGGCCAAGGGCCATGTCGATCTGGGGCAGGATGGCTGCGGCGACTTCAAGTACAAGGAGGGCGATGGCGCGGCCTTCGCTGTCCACTGCCAGACCACCGACAAGCTCCTGCTGTGCGGCAGCGACGGGCGCTTCTTCACATTGGGCGCGGACAAGCTGCCGGGTGCGCGCGGCTTTGGCGAGCCGGTGCGCAACGGGCTCGACATCGATGCCGCGACGCAGATCATGGCGATGATCGTCCATGCGCCGGGGCGGCAGATCCTTCTCGCGGCCGATACCGGCAAGGGCTTTGTCGCGGTGACCGACGAACTGCTGGCCGAAACGCGCAAGGGGCGGCAGGTGGTGAACCTGAAGGGCGATGCCAGGCTGGTGGTGGTCCGCCCGATCGCCGCCGAGCACGATCATGTCGCGGTGGTGGGCGAGAACCGCAAGCTGGTGGTGTTCAGCCTCGAAGAGATGCCGATCATGACGCGCGGGCAGGGTGTGACCTTGCAGCGCTATCGCGACGGCGGGCTGTCCGATGCCACCACCTTCACGCTGGCCGAGGGGCTGAGCTGGCAGATGGGCGGCGAGACCGGGCGCACCCGCAACGAGACCGAGATCGGGATGTGGAAGGTGGCGCGTGGCGCGGCGGGCCGTCTGCCGCCGAACGGCTTTCCGAAGGATAACCGGTTCTAAAGCGGGATGACAGAGCATTGACGCGCAAAGCCCTTCCCCTTGGGGAAGGGTTGGGATGGGGGCTTCCCACGGTTGCCAGCGTCGAGCCCCCACCCCCGGCCCCTCCCCAAGGGGAGGGGAGGCGGGATACAAAAAGGCCCGCGCGGATCGTCTCCACGCGGGCCTTTTTAAGCGTCAGAGCGCTGGCTTAGCTCGCCTGCGCAGCCGCGATGGCGGCGTCGATGTCGGCCTTGTTGGCCAGCACGATCACCGAACCGTCGGTGTCGAGCGCGAACATCTCGCGCGGCAGGGTCAGCGGCTCGCCATCCTGCACCATGGTGATGCCGACGTCGGTCATCTCGTCGATGGTGCCGAGCGACACTTCATCGGCGGTGGCGACTTCCGCACCGACCACCAGCGCAGCGGCAAGAGCGGCTTCGCGGCGGGCCACTTCCTCGTCCATCATCGCGTCGAGTTCGGTCTTGGTGATGTTGAGCGTGTAGCCGTTGTCACCTTCGCCGAAGCTTTCCAGCGCCAGCGGCACCTGATGCTTGCCGGTGTCGACCACGGCGTTGGCGCCGTCGTTGGCGGCGATGGTTCCGATCTGGATGCCGTCGTTGCCCATCACGGTCGCGCCGACTTCCTGCGCGTTGGCGGCACCGGCGCCAAAGGTGAGAGCGAGAGTGGCGGCAAGAGCGGTGAGTTTGTTAGTCATGCAAATTCCTCTTCCATCCAGCCAGCGGACAAGGCGGGGCCGGGAGCAACACAAAATCCGACAGCGCGCGAGGCTGGGCCGGAAAAACGATGGCGGGCGGCACACCGCGAAGCGGCAGACACTTGTGAGGCAAAACAGGCCTCAAACCCTTGAGAGTGCTTTAGCAGCAGCACTCTTAACGCTACCTGCACCATAAACGTTCCCCGGTTCAAGCGCGTTGGGGCAATTCCTCGTCGAGAATTTCTGCCACCCGCCTTTCCGAGGGGAAATCCTCCGCGATCCAGCGCGCTTCGACCGCTTGCAGGATGCGCGCGACTTCCGGCCCCGCACCCACACCGCGCGCGACAATCTGGCCGCCCTTGAGCGGGAAGGCGGGCACATCCCAGCCATCGAGCGCCTCGGCTCCGCGCCCGGCGAGCAGCAGCAGGTCGCGCGCCATGGCCGGGCCTTCGCGA
>NZ_QXFM01000013.1 GCF_003584015.1 Aurantiacibacter xanthus
CAGCTCGGCGGAAAGCCGTTCGCGCACCTCTTCGCCGCTTTCGATCTCGCGGATCAGACCGGCAGGCTTGGCGGCAACAATCGCGCGCTCCTCGGCGATTTCCTCGAACCGCGCCTCCATCCCGGCGAGCCGCTGCGCCGCATCGCCCGCGCGGGTTTGCCAGCTCTTCATGTCGGCGCGCTGCGACGAGACCCGCTCGCGCCCCACCGCCAGCGCCTGATCGTGTGCGGCAAGCGCGG
>NZ_QXFM01000014.1 GCF_003584015.1 Aurantiacibacter xanthus
CGCCTCTGCCGGGCCGAGCCGGACGGACAGCTCCTCCAGCGCGGACATGGCGGCGGGGTCGCGCTCGTCCCAGTCCTCGACCAGATCGGCCAGCACCTGCGCGGCGAGCAGGTCGCGGTCGCGGTCCTCCATCGGGCGGGTGCCGGGCATCAGCCCCGCCTCGTTGGGAAAGGCCGCCAGCAGCCACTGCGCGAAGGCATGGATGGTGTCGATCCTGAGGCCGCCACCGGGGCAATCGAGCACGCTGGCGAACAGGCTGCGCGCCCGGGCAATGGTGGCGGGATCGGCACTCGCACCGATGGCAAGCAGATCGCGCGCTAACTCTTCGGCGGGCATGCGCACCCAGTTCGCCAGCACCTCGTTGACGCGCACGGCCATTTCCGCCGCGCCCGCCTTGGTGAAGGTGAGGCAGAGGATCTGCTCGGGCCGCACCGCCGGATCGAGCAGCAATCGCAAGACCCGCGCCGACAGCACCTGCGTCTTGCCGGTGCCCGCCGAGGCCGACAGCCACACGCTGTCCGCCGGGTCGACCGCCAGCATCTGGTTGTTCTGCAAAGGATAGACCGCGCCGCTCATCGCTCGTCCCCGCGCCCTTGCCACTCGCCGAGCCGCATCAGGTGATCATAGGTGTTGTAGCCCGGCGCATCGGGGTTGAGCCCGGCGGTGAACGGTTCGTCGCCGAGAATCCAGCGGTCGAGTGCATCGTGGAGGAAGCGTTCGGCCTCGGGGAGGAACTCCTCGGGCAGGATGCCGGAGCGCTTGGCGCCGACCTTCAGCGGCGTGGTCACATAGCCGAAGCCGGTCGGGTGGTCCTTCACCTTGGCCTTGCCGAGCGACCAGTATTCGAAGGCGGTCGGATCACCGGCGATGCCCGTAAACCCGCCGTCCCGCGCAATCAGCCCCAATGTGCCGAGTTGCAGCGCATAGCCGTTTTCGACCGTCGGCCCGGTGGGCGGACCGCCGGTCTTGTAGTCGACAATCGCGAGGGTGCCGTCCGCCATGCGGTCGATCCGGTCGGCCTTGCCGTGAATGCGGATGCCCGCGACGTGCATCTCGCCCTTGGCCTCGATCCCGTTGGGCAGCGGTTGGCGCTGCGGGTCGGCCCCGATCTGGGCGACGATCCATTGCAGCGCGCGGACCAGACGCGGCTTCCACAGCGCGCGCATCAAGGGGTGCGCGTGCATCTCGGCAAGGTGCTGCTCGGCCAGCGCTTCGATGGCGCCCTCGCCCTTATGCCATCCCTCAAGGATCGCATGGGCGAGCGTGCCCTGCCAGGCGGCATCGGGCTCGGCGTCGAGCGGCTTCAGCTCTTCGAGCCGCATGATCTTGCGGGCGTAGAATTCGAACGGGTCCGAGCGCAGGCGGTCGAGCTGGGTCACCGAAATGTCCTGCCGCCGCTGGTCCGCCGAAGGCATCGGCGCAGGCACCGGATAGGGCGCGATCTCCATCGGCGCGGGGTCCAGCTCGCGCGCCAGCCTGAGCGTCTGTTCGTCGCTTGCCGCCGCCGCCAGATCACCGCCGAGCAGCGCGCGCACCCGCAATAGGAAGCGCGAGGGGATCGCGGGGCCCGAGACATCGCGCCGCGCGCGGGTGAGCACCACCTCGGGCGCACCCAGAGCCCCGGCAAGGTCATGCGCGGCAAGGCCAATGCGGAAGTCCGCCCCCGGCACACCGAGCGCGCGCAAGACGGCAGGCGCGAGCAGCGGGTCGCTCGCGGGCGCTGGCGGCCAGGTGCCCTCGTTGAGGCCGCCGCAGATCACCAGATCGGCGCGCGTCATCCGCGCTTCGAGCAGGCCGTAGATCGCCACCCGAGGATGCCCGCCGAACTGCGGACGCACCGCCACCTGATCGAACAGGTCGCGCAAAACGCGCGGCAGTTTGTCGGGCGCGAAGGCCACCGGAACCTCGCGCGCGTGGAGCCGCCATTGCTCGATAAAGGCCGAGAGCGCACGCCCATCCTCGCGCGCCCACA
>NZ_QXFM01000015.1 GCF_003584015.1 Aurantiacibacter xanthus
ACGCATGATTTCCAGCACGATCGCATCGTCCACCTGGGCTTGTGCGGGCTGGGAAAGTGCGGCCAGCGGCAAGGTCAGGCCAGCGGCCAGGACGGCTAGGCGATAGGCGTGCATGTTTTCAGACTCCCTCTCAATTGCCGCCATCCATGACGTGGAGCAGGCATCGGCGCAAGGGGCTTGCATGGTGCCGATGGTCGGGTTTGCGCCATACGGCCCGCCGCATTTTACCCCCTTGTCGGCGATATCTACGCAAATATTCGCCGGGTTCGTGGTTTGCCGCTTGAATCGCCCGCATCCCTGTGATTCAAGAGATCATGATCATGACTCCCCGCAAACACGATACCGGTCGAGTGAACCTCGGCGAGCGCTTGGCGAGTGCCTTTGCGCTGATCGTTTTGCTGCTGATCGGCGCGCTTGCCCTGTTCGGTCCGGCGGGCGTCATTGCCTGGGGCGAAAATGCCGCAATGTTGCAGGCCCACAGCAAGCGGATCGCCGAATTGCGCGAGACCAAGGCTGCGCTGGAGAATCGCGTGCGGCTGCTCGATCCCGACAATGTCGATCCCGATCTCGGTTCCGAGCTGGTTCGGCATAACCTCGGCGTGATGCACCCCGATGAATATGTGATCGAGTTGGATATGCCGGACAAGTCCGCAACAGAATAACCAATATGGTTGTGCGAAGTGGAATTTATTTCCGCTCTGGTATTTCTCTCCGCGACCACATTGCACCCTCTGGAAATAGCAGCCATAGGCCAGTCTCAGATGTGTGCGCCAACTGCGCCACCCGCGTAACAGAGGAAACCCTGAGCCTTGGCCAAGACCCCCAGCGCCCGTTCCGCCTCGCCCAAGCGCACCCCCGCGCCAAAGGCGAGTGCTGCCGAAAGCAACTCTTCGCTCAATATCCTGCAAACCGAGTTCGAGAAGGACAAGCGGTTCAAGGCCGACGCCGATACCCTGCTGCACCTTTACGAGCAGATGCTGCTGATCCGCCGCTTCGAAGAGAAGGCCGGCCAGCTTTACGGCCTCGGCCTGATCGGCGGCTTCTGCCACCTTTATATCGGCCAGGAAGCGGTCGCCATCGGCCTCCAGAGCGCGGCTGAGCCGGGCAAGGATTCGGTCATCACCGGCTATCGCGACCATGGCCACATGCTGGCCTATGGCATCGATCCCAACATCATCATGGCCGAGTTGACCGGTCGCCAGGCCGGGATCAGCCACGGCAAGGGCGGCTCGATGCATATGTTCAGCACCGAGCACAAGTTCTTCGGCGGCCACGGCATCGTCGGCGCGCAGGTGTCGCTCGGCGGCGGCCTTGCCTTTGCCCATAAGTACAACGAGGACGGCGGTCTGTGCATCGCCTATTTCGGTGACGGCGCGGCCAACCAGGGCCAGGTCTACGAGACGATGAACATGGCGGCCCTGTGGGATCTGCCGATCGTGTTCGTGGTCGAGAACAACCAGTATGCGATGGGCACCGCGGTCAAGCGCAGCTCGGCGGAAGTCGAGTTCTACAAGCGCGGCGCGGCTTTCCGCATCCCCGGCATGGATGTCGATGGCATGGACGTGCTCGAAGTGCGCCAGGCCGCCGAGGTCGCCTTCAAATATGTGCGCGAGGGCAATGGCCCGGTGCTGATGGAGTGCAACACCTATCGCTATCGCGGACACTCGATGTCCGATCCGGCCAAGTACCGCACCCGCGAGGAAGTGCAGGACGTGCGCGAAAACCATGACCCGATTGAGCGCGCCAAGGCCGATTTGCTCAAGCTGGGCGTCGAAGAGGACAAGCTGAAAGACATGGACAAGGCCATTCGCGCGCGCGTCGCGGAGTCGGCGGACTTTGCCGAGAACTCGCCCCTGCCGGAGCCGGGTGAACTCTACACCGATGTGCTCGTGGAGGAGTATTGAGCAATGGCGATTGAACTGAAGATGCCCGCGCTCTCGCCCACGATGGAAGAAGGCACGCTGGCCAGGTGGCTGGTCAAGGAAGGCGACACTGTCAGCTCGGGCGACGTGCTCGCCGAGATCGAGACCGACAAGGCGACGATGGAATTCGAATCCATCGATGAAGGCGTGGTCGGCAAGATCCTCGTGCCCGAAGGCACCGAAGAGGTGAAGGTCGGCACCGTGATCGCGATTCTCGCCGCCGAGGGCGAAGAGGTGTCGGATGCGGCGCCTGCTCCCGCAGCTGAAGAGAAGGCCGAGGCCAGCTCCGGCGAGAAGCCGGGCGCCGACGAGGAAGGCCCGATTGCGGTTTCCGCGCCCGAGGCCAAGCCGCGCAAGGCCGATCCTGCCATTCCCGCCGGCACCAACATGATCACGCTGAGCGTGCGCGAAGCGTTGCGCGATGCCATGGCCGAGGAAATGCGCCGTGACGAACGCGTGTTCGTGATGGGCGAGGAAGTCGCCGAGTATCAGGGTGCCTACAAGGTCACGCAAGGGCTGCTCGACGAGTTCGGCCCCAAGCGCGTGATCGATACCCCGATCACCGAATATGGCTTTGCCGGCATCGGTACGGGCGCGGCCATGGGCGGCCTGCGCCCGGTGGTCGAGTTCATGACCTTCAACTTCGCGATGCAGGCGATTGACCACCTGATCAACTCTGCCGCCAAGACCAACTATATGTCGGGCGGCCAGATGCGTTGCCCGGTGGTGTTCCGCGGCCCCAACGGCGCGGCCAGCCGCGTCGGCGCGCAGCATAGCCAGAACTATGCCCCGTGGTACGCCAGCGTGCCGGGTCTGGTGGTGATCGCGCCCTACGACGCATCGGACGCCAAGGGCCTGCTCAAGGCGGCGATCCGCTCGGAAGATCCGGTGATTTTCCTCGAAAACGAGCTGGTTTACGGCGAGAAGTTCGAGGTTGCCCAGCTTGACGACCACGTCCTGCCGATCGGCAAGGCGCGGATCATGCGCGAGGGTTCGGACGTCACCATCGTCAGCTATTCGATCGCCGTGGGCATCGCGCTCAAGGCTGCCGAGGAACTGGCGGGCGAGGGCATCGAGGCCGAGGTCATCGACCTGCGCACGATCCGTCCGCTTGACAAGGAAGCGGTGCTTGAAAGTCTCGCCAAGACCAACCGCGTGGTGATCGCCGAAGAAGGCTGGCCGACCTGCTCGGTCGCCTCGGAAATCGTCGCGCTGTGCATGGAGGAGGGCTTCGACCACCTCGATGCGCCGGTCACCCGTGTGTGCAACGAGGACGTGCCGCTGCCCTATGCCGCCAACCTCGAAAAGCTCGCGCTGATCGACAAGGACAAGGTCATCGCGGCGGTGAAGAAGGTCTGTTACCGCTGATAGGCTTATGCGACGCCTGTCCTTCCGGGGCAGGCGTCGCAGCTGGTGCGCGATCCCTGAAAGGTCACGGGTGCCCGGACGGCCGCGCTAACCGTCGACAGAGGCGGTCTTTTACGAAATTCTAAGGAAGATTTTGCATGCAGGCGGCTGGAGATAGCTCGCCATGGCCAGACTGCATGACCATAGTTCCGACCACCTGTCGCCCGCGCGCGGGCGCCTTTCGCTATGGGACGATTGCAGCGGCGCAGTAGTGATCGAATTCGCCATCGTCGGCACGGCCTTCATCGCATTGCTGATGGCCACGCTGCATCTGATGATGGTCTATCTCGCGCAGCAGATGCTGGAGACCGCCGCCGAGGGCGCGTCCCGCATGTTTCTGACCGGCTTTGCCCAAACCTCAACAATGGCGAACGGCCACGTCGGCATGACCGACGCCGACTTCAAGGACGCCATCTGCAACGGGGCCAGCGGAACCGACGCGAACGGTGATGCCTTCACCATAAAGCCGCTTCTGCCCGCCATGCTGTCGTGCTCACGCCTGACGGTGAATGTGAGCCGCGCCCCTGCCTACACCGTCGGCGCCGCCAACCGCCCGACCTTCACTTACGACAGCGACGGCAAAATCGTCTCGACCGGCACCGGCTATAGCTACACCGCCGCCGGTTCGGGCAAGAACCAGATCATCGCGGTGCAGTTGATCTACCTGTGGCCGACCGGCACCGGCGCGCTGGGCAGCAGCCTCATCAATGAGCCGAACAACAACCGCATGCTTACGGCCACCTCGGTCTTCACCACCGAGGACTATGCATGCGGTGCGGGGCAGGCGTCATGCTGAGACGGCTGCTTTCCTGCACCAGCGGCACCGCGCTGATCGAATTCGCGTTTCTGTTGCCGGTGATGCTGGTGCTCTACTTCGGCGGCATGACCGTTTCCGAGCTGATCGCGGTGAATCGCAAGGTGACGGTTGCGACCCGCTCGTTGACCGACCTCGTCAGCCGCAACATGTCACCTGCGATCGTCTACAACGATCCGGCTGCGGGCAACGCAAACAACTTCCTGAGCGCAAGTGCAGTGTCGCTTGCGCCCTACAAGCTCGACGTGGCCACGCAGCAGATCTCGCTGTTGCGTGTGTGCGACGCCAACCACGCCTATGTGGTGTGGACGCGGGCGCGCACGCAGAACAGCGACGGGTCCAGCGGGTCGGCGATCGCTTCAACCGATACCCCCGGCACCTTGCCCAGGGTGGAAAGGCAGCCGCGAGAAGCGATTGTCGAGGTTCCGGGCGACCTCGTGTCGCCGAACATGATCCCCGTCTCGCCCGACGGCACCAACGTTTGCAACAACCTCGACCCGGGCACCAGCACCACGACGCAGGTCGGGACGTCCGGGGCGTTTCTGTACCGCGGAACAGTTACCTACGCCTACGCCCCGCCGATAGATTTCATGTCGGTGGGCGAGATGACCCTGTCCGACACGATCTACATGTCCCCGCGCCTTTTCTAGGAAACGGCAGATGTTCGCACGGCTCACCACAACCACCACCACGACGATCGGCGGGCTCTTGCGCCGCCTCAAGTCCGATTGCCGCGGCAACGTGCTGATGATTTTCGGCTTTGCAGTGATTCCTCTCACCTTCGCGGCGGGGTTCGGGGTGGACTATGGGCGCGCCATGCGGCTGGAGACCCACCTCAACGCCGCTGCCGATGCCGCTGCGCTGGCCGCGGTTTCTCCGACGATGATGTTTGAATCGGATGCGGCTGCCAAGCAGGCTGCGGTCAACATGTTTGAAACGCAGGCCGAGCAGATGGGCGGCTATCGCATTCTGGATGTCGAGCCGAAAGTCGAGAAGGTGACCACCGGCAGTGGCAGCACGCTTGGTTTTCTGCGCAAGGTCACCATCAGCTATACGGCGGAGTCGATCAACTCCTTCGGCGGGATTCTGGGGGCGGACACGCTCACGATTTCGGGCTCGGCCGTTGCCAGCGCCGCACAGCCGCCCAACGTCGATTTCTATCTGGCGATGGACAATTCGCCCTCGATGCTGCTGCCCGCGACCAGCGACGGCATTGCCAAGGTTATCGCTGCGACCAAGAACTCGCACAATGCAAACGGCTGCGCCTATGCCTGCCATGCGCAGATGCCGCACAAGGACAGTATCTGGATCAGGGATACCCAGGGCCGCGATGTGCTGCTCTCGACAAGTTACTACACGGCAGGTTCGCCCAAGAATAGCTGGTGGTATCGCTGGGATGCCCGCGGCGAGCAACTCTTTGACAGCAACGGCAACCCGATGAACTCGACCGTGACTGTCACTGCCGATCCTGTCACGCAGATTGTGCGCAGATCGTATCGGTGCGGATGGTGGAGCACTTGCTATTACAACGAAACGACCACCACTACCGAAACCACCACAACGGGTGTCCGCTACACACTGGTTGACAGCTCGAGCGGACCGGTGACCATCAACCGGGCTGTTACCACCATCACCGACAAGCATGTGGAGGTTTCGGAGACCCGCTACAACACAAGTTCGTCATACGACACCAAGGGCTCTCCAGTTACCCAGCCGTCCACTGTCTACGACTACGGGTACTGGGCCGACGGGTTCTGGCTGACGCATAACTACGGCAAGATCTTCGGCAGCCCTGAGCGCCTTCAACTGCGCAAGGATGCGATGGTGGCCGCGGCCACGCAGCTCATCCCCTTCGCGGCCAATCAGGCGGACGATTACCGCGTGACCTACCAGATGCAGCTGTTCTCGTTCGACTGGACCCGGCCGGGGCAAAGCACGCCGGTCCGCCAACTGACCGGGCTGACCGATGTCGGGATCTACAACCAGGGCTTCTCGGTGGAATCGGTCTTCCCGGCCGATGACTACTGGTACCAGAACGGTATGCCCACCAAAAATCTGGACGTCGGCGACCGGACCACCGAGATGCTGAACATGCTCAATTTCATGAACAGCCATATCCCCAATGCCGGAAATGGCGCGCCGGGTCAGACGCCGCAGAAGATCATGTTCCTCATCACAGATGGCATGCTCGATCAACCGGATGGCTCGCGCGTGATGGGGCCGATGCGCAGCGCTGCCAACAAGGAGCTGGCCAAGTGCAGCGCGCTCAAGGCGCGGGGCATCAAGATCGCGATCCTCTACACGCAGTACCTGCCGGAATCGCTGGTCGGCGACAGCTGGTCGCAAAGCAATGTCGCGCCCTGGCTGCCGGCTCCGCCTTCGCCCTACCCGGTGGGCAATGCGGGCAGCTCCGATCAGATCCTCGCCGCCTTGCAAAAGTGCGCTTCACCCGGAAACAACGGGGCGCCGCTGGTGCAGACCGTCACTTCGGACGACAACATCGCCACCGCGCTGCGGACGCTGTTTTCGACCACGCTGCAAACGGCGCGCCTGATCAAGTAAGATCGCCGCCGCCGTTAACGGGCTTGCATTCCGCAGCGGCGGTTGGGAATGACCGCCGCGATGTCTCACGATCTGATCGAAACTCTGCCTCTGCCGCAGCGGCTGGCGCTGTCCTATGCCCCGGCTGCGGCGCGCCCGGCTACGCTCGCGCTGCTGGCGCTTGATACCCGGCTGGCGGGGGTTGCCCTGGGTGGTGGCGAGCCCATGCTGACGCAGATCAAGCTCGCCTGGTGGCGCGACCGGTTGCGCGAACCGTGTGACAAATGGCCCAAGGGAGAGCCGCTGCTGGCGGCCCTGCGCGATAGTATGGGTGACTGCGCCGGTCTCGTCGCGCTGGTCGATGGCTGGGAGGCGTTGCTCGCCGAGGAACCGGGCGAGGAGGCCTGGCATGAGTTCGCCGCAGGGCGCGTGGCACTGTGGGACACGCTGGCGCGCAGGCTCGGTGCCGACGGGCAGGGCGTTGCTGCACCCGCACGGATCTGGGCGCTGGCCGATCTGGCGCTGGCGATACCGCCGGGCGATGAGCGTGCTTCAATCGTCAGCGCTGCCATGAAGCACCCTGCCCGAACCCGGCGTCTGCCGCGGGCTTTGCGTCCGCTGGCGGTGCTCGATGCGCTGGCCCGCCGGGCGCTCGCTGGCGAGCGCGAGGGGCTGCTCGACGGGCCGGGTGCGATGCTGCTGGCAATGAGGGTTGGCATTTCAGGAGTCTGAGGTACTCTCCGTAAGTCTCTGGGGCATATGGGGAGATACTGCGATGAATCGCCTGATATTGGGTGCGGTCAGCGCGTTATTGATGGTGGGGGTGGGGCTGTTCTGGATTCAGGGCCGCGCCGAGGTGGAGCGGGCCGCGCCGCCGCCCGATCCCGCGGCTCTGGCGCAGGAAAGCACCGATCCCGAGGCGCTGCCTCTGGCCGATGTGGCCGGTTTGCTGGGCCCCGAGCCGCCTGAGGCGAGCGAGCTGACCCGCGAACAGCGCCGCTTCTTCCGTTACGACCGCAACCGCGACATGAAGATCACCCGCAACGAGATGCTTTCGAGCCGCACCGATGCCTTCCGCAAGCTGGATATCGACGGCAACAACCTGCTCGATTTCGAGGAATGGGCGATCACCACCGCCGAGCGGTTCGACGAGATGGACGCCGATGGCAACCGCGAGCTGACCGCCACCGAATTCGCCACCAGCGCGCCGAGACCCGCACCGAAACCGCGCTGTTCGTGTTGATCACCATCTGCGTGATGACAAACCACCCCCGCTCGCCCTGAGCTTGTCGAAGGGCTGTTGTTTCTTTGCGGGCAAGCGAGAGGCCTGAAGGAAGGCCGATCCTTCGACAAGCTCAGGATGAGCGGGGGTGGGTTAGGCCGGAACCGTGCCCACCCCCGCCAGCCATTCGCCGAAATCGGCTTTGCCGCGCTCGGTATAGGCTTCCTTGCGCTGCTTCTTGTGGACCTCGTGCAGCGGCGGAAACAGGCCGAAGTTGATGTTCATCGGCTGATAGCTCGAGGCCTCGGCATCGCCCGTGATGTGCGAAAGCAGGGCGCCCAGTGCCGAGGTCGGCGGGGGCGCGGTCCAGTCGGTGCCCGCAAGTTCGGCCGCCGCCATCATTCCTGCGACCAGCCCCACGGCCGAGCTTTCGACATAGCCCTCGCAGCCCGTCACCTGCCCGGCAAAGCGGATATGCGGCGCGCTCTTCAGCCGCAGTTGGCGGTCAAGCAATTCGGGCGAGTTGATGAAGGTGTTGCGGTGCATCCCGCCCAGCCGCGCGAACTCGGCGTTTTCCAGCCCCGGAATGGTGCGGAACAGCTCGACCTGCGCGCCATATTTCATCTTGGTCTGAAACCCGACCATGTTCCACAGGGTGCCGAGCTTGTTGTCCTGCCGCAGCTGCACCACGGCATAGGGCCAGCGGCCCTGCGGGTGCTCCTCATTGGTGTCGTAGGGATTATCGAGCCCCACGCCCTTCATCGGGCCGTAGCGCAGCGTCTCGACCCCGCGCTCGGCCATGACCTCGATCGGCATGCAGCCGTCGAAATAGGGGGTGTCGGCCTCCCACTCCTTGAACTCGCCCTTTTCGGCGTCGAGCAGACCCTGGTGAAAGGCGAGGTACTGCTCTTTGGTCATCGGGCAGTTGATATAGTCGCCGTCCTCGTTCGAGGCCTCGGTGCGCTTGTTCCAGCGGCTCTGGATCCAGCACTTCGACATATCAATCGAATCGCGGTGCACGATGGGGGCAATGGCGTCGAAGAAGGCGAGCCGGTCTTCGCCGGTGGCCTTGACGATGGAGCTGGCCAGCTCGGCAGCGGTGAGCGGGCCAGTGGCGACGATGGTGAGCCCGCTCTCCGGTAGGGCCTCGACCTTCTCGCGCACGATCTCCACGTTCGGATGCTCGCTCAGCACGCGCTCGACCTCGGCGGAGAACACGTCGCGGTCGACCGCCATGGCGCTGCCCGCCGGAACGCGCGCTTTCTCGCCCGCCATCATCACCAGCGAGCCCAGCCGCCGCATCTCGTGGTGCAGCAGGCCGACCGCGTTCTTGGTGTCGTCGTCGGAGCGGAACGAGTTGGAGCAGACCAGCTCGGCCAGCCCCTCGGTTTCGTGGGCGGGGGTCTTGCCGCCGCCGCCGCGCATTTCCGAAAGGCGCACCTTCACGCCGCGCTGGGCGAGCTGAAACGCCGCTTCCGATCCGGCGAGGCCGCCGCCGATGATGTGTACCTGATGAGTCATGGCTGGCCAGATAGGCGTTTCGGGTGCTGGCGCAAATAGCTGCGCGCGGCTAACTGAGCCCATGCCCAAACGCGCGCTTGCCCAGAAACGCCCTTTCCTGCTGCTGTCGATTGCCGCAGCGCTGGCCTTTTACTACCTGCGCGTGAGCGAGCTGCCCGAGCTGTACCTCATTCCGCTGAAGGGCAGCGCGGTGGGCTTGCTGGCGGTCTACGCCTTCGTGCGCCATGCCAGCGCCGATGCGCGGCTCTATGTCTGGGCGCTCGGCGCGGCGGCGCTGGGGGACATGGCCATCGAGATCGACGTGACCGTGGGCGGGCTGCTGTTCTTCCTCCATCACGTTCTGGCGATGGGCCTGTTGCTCAAGCATCGGCGCCCGGCGATTGGCATTCACAGCTGGATTTGCGGGGTAACTCTGATCTGCGTGCCGCTGGCGGGCTATCTGCTGCCCTACGATCCTGACGCGAAGCTACAGACCGCGCTCTACGCGCTGTCGCTCGGCGGCATGGCGGCGAGCGCCTGGGCGAGTGACTTCCCGCGTTTCCGGGTCGGGGCGGGGGCCATGCTGTTCGTGGTGAGCGACCTGATCCTGTTTGCCGAGATGGGCCCGCTGTCGGGCACGCAGTGGGCGGAACTGCTGGTCTGGCCGCTCTATTACCTCGGCATGTTCCTGATGTGCACCGGGGTGATCCAGACGCTGAGCAAGCGCGATCCGCAGTTGCGGGTGGTGAAGTAGGGGCACTAGGCCGCGCATCGTCACCCCGGATCAAGTCCGGGGTGACGGGAGCTGGGTTACATTTTACAACCTAAGTTACTTTTTGCAACCTTCCGAGAGGCGTGCGGGGTTATCTTTCGTAACCCCGCACGCTTAAGAAGCTGACGGAAAAGGCCTATTCCTCGCCGTCGTCACTGTCTTCCTGCGGCCCGACCACGTCATCGCCATCGTTGCGGTCGATCATCTCTTCGACAATCGCCTCTTCGGCGAGATTCTCGGGCGCTTCTTCCTCGTCGATCTTCACCGCCGACACGACATGCTCGTTCTTGCCGACATCGAACAGGCGGACACCCGCGCTGTTGCGGCCGATGATGCGCATGGTGTCGAGGCCGATGCGGATCAGCTTGGCCTTGTCGGTCACCAGCATCAGCTGATCGGCACGGGTAGCGGTGAAGCTCGCCACCACCGGGCCGTTGCGCTTGATGTTGTCGATATTCGTGATGCCCATGCCGCCACGGCCCGACTGACGATATTCGTAGCTGGAGCTGATCTTGCCATAGCCATTGGCGCAGACGGTGAGGATGAACTGCTCGTCCGCCGCCATCGCCTCGTGCTCGGGCGAGAGCGGGGCCGCGTCCTCATCCGCCTTCCACGGCGCCACGCGCAGGTAAGCGTCGCGCTCGTCGGGCGTGGCCGAGCCAGCCGCAAGGATCGACAGCGAGACGACCTCGTCGCCTGCCTCCTTGAACTTCATGCCGCGCACGCCGGTCGAGGTGCGGCTCACGAACTCGCGTACGTCCTCGCCCGAGAAGCGGATCGCCTTGCCGAACTTGGTCGCCAGCATCACGTCATCGCCCGGATTGAGCAGTTGCACGCCGATCAGCCGGTCGTCGCTGCCCTCTTCGAACTTCATCGCGAACTTGCCGTTCGAGGGGATGTTGGTGAAGGCGTCCATCGCGTTGCGGCGGACATTGCCGCGCGCGGTCGCGAAGACCACGTTCAGCGCGCCCCAGCTGTTCTCGTCCTCGGGCAGGGGGAGCACCTGCGCGATGGTCTCGTCCTTGTCGAGCGGGAGCAGGTTGATGATCGGCCGCCCGCGCGTGTTCGCCGCGCCCTCGGGCAGCTTCCACACCTTGATCCGGTAAACCTTGCCGTGGGTGGAGAAGAACAGCACCGGATTGTGGGTCGAGGTCACGAACATGGTCGAGACCGCATCCTCGTCCTTCGTGCTCATTCCGGCGCGGCCCTTGCCGCCGCGGTTCTGCGCGCGGAAGGTGCTGAGCGGAGTGCGCTTGATATAGCCATCGAGCGTCACGGTCACGACCATATCGTCGCGTTCGATCAGGTCCTCGTCGTCGAGACCGGCCCAGCCGGGGGCGATCTCGCTCATGCGCGGGGTGGCGAACTGGTCGCGCACTTCCTGCAGTTCGGCGCGCATCACACCGTAGAGCTTCACCCGGTCGGCGAGGATCGAGAGGTAATATTCGATCTTGTCGGCCAGCTCCTGCAATTCGCCGCCCAGCTCCTCGCGGCCCAGCGCGGTGAGGCGGTGCAGACGCAGGTCGAGGATCGCCTTCACCTGCCGCTCGCTAAGCTGGTAGGTGCCGCCGCTTTCATCGTCGCTCGGGTCGATCGCTTCGACGAGGCGGATATATTGCGCGATGTCGCCAATCGGCCATTGCTTGTTGAGCAGCTTGCCGCGGGCTTCGGTCGGATTCTTCGAACTGCGGATCATCGCCACCACCTCATCGAGGTTGGAGACGGCGACCACCAGGCCGAGCAACACGTGCGCCCGGTCACGCGCCTTGTTCAGCTCGAACTTGGTGCGCCGCGTGATCACTTCCTCGCGGAACTGGATGAAGGCCTCGATGAAATCGCGCAGCGTCAGCGTTTCGGGGCGCCCACCGCGGATCGCCAGCATGTTGGCCGGGAAGCTCGCCTGTGCGGGCGTGTGCCGCCACAGCTGGTTGAGCACCACATCGGCGGTGGCATCGCGCTTGAGGTCGATGACCACGCGCACACCGCCACGGTTGGAGCTTTCGTCGCGGATATCGGAAATGCCCTCGATCCGCTTTTCCTTGGCGGCATCGGCGATTTTCTCGACCAGACCGGCCTTGCCGACCTGATAGGGAATCGAGGTCAGCACGATCGACTGGCGATCCCCGCGCGAGGTTTCGATCTCGTGGCGGCACCGCATCAGGATCGAGCCGCGCCCGGTGGTATAGGCCTGCCGCGCACCCGACTTGCCGAGGATCAGCGGGCTGGTCGGGAAGTCCGGCCCCGGAATGATCTCGTGCAGCTGATCCGAGGTGATGCCCGGATCGTCCATATAGGCAAAGCAACCGTCGATCACTTCGCCGAGGTTGTGCGGCGGAATGTTCGTGGCCATGCCGACCGCGATGCCGCCCGCGCCGTTGACGAGCAGGTTGGGGAACCGCGCCGGCAGCACCGAAGGCTCCTTGCGGCTGCCATCGTAGTTATCGACGAAGTCGACCGTGTCCTTGTCGAGATCCTCCAGCAGCGCATTGGCCACGCGCGCCAGCCGGCTCTCGGTGTAACGCATCGCGGCGGGCGGATCGGGGTCCATCGAACCGAAGTTGCCCTGACCGTCGACCAGCGGAACGCGCAGCGACCAGGGCTGCACCATGCGGGCGAGCGCATCGTAGATCGCGCTGTCGCCGTGGGGGTGGTATTTACCCATCACGTCGCCGACGATGTTGGCCGACTTGCGATAGGGCCGCCCGGCGACATAGCCGCCTTCCTGCGCCGCGTAGAGAATGCGGCGGTGGACGGGCTTCAGGCCGTCGCGCACATCGGGCAGCGCGCGGCTCACGATCACGCTCATCGCGTAATCGAGATAGCTCGTCTTCATTTCATCGACGATGTCGATGCGCTCGAACTCGGGCGGAGACATGGGGTTGGGGCTAGAGGTAATCTCGTCGCTCACTGCGATGGACAATCCGTTGTTGTTCTGGTTGCCACCGGACTAGGCCATAGGGCCGCAAACTGCCAGTTACGGGCGGCCCCTGCGGGCGAAAGCATGCGCTTTTTCCACATTTGCGCACAGGTTTGTCGCCAATTTGCTGCAAACCGTGTTCAAACGCAGTTCACCCGTGCTCGTGCAGGAGCAATTTGCAATCTCGGGCATTCCTATGCAGTACGCACAACCGGGAAAGACGACGGCCTCCCCACGGCCTGTATCTGCGCCACTTCAGGAGAGATTATCGATGATTCACAAGTTCGCCTTCCGCCGCCTCACCTCGCGCGGCATCGTTTCGCGCGCCGCGATGGCGCTGGCCTTGGCCGGCGGGGCGCTGGTTGCCACTTCGGCGCAGGCGCAAGACTACTCGCGCGGTTTCCGTTCTGCCTATGCCCCGGTTGCCGAGATGACCTCCGGTGAAACGCCCGACTGGGCCGGTGCGCGCGACAAGTTCGACAGCGTCCTTGCCGCCATTTCGAACGATGACGACCGCAACGCGGCGGGCAACCTCGCGCTGATGATCGGCAACAACCTCAACGATCCGGCCTGGCAGCGCCGCGGGCTGGAGCTGATGCTCCAGAGCGGCAAGGTCGAGCCGGAGCGGATCGGCCAGTTCCAGTTCTTCGTCGGCAATCTTGCCTACAACGCGAAGGACTTTGCTGCGGCGCGCACCGCGCTGACGGCCGCGCTTGCGGCTGGCTACACCGAAAACGACCCGCAGGGCCTCATCATCGAGACCTATCTGCAGGAAGACGATGTCGCCGGAGCGGTCGCCTATATCGAGCAGTTGCAGCCGGAGTTCGCCGCGGCGGGCCGCACCATCCCCGTTACCTGGATCGAGCGTACGCTCGGCGCGGCCTACAGCAACGACATGTACGACGAATCGATCGCCCTTTCGAAGGCGCTCGTGCAGGCTGACCCGTCGAGCGGCGGCTGGCTCAAGTCGCTGCAGGTGGTTGGCGCCATCCGTCAGCTCGATCCGCAGGTCGAACTCGATCTGCTGCGCCTGATGCGCGAGACCAAGGCGCTGTCGAACCGCGCCGAGTACGTGCGTTACATCGAGGCGCTCGATCCGCGCATCATGTCGAACGAGGTGCTGCCGGTGCTGAACGAAGCGGCTGCGGCGGGCCTGATCGACACCGGCGACAACTACTACGTCGAGGTCAAGTCAATTGCCGACTCGCGCGCATCGAGCGACCGCAGCAATCCCGATGCGACCTTCTCCGAAGGCCAGAGCGGCGATGCGCTCGATGCGATGGGCTCAGCCAACGTGCTGTGGTCGATCGGCGACTTCGCCCGCGCCGAAACGCTCTATCAGGCTGCTGCCGACAAGGGCGGCGACGTGAACGAGGCGATGACCCGCAAGGGCATGGCGCAGGTCAAGCAGGGCAAGTATGCCGAAGCTATCGAGACGCTCGGTCAGGTGACCGGGCCGCGCAAGCCGGTCGCCGAGATGTGGGCGCTCTACGCGCAGCAGCAGGCCGGCTAAGCCGCCTTCGGCAACCAGACAGCAGAACGGCGCGGGAACTCCGGTTCCCGCGCCGTTCCTGTTTGTGCCGCTGGTATCAGACGTTGAACTTGAACATCATCACGTCGCCATCCTGCACGACGTAGTCCTTGCCTTCCTGCCGGAGCTTGCCCGCCTCACGCGCGCCGCTTTCGCCGCCGAGCGTGATGTAGTCGTTGAAGGCGATGGTCTCGGCGCGAATGAAGCCGCGTTCGAAGTCGGTGTGGATCTCGCCAGCGGCCTGCGGCGCGCGGGCGCCGTCGTGGAACGTCCAGGCGCGCGCTTCCTTGGGGCCGACGGTGAAGAAGGTCTTGAGGCCGAGCAGCTCGTAACCGGCGCGGATCACGCGGGCGAGGCCCGATTCCTCCAGCCCCAGTTCGGCAAGGAACTCGGCGCGGTCTTCGGGCGCCATCGCCACGATTTCACTCTCGATGGCGGCGGAGACGACCACCGCCTGCGCGCCCTCGGCGGCAGCCTTCTCGAACACCTTGGCCGAGAGGTCGTTGCCGGTCGCGGCATCGCCTTCGCCCACGTTGCAGACATAGAGCACCGGCTTGGCGGTGAGCAGCTGGGCCTGTTCGAACAGGCGCTCCTCGTCGTCGCCATTGGGCTGGGTGAGGCGGGCGGGCTTGCCATCGCGCAGCAGCTCCAGCGCCTGCCCCAGCACCGAGGCGAGCGCCTTGGCTTCCTTGTCGCCCGCTGTGGCGCGGCGCTTGGCGTTGTCGACGCGCTTTTCGAGGCTTTCGAGGTCCGACAGCATCAGCTCGGTTTCGACCACCTCGGCATCGGCCAGCGGATCGACCTTGTTGGCGACGTGCTGGATGTCGTCATCCTCGAAGCAGCGCAGCACGTGGACAATGGCGTCGACCTCGCGGATATTGCCGAGGAACTGGTTGCCCAGACCTTCGCCCGCGCTGGCGCCCTTCACGAGGCCGGCAATGTCGACGAACGAGAGCTGGGTGTGGATCACCTTGGCGCTCTTCGAGATCGCTGCGAGCTGGTCGAGCCGCGGATCGGGCACGGCGACCTGCCCCACGTTCGGCTCGATGGTGCAGAACGGGTAGTTCGCGGCCTGGGCGGCCTGCGTTTCGGTGAGAGCGTTGAACAGGGTCGACTTGCCGACATTGGGCAGGCCGACGATCCCGCATTTGAAGCCCATGGGGCTGATCCTTCGTATTGGGGCGCCAATCGGCGCGGATGACAGGCCGTGGCCCTTAGCCGGGCATGGCCCGCTTGGCCAGCTTCGGGATCGGGCGGGGCGGCACATCTTTCATCGATTGTTTCCGCTTTTCGGGTAGAAAGCGCAGCCATGATGACCAAGCGACCTCTTGCCGCCCTCACGCTCGCCCTGTTGCTCACGGCCTGCGACAGCTCCGTTGCCGACCACCGGGGCGATGCCGAAGCCGCCTTTGCCAATCAGGACTATTTCGCCGCCCGTGATGCGGCGCAGCAGGCCCTGCGCGACGATCCCAAGGATGCCGCCGCGCTGGAACTGCTGGCGCGCACGCAGCTGGCCATGGGGCAGGGCCGCGATGCGCTGCTCACGCTCGACCGCTTGGCGAACCTCAAGGCAGTCCCGGCGGACGCGGCCCTGCTGCGCGCCGAGGCGCAGTTGCAGGCGGGCGAAACACGCGAAGCGGTGGCTCTGATTGCCAACGACCAGAGCGCCGAAGCATGGCGTCTGCGTGCGCTGGCGGCGAGCCAGGAGGGCAATGAGGCCGAAATGCTGGCAGCCTTCGCCAAAGGCCGCGAGGCCGAAGGCGACAAGTTCAAACTGATCGTGGCCGAGGCCTCGTGGTATCTTTCGCAAGGCGATGCCGAAGCCGCGCGTCCGCTGGTTGCCCAGGCGCAGAAAGCGGCACCGGGGCGGATCGAGACCCTGTTCATCACCGCCCAGCTGGCGCAGCTGGACGAGGACAGCGAACTCGCCTCGCGCGCCTATCTCGGCATTCTCGACATAACTCCGCTCGACCGGCCGGCGCTGCTCGGCGCGATCGGCGCGATGGCTAACCTTGGCCGCATCGACCTGCTGCGTCCGCTGGTGGAGCGCGGCACCAAGGCTTACCCGAACGACGTCGAGTTCATCTTCCTCGATGCGCGGGTGAAGGCCGAGGATGGCAACTGGGAAGCCGTGCGCGACGAGTTGCAACAGCACGAAAGCCTGATTGCCGGGCACTACGATGCGCGCGGCCTTTATGGCGAGGCGCTGCGCAGGCTTGGGCAGAGCGAACTGGCGCGCGCGCAGCTGGCGCCGGTCTTCCGGCAGACGCCCGATAATGCCGAGGTGCGGCGCAGCTATGCCGAAGTCCTGCTCGATACCGGCGACAAGGACGAGGCGCGCCGCGTGATCGAGCCGCTCGCGAATGGCCCCGAAGGTACGGCGGAGGACCGCGCGCTGCTCGCCAAGGCGCGCTGAGCCGAGCCCAGGCGCGCGCCATAAGCGCCATCGGCTGAAGCCAACACCGCATCAAAACAACATCGACCCGCACTCCTGCACCCTTGCCGTCATCGACGGGGCGGATGCGGGAGGCGGGCCGATGCCTACCGGAGATCTTAAAGGGCGATCAGGCCCTGCGCTTGCTTACGAAGCCTTGCGACGGCGACGGGCAAAGCCGATGCCGATGGCCGCAGCGCCGAACAGGCCGAGCGCGCCCGGAGCCGGAACCGGGGTGCCGCCCGACGAACCACCCGACGAGCCGCCGCTGGTGCTGGTGGTCGAACCGCCCGAGGTCGACGAACCGCTGCTGGTGCTGGTGGTCGAGCCGCCCGAAGTCGACGAACTGCTGCCGCTCGACGAGCTGCTGCTGCTGCTCGAGCTGGTGCTGCTGCTCGACGAGCCGGTGTGGCCGCAGCCCTTGTAGTGCTTGTGGCCCCAGCCGCCCCAGCCCCAGGTGGCGTGCGCCGGAGCAGAAACGACAAGCGCGCTCAGAGCGAGTGCGACGGCGGAAGCAGTAGTCTTGATCTTCATTTTAATTCCCCCCTTTGGGTTAAAACCATCTGCCCAAGTGTAACGCAATCGCCGTGCCAATCGCAGATTTCTGCGGATTTCACTGGTTAACGGGTTTTGACGGATAGCGGAGATGTAAAAGTTTCCGACGAAAGTCGGCACCTTAGCCCTGCTGGCGCAGCGCCACGTCGTTCATGAAGCGCGCATCGTCACCCGCTGCCAGCCAGTCGGCCTCGGCGGCGACGGCTCCGAGCATGTCGGCAAGATCGTCCTGCTCGGCCTTGGCATAGTTGCCGAGCACATAGCCGTGGACGCGGTCCTTGTGTCCCGGATGCCCGATCCCGAGCCGCACCCGGCGGAACTCCGCCCCGCAATGCTGATCGATCGAGCGCAGCCCATTGTGCCCGGCATGGCCGCCGCCCTGCTTCACCTTGACCTTGAACGGGGCCAGATCCAGCTCGTCATGCCAGACGGTGAGCTGCTCGGGCGCGAGCTTGTAGAAGCGCATGGCTTCGCCGACCGAGCGGCCGCTTTCGTTCATGAAGGTGGCGGGCTTGAGCAGCAGGATCTTCTCGTTGCCGATCCGGCCTTCCTGCAACCAGCCGGAAAACTTCTTCTGCACCGGGCCGAAGCCGTGCATGTCGGCCATGACGTCCACCGCCATGAAGCCGACGTTATGCCGGTTCATCGCATATTGCGGACCGGGATTTCCAAGGCCAACCCAAAGCTGCATCGCGCTGCGCCCTTAGTCGAAATGTGTCGCAAAGCAAAACGCCGGACCTCTCGCGAGGCCCGGCGTTTGCTGATTATCCCGAAAACGGGGCGAAGGATTACTCCTCGCCAGCCTCTTCGGTCTCGCCTTCTTCGGCGGCGGCTTCGTTGGTCGCGCGCTTCAGGGCCGAGGGAGCAACCACGGTGGCGATGGTGAAGTCGCGATCGGTGATCGCGCTTTCAGCGCCGGCGGGCAGCTTCACGTGGCTGATGTGGATCGAATCGCCAACCTCGAGGCCGGTCACGTCGATCTCGACCTCGGCCGGGATCTTGTCGGCATCGCACAGCAGCTGCAGCTCGTGGCGCACCATGTTGAGCACGGCGCCCTTCTTCAGGCCGGGGCTGGCTTCCTCGTTGATGAAGACCACCGGAACCGCGACTTCGATCTTGGCGTCCTTGGCAAGACGCAGGAAGTCGGCGTGGAGCGGACGGTCGGAGACCGGGTGCAGTGCCACGTCCTTGGGCAGCGTGCGGATGGTCTTGCCGCCAACCTCGAGCATCACGATCGAGTTCATGAAGTGGCCGGTGCCAAGCTGGCGCGCGAGCAACTTCTCTTCGACGTGGATCGGGGTGGGTTCTTCGTTGCCGCCATAAATGACAGCAGGTACACGGCCTTCGCGACGCAGCGCACGGGAGGCTCCCTTGCCAGCCCGTTCGCGCAGCTCGGCCGGCAGGTTCAGAGCGTCGCTCATGAGGAATGCCTTTCGGTTGCGTTGAGTTATCTTCCCGCCACGCCTCCAGGGATGACCATGGCCGGAAGTGCGCGCCTATAGCCGGATCGGGCGCAAATGCAACTACTGTATGCGGCGGACACGCATGCCCTGCGCCTCCAGCAGCGCGGGCAGGCCCTGCTCGCCCAGCATATGCGCCGCGCCCACCGCCACGAACGGCTTGCGCCCCGCTTCGATCATCGGGGCGATCTGCCCGGCCCAGGCCTGGTTGCGCCGGTCGAGCAGGGCGGCACGCAGGCCCGGTTCGCTGAGCATTCCGGTCATGGCGAGGTGGGACAGCCGGTCGAGATCGCCGCTGAGCCAGGCCGCGCGCATGGCCTTTTCATCCTCAGCGCTGTCATCGTCGACCACGGCGTGCAGCAGCGCCTTCTGATCCGCCGGCGAGAGCGCGTCGAAGATGCCGAACTGCGCGGCATAGCTTTCCAGCCCCACCACCGGTTTGTTGCCCGCCATCAGCGCGCGGTCGACACCGTTTTCGCCCATATCCTCAGCCGAAACGCTGGCGATCCGGAGCGCGGCGGCCCAGTCCTCGATATCGGGCGGAAGGATGGCGGCGGTGTCGCCGATCTTCGCATCGAGTCGCTGGTTGAAGGCGCGGTCCTGCCGGGCGCGGAACGGGCCGAGGCGGGGGGTATAGGCGAGCTTGCCGAAGGCCTCTGCCGCTTGTCCGGCATCTCCGAGGTCGGCGATTTCGACCACCAGCACATCGGCCTCGTCGAAGGCGTTATCGAGCGCGGCGCTGTGCCAGCGGGCGCCATCGGGGAGGGCGTGGATGGTGCCGAACAGCCAGGCTTTCTGGCCTTCGCTTGCGGTCACTTCCCATAGCGCGGGGGCAGGGTCACCCGGCGCGATCTGTGCCGGTTCGGATTGCAGAACGTCGCACGCCGCCAGCCCGAAGGCCAGCAGCAGCACGGCGAGCAGGGCGCGGATCAATGGACCCGCTCGACCTTGTATCCGCGCTTGGCCAGCTGTTCCTGCACGCTGCCGTCGCCCGCCAGATGACCCGCGCCCACGGCAATGAACACGGTGCCCGGTTCGGCCAGACGGTGCTCGATCCAGCCCGCCCAGTTGCGGTTGCGGTCGATCAGCAGGCGTTGATAAAGCGCCGGGTCTTCGAGCCCCTCGTTCATCTTGGCGGCAAGGCCCACAGCATCGCCGACCACCCACCGGTCGATCAGTTCGCGCAGGTTTCTGGCCGCATCGGGCACGGCCTCGACCGTCGCATCGAGAAAGGTCAGCTGATCGGCAACCGGCATGTCATCGAACAGCGCGACCTGCTCCTCCAGTGTTTCGAGCGCATCCTTGCGCTTGTTCGCGCCCGCGCGGGTGAGCACCATGTCGACGCCCGCTGCCGGGTCGATCCCCGACTGCACCAGCGGCAGCACCGAGAGGTTCATCGCCGCATACCACGGCTCGACCGGATCGAGCGCGCCCGGCGGCAGGCCGAGGTCGATCATCGCCTGCTCGTATTGCTTGCGGTCTTCGGGCGTCATCAGGTCGCGCAGGTTCTGCCCGTCCGTCAGCATGGCCGAGCCGGTCAGCGCCTGGGTGAGGGCGAGCTGGTCGTCCATGGCGATCTCGGTGACGAGTTCGTCGGAGGCCTCGAAGGCGGCTGCCACGCGCCCGTCGTACCACTGGACATCGCTGGGCAGGGCATGGACTGTGCCGAACAGGTATATCGTGGTGTCTTCGTCAGCGAGCTTCCACAAGGCGGGGCCTGCCGGAACCGGCGCGGCGGCATATTGGGGATCGGCGTCGGCAGCCGCGCAGCCGCCCGTGAACATGAGCGCGATGGTGCCAGCGGCGCGGGCGAGAGACTTGAGAAGCTGCATGGGGCGATTTTTCCAGACTGACCCGCGCGAGATAGGGCTTTGGGGGCTGGGTTTCCAGTGGGATGGCGGGTGCATTTCGGTCGCGGTCAGCGATCCCTATAAAAGATCAACGAAGCAACTAATTATTTGACGGAGCCGGTGATGGTATCAGCGCAGGTTGATCCGCGATCGGAGTTATCCAATGCCAATCCGGGTTATAGCGTCCGTAAAATAGCAGATTTAGGTTGAAGAACTGGCAATTATCGAAATCGCAACCCGGAAAGTAGATTGCATTCTTGGAAATCACAGCCGGGTCCGTTTGAATGCAATCCACGTCATTATATAAATTGTTTCTGAATAATGGAGGTGTTCCGTCTCTTCCATTTAGGCAAACAACGATATTTCCTGGACCAATTATCTCGCAGTTTATGAACTTACGATTTTCGAGATGTTGCCGCCCTGCTGGAACCAAATCTTTCAGAAAAATTCTTTTATTCTCGAACGTTGTAGCCATTGGATCAAACGGCGAGCTGTCTGAACTCAACCTTGAGAGCATGCGCGCTTGCGCATTGTTTACCCTCCAGCCCCCAATGAGCGCCAAGCTTAGACTGGTGAGGGCGAAGACGCCTAGCGCGACGGACAGCCAGCCAAAAGCCCCGAACTGTGCTATCCATTCTATGCTAGTTGATAGATAGGCCATTAGTATCGCGAAGCCGCCGACTGGCAGAAATGGCCAAATTGTAAGCCCATTCGCGATGCGACTGGTCCAAGTGTCTATAAAAGTTGAGATCCTTCCCATGCCCTCGTCATATCACGCCCCTTAAAGATTGAGGAGTCAGTCACACGGACCTGCCAGTACTTGTCCGAAGATGGGAAGCTTTAGGATATATGACATTAAGCTATGCGGAAGCGATGGGATAGAAGCCCGTCCCAATAATGCCTTTAGTTTGATGTGCTTGCGGCCTAATTAATCCGCTCCGCCACCAACCCTCGCGCCTCAAGCATAGCCAGCACCGAGCGCGGACCCTCGAAATGCCCCGCTCCCACCGCCACCAGCACCGTTCCCGGCCGCTCCAGCCGCGTTTCGATCCACCCGGCCCAGGCGTGGTTGCGGCGGGTCAGCAGCACATCGTCGAACGCCGCCGCCAGCTTGCCATCGCCCAGCCCGAGGTCGAACTCCTCGCCGACGAGCCCGCGCGCCCAGTCGTGCTCCATCTGCCAGGTCTGCGGCTCGAACAGAGAAGCGCCGGCACCGCGATAGCTCTTGGGCGACTTGCCGCTCCAGCGGGCAAGGTCGGCCTCCAGTTCGCGGATCAGCCCGCGTTCGTCGATCCGCATCAGGTTGAGCAGCACCGCGCCGTGGTCCTCGATCGAGCCGATCGGCTTGCCGGCCTCTGTGAACTCGGCCTCCAGCACGCTTTCCACGCCCAGTTCGGGCCGCGACAGGCTCGGCTCGCCAGCGACGCTAAAGCCGAAGCCCATCGCCATCAGGGGCAGCGGCAAGGTATCGACCTCGTCGAACCACGCCCCCGAGTTTTCGATCAGGGCGCGCCATTTCTCGCGCGCTGCGGGTGAGAGCTGCCGCGAGGTGGGCATGCGCGAGGCGGCGATGGCGCCGTATTTCCGCCTGTAGGCGGCGAGGCTCGCCATGGTATCTTCGGAGCTGCTTTCGAGCACCAGTTCGTCCGCCTCGGTGACGATTGTGTCAAACAGCGGGCTGCGCCAGCGGAAGCCGGGCGGCAGGGCGTGAATAGTGCCGAACAGGTAAATCGTGCTGTCCTTGCCGGTCAGCCGCCAGATCGCCGGGGCGGGCTCGTAGTCCTGTTCCAGCGCGGCGGGGCCCTCGGCGCGCAGGGGAGTGGCCGCCAGCGTCCCGCAGAGCAGCAGCAGGGCGGTCAGTCGAGCGGTCAGTCGGGCGAGCAGGGAAAGCGCATGCAGCATAGCGGTGCGAGGGAACTGCAACAGTCCCGGCCTGTCAAGCACGCGCGCGAGGCTGGCCCATTGACGCCCCCGCGCGCTTGAGCCATGCGCCGCTGCCATGATGGCCGAGACCGCGCGCAACCCGCAAACCAGCTTTCAGGACATGATCCTGACGCTGCACGACTTCTGGAGCCGTAATGGCTGCCTGATCCTCCAGCCTTATGACATGCGCATGGGCGCGGGCACGTTCAATCCTGCCACCACCCTGCGCGCGCTCGGGCCGGAGCCGTGGAACGCCGCCTATGTCCAGCCCTGCCGCCGCCCGACCGACGGCCGCTATGGCGAGAACCCGAACCGGCTTCAGCATTACTACCAGTATCAGGTGATCCTGAAACCAAGCCCGGCTAACATTCAGGACCTCTACTTGGAAAGCCTGAAGCTGATCGGGATCGATCCGCTGACCCACGATATCCGCTTCGTGGAAGACGACTGGGAATCGCCGACGCTGGGTGCCTGGGGCCTGGGCTGGGAAGTCTGGTGCGACGGGATGGAAGTCACCCAGTTCACCTATTTTCAGCAGATGGGCGGGTTCGACTGCAAACCTGTCGCGGGTGAGCTGACCTACGGGCTTGAGCGGCTGGCGATGTATATTCAGGGCGTCGACAACGTCTACGATCTGAACTTCGACGGGCGCGGCGTGTCTTATGGCGATGTGTTCCTTGAGAACGAGCGTCAGATGTCGAAGTGGAATTTCGAGGTCGCCAATACCGAGGCGCTGTTCGACCTGTTCAACAAGGCCGAGGCCGAGTGCCAGCTGAGCCTCGAAAACAACGTCCCCATCGCCGCCTACGAGCAGGCGATCGAGGCCAGCCACGTGTTCAACCTGTTGCAGGCGCGCGGCGTGATCTCGGTGCAGGAGCGGGCCAGCTACATGGGCCGCGTGCGCGATCTCGCGCGCGGGTCTTGCGAAAAATATGCCGAGAAACTGATGCCCGAATGGCAGGCAAAATATCCGGAGTGGTCGCTGTGAGCTGTCCGGCCCCCACACCCGTTCGCCCTGAGCTTGTCGAAGGGCTGTATTACTCTTTTGTCGAACCTGTGAAGAGAAGTGCAGTGCTTCGACAAGCTCAGCACGATCGGAGTATGTGATGAGCGATTTCCTGCTCGAACTGCGCTGCGAGGAAATTCCCGCCCGGATGCAGGCTGGCGCGCGCGCTGAACTGGCCAAACTGTTCGCCCGCGAGATGGACGCCGCCGGTGTTTCTGTGGGCGAGGTCGAGGTTGTCTCGACCCCGCGCCGTCTGGCGCTGATCGCCAAGGGCCTGCCGCAGGCAACCGAGGCGGTGCGCGAGGAGGCCAAGGGCCCGCCGGTCGGCGCGCCCGATGCCGCCGTCGACGGTTTCTGTAACAAGAACGGCGTCACCCGCGACCAGCTCGAACAGCGCGAGGTCAAGGGCCGCGCGACATGGTTCGCCGTGATCGAGAAGCCGGGGCGCGCCACCAGCGATGTTCTGGCCGCAGCGATTCCGGCGATTATCCGCGACTTCTCGTGGCCCAAGTCGATGCGCTGGGGTGCGGCCTCGCTCTCGACCGAGTCGCTGCGCTGGGTGCGTCCGCTGTCGGGCATCGTGGCGCTGCTGGGCGGTGAACTGGTGCCCTGCGAAGTGGGCGGGATCGCCTCGGGCCGCGTGACGCGCGGGCACCGGTTCCATTCCTCGGGCGACATCGAAATCGCGAACGCAGGCGACTATGCCGCCAAGCTGCGTGCGGCCCATGTGATCGTCGACCATGAGGAACGGCAGAACATTATCCGCGAGGGTGCCGCTAAGGCTGCTGCCGCTGCGGGGCTGACGCTGGTCGCTGACGAGGGGCTGGTGGTGGAGAACGCTGGCCTGACCGAATGGCCGGTGCCGCTGCTGGGCCGCTTCGACGAGGCGTTCCTCGACGTACCGCCCGAGGTGATCCAGCTGACGGCGCGGGTGAACCAGAAGTATTTTGTCTGCGAGGATGCGCAGGGCAAGCTCGCCAATGCCTTCGTCTGCACCGCCAATATCGTGGCCTCCGACGGCGGCGCCGCGATTGTCGACGGCAACCGCAAGGTGCTGGCGGCGCGGCTGAGTGATGCGCGGTTCTTCTGGGAACTCGATCAGAAGACCAAGCTGCGCGAACAGGCGAAAAAGCTGGAACGGATCACCTTCCACGAGAAGCTCGGCACTGTTGCCGATAAGGTCGACCGGGTGGCGAAGCTGGCCGCATGGCTCGTGTCCGATGCTCGCGCGCCCAACGGCGATCACAACCTTGCCCGTCAGGCAGCCGAACTGTGCAAGTCCGACCTCGTCACCGAAATGGTCGGCGAGTTCCCCGAGCTTCAGGGCCTTATGGGCGGCTATTATGCCGAGAAGGAAGGGCTGGACCCGCAGGTTGTCGCTGCGATCCGCGATCACTACAAGCCTGTCGGACAGGATGACGAAGTGCCGACTGCGCCGCTTACGGTGGCCGTGAGCCTTGCAGACAAGCTCGATAACCTGTTCAGCTTCTTTAACATCGATATCCTGCCGACCGGTTCGAAAGACCCCTTCGCGTTGCGCCGTGCGGCGCTGGGCTATCTGCGGCTGGTGCAGGCCAACGGGCTTGAGCTGTCGCTGGAGCAGGCGGCGCAAGCATGGGGCGGCCTTGGCCGGGCCAAGCTCGGTACCCGCGTTTCGGAGTTCCTGTCCGACCGCCTTGCCGTGCAGCTGCGCGACGAGGGTGTGCGCCACGATTACATCGCTGCGTCGCGCGAGTGGAAGGGCCAGCCTGACAGCCGCACCGACCGGATCGAAGCGCGCGCACGTGCGCTGACATCGTTCCTCGAAACCGAAGACGGCACCAACCTGCTCGCCGGCTACAAGCGCGCGGCCAACATCCTCAAGAAAGAGGACTGGGACATAACTCCCCTCCCCACAGGGGAGGGGCCGGGGGTGGGGGATGCCACGTCCGATCCGTCGCATACCCACCCCAACCCCTCCCTTGAGGGAGGGGCTTTTGCGGCCACCGGCGACGAAGACCCGCTCGACAATGTCGACGATCCGCAGATGCGCGACATATATGCCGAACAAGTCCACGAACCCGCCGAAGCCGCGCTGATCGCAGCGCTCGCCGAGGCCGAGCCGCGCGCCGCCATGGCCGTCACCAACGAGGACTTCGCCGCCGCCATGGCCGCGCTTGCCTCGTTGCGCGCGCCAATCGACGCATTCTTTGACAATGTCACCGTAAATGACCCGGATCAGAACAAGCGCAAGGCCCGCCTTGACCTGCTTGCGCAATTCCGTGTTGCAGTGCACAAAGTTGCAGATTTCTCGAAGATCGAGGGCTGATCACACGGCCCCTCGGCCAAATCAAAACCATAACAGAAGCAGGATAGGGCACCACATGACCCAGTCGGTCTACACCTTCGGCGGCAACGCCGACCATTCGGACCCGCGTCAGAAGGACAAGACGATCACCGGCGGCAAGGGCGCGAACCTTGCCGAAATGGCCGGGATCGGCCTGCCGGTACCCCCCGGCTTTACCATCACCACCGAAGAATGCGTGCGCTACCTCGCCGAGGGTGCGGATTTCTCGGCCGATCTGCGTGCCGAAGTCGCCGCCGCGCTCGCCCATATCGAGAAAGCGGTCGGCAAGAGCTTCGGCGATGCCGCCGACCCGCTGCTGGTCTCGGTCCGCTCGGGCGCGCGGGTGTCGATGCCGGGGATGATGGACACCGTGCTCAACCTCGGCCTCAACGCCGAGACGGTGGAGGGACTCGCCGCCGCCAGCGGCGACGAGCGCTTTGCCTGGGACAGCTATCGCCGCTTCATCCAGATGTACTCCGACGTGGTGCTGGGCATCGACCATGGCCTGTTCGAGGAAGCGCTCGAAATCGCCAAGGAAGACAATGGCTACTTCGCCGACACCGAGCTGAGCGCCGATGACTGGCGCAAGGTCGTGGCCGAGTATGCGAAAATCGTCGAGCGCGAACTGGGCAAGCCGTTCCCGCAGGACGTGCACGAGCAGCTGTGGGGCGCGATTGCCGCCGTGTTCGACAGCTGGGATTCGGACCGCGCCAAGGTCTACCGCCGCCTGAACGGCATTCCGGGCGATTGGGGCACGGCGGTCAACGTGCAGGCCATGGTGTTCGGCAACATGGGCGAGACCAGCGCCACCGGCGTCGCCTTCACCCGCGACCCGAGCACGGGCGAGAACGCCTATTACGGCGAATTCCTCGTCAACGCGCAGGGCGAGGACGTGGTGGCGGGCATCCGCACGCCGCAGTATCTCACCAAGGCCGCGCGCGAGAAGGCGGGGGCCCAGTCGCCGAGCATGGAAGAGATCATGCCCGAGGCCTATGGCGAACTCGCCCGCGTGTTCGACCTGCTCGAAACGCATTACAAGGACATGCAGGACATCGAGTTCACCGTGCAGCAGGGCAAGCTGTGGATGCTGCAGACCCGCTCGGGCAAGCGCACCGCCAAGGCCGCGCTGCGCATGGCAGTGGAGATGGTGGACGAAGGCCTGATCGACGAGAAGACCGCGATCCTGCGCGTCGACCCGATGGCGCTTGACCAGCTCCTGCACCCGACGCTTGACCCCGATGCGCCGCGCGATGTGCTCTCGAAGATCGGTCTGCCGGCCTCGCCGGGCGCGGCCTCAGGCCAGATCGTGCTCGATTCGGACAAGGCCGAGAAGCTGGCCGAGCATGGCATCGCCGTGATCCTCGTGCGGGTGGAAACCTCGCCCGAGGACATTCACGGGATGCACGCGGCGCGCGGTATTCTCACCGCGCGCGGCGGCATGACCAGCCACGCCGCCGTGGTGGCGCGCGGGATGGGCCGCGCCTGCGTCTCGGGCGCGTCGGACGTCTCGATCCGGCTCGCCGACCGCACCCTGCGCATCGGCAGCACCGAGCTGAAGGAAGGCGATGTGATCACGCTCGACGGCAGCACCGGCGAGGTGATGCTGGGCGAAGTGCCGACCATCGAGCCCGAACTGGCAGGTGATTTCGGCATCCTGATGGACTGGGCCGACAAGCACCGCCGCATGAAGGTGCGCACCAATGCCGAGACCCCGGCCGACTGCCGCACCGCGCGCGGGTTCGGGGCCGAGGGCATTGGCCTGTGCCGCACCGAACACATGTTCTTCGATGCCGACCGCATCCTGCACGTGCGCGCAATGATCCTTGCCGATGACGAGGCCGGACGACGCTCGGCGCTCGAAAACCTGCTGCCTGCGCAGCGCGGCGACTTCACCGAGATTTTCCAGACCATGGCGGGGCTGCCCTGCACGATCCGTCTGCTCGACCCGCCGCTGCACGAGTTCCTGCCGCAGGGCGATGCCGAATTCGCGGACCTCGCCGAGAAGCTGGGCGTGGGCGAAGACCACCTGCGCCGCCGCGCGGGCGAGCTGCACGAGTTCAACCCGATGCTCGGCCACCGTGGCTGCCGCCTGGGCATTACCTTCCCCGAAATCTACGAGATGCAGGCGCGCGCGATCTTCGAGGCGGCATGCGATGTCACCGCGCAAGGGGGCGATCCGGTCGTGCCCGAGGTGATGATTCCGCTGGTGGGGACCAAGCGCGAGCTGGAAATCCTCAAGAAGCTGGTCGACGAGGTCGCGGCGCAGGTTTTCGCCGAAAAGGGCCGCAGGCTCGACTATATGGTCGGCACCATGATCGAGCTGCCGCGCGCTGCGCTGATGGCGGGCGAGATCGCCGAGGAGGCCAAGTTCTTCAGCTTCGGCACCAACGATCTCACCCAGACCACGCTCGGCGTGAGCCGCGACGATGCGGCGCGCTTCCTTGCGCCCTATGTCGAGAAGGGCATCTATGCCCGCGACCCCTTCGTCAGCCTCGATGTCGACGGTGTCGGCCAGCTGGTGAGCCTTGCCGCCGAGCGCGGCCGTGCCACCCGGCCCGACATCAAGCTCGGCATCTGCGGCGAGCATGGCGGCGACCCGGCCTCGATCGCGTTCTGTGAGGAGACCGGCCTCGATTACGTCAGCGCCTCGCCTTACCGTGTACCGATTGCGCGGCTGGCGGCGGCGCAGGCCGCGCTGAAGTAACAGTTTTACCTCCGCTCACCCTGAGCTTGCCCTTCGACAGGCTCAGGGTGAGCGGACGGTGTCCTGTTATTTGCGGAATCCGCTGAGCGTCAGGATCTCGAACTCTTCGGTCCGGCGCTCGGCTCCGTCCATGAACTTGGCGGCGGCCAGCGCGGCCTGAGCGCGGCTGAGCCTCGGCACCGGCGAGGCCAGCGCGCGGCTGAGACCCTGAGCGCGCAAGTCGCGCAGAAGGTGGGCGAAGCTGCGGTAGCTGACCGAAAGCGGGCGCGAATCGACCACCGGGCTGGCATAGCCGCAGCGCGTCATCAGCTGACCGCCCGCGCGCACGTCGACCATCGGGTGCATGTGCGCCGCAGGCCGCTCGCCATCGGCGGCGAGCATGGCGTCGCGCAGCGCCGGAAGGCTGCCCGCGCCGGGGAAGCTCGCCACCATCAGCCCGCCGGGGCTGAGCGCACCGCGCAGATGGATCAGCGCGCCGGGCAGGTCGTTCACCGTGTCGAGCGTGCCGAAGCTGGCGATGAGGTCGAACCCGCCGACGGGGAAGGGGGTCTCCTCGTCAAAACCCTCCTCGGGGTGCAGCGAGACCACCTCGCAGCCGTGCGGCAATTGCGGCACGAGAAGGCCCGACCATTCGCCGATCAGCAGCGCGCGCGCGGGCACGTGACGCAGGAAGGCGAGGCGTTCGACCACGTCGTCGACCATGTCGTCGAGCAGGAAGCGTGCCTCATCGCCACGGGCTTGCATGGCGCGCATGCGGCGGCGGATGGCGAGGCGGCGGGCAGGGGCGAAAATCGTCGGAACGGGGGGAGTCATGGCGCTTGCCTACAGCCAGCCGGGCGCGCAGCATAGGTGCGATGACAGTCGCGCAGGCTCTTGCTCCGCTGGTCGACCTGATCTGGCCGCCGCGCTGCCCGCTGTGCGGCGAGGGCATCGGCACGCAGACCGGTCTGTGCACCGGGTGCTGGTCGAAGCTCACCTTTCCCGAGGCCGAGGGCGGGGTGGTCGCCGCCGTTGCCTACAACGATCCGGCGCGCGACTTGGTGCTCGCCTTCAAGCGCGGGGGGAGGATTTCGCTCGCGCCGGTGCTGGCGCGGATGATGGCGGCGCGGCTCGGCCCGCTGGAGGGCGTGTGGCTGACCGTGCCCGTCCCGCTCCACCGCTGGCGGCTGTGGCAGCGCGGCTACAACCAGTCGGCGCTGCTCGCGCGCGAGCTGGCGGGGCTGACCGGCGCGCGGCTGGTGGTCGATGCGCTGGTGCGACGCAAGCATACGCCGAGTCTCGGCAGGCTGGGTAGCGCGGCGCGGGCACATGTGCTCGAAGGGGCCATCGCGGCAAACCCCTCGCGGTCGGCGCAACTGGCGGGGGCGAATGTCTTGCTGGTCGACGACGTACTGACCAGTAGCGCGACGACGCGGGCTTGTATTGCGGCGCTGGATGCGGCGGGCGCAGCGCGGGTGAGGGTGGTCTGCTTCGCGCGGGTGGGGCTCGATTAACCAACAAAAACGCCCGGAGGCATGGCCCCCGGGCGTTAGCGTGACGAATTTTCTAGAAGCTCGCGCTGCTCCCCCCTCAAGGCGCGCGCCGCTTCTAACCCTCATGAACTGGCGGTTACCGCCGAATTCCCCCCATTTCCCTGGCCTCGGCCTGAAATGAAGACGGCCCGTCCAAGCCGCACGTGCATGATTCCACTTGCGGGCCTCGCGCGAAACACTCATCGCACCGCAGCAAGGATTTTGCCGTATGGCTGTGATTATCCTGCAACAAACAATTGCATGGCGCGGCGCCATCCGCGCCCGATCTGGAAAGGAATAGGCTCATTTCTACCAAGGATGCGGACCGCGAGCAGGGCAACGCTTTTCTGCCCCGTTTTGACGCTCAGGGCCTGGCCGGGGCAATCGTGCAGGACGAAACCACCGGCGAAGTGCTGATGTTCGCCTTCATGGACCAGGAGGCGCTCGACGCCACCCGGGCGACCGGGTTTGCGCATTTCCATTCGCGCAGCCGCGGCAAGCTCTGGAAGAAGGGTGAGACTTCGGGCCATTTGCTTGAGGTCAAGGCGATGCTGGTCGATTGCGATCAGGATGCCTTTGTGCTGAAGGTGCGCCCGCACGGCCCGGCCTGCCACACGGGAGAGCGTAGCTGCTTTTACCGGCGGCTCGGCCCCGATGGCCTGACCCGACTCGACTGACCATTGCCCGGAGACATTGAGTGACCCCTTACTATCCGCCTGTTCGCGATACCCTGTTCGTCATTGAGGACGTGCTCGAATTCGAGAAGTATCGCGGCATTGAGGCGTTCTCGCTGGTCGATGCGGAAACGCTGGAAGCGGTGGTGAGCGAAGCGGGCAAGTTCTGCGCCGAGGTTATCGCGCCGCTTAACCAGAATGCCGATGCGCAGGGCTGCACCCGCCACGAGGACGGCTCGGTCACCACTCCCGATGGCTTCAAGGAAGCCTATACCTCGCTGGTCGAGGCGGGGTGGGGCACGCTGGCCCAGCCCGAGGAGTTTGGCGGGCAGGGCATGCCGCATGTGCTCAATTCGGTTTTCGAAGAGTACATGAACGGCGCCTGCGCCGGGTTCACGATGTTCTCAGGCATCATGCAGGGCGCTGTGGCAACGGTGAACAGCGCGGGCAGCGACGAGCTGAAAGCCGCCTATCTGCCGAAGATGGTGGCGGGTGAATGGCTGGCGACCATGGCGCTGACCGAGGCCCATGCCGGGACCGACCTCGGCCTGATGCGCACGCGCGCCGAAAGGCAGGCCGATGGCAGCTATGCGATCACCGGCGAGAAAGTGTTTATCTCGGGCGGTGAGCATGATCTCACCGACAATATCGTCCACCTCGTGCTCGCCCGTGTGCCCGATGCACCGGCGGGAACGCGCGGGATCTCGCTGTTCCTCGTGCCCAAGGTGCTGGATGACGGCTCGCGCAACGCGGTGAGCTGCGGCTCGATCGAGCACAAGATGGGCCTTCATGGCTCGGCCACCTGCGTGATGAACTTCGATGGTGCCAAAGGCTGGCTGCTCGGCGAGGAGAACATGGGGCTGGCCGCCATGTTCATCATGATGAACGCCGCGCGGCTGGGCGTGGGCACGCAGGGGCTCGGCCATGCGGAGAATTCTTACCAGAAGGCCGCCGCCTATGCGCTTGATCGCAAGCAGGGCCGAGGGCTGGGCGAGCGTGACAAGGCGGCCGCAGCCGATCCGCTGATTGTTCACCCTGACGTGCGCCGGATGCTGATGGACGCGCGCGCCTTTGCCGAGGGGTTCCGCGCACTGGTGCTGTGGACCGCGCTCCATCTTGACCTCTCGCACCATGCCGAGACGGCGGAAGAGCGCCAGCAGGCGGATGCCGTGGTCTCATTCATGACCCCGGTGCTCAAGGGCTTCGGCACCGATCGCGGGTTCGAGGTCGCGGTCAATATGCAGCAGGTTTACGGCGGGCACGGCTATGTCACCGAGTGGGGCATGGAGCAGATCGTGCGCGATGCCCGCATCGCCATGATCTACGAAGGCGCAAACGGCGTGCAGGCGCTCGACCTTGCCGGGCGCAAGACGGCCAAGGACGGCGGCGCGGTGGCCATGGCTTTCCTCGCCCAGATCGCCGCCGACTGCGATGCGGCGGGCGATAAGCTGGCTTTCATCGCCGATCCACTCGGCAAGGCGGTCCACCATGGCGAGGCGGCGGCGAAGATGCTGGTTGAGCAGGGTGCGACCAATCCGCAGGATATGGCGGGCGCGTCCTATGCCTGGATGCAGCTGGTGGGCGTGCTGGCCGTCGGCTGGATGTGGCTGAAGCAGGCCAAGGTTGCGCAAGGCAAGCTCGATGCGGGCGAGGGTGATGAAGGCTTCCTCAAGGCCAAGCTGGCGACGGCGGAGTTCTATGCCGAGCAGCAGCTGCCGCTCTGCACCGCGCTGCGTCACCGGGTGAAGGCAGGCGCTGGCGCGATGCTGGCGATGGAGCCGGAACAGTTTTTGCGGAGCTGACCTCTTTGTCCGTCACCCCGTGCTTGACACGGGGTCGGGCTTCCTTCGCGCTCAAGTAAAGCCCAGGCCCGCATCAAGTGCGGGCCGACGGGTCTCTTTATCCGAGCACCTCATCGAACAGCGCGTGCATCGCCGCCCAGCTCTGGCGGTCAGCGCTGGCGTCATAGGCGGTGGCGGGGTTGTCGGTCGGCGCGGGGTTGGTGAAACCGTGCTTGACCCCCGAGTAGGAGTGGAAGTGCCAGTTGGCTCCGGCCTCGTCCATTTCCTCCCAGAACGCCATCACCTGACTGCGCGGAACCATCGGATCGGCATCGCCATGGCAGACCAGAATGCGCGCGCGTACGTCGCCGCGTTCCGCCGGGTGATCGGTGCCGAGCAGCCCGTGAAAGCTCACCGCCGCAAACAGCGGAGCCCCCTCGCGGGCCAGCTCCAGCGCGGCCTGGCCGCCCATGCAGAACCCGATTGCGCCGACGGGCAGGCCCGCCGCCTCGGGCAGCTGCACCAGCGCGCGCAGGTTGGCGCGCAGGCGCTGGCGGTAAAGCTCCACCGTGCTGCGCACCTCCATTGCCAGATCGCGCGCTGCGGCAAAGTCGTCCGGCATCTGGCCGTAGAAATCCGCCACCAGCGCGACATAACCCGCCTCGGCCAGCGCATGGGCCTTGGCTTCGACCGAGGGGGTGATGTTCATGATCGTCGGCAGCACCAGCACCGCCGCGCGCGCCGGACCATGCGGGCGGGCGACATGGCCGGTCAGCGCGGTTTTGCCATCGGTATAGGATACAGGTGCGAGCATCGGCAGCGCTCCTATTCGGTCGGCAGGAAGTCGGGCACCGAGAGATAGCGTTCGCCCGTATCGTAGTTGAAGCCAAGCACGCGGGTGCCCGGTTCGCATTCCTTGAGCTTCTCGGCGATCGCCGCCAGCGTCGCGCCCGAGGAGATGCCGACCAGCAGCCCTTCCTCAGTCGCCGAACGGCGCGCCATTTCGCGGGCCGCCTCGGCATCGACCTTGATCACGCCATCGATGGCCTTGGTGTGCAGGTTGCCGGGGATGAAGCCGGCGCCAATGCCCTGAATCGGGTGCGGACCGGGCTGGCCGCCCGAGATCACCGGCGACAGCTCGGGCTCCACGGCATAGGCCTTGAGGTCGCTCCAGTGCTGCTTGAGCGCTTCTGCACAGCCGGTGAGGTGGCCGCCGGTGCCAACGCCCGTGATCAGCATCTGCGGCGGCGCGTCGGCGAAGTCGGCGAGGATTTCCTTTGCCGTGGTCGCCACGTGAACCGCAACGTTGGCCGGGTTCTCGAACTGCTGCGGCATCCACGCACCGTCGATTGTGCCGACCAGTTCCTCGGCGCGGGCGATGGCGCCCTTCATGCCCTTTTCCTTGGGGGTGAGATCGAAGCTTGCGCCATAGGCCAGCATCAGACGGCGGCGCTCGATGCTCATGCTTTCGGGCATGACCAGCACCAGCTTGTAGCCCTTGACCGCCGCGACCATGGCGAGGCCAACGCCGGTGTTGCCGCTGGTCGGCTCGACGATGGTGCCGCCGGGCTTGAGCAGGCCCGATTTCTCGGCATCCTCGATCATGGCCAGCGCGATGCGGTCCTTGATCGAGCCGCCCGGATTGCCGCGCTCGCTCTTCACCCACACCTCGTGGTCGGGGAACAGGCGAGCCAGGCGGATATGCGGGGTGTTGCCGATGGTGCCCAGGACGTTGTCGAATTTCATGCGCTTTTCCTCTCAGCTAGTGCTTTGCGCGAGTCCCTATCTGTCTAGCAGATCGCGCGGCGGATCGAAGGTCTTCGTGTTGCGCAGCACCGGGAACAGCCTGGTCCAGGCCGCGACAGTGGCAATCGCCCCCGCGCCGCCGACCACCACCGCGGCGACCGGGCAGATCAGGAAAGCGAGGCTGCCTGAGAAGAAATCGCCGAACTCGTTCGAGGCCGAAATGGTCATCTGCGATACCGCCGACACGCGGCCGCGCTTTTCGTCCGGCGTATGCAGCTGGATCAGCGACTGGCGGATATAGACGCTGAACATATCCGCCGCGCCCACGATCACCAGCATGGCAAGGCTCAGCGGCATCCACCGTGAAAAGCCGAAGACAATGGTCGCCCCGCCGAAAGCGGCCACGGCCAGCAGCATTTTTACGCCGACGTTGTTCCTCAGGGGGCGGAACGAGAACCACAGCGCCACGATCGCCGCGCCAATGGCAGGCGCCATGGCGAGCTGGGACAGCCCGCGCGAGCCCACTTGCAGAATGTCGCGCGCGAACACCGGAAACAGCGCAGTCGCCCCGGCAAGAAACACCGCGAACAGGTCGAGCGTGATCGAGCCGAGCACCATCTTGTTTTGTACGACATAGGCCATCCCCTCGCGAATCTGGTGAAGCGGACGCCCGGTGGAGCGGGCCGGCTGCGGCACCTTGCCGATCAGCGACAGCAGCACGATGGTGAGCGCAAACAGCCCTGCCGATGCGGCATAGGGAATCCATGCGCCCGACACATAGAGATAGCCGCCCAGCGCCGGGCCGATGATCATGCCGCTCTGCCAGCTGATCGAGGAGAGCGCGATGGCGTTGGGCAGGATTTGCTTCGGCACCAGATTGGGCGCGAGCGAGGACAGCGCCGGGCCGGAAAAGGCCCGCGCCACGCCCAGCAGCACGGCCACGGTGAAGATGATCCACAGCTCGATATGTCCGTGGTAGGTCGCAAAGGCGAGCGCGCCGGCGCACAGCAATTGCAGGCTAACGGTGATCCGCCCAAGGCTGCGGCGGTCGAAGCGGTCCGCGGCAAGACCCGAAAACGGCGTGAGCACGAACAGCGGCACGAATTGCAGCAGCCCGATCATGGCCAGCTGGCCCGAGGCGTCGCCCACGCTCATCCCGCCAGCGCGGGCGATGTTGTAGGTCTGCCAGCCGATGATCAGCATCATCGAATATTGCGACAGGGTCATGCACAGGCGCGCAGCCCAGAACATGCGAAAGTTGTGGATGCGAAACGGGTGGCTGGGGATGGCGGTCGTGGTGCTCACAGGCTGGGCAATGGCAGGGCGTGAAGGCCTTGCCAAGACAATCGCATTTTTTGGGCTGACAGCTTATCTTTGCGCCCGTGCAGGGCCGGGCTTCAGACGCGGCGGCGCAGCGCGGGGTTCGGCTGCATTTCCTTGATCAGCCTGGAAAAATCGTCGGCCCGGATCAGTCGCTCGAACTGAAATCCGGCGCGATCGTCCACGACCCAGATGCAATAGGCCTCGATCCGCCCGATCACCGGCAGGCGCACGATCAGGCGGTCGCCGCGCACAATGTTGCCGGTGCCGCCGTCGATCATGAAGCCATGCGACGAGATATTGGCGATATGGAGCTTGAGATCGCCCTCGCGAAAGGACTCGGCAATCAGCGAATGGTTCACTGGATGCCGTGTCGAACGACGCATATCGGTGGCACTTAGCTGTGCGCCAGATGCCATGGTGCGATTTCCTCCGTTATTCGTGGCTACGAATCATTGTCGCAGACAATGCTGGAGAGAATCTTAACCCCCGCTACAGCGTAGTATCGCATGTCGCTTCTTGCCGAGGCTGAGGCGGGCTTCGGCTCCGGGCTCGACCACGATCAGCTGGCCGGGATCGGATACAGGCTCATCGTTCAGCCTCACCGCGTTCTCGGCAATCTTGCGCTTGGCTTCGCCGCCCGAAGCGGTGAACCCGAGCGCCGTCAGCACCGCACCGACGCGCATGCCTTCGGCGGGCAGGTCGAGGCTGGGCAGATCAGAGCCCATGCCGCCGCCAGCGAAGGTCTGCTCGGCGGTGGCGCGAGCGGCTTTTGCGGCCTCGTCACCGCGCACCAGCGAGGTCACCTCGTCGGCGAGAACCACCTTGGCGTGGTTGATCTCGCTGCCTTCGAGCGCCTCAAGCCGCGCGATCTCGTCGAGCGGCAGGTCGGTGAACAGGCGCAGGAACTTGCCCACGTCGCGATCATCGACATTGCGCCAGTATTGCCAGAAATCGTAGCTGGGCAGCTGTTCCTCGTTGAGCCACACCGCCCCGGCGGCGGTCTTGCCCATCTTGGCCCCGTCCGCCGTGGTCAGCAGCGGGGTGGTGAGCCCGAACAGCTCCGAGCCGTCCATCCGGCGGCCCAGTTCCATCCCGTTGACGATATTGCCCCACTGGTCGGAGCCACCCATCTGCAGGCGCACGTCCATCGCTTTGGAGAGATGGCGGAAATCGTAACCTTGCAGGATCATGTAGTTGAATTCGAGGAAGGTCATCGGCTGCTCGCGGTCGAGCCGCAGCTTGACCGAATCGAAGGTCAGCATGCGGTTGATCGTGAAGTGCGTGCCGACTTCCTGCAGCAGCTCGATATAGCCGAGCTGGCCGAGCCAATCGTGATTGTTGACCATCACCGCGTCGGTCGGCCCGTCACCGAAAGTGAGCAGCTTGTCGAACACGGTGAAGATGCCACGGATATTCGCCTCGATGGTCTCGTCCGACAGCATCTTGCGGCTTTCGTCGCGCCCGGTGGGGTCGCCGATGCGGGTGGTGCCGCCGCCCATCAGCACGATCGGCTTGTGGCCGGTCTGCTGCAAGCGGCGCAGCATCATGATCTGGACGAGGCTGCCGATGTGCAGCGAGGGGGCCGTGGCGTCGAATCCAATATAGCCCGGAACGACTTGCCGCGCGGCAAGAACATCCAGTCCCGCAGCATTCGTCATCTGGTGGACATAGCCACGTTCGTCTAGCACGCGCAGCAAATCGGATTTGTAGGTCGTCATCGTTCCCTCGGTTTGGCGGTGGCGGCGCTTAGCACGAGGACCCCTGCTTGCAAACGTACCAACTTGTTCCCCACCCGTCCCATCCCCCCGTGGCAGTCGCCCGCGTCGAAGCGCGGATGATCTCTGCCAGCAACAACTGGCTCAGAGTGCGCTGGCGTGTCGATGGGGTTTCGAAGCTGATTGTTCCACCCTTCGCCGGCAAGGGCCGTGCCGATAACCTCTGGCAGTCCACCTGTTTCGAGCTGTTCATGCAACCCGAAGGCGCCAGCGGCTATTCGGAGTTCAACCTTTCGCCGTCCGAGCGCTGGGCGGCCTACGACTTTACCGGCGTGCGCGAGGGCATGACCGAGCGCCCGTTCGAACGCGAGCCGACCTGCACCATGCGCACCGGCATGGCGATGGCGATCTTCGATGCCGAACTGCCGCGCGCGCAGATGCCCGATCCGCCGTGCTCGCTGGGCTTTGCTGCGGTGCTGGAAGAGCAGGGCGGAGTGAAGAGCTACTGGGCGCTCGCCCATGGCAATCCCGACCAGCCCGACTTTCACGATCCTGCTTGCTTCACGGCGGAGTTTGCGCGAACCCGCGCGGCATGACCTTCGGTATCGACCGCCTCATCGCCGACCCCGCCTTGCGCGCGCCGCTGGAAGGCAAGCGCGTGTCGCTTGTCGCCCACCCGGCGAGCGTTACGGCTGACCTCACGCACAGCCTCGATGCGCTGATCGCGGCGGGGGTGAACGTGACCAGCGCCTTCGGCCCGCAACACGGGCTGAAGGGCGACAAGCAGGACAACATGGTGGAAACCGAGGACGAGATCGATCCCGTCCTCGGCATCCCGATTTTCAGCCTCTACGGCGAGGTGCGACGGCCCACGGCGGCGATGATGGACACGGCCGACGTGTTCCTGTTCGACCTGCAAGACCTCGGCTGCCGTATTTACACCTTTGTCACTACGCTGCTCTATCTGCTCGAAGAGGCGGCGCAGGCGGGCAAGAGTGTGTGGGTGCTCGACCGGCCCAACCCGGCGGGCCGTCCGGTCGAGGGCACTTTGCTGGTGCCGGGGCAGGAGAGCTTCGTTGGCGCGGCGCCGATGCCGATGCGGCACGGGCTGACCATGGGCGAGATGGGGCACTGGTTCGTGCGCCATTTCGGGCTCGATGTGGACTACCGCGTGATCGCGATGGAGGGCTGGGAGCCGGACAGTGCGCCGGGCTACGGCTGGCCGACCGACCGTATCTGGATCAACCCGAGCCCCAATGCCGCGAGCCTCAACATGGCGCGTGCCTATGCCGGGACGGTGATGATCGAAGGCGCGACGCTTTCGGAAGGGCGGGGCACCACGCGTCCGCTCGAAGTGCTGTTCGGCGCGCCCGATGTCGATGCCAAGGCCGTGCTGGCCGAAATGAGCGCGTTCGCGCCCGAGTGGCTGGCTGGCTGCGCTCTGCGTGAGTGCTGGTTCACCCCGACCTTCCACAAGCACGTGGGCGAGCTGTGCCACGGCCTGATGATCCACGCCGAGGGCCGGTTCTACGACCACCAGGCCTTCCGTCCGTGGCGCTTGCAGGCGCTGGCCTTCAAGGGGATCCGGCGGCTCTATCCCGATTACGAAATCTGGCGCGATTTCCCCTACGAATACGAGCTGGAGCGGCTGGCCATCGACGTGATCAACGGCGGCCCGGCCTTGCGCGAATGGGTCGACGATGCGGCGTCCGAAGCGGGCGACCTCGAACGGCTCGCCGCGATTGACGAAGCGCAATGGCGCGAGGACTTGCGGGATATACTGCTCTACTGACAAGAACAGTGCATGAGGGAGAGAGATCATGCTGACCTATTACAGCTTCGGGCCGGGTGCCAATTCGCTGAAGCCGATGCTGGCGCTCTATGAGAAAGGGCTGGAGTTTGAGCACAGGCTGCTCAACCCCGCCAAGTTCGAGCACCACGAGGCATGGTACAAGGAGATCAACCCGCGTGGGCAGGTGCCTGCGCTCGATGATGATGGCAAGATCGTCACCGAAAGCACGGTGATCTGCGAATATCTCGAAGACGCGCACCCGACCGCGCTGAAACTGCGCCCCGACGACCATTTTGGCCGCGCGCAGATGCGGATCTGGACCAAGTGGGTCGACGAGTATTTCTGCTGGTGCGTCTCGACCATCGGCTGGTCGCGGCACGTCAGCAAGATGGTGGAGAAGCTGTCGGATGCCGAGTTCGAGGAGGTTGTCGCACGCATCCCGGTGCCCGAGCAGCAGGTGAAGTGGCGCCGCGCGCGCGAGGGTTTCCCGCAGGAGATGCTCGACGAGGAAATGCGCAAGATCGGTGTGTCGGTGCGCAAGCTCGACGATCACCTCGCCGATCACGAGTGGCTGGCAGGTGGGATGTACTCGCTGGCCGACATCTGCAACTTCTCGATCGCGAACGGGATGCAGTTCGGGTTCGCCGAGCTGGTGAACACGGATGACACCCCGCACCTCGTGCGCTGGATCGAGCAGATCAACGCGCGGCCCGCGGTGAAGGCGGTGTTCGCGGAGGTACCAAGGGAGTTCTAAAGGGATTATGATGTTGGCGGCGTTTGGCTGAGGCAGTGGCCAGCAGAAACCAAATTATCATCCAAGAGGCCGCTGAAGCCATCACTGGCTTGGCTTTCATAGTGATGGTTAGTAGCGTGGGCAATTCGGAAGGTAAAGAAGAAACCTCTCACCTGCTTGATGGATTGTCAATGCGTCGCAAATTAACTGCGGGTGAAAAAATATTGGAACAGCTCCCTCGCTGTAAGAATGCATCATCAATGCACTGTACGAGCCAATAGAATCTTGATGTCTTGACAATTGAAGGTGCTGATCGAAATCGTAATTCTTTAATGCGGCTAACATTTCGGCATCAACCTTACGGTACTCTTTCGCATCAATGTCTGAAAATGTGCGGGGAACGAGGTAGGGTGGTATTCGGTGAGCCAAAGCGTGACGATATTGAGAAAGGTAATCATACCACTCTGCCAAGTTTGAGACATATTCGTTCAAATCATCGGGCAAAGAACTACGAAATTGCGAGTGATTTGGGCTTAGGCCGATTTGTCTTCCTGAAAGCAAATTCCCCTTTTTTCCTCGAACATCACTTTCATGAACCCATATTTGAGATAAATTTTCGAGAGCTCCAAAAACATTTATCATAATGCTTTGAATTATGCAGTTTGCAGTATTTAGGGATTGTATAGACGGATTTTCTTCGTGAAGTGGAAGGATATCGAAGACAGTTCGAATGCCATATTCCACGGTTTTTATACGCCTAGAAAATCCATGAACTGCAAGTTCGCGGCCTCTTTCCGTCCGATAATTCCGTGAGGCGTAGGCTATGAGCAAAGATTGCAGCTTTTCAATGCAGTCCTCAAGAGAGTCTTCCATCTCCTGAATCTGTTGCACGTCGTAGGCCATCACGCATCAATCATCTCACGATCAATCTCGCCCGCACGGTTCTGAATAAAGTTGAACCGGTGCTCGGGGTTGCGGCCCATCAGTTGGTCGACCAGCTCCTTCACCGCGAAGCGCTGCTCGTTTTGCTCGGGCAGGGTGATCCGCACGAGGCTGCGCGTCTCCGGGGCCATCGTCGTTTCGCGCAATTGGCCGGGGTTCATCTCGCCCAGACCCTTGAAGCGGCTCACCTCGACCTTCTTGCCCTTGAACGGCCCGTTCTCGATTTCCTGCCGGTGCTCGTCGTCGCGGGCATAGATGCTCTGCTTGTTCGCGGTCAGGCGATAGAGCGGCGGCTGGGCGAGGTAGAGGTGGCCGCGCCGGACCAGCTCGGGCATTTCCTGAAAGAAGAACGTCATCAGCAGCGTCGCGATATGCGCGCCGTCGACATCGGCGTCGGTCATGATGATGATCCGGTCGTAGCGCAGCTGCTCGGGATCGCAGTCCTTGCGGGTACCGCAGCCGAGCGCGAGCGCGAGATCGGCGATTTCGGAGTTGGCGCGGATCTTGTCGGCGCTGGCGCTGGCGACGTTCAGGATCTTGCCGCGGATCGGCAGGATCGCCTGCGTCTTGCGGTTGCGCGCCTGCTTGGCGCTGCCGCCCGCGCTGTCGCCCTCGACGATGAACAGCTCGGTCTCGCCTTCGCCGTCGCCCGAACAATCGGTGAGCTTGCCCGGCAGACGCAGCTTCTTCGCGTTGGTGGCGGTCTTGCGCTTGATCTCGCGTTCCTGCTTCCTCCGCAGGCGCTCGTCCATCCGCTCCATCACCGCGCCCAATAGCGCACGCCCCCGGTCCATGTTGTCGGACAGGAACATGTCGAAGTGATCGCGCACCGCGTTCTCGACCAGCCTTGCGGCTTCGGGCGAGGTCAGGCGGTCCTTGGTCTGGCTCTGGAACTGCGGGTCGCGGATGAACACCGAGAGCATGATTTCCGAACCGGTCATCACGTCGTCGGCGGTGATGTCCTTGGCTTTCTTCTGGCTGGTCAGTTCACCGAAAGCCCGCAGGCCCTTGGTGAGCGCCGCGCGCAGGCCCTGCTCGTGGGTGCCGCCATCGGGGGTGGGCACGGTGTTGCAATACCAACTGGTCGAGCCATCCGACCACAAGGGCCAGGCTATCGCCCATTCGACCCGGCCTTGCGATACACCTTCGTCATTGGCGGGAAAGTCCTGATTGCCGGCGAAGAAGTCGGCGGTCACGCATTCGCGGGTGCCGACCTGCTCCTTCAGGTGATCGGCAAGGCCGCCGGGGAACTGGAACACGGCCTCGGTCGGCACCTCGTCGCTCGCCAGCGCCGCGGCGCACTTCCAGCGGATTTCCACGCCCGCAAACAGATAGGCTTTTGAGCGTGCCAGCTTGAACAGACGCTTGGCCGAGAACTTGCGTTCGCCGAAAATCTCCGGGTCGGGAATGAAGGTGACCGAGGTGCCGCGCCGGTTGGGCGTATCGCCGATCTTGGCGATATTCCCCTTCGGCACGCCCTTGGAAAACTCCTGCGCGTGGACCTCGCGGTTGCGCGCTACTTCCACCCGTGTCAGCACCGAAAGCGCATTGACCACCGACACGCCGACCCCGTGCAGACCGCCCGAGGTGGCATAGGCCTTGCCCGAAAACTTGCCGCCCGAGTGCAGCGTGGTGAGGATCACCTCCAGCGTCGACTTGCCGGGAAACTTGGGATGCTCGTCGATCGGCATACCGCGCCCGTTGTCGGTGATGGTGAGCTTGCCAGCCGTGCCGGGCGGGCCTTCCTCCAGCACCATCTCGATGCGGTTGGCGTGGCCGGCCACAGCCTCGTCCATCGAGTTGTCGAGCACCTCGGCGGCGAGGTGATGCAAGGCGCGGTCGTCGGTGCCGCCGATATACATGCCGGGACGGCGGCGCACCGGCTCCAGCCCCTCCAGCACCTCGATGGAGGAGGAATCGTAGTCACCGCTGGTGGCCGGGGCACTGTCGAACAGGTTATCGCTCATAAGAGCGACTATAGGGCGTAGCGATTCCCGGCCACAAGCGGGTCAGAACATTTTTCCGACCCGCAAATGCTGTTATCAAAAGCGCGTCGGGGCCGGATCGGCCACCGAGAAGGTGCCGTTGCCGACCTGGCGCACTTCCATCGCCCGCTCGCCCACGCCGGTGCCGAGGAAGCGGAATGCCCCGTCGAGCCCGATGAAGCCGCCATCGTCGGTCAGGCGTTCGGTGGGGAAACGGGTGCCGGGGCGCCAGTCGCGCGCGATCCGCAGCGACAGCAGCACCGCGTCGTAGCCGAGCGTCGAGATGCGATAGGGCTGCGCGCCGAAGCGGCTCTCGTAGCTCTGGGCGAACTGGCGATAGCGTTCGTCGGGCACGGCGGCGAACCATGCGCCGCGCATCTGCGCGTTCTGCGTCAGCGAGATATCACCCGCCCACAGCTCGGTGCCGATCAGCGAGGGCAGGGCTGCGCCCGCATCCTTCAGCTCGGCTGCGGCCATGATCGCGAGGCGCGCGCCGTCGCCGATCAGCACGGTGTCGTAGCCGCCGCGCTCGCGCAGACGGCCTGCCGCGCTGATGATCGAGCGGTTGCCCCGGTCGAAGCGCTCGAACGTCACCAGCCGGGCATTGCGCGTTTCGAGCGAGAGGCGCAGCGCAGCCAGCACCCGGTCGCCATATTCCCCCGAGGGCACCAGCGCGGCGAAGTTGCGCGCACCCTGATCGATGGCGAAGTTGGCGGTACGCGCGACCGACTGCTCGGGCGCGTGGCCCATCACGAACACGTCGGAACGGGCGACGGAGATGTCGTTGGAGAAGGTGATCAGCGGCACCTGAGCGGGCCGTGCCTGCGCCAGCACCGCGCCGACATTGTCGCGCAGCAGCGGGCCGAGGATCAGCTTGTTGCCGTCGGCCAATGCGCGGCGAGCGGCGCTTTCGGCCCCGCCGGCGGTGTCGTAGGTGGTGATCCGCAGGCTATCGGCGCCGGTGTCGAGCAGGGCCATGGTGGTGGCATTGGCAATCGACTGGCCGACTTCGCCGTTGGTGCCCGACAACGGCACCAGCAGCGCGACGCGGTGGCGGGCCTCGTCGGTGGGCAGGGACTCTGCATCGGGCAGGCCGGCATTCGGGTTTTCGACCGGCGGTGCACGATCGACCGTTCCGCCGCCGGGGATGACCTGACAGGCCGCCAGCGTGAGCGTAGCCATGGCCACTGCAAGACTGCGCTTCAAATACCCAAACATTGCTTGTCGTCTCCGCCAATTCTGGTCATGACCGCGCCTGTGATCGACTATCCGACAGACGCGGCAAGCTCCGAACCCGATGCTCTAGCTGCGGGGCTGTATATTGTCGCCACCCCGATTGGCAATCTTGGCGACATCACTCTGCGCGCGATCCGGGTGCTGACGGCCTGCGATCTGGTCGCCTGCGAGGATACGCGGGTGACCGGCAAACTGCTGAACCACCTCGGTATTGCGAAAAAGATGTGGCGCTATGATGATCATAGCGAAGCGGGCACACGCGCCGGGCTGGTCGAGCGGATGCGGGTGGGGCCGGTGGCGCTGGTGTCGGATGCGGGGATGCCGCTGGTGTCCGATCCGGGCTATCGTCTGGTCGAGGATGCCCGCGCGGCGGGTGTGGCGGTCACGGTGGTGCCGGGGGCTAGTGCGCCGCTCACCGCGCTGGCGCTGTCGGGTATGCCGAACGACCGGTTTTTGTTCGCCGGTTTCCTTCCCGCGAAAGACAAGGCGCGCGGCGAGGTTCTGGCCGAGCTGGCCCCGGTGCAGACCACGCTGATCTTTTTCGAGACCGCGCCGCGCTTGGGGAAAAGTCTTGCCGCGATCGCCGAGCTGCTGCCGGGCCGCGAGGTGGCCGTCGCGCGCGAGCTGACCAAGTTCTACGAGGAATGCCAGCGCGGGAGCGCCGCCGATGTGCTCGCCCATTTCGAGGCGCATCCGCCCAAGGGAGAGATTGTGCTGCTGGTCGGCCCGCCAGTCGAGGTCGAGCCAAGCGCCGACGATGCCGAGGCGATGTTGCGCGACCTTTTGAAGACTGAAAAGCCCTCGCGCGCGGCGGGCGAGGTGGCCAAGGCGACCGGGCTTGACCGCAAGGCGCTCTATGCCCGCGCCATGGAGCTGAAAGGCGAATGAAGCGCCAGCTGGCCGAGGCGCGCGGTCGGCAGGCCGAGGATGCGGCGGCGCTGTTTCTGGAGGCTCAGGGTTTCGAGATCGTCGCCCGCCGGGTGAAGGTAAAGGTCGGCGAGATCGACCTTGTCGCCCGCACGCCGGGGCTGGTGGTGTTCGCCGAAGTAAAGTTCCGCCGCACCGAGGCCGACCTCGACCTTGCCATCGACGAGCGCCGCCTTGCGCGGGTGGCGGCGGCGGTGGAGGCGGTCGCGCATGACTATGCCGCTGGCGGAGAAGATATCAGGATCGACGTGATCCTCCTTGCGCCGGGCGCTGAGCCTCGCCACATCGTCAACGCCTGGATGCCTTGAGCTGGGCTCCAGCACCCACACCCGCTCATCCTGAGCTTGTCGAAGGATAGGCACAACCCTAAGCCAGCCATGGGGCCAGTGTCGCGGCCATGCTTCGACAGGCTCAGCATGAGCGGGCGTTGGAAATGAAGCCGGAGTAAAATCATGCCCTTGCGTGTAGCCGTCCAGATGGACCCGCTGGAAACGATCAACATCGCCGGGGATTCGAGCTTCGCCCTGATGCTTGCGGCGCAGGCGCGCGGGCACGAGGTGTTCCACTACGATGTCGCCACGCTCGGCTATGACGAGGGGCGGATCATCGCCTGGGGCCACCCGGTGACGCTGCGGCCCGAGGTGGGCAACCACTTCACCAAGGGCGAGAAGCGCCGCCTCGATCTGGCCGAGGATATCGACGTGATCCTGATGCGGCAGGACCCGCCGTTTCACCTCGGCTATATCAGCGCCGCGCTACTGCTCGACCGGCTGAAGGGCCAGACGCTCGTCTCGAACGACCCGCGCGAGGTGATCAACGCGCCGGAAAAAATGTTCGTTCTCGACTATGCGCGGTTCATGCCGCCGACGCTGGTCACGCGGCAGCTCGACGACGTGCGCGCCTTTATCGACAAGCACGGCGCGGTGGTGGTGAAGCCGCTCCACGGCAACGGCGGCAAGGCGATCTTCAAGCTCGACGCCGAGGGCACCAACCTCTCGGCGCTGTTCGAGGTGTTCAACCAGACCTGGCCCGAGCCGCATATGGTCCAGCCGTTCCTCCCCAGCGTGGCGCAGGGCGACAAGCGCATCGTGCTGGTCGATGGCGAATATGCAGGGGCCATCAACCGCAAGCCGGGTGTGGGCGAGTTCCGCAGCAACCTGGCCCAAGGCGGCTCCGCCGAGGCGACCGGGCTGACCGCGCGCGAGGAGGAAATCTGCGCTGCGATGGGTCCGGAGCTGAAACGGCGCGGGCTCGTGTTCGTGGGCATCGACGTGATCGGCGGCGAGTACCTCACCGAGATCAACGTCACCAGCCCGACCGGGATCGTCGCCATCGACAGGTTCAACGGCACCGACACGGCTGGCCGCATCTGGGATGCGCTCGAACGCCGCCATGCCGAAATGCTGGCCGCAGCCTGAGAACTTCCGCGCCTCTCGCGCATTCCTAAGCCATGGCAGAACTCATTATCCGGGCAATCGAGCAGGGCGGCTATCTCGGCATCTTCCTGCTGATGGCACTCGAGAATGTCATCCCGCCGGTCCCCTCCGAGGTGATCATGGGCGTGGGCGGGGTGCTGGTGAACCGCGGGAGCATGGCGTTCTGGCCGCTGTTGCTGATTGGCACGGTAGGTTCGCTGGTGGGCAACTGGTTCTGGTACTGGATCGGTGACACCTGGGCGCGCCACCGGCTTGAGCCTTTCGTCGAACGCTGGGGGCGCTGGCTGACGATGGAGTGGGAGGACGTCGAGAAGGCGCAGTCGTACTTCAAGAAGCATGGCCACTGGGTGGTGTTCTTCCTGCGCTTCTCGCCCTTCCTGCGCACGATCATCTCGCTGCCAGCGGGGCTGGCGCATATGCCGAAGTGGAAGTTTGCGGTGTTCACCTTCGCCGGATCGCTGGTGTGGAACGCGCTGCTGATCAAGGGCGGCGAGTGGCTCGGGCACTGGCTGGCCGATTCGCAGGAATGGCTCGGCTATATCCTGCTGGGCTGCATCGTGGTGATGCTGGTGGGGTATGGTTATCGTGTGATCACATGGAAGCCGCGCGCTGAGCGTTAGAGTCTCAGGGCATTAACCCAGTTCCGCCTTGCTCCCCTCCCCTTGGGGAGGGGCTGGGGGGTGGGGGTTCGACGCTTGCTTGCGCGGAACCCCCATCCCAACCCTTCCCCAAGGGGAAGGGCTTTGCAATTCGATGCTATCTCTTCCTGCCCTAATCCCGCTCCCTCGGATGGGCGGCGCGGTAGGTCTCCAGCATCTGCGCCGCATCGACCCGCGTATAGATCTGCGTCGAACCGAGGCTGGCGTGGCCGAGCAGTTCCTGCAGACTGCGCAGGTCCGCCCCGGCGCTGAGCAGGTGGGTGGCGAATGAGTGGCGCAGCGCATGGGGTGTGGCGCTGGAAGGCAGACCCAGAGCCTTGCGCGCCCGCGCCATGGCCTTCTGCACCATGCCCTGCGCCAGCGGACCACCCTTCGCCCCGCGAAACAGCGGCTCCTTGGCTGTCAGCGGGTAGGGGCAGGCCCTGGCATAGGCCGCCACCGCCTCGCGCACGACGGGCAGCAAGGGGACCAGCCGCTGCTTCGCGCCCTTGCCGGTGATCGTCACCGTTTCGCCGAGCGGGAGCATGTCGCCGGTCAGCGACAGTGCCTCGGCGATGCGCATTCCCGCGCCGTACATCAGCAGCAGCACGGCAGCGTCGCGCAGGCCGATCCATTCGTCCCTGGCATCGGCGGCGACCAGATCGGCGATATTCGAAATGTCATCGGGCGTAACGGGTCGGGGCAAGCCCTTCTTCAGCCTCGGACCACGCATCCGGGGTGCATCACCCGGCTCGCCGCCCGATTGTTCGCGCGCATAGGCGATCAGCGCCTTCAGCGCCGACAGCTCGCGCGCCGCCGAGGCATTGCCGATTCCCTCGGCCCGGCGCACGGCGAGATGGGCGCGCAGCTCACGCGCCTCCAGCGCAGCGACCTCGGCCCAGCCGGTGACATCATGTTCGCGCAGCAACCGCTCCGCCGCCGCGACATAGGCGCGCACCGTATGCGGCGAGCGACGGCGGGCAAGCGCGAGGTGGTCACGCCATTGTTCGAGCAGGTCGTGCCGCGTCATGCCGCGACCAGCGCGGCCGCGACGATCTCGCCCAGCACCGCGTCGAGCACGCCCATGCCTTCCGGCGTAATGGCGATCCGGCTGCCGCTCTGGCGCAGAAGGCCGAGCTTGCGGCAGCGCTCCACCGCATCGGGATCGACCAGCGCCTCGGGCGCGAAGCCGAACCGCGCGGCAAGGGCGGCCAGGTCCACGCCCTCGGCCAGCCTCAGCCCCATCAAGAGCGCCTCGCTTGCCTGTTCGTTTGCCCCCAGCGCGCGCTCTTCCTGTGTGCCGTGACCGTTGCGCTCGATGGCGGCGAGCCAGTTCTCGGGCTTCTTGTGCCGCGTGGTGGCGAGGCCGCCGCGCCGCCCATGCGCGCCGGGGCCGATCCCGGCATAGTCGTGATAGCGCCAGTAGGTGAGGTTGTGGCGGCTTTCCTCGCCGGGGCGCGCGTGGTTGCTGATCTCGTAGGCGGGCAGACCCGCGCCGCGCATGGCCTCTTGCGTGAAGGCGAAGAGGTCGGCGGCGGCATCGTCGTCGAGCGGGGTGAACTCGCCGCGCCGGACCATGCTTTCGAACCGCGTCCCCGGCTCGATCGTGAGCTGGTAGAGCGACATATGCGTGGTGCCGAAGGCGAGGGCGCGGGTCAGTTCGTCGCGCCACTGGCCAAGCGTTTGCTCGGGGCGGGCGTAGATGAGGTCGAACGACACCCGCGCGAATACCCGCTGCGCGATGGTGAGTGCGTCAAGGCTTTCGGCCACATTGTGCAGCCGCCCAAGGAAGCGCAGCGTCGCATCGTCAAGCGCCTGCAGCCCGAGCGACGCACGGTTCACGCCCGCAGCGGCGATCCCGGCGAACCTGTCCGCCTCGACCGAGGAGGGGTTGGCCTCCAGCGTGATCTCTATTCCCTCGGCAAAGCCCCAGAGGCGCTGGGCCTCATCCAGCAGCGCGGCCACCAGCGCGGGCGGCATCAGCGAGGGAGTGCCGCCGCCGAAGAAGATCGAGCTGAGCGTTTCGCCACCGGCAAGTTCGGCCTCGTGGCGCATGTCGGCGAGCAAAGCCTTGCGCCACAGGTCCACGTCCACACTCGCGCGCACATGCGAGTTGAAGTCGCAATAGGGGCACTTGGCGAGGCAGAAGGGCCAGTGAATGTAGAGCGCGCGCGCCATGCGCAGCCTTTTAGCTGCCGAACTGGTCCGCGACCAGCTTGGCGAAGGCATCGGCGCGGTGACTGACCTTGTGCTTCTCCCCCGGCGCGATCTCGGCGAAGGTCAGCTCGCTGCCCGTGGGCACGAACACCGGATCGTAGCCAAAGCCCATTTCACCGCGCGGAGGCCATGTGAGCGTGCCATCGACGCGGCCTTCATAAACGGTGTTTTCGCCATCGGGCCAGGCGATGGCGAGCACGCAGGAGAACCAGGCATCGCGCGCGGCATCGGGGCCGAGTGCTTGCAAGCAGCCCTCGACCTTGCCCATCGCCATGTACCAGTCGCGCCCCGGCTCGCCCTCGAACCACTGCCGCTGCGCCCAGTCGGCGGTATAGACCCCCGGCTTGCCATCGAGCGCCGCCACCGAGAGGCCGCTGTCGTCGGCCAGCGCAGGCAGGCCCGAGGCCTTGGCGGCGGCCTCGGCCTTGATCAGCGCGTTTTCGACGAAGGTGGTGCCCGTCTCGGCAGGCTCGGGCAGGCCCAATGCGCCCGCCGAGATGCAGTCCAGCCCATAGGGCGCGAGCAGGGCCGAAATCTCTTTCAGCTTGCCTGCGTTGTGGGTGGCGATGACAAGCTTTCCACCGCCAAGTTTCCGGGTCATTTTCTGAGCTTCCATGGTTTGCTGAGGCCCGAGGAGATGAGCCGGGCGCGGATATAGTCGATCAGTTCGGGCGGCAGGTCGCGCTTGGGCAGGAGGTGCGCCATGGCCCGGTTGGGGAACAGGCAGAAGATGGCGTCGGTCTCGTCCCAGCGCGCCACTTCGGCCCATTTGAGTCGCCAGTTGCCACTCGCCTGGACGAACCGCACCGCCTCTTTGTCGCAGACGATTTCGACCCGCTCGCGGAGCGCCGCGCTCTCGCGATAGATCCTGCGCACCTGCCATGGGATCGTGACGAAGTGCGACACCGCCCAGATCGCCACAACCATCAATATCGCGCCCAGGCCAGCGCCGAGCACCACTTCCGCAGAGATGTTGCCCGCCAGCCAGAATCCGGCGATGACCAGCAGCACTACTCCGGCGAACGCCCCCAACCGAGGGAGCATGCGGCGAATGTAGAGCCGCTGGAAGGCGAGATAGTCGCCCTCCGCGAGCTGCAATTCGCCGCGCAGTTCTGTCACCGGCCCGTCGCCTTGTCCTGCGCCTTGAAGATTTCGCCGCAGCCCATCTGCGCGAGGCGCAGCAGGCGCAGCAGCGCCTCTTCGTCATAGGTCGCGCCTTCGGCGGTGGCCTGCACCTCGGCGATACGGCCGCCCTCGATCAGCACGAAGTTCGCATCGGCATCGGCGCTAGAATCCTCATCATAGTCGAGGTCGAGCACCGGGGTGCCCTGATAGATCCCGCAGGATACGGCGGCGATCTTGCCAGTGATCGGATCGTCCTTGATATCGCCCGCCGCCATCAGCTTGTCGACCGCCATGCGCATCGCCACCCAGGCGCCCGAGATCGAGGCCGTGCGGGTGCCGCCATCGGCCTGAATCACGTCGCAATCGAGCGTGATCTGGCGCTCGCCGAGCTTCTTCATGTCGACCACGGCGCGCAAGGAGCGGCCGATCAGGCGCTGGATTTCCTGCGTCCGGCCCGACTGCTTGCCCTTGGCGGCCTCGCGGCTGCCACGGGTGTGGGTGGCGCGCGGGAGCATCGAATATTCGCCGGTTACCCAGCCTTCGCCCTTGCCGCGCAGCCACGGCGGCAGCGACTTCTCGACGCTGGCGGTGCAGATCACCTTGGTATCGCCGAAGCCCACCAGCACCGAGCCTTCGGCATGGCGGGTGAAGCCGGTTTCGATGGTGATGGCGCGCATTTCGTCAGGCGCACGGCCGGAAGGTCGCATGGTATTCTCCAAATTCGCGAACCCCACACCCGCTCACCCTGAGCCTGTCGAAGGGTCGTTATTGTTTGCTGGCGCCCCGCTTGGAGAAAAAGCAGTCCCTCGACAAGCCTGTCCTGAGTTTATCGAAGGGGTTGGGACCACGGAAAATTGAACTTGGCCGAGATTTCGCTACCTCAGGCATATGGTTTCTCCGCCGATCACCGAACTGACCACCCGTGCGCGCGACATTTTCCGGCTCGTGGTCGAGGGCTATCTCGATAACGGGCAGCCGGTCGGCTCGAAGGCGCTCGCCACCAGCGGCATGGTCGACCTGTCGCCCGCCTCGATCCGCTCCGTGCTGAGCGAGCTGGAGCAGCTCGGCCTGCTCGCTGCCCCGCATACCAGCGCCGGACGCATGCCCACCGAGCAGGGCCTGCGCCTGTTCGTCGACGGCATCATGCAGATGGCCGAACCCTCGCCCGAGGAGCGCGCGGTGATCGAGCAGCAGATGCGCGAGCCCGGCCCGATCGAGCAGGCGCTGGAGGCGACCAGCGCGCTGCTGTCCAATCTCTCCGGCGCGGCGGGCATGGTGATGGTGCCGCAGCGCGAGAGCCGGATCGCGCAGATCAGCCTTGTCCCACTCGATGAAAGGCGCGCGCTGGTGGTGCTGGTCGGCACTGACGGGCATGTCGAAAACCGCGTGCTCGACCTGCCGCAGGGCGTGTCGGCGGGCGACCTTCAGCAGGCCACCAACTATGTCACTGCGCGGCTGGCGGGGCGCACTCTGGCCGAGGCCTCGCGCGATATGCGCGCCGAGATCGCCTCGGGCCGCACCGCGCTTGACGAGGCCGGGCGGCGGCTGGTCGAGGCGGGGCTGGCGGTGTGGAGCGAAGACGCGGCGGCCCGGCCGGTGCTGATCGTGCGCGGGCAGGCCAAGCTGCTCGACGAGAGCGCGCTGACCGATATCGAACGCGTGCGCTCGCTGATCGACGACCTCGAAAACAAGCAACAGGTGGCGCAGCTGCTCGACAGCGCGCGCGAGGCCGAATCGGCACGTATCTTCATCGGGGCGGAGAACCGGCTCTTTTCTCTGTCGGGTTCTTCTGTCATTGCCGCGCCCTACCGCAACGGTGAGGGCAAGGTGGTCGGCGTGCTCGGCGTGATCGGCCCGACGCGGTTGAATTACGCGAGAGTGGTTCCCATGGTGGACTTTACGGCCCGCTCGCTGGGTCGAAGACTTGGATAATTGGACGATATAACGGTGATGGAAAACACAAACGAACCTCGTGACGAAGCCGCCGAAAAGGAACTGGCAGGGGTTCCCGAAGAGCTGCTCGACAACGGCGAGGACAGCTCTGGCGAAGACACCGCCGCGCAGACAATCGCCCAGCTTGAGGCAGAACTCGAGGCGGCCAAGCAGGACGTGCTTTATGCTCGCGCCGATACGCAGAATGTGCGCCGCCGTCTGGAAAAGGACGTGCAGGATGCGCGCAACTATGCCGCCACCGGCTTTGCGCGTGACATCCTTTCGGTAGCCGATAATCTCGTGCGCGCGATTCAGGCAGTGCCTGGCGAACTGCGCGAGGACAACAAGTTCAAGGGGCTGGTCGCCGGGATCGAAGCCACCCAGCGCGAGCTGGACAAGGTGTTCGGTCAGCACGGCATCACGCGCGTGGCCGCGATGGGCATGCCGCTCGACCCGAACCAGCATCAGGCGATGATGGAAATTCCCAGCGACGCCGAACCGGGCACGATCGTGCAGGAAATGCAGGCCGGATACATGATCAAGGACCGCCTGCTGCGTCCGGCCATGGTCGGCGTGGCAAAGAAGCCGGACTGACGCTGCGAGGCGATCCTGTGCCGATCGATCCCTGCAAGCGGGGAATCGTGCCGGGATCGGGATGTGACGAGTGGGCGGGCGGAACGATCTGCCTGCCGCTCCGTAGGTAGGGCATAGCTACCCATCGGAGGATCTCATGAAGAGCAGGATCGCATCATTCTCGGCTGCCATCGTCGCATCGCTGTCGCTGGCTGCCTGTGCAGATAATTACGCCATCGAGGGCGGCCTCGCTGGCGCTGCCGCCGGTGCCGGGATCGGCGCCGTAACGGGCGGCGATGTCGCCACGGGCGCGACCATTGGCGCCGCCGCAGGCGCTGCGGGTGGTTCGCTCATTCGCAAGGACGGCAAGTGCTACCGCGTGGATTCGAACGGCCGCGAACGCCGCGTCGATTGTTACTGATCCCATTGCAGGGCCGGCGCTCGCATGGAGCGCCGGCCTTCTGCGTTTGCAGCATCATTGATGCTGGCAGATGGCGTCACTCGCCCGCCATCGGGTCGATTTCGGTGATGCCGAGCGTCGCTTCGAGGTTGGTGCCGCGCTCGTAGCTGCCAACCCAGATATCGTACTGGCCCGACTGCGGTGAAGGGAACGAGACGAGCGGATCGCCATCGCCCCAGCTGTCGTCGTCGCAGTACCACAGGCCGTCCGGGCCGTTCACCACCAGCGTGGTATCGCCTTCCGAATAGACGCCGAACAGCAGCGGAAATTCGCCCGCTTCGTACTGTACGCGCATATCCGGGGCCTCGGCGATAAAGCCTCCGCACTCGCCGCCGAGGCTCGCCGCGTCGATCTCACCGCCCGATACGACGGGCACGGCATAGGGGTCGTTCTCAAAGCCCGCTGTCAGCTTGATATCGCCATAGGTCGGCTCGAGTTCGTAATTCTGTGCCTGCGCGGCGACCGGGGCAAGGCAGCTGGCGAGAATAAGGCTGGCGGCAAGACGCATCGTGAAGTCCCTCAGGGCAGCCAGCAGAATCGCGGCTGCGACATCGCTCTGTGCCACGCGATTTGTGAACGAGAAATGCGATAGTCAGGCCGTTAACGCTGAATCGAACGGCAGCACCGAAAGATATTGCGCGAGCGGCGGTGCTCCTGCGACAATTCCGCCCTGCCGCAGCATATAGGCGTGCTGCACGATCATCGCCTGCTGCTCGATGCCATAGCGATCAAGCGTCCAGCCGGGCTTGAGTGCATAGTCGTAGCGGCACCAGGGATGGCGGTGGAGGACAAGATAGAATTCGCCCCTGGTCTGGGTCTGCCAGACGTGCGTCATCTCATGGACGAACAGCGCCCGGCGGGCGAGCGAGGCGCTGGCGAAATCATCGCAATAGGCGCTGCCGAGCGGGTGAAAGTGGATGTGCCCGCGCGGGGCCATCGTCACCTTGCGCGGCTGGAGCGGGAAAAACTTGCGCCGCCGGATCGTCACCCGCGCCAAATCGACAGCATCGCCGAACACGGAGGATGCGAGCGTCACTTCTCCCGGTGTCAGCGCCCGCTCGCCGCCGACGGGGCAGGGGGCGGGCGCTGTCGGCATCGGGCTGTTACATGCCTTCCATCGCGGAATGATCCATATCGGCGGTGCCCGGCGCCATCAGCTTGGCGGGGAAGCTCACCTTGTCGCCGTTGACGAAGGTCAACGTGACCTCGGTTTCGCCGCCGGGGGCAAGGTCATCGTCGAGATCGAAGGCCATCACGTGCTTGCCGGCCTGCTCGAACACCACCTCGCCGCCGGGCTGGACCGGAACCTGCACCAGTTCCTGCATATCCATCTTGCCGCCATACTCGGTGGTCTCGTGCAGCTGAGCGCTGCCCGCACCCGCCACGGTGACCGCGCGGATCGTCACCGGCTCCTCGCTGACATTGCGGATAGTAAAATAGACTGCGGCCGGGTTGCCCTTTACCGCCGGCAGCGAGAGGCGGCCGTCGGTCACGGAAATGCCCGCAGGGGCATCGGGGGAGCTGGTCGCGGCGGCATTCTCGTCGCTGCCGGAGCAGGCTGCCGTCCCCAGCGCGAGGGCGAGAGCTGCGAATGTGGCGGCGAGGGTCTTCTTGGTCATGGCTTTCCTCTTGTGAGACAAGCCCACTTTCTAGTCACGGGCCTCCCTTGTGCCAAGCGAAAGCACGACTATATCGCGCTTCGCAACAGACCTTTTAACGAGCTGCCGAAGCGGACTTGCCGTCTTGCGGGAGACCGGACAGTGCAGCGTCAGACCTGAAGGAAGAGAACGGGAAATATGAGCAAGATTATCGGCATCGACCTTGGCACGACCAACAGCTGCGTAGCGGTGATGGAGGGGGGCAAGCCCAAGGTTATCGAGAATTCCGAAGGCGCGCGTACCACGCCGTCGATCGTCGCCTTCACCAAGGATGGTGAGCGCCTGATCGGTCAGCCGGCCAAGCGCCAGGCGGTGACCAACCCCGACAACACCCTTTTCGCGATCAAGCGCCTGATCGGCCGTCGGTTCGAAGATCCGACCACCAAGAAGGACATGGACCTCGTCCCCTACAACATCGTCTCGGGCAAGAACGGCGATGCCTGGGTGAACGCAGGAGGTGAAGATTATTCGCCCTCGCAGATTTCGGCCTTCATCCTGCAGAAGATGAAGGAAACCGCCGAAAGCTATCTCGGCGAGACCGTCACCAAGGCCGTGATCACTGTGCCCGCCTACTTCAACGACGCGCAGCGTCAGGCGACCAAGGATGCAGGGCAGATCGCAGGCCTCGAAGTCGAGCGCATCATCAACGAGCCGACCGCAGCGGCGCTCGCCTATGGCATGGACAAGGACGACGGCAAGACCATCGCGGTCTATGACCTCGGCGGCGGCACCTTCGACATCTCGGTTCTTGAGATCGGCGACGGCGTGTTCGAAGTGAAGTCCACCAACGGCGACACCTTCCTCGGCGGTGAAGACTTCGACAACGTGCTGGTCGAATATCTGGCCGACGAGTTCAAGAAGAAGGAGAACATGGATCTCCGTTCGGACAAGCTCGCGCTCCAGCGCCTCAAGGAAGCTGCGGAAAAGGCCAAGATCGAGCTGAGCTCCAGCCAGCAGACCGAGGTCAACCTGCCCTTCATCACCGCGCGCATGGAAGGTGGTTCGTCCACCCCGCTGCACCTGGTCGAGACGCTGACCCGTTCGAAGCTCGAACAGCTCGTCGGCGACCTCATCAAGCGCACCCTCGCGCCCTGTAAGAAGGCGATGGAAGACGCTGGCGTCACCAAGGACCAGATCGACGAGGTGATCCTCGTCGGCGGCATGACCCGCATGCCCAAGGTGCGCGAAGTGGTCGAGGATTTCTTCGGTTCCAAGCCGCACACCGGCGTGAACCCCGACGAAGTCGTGGCCATGGGTGCTGCCATTCAGGCGGGCGTTTTGCAGGGCGACGTGAAGGACGTGCTGCTGCTCGACGTGACCCCGCTGTCGCTGGGCATCGAGACGCTGGGCGGCGTGTTCACCCGCATGATCGACCGCAACACCACGATCCCGACCAAGAAGGCGCAGGTCTACTCGACTGCTGAGGACAATCAGCAGGCGGTGACGATCCGCGTGTTCCAGGGCGAGCGCGAGATGGCGGCGGACAACAAGCTGCTCGGCCAGTTCGACCTCGTCGGCATTCCGCCCGCACCGCGCGGCGTGCCGCAGGTGGAAGTGACCTTCGACATCGACGCCAACGGCATCGTGAACGTCAGCGCGAAGGACAAGGGCACCGGCAAGGAACAGCAGATCCGCATTCAGGCTTCGGGCGGCCTTTCGGACTCCGACATCGAACAGATGGTACAGGACGCCGAGAAGTTTGCCGAAGAGGACAAGAGGCGGCGCGAATCCGCCGAGGTCCGCAACAACACCGACAGCCTGATCCACGCCACCGAGAAGCAGCTCGAAGAGCACGGCGACAAGATCGACGCCGGTCTCAAGTCGCAGATCGAAACGGCCGTGGCCGAAGCCAAGGCTGCGCTGGAAGGCAGCGATGTCGAAGCGATGAAGGCCAAGAGCCAGGCGCTGACCGACGTTGCCATGAAGATGGGTCAGCAGATCTACGAAGCCGAACAGGCCAGCGCCAATGCGGCGCAGGCCGATGCGGCGGCGTCGAGCGACGCTGCTGCCGAGGACGAGGTGGTCGACGCCGAGTTCTCCGAAGTGGACGACGAAAAGAAGGGCTGAGCCCCCGATTGAAATTCCGGGCCGCACCGCTGCCGCAGTGACCGCTGCGCATGGCGCGGCGCGGCCCGGACTTTTACGGAGATGCTGAATGTCCTCTACCGAAGTTGATTTTTACGAGCTGCTGGGGGTCGAACGGACCGCCGACGGGGCGACGATCAAGTCCGCCTATCGCAAGCTCGCGATGAAATACCACCCCGATCGCAACCCCGGCTGCGCCGAGAGCGAAGCGCGGTTCAAGGCGATCAGCGTCGCCTACGATTGCCTGAAAGACCCGCAGAAGCGTGCGGCTTACGACCAGTACGGTCACGAGGCCTTTACCCAGGGCATGGCGGGCGGTCGCGGCGGGGGTGCAGGCCACGCCGATTTCGGCGACCTTGGCGATATTTTCGAGACCATTTTTGGCAGCGCTTTTGGTGGCGGTGGCGCGGGGCGCGCACGCCCCCGACGCGGCGCCGACCTGCGTTACGACATGGAAATCTCGCTCGACGACGCGTTCCATGGCAAGAATTCCGAGATCGAGGTCGAAGTCGCGGCCTCCTGCGAAACCTGTGACGGAACCGGCGCCAAGCCGGGCACCTCGGCAAAGCGCTGCGGCACCTGCGGCGGACACGGCAAGGTGCGGGCGCAACAGGGCCTGTTCGTGATCGAGCGCCCGTGCCCCGCCTGTCATGGCCGCGGCGAGGTGCTTGAAAGCCCTTGCGGCGACTGTCGCGGCGAAGGCCGGGTCGACAAGCTGAGCAAGCTGACGGTGGAGATTCCGCCGGGGGTGGATAACGGCACGCGCATCCGCCTGTCGGGCAAGGGCGAGGCCGGACCGCATGGTGCGCCTGCGGGCGATCTCTATATCTTCATCCACGTCGCGCCGCACCCGGTGTTCCAGCGCGAGGGAACGACACTCGCCACGCGGGTGCCGATCAGCTTCACCACAGCGGCGCTGGGCTCGACGATCGAGATTCCGGGCCTCGATGGCAAGGCGCACGAGATCGACATTCCGGCGGGCATCCAGTCGGGTCATCAGCTGCGCAAGCGCGGTGCGGGCATGCCTGTGCTGCAAGGGCGCGGGCGCGGTGATCTGGTGGTCGAGGTGGTGGTCGAGACACCCACCAGGCTCACCGCGCGGCAGAAGGAACTGCTGGCCGAATTCCGCGAAACCGAGACCGGCGAGGAATGCCCCGAAAGTCGCGGTTTCTTCGACCGGTTGAAGGACGTCTTCTCGGCCTAGCTGATCGAGGCGCCTGCTACCGTAGTGCGGCGGCGCCTCGGCCAGAACAGCACGAACAGCGCAAGGTCGCGCCGTGCGATCAGCATCCATAGAAGGTGCACAATCACCAGCGGTAGCAGCGCGTTGCCGGCTGTTTCGTGCACCTCTTCCACCAGGTTCTCATCGCGCCTGCCCTGCTCGTGGCGCTGATGCTCGCCTTCCGCGCTGGCGCGGATCGACTGGCCGACCAGAGTGCCGCCACGGTCCATCGCAATGCCCGTGCCCGCCGCTGTTGCCACGCACAGCAGCAGCGCGAGCGTGAGCGCGCGGCCCACCAGCGGGTGGGTTAACGGAGTAGGACCGGGATTGCGTCCGGCCTGCCGCAGGCGCAGACGCTGCCAGCCGAAACCGGCTTTGCCGACAAGGCCAAGCCCCAGCCGCAGCGCGACCAGCACTGCCACGCCGTAGCCGATCCAGGCGTGCGGCAGGCCGGTGCTTTCGGCGGTGAAATAGGCCGCGGCGACAGCAGCGCCGAGCAGCAGATGATAGATGCGAAATGATGACACGGTACAAAGCCTCCTGATGAAGCTCCTCCCACGTCCGTCTGCTGCGCTTTCAGGCTGACAAACGGCTGACAACTTCGCTCAATCGCTGCCGAGTTTTTCCTCGATCTCGGCGCGCAGGCCGTCCACCAGTCTGGCATCGCACAGCGCGCGTTCTGCCTCCTCGTCGCAGATGGCGAGGAACAGCTCGCGCTTGAACCGCGCGACCGCGCTGGTCGCCAGCCTTTCGGGCAGGGTCGAGCAGACGAGGTCGATCATCCGCTCGGCCCCGTGCAGTCGGCCCCACAGATAGTCGTTTTCGCGGTAGGCGCGGCTGAAGAAGCCGCCGAAGTTGTAGAACTCTGTCCCGCGCAGCGTGGCGCTGGTGCCGCCGGGGCGGATCGAGCGGGCGTCTTCGGGGCTGATGCGGTCGACCTTGACCGTGTCGAACTCGGTCAGCCCTTCGTTGCGCAGCAAGGGCAGGGTGGCGACGTCGTAGAACGGGAAGCCGAGATAGGCCATCAGTACCCGGCGGCGCAGATTTTGCGGCATCGCCTCCAGCGCATCGGCGAGGATCTGCTCGGCGGCGAGATCGCTTTTTGCAAGGTCGCGCGCACTGGCGAGCCAGTCGAGCGCTTCGCCCGGCTTGTCCATGGCGCTTTCGGCGATAGCGGCGAAATCCGGCCCCAGCGTCTCCGCGCTTTCGTGCTCGAAATAGAGTGCCAGCGCCCGGTAGATCGCGTCGCGCGCCTCTTCGAGGCCCTCATCGTCGAACTCGGGATCGGCCTCCCAGTCGCGCGAGAGCCGCCGCGCGATCAGGCGCAGGCGGCGGATGCGGAAGGCCAGATCGTGCGTGCGCAGGAAGGCGATGGCCTCTTCCGACGCGCCGCCGCCCTTGTCCGAGGCCAGAGAGGCAAGGCCGCGCCGGTCCAGTTCCATCCGGATCCGGGCCGAAATTTCCTCGACATCGGCGCCGCCCGCCTCGCCCAGTCCGGCACAGAGCAGGCGCGCAAGCTGCTCGACCACCAGCGCCATCTTCGCCTGGGCATAGGACTGGAAGGCATAGCCGGCCTGCTCCGCCGCCGCCTGCTGCGCCTTGGCGCGCCAGCTCGCGAGGCGTTTGGGCGTGGGGCGGTCGAGAAACAGCGTGTAGCCGAACAGCTTGTCCACCACCGCCTCGATCTCGGGCCGCAGCGTGTGCACCATCTGCCGCAATCGCGCCGCCTCGCGCGATTGGCGTTCGAGCTGTTCGAGGTTGTCGCGGATCGGTTGTTCGCGCGGGATCGTCGAGAGCGAGCCGAAAATCGCCGAAAAGAACCCGACCGGGCGCGTGATGTCGCGTTGCAGCGCGCTCACGCGGTCGGGGCGGGGATCGATATAGGCGACGCGGCGGTCGACCTCGCGCTGGGCGGGGCGCGCGGGCAGGGCATTGATGGCGCTGCGGAACGGCGCATTGACCAGCACCGAGCCGTCGATCAGCGAGACCTGCTCGCAGGTGCCCTGATCGACGTGGCTGGGCATGATCCGGCGCAGAAACGCCGCGCGCCCCGGCCAGCCGCGCGCGGGGGCGGTGTCCTCGACCAGACCGTCGATCTCGGCCACGCGCAGCGGCGGGAAGGCACCAGGAAAGCTCGCCGTGGCGCGGGCGGCAAAGGTCAGTTCGCAGCGCTCGGCGAGGTTCTCACCGGGCAGAGCCGGGGTGCGCTTGCGAAAGCCGATCGGCATCCGGTGCTCGCTCTCCTCGACCACCGGCGGGCTGTTCATCCGCAGCAGCTCGCGGTGGCCGCGAAAATCGGTCGCGGTGACAACAAGGTCAAGCGGATGGCCCGGTGGCAGCAGCGGCTTGCTGGCGGGGGCGGCGGCCATTGCCTCCAGCGCATTGTGGATCAGGCGCGAGAAATGCGGGCCGGAGAAGGGCGGCTCGAACCAGCGCCCGCGGACCAGATGCGAGACCTTGCGGCGGACCTCGGCCCGCGTTTCGGGAGCAACGCTCTCGCTCACCCCGCTCTCGGGCTGACGCAGCATGTAGAGCACGGCGGGCATGAACCAGAATTTGGCCGCCTTCGACCACGGCCGCGCCTCGGGGTCGATCAGTTCCTCGACATCGGCGTTTTCGAGCCACAGCTCGGTCAGCGGTTCGAGGCTCTGGCCCGAATGGATGGCCTGGGCGAGGAACACCGCGTTGATTCCGCCCGCGCTGGCTCCGGTGAGGATGTCGGGCAGCACCCTGAGGCGCAGGCCGCGCTCGCTCTCGATGTAGCCGAACCAGCGCTGCCACACGGCCTCCACCGGGCCGGACGGCTCCTCGTGGCCGTGGTAGGCGCGGCTGGCGCGGGCGAGCTTCCACAGCTCTTTCGTGACGCCGTGCATGTAAACCGCGAGGCTCACCCCGCCATAGCACACCAGCGCGATCCTGAGTTCCTTCTGGCGCATTGGCACTGTGATGACAGGGACTGCGGAACTGGGCAACAGTGCGCTTGCGTTCTTGAAATGTTCTATATATCGAAGAGGAGGAAGGGAGCCTTGCGATGCTGAAGGGCAGTTGTTGTTGTGGGACGGTGCAATTCGAGGTGGAGGCGGCCCCAACGATGCTGGGTACGTGCCATTGTTCGCGGTGCCGCAAGGTCGGGGCGAGCACCTTCGCGTTCGTCGCGCGCGAACATTTCCACTTGCTTGAGGGGGAAGGCAGCATTGCGACCTACGCTCCCGAAGAGGGCTATCTCTATGCGCGCGATTTCTGTTCGAAATGCGGTTCCGCGTTGGGTGAAATGACGGGCACCTCCCAGTCCTTCCCTGTTCCGGCAAACTGCTTCGATGACCCTCTCGACCTGACGGTCGCCTTCCACGAATTTGTGGACGAAAAGCCAGCGTGGCTCCCAATCTGCGACGATGCGAAGCAATTCGCCCGCCACCCGGAACAACCCTGAGAGACCGACCTTGGCCAAGCCGAAGAAACGCTATGTCTGTTCCGAGTGCGGCGGGGTGTCGACGCGCTGGCAGGGGCAGTGTCCCGACTGTTCCGAGTGGAACACGCTGGTGGAAGAGGTTGGCGAGACGAAGTTCGCCGCCCGGCACGATTTGTCGGGCGGCGGGCGTACCATCCAGTTCGAGGCGCTCGACGCGCCGACCGCGCCGCTGGTGCGCCAGACCACCGGCCTTGCCGAGTTCGACCGGGCGCTGGGCGGCGGGATCGTGCCCGGCAGTGCGATCCTGATGGGGGGGGAGCCGGGCATCGGCAAGTCCACCCTGCTGCTGCAAGCCGCGGCGCGGATCGCCAAGGCGGGCGGCGAGGTCGTCTATATCAGCGGCGAGGAGGCGACCGGGCAGATCCGTATGCGCGCGGCGCGGCTCGGGGTGTCGGACAGCCCCTTGCGGCTCGCTTCGGCGACGTCGGTGCGCGATATTCTCACCACCCTGGGGCACGGCACGCCGCCGCAACTGCTGATCGTCGATTCGATCCAGACCATGCATTCCGACCAGATCGAGGGTGCGCCGGGCACGGTCAGCCAGGTCCGGGCCTCGGCGTTCGAGCTGATCCGCTATGCCAAGGAGCAGGGCTGCTGCCTCGTGCTGGTGGGGCATGTGACAAAGGACGGCTCCATCGCCGGGCCGCGCGTGCTCGAACACATGGTCGATACCGTGATGAGCTTCGAGGGCGAGCGTAGCCACCAGTACCGCATCCTCAGGTGCCTGAAGAACCGCTTTGGCGCGGTCGACGAGATCGGCGTTTTCGCGATGGAGAGCGAGGGGCTGGCCGAGGTCGCCAACCCCTCGACCCTGTTCCTCTCGGGCCGGGAGGAGGCGATTGCGGGCAGCGCGGTGTTCCCCGCCATCGAGGGGACGCGCCCGGTGCTGGTCGAGATACAGGCACTGATCGTGCGGCTGCAATCGGGCGCGACGCCCCGGCGTGCGGTGGTGGGCTGGGATTCGGGCCGCCTTGCGATGTTGCTGGCGGTGCTCGAATCGCGCTGCGGGCTGAGCTTCTCCACCGCCGAGGTCTATCTCAACGTGGCGGGCGGCTATCGGCTGACCGACCCGGCGGCAGACCTCGCAGTGGCCGCTGCGCTGGTCTCGGCGCTGGCCGACAAGCCGCTCGCCGCGGACAGCCTGTGGCTTGGCGAGCTGTCGCTTTCGGGTGACGTGCGGCCTGTCGCTCACGGCGCCTTGCGATTGAAAGAAGCGGAAAAACTGGGTTTCCGCCGCGCCACCGGGCCGGAGATGAGCGGGCGCGGCAAGAGCGCGCTGGCCTATGGTGCGATCGCCAGTGTCAACGCGCTCGTTGACCGGGTGCTGGGCGCGGCCTAGATTCCAGCCAATGGTCGGGTTCGACATAATTGTTCTGGTGATCGTGGGCCTGTGCGCGGTCGGCGGCTTTCTGCGCGGCTTCGTGCAGGAGGTGGTGTCGCTTGGCGCGTGGGCGGTGGCGATCCTTGCGATCCACTTTCTCCACCCCGATCTGACCGCGGCGATCTATGCCTTCATCGGCTCGCCGAATACCGCCGCGATCCTCGCCTTTGGCCTGCTGCTGCTCGTGCCGCTAGCGGTCGTCCGCTTCAGCGCGCAGTGGCTGGGCCGCAAGTCGCGCGCTTCGGTGCTCGGCCCGCTCGACCGGGTGCTGGGCTTCGGGTTCGGGGCCTTGAAAGGCGTGGTTGTCACCGTGGTTGCCTTCTCGTTGCTGGTGCTCGGCTATGATATGGTGTGGGGCGAGAACGACCGACCTGAGTGGATCGTCGAGGCGCGCAGCTACCAGTTCGTCGATGCCTCATCGAAGGCGCTGGTGGAAATCATCGCCGAGCGCCGCGCGCTTCTTACGGGCAGCGAAGAGGAGCCCGAGGCGTGAGCGCGGCCAAGCTCTACACCCCCGACCTGCTCGCCGCCACGCTGGAGCTGGCGCATTATCCGCCGCTCGAATGTGCGCAACTGCATGGCGAGGCACGCTCGCCCACCTGCGGATCGACGCTGGCGATGGACCTGTCGCTGGACGAGGATGGCACTGTTGCGCGGATCGGGCTGACCGTGCGCGCCTGTGCGGTGGGGCAGGCCTCGGCAGCGGTGTTCGCACGCCATGCGAGCGGGCGCAGCGAAGGCGAGATTCTCGCCATGGCCGAGCGGTTTTCGGCCTGGCTCGACGATGAGGCCCCGATGCCCGACTGGCCCGATATCGCGCTGATCGTGCCGGCGCAGGCCTATCCGGCCCGGCACGGGGCGATGCTTCTGCCCTGGAATGCTGCGAAAGCGGCCCTTTCTCCGCGCCTCAACGCGCGCTAAGCGCGCCTGACGACAGGGAACGAGGGGAAAGTCATGGCCACCACGGCGGCAATCGCGCAAGGCGAGCCGAGCAAGAGCGAAATCCGCATGGTCATCGCCGCGTCGAGCGCGGGGACCGTGTTCGAGTGGTACGACTTCTTCATCTACGGCACGCTTGCCGCCGTGATTGGTCAGGCCTTCTTCCCGGCCGATAACGCGACGCTGTCGACCTTGCTGGTCTGGGCGGGCTTTGCCGTCGGCTTCGGGTTCCGGCCCCTCGGCGCGATCCTGTTCGGTTTCCTCGGTGACCGGCTCGGGCGCAAATACACCTTCCTCGTCACCGTCACCCTGATGGGCGTGGCGACCGCCGGGGTGGGCTTCGTGCCGAGCGCCGAGAGCATTGGCCTTGCCGCGCCGCTGATCGTGCTCGCGCTGCGCATCGCGCAGGGGCTGGCGCTCGGCGGCGAATATGGCGGGGCGGCGGTCTATGTTGCCGAACATGCTCCGCCCGACAAGCGCGGGCTCTACACCAGCTTCATCCAGGCGAGCGTGGTCGGCGGCTTCGTGCTGTCGATCCTCGTGGTGGTCCTGTGCCGGTTCCTGATCCCGGCCGAGGACTTTGCCGCGTGGGGCTGGCGGGTGCCGTTCCTGCTGTCGCTGGTGCTGCTGGCGATTTCGCTGTGGATGCGGCTCAAGCTGTCGGAAAGCCCGGTGTTCGAGGAACTGAAGGCGGCGGGCGAGATTTCGGGCAATCCGTTCGTCCAGTCGTTCACCTATCCCGGCAATCCCAAGCGCATCTTCGTGGCGCTGTTCGGGGTGACCGGCATTCTGACCACGCTCTGGTTCACCGCCTACTTCTCCTCGATGTCGCTGCTGCGCGGGCCCTTGCGGGTGGAGGAAGGCGTGGTCGAACTGCTTATGCTGGTGACGGGCCTGATCTCGATGGGGTTCTACGTGCTGGTCGGCAAGTGGTCGGACAGGGTCGGGCGCAAGCTGCCGATCGTGCTCGGCGCCGGGCTGACGCTGGCGCTGTTGTTCCCGCTGTTCTGGGGGCTGGGCGCACTGGCCAATCCCGGCCTTGCCAGCTCCGCGCGCGCGGCGCCGGTGGTGGTGATGGGCGAGGGCTGCACTTACGATCCCTTCGCCAACCGGCAGAAGACCGAGTGCGGACGCCTGCTCGCCGACCTCACCGCGCTCGGCGTCAGCTACGATCTGCGCGACCCGTACGGCGAGGCACGGATCGCGATTGGCGGGGAGCAACCGCCCATCGCCATGGGCGATGACGTCACCCGCAAGGCCGAGGTGCAGGCAGCTCTCGAAGCGCAGGGCTACGACTTCGCGGTGCAGACCCCGCCCATTGCCAACCTGCTTGGAATTGGAGCGCTGCTGCTTGGCCTCGGCGCGCTGTCGGCGCTGTGTTACGGCTCGGTGGCGGCAGTGCTGACCGAGATGTTCCCGCCGCAGATCCGCTATTCCTCGCTGTCGATCCCCTACCATGTCGGCGCGGGTTATCTCGGCGGTTTCCTTCCGCTGATCGCTGCCTATATCGTCGCCACGACGGGCAATGCCTATGCCGGGCTCTGGTACACCATCGCCGTGGTGGCGTTCGGGTTGCTGGTGGCCGTTTGGGGCCTCAAGGGTGGCCCACCAAGAGACTATGCTGATGACCGTTCCTGACCTTCCGCCCGCTCTCCTGCGCCTTACCATCGACCGCACCGCGCTGGCCGCCAACTGGCACCTGCTCGACCGTATGTCGGGCGCGGCGGCGGCGGGCGCGGCGATCAAGGCCGATGCCTATGGTCTGGGGGTGGCGGCGGTGGTGCCGGCGCTGCTCGATGCGGGCGCGCGGCAGTTCTTTGTCGCGCACTGGTGCGAGGTCGCGCCCGTGCTCGCGGCGGGGGCTGCGCCAGAACAGATTGCGGTGCTGCACGGGGTAAACACGCCTGCCGACGCAGCCTATGCCCGCGCGACGGGCGTGCGTCCGGTGATCAACTCGGTGCGTCAGGCTGCGCTCTGGCGCGCGGCGGGCGGCGGCCTGTGCCACCTGATGATCGACACCGGCATGAACCGGCTCGGCCTGCCGCCAGCGGACATCGGCGATCCGGCCATCGCGGCGCTCGATATCGACATCGTGCTCTCACACCTCGCCTCGGCGGAGGACGACACCGACCAGAGCGCGCGCCAACTGGCGCTGTTTGCGGCAGCGCGCAGCGGGGTCAGCGCCCGCCGCGCGAGCCTTGCCAACAGCGCGGGGATCGCGCTCGGCAGTGCCTACCATTTCGACGTCACCCGCCCCGGCCTCGCGCTCTACGGCGGGGAGCCGTGCGACGCGCTGGCGGGCGAACTGGCGCAGGTTGCCTTTCCGCAGACGATGGTGATGCAGATCCGCTCGGTGCCTGCTGGCGGCTATGTCGGCTACAACGCCACGTTCCGCGCCCCGCATGACATGCGCACGGCCACGGTATCGCTCGGCTATGCCGACGGTATCCTGCGCTGCTGGGGCGAGGGCGGAGCCTTGCAGCACGCGGGGCGGCCGCTGAAAATTCTCGGCCGCGTGTCGATGGATATGATCGTGGTCGACTGCACCGAGGCGCCCGATCTCGCCGAGGGCGACTTCTGCGATCTGCCCTATAGCCTCGCGGCAGCGGCACAAACCACCGGCTTGTCGCAATATGAGCTGCTGACCGTTCTGGGCGATCGGTTTGCGCGCTAAAAATACTGCTGAGCAATTGCCAGCGACATGCTGCAAGTGCTAAAGCTGGTGCGCCGCACAATAGGATGCTGGCCGCGTAGAGGATTGTCGCTCGATGGCAGATGAATCGAATACCGCCGATGACACCATCATCATCAAGAAGTACGCCAATCGGCGGCTCTATAACACCAAGTCGTCGAGCTACATTACGCTTGACGATCTGGCCAAGATGACGCGGGACGGTGTCGATTTTCAGGTGCTCGATGCCAAGACTGGCTCGGACATTACCCATTCGATCCTCACCCAGATCATCATGGACGAGGAAAGCCAGGGCGAGCAGCATATGCTCCCCGTGAGCTTCCTGCGCCAGCTGATCGGGATGTACGGCAACTCGATGCAGGCGATGATGCCGAGCTATCTGGAAGCCTCGATGGAGACCTTCCGCGCCAATCAGGCCAAGCTGCAGGAAACCTTCAGCGCCAGCGTCGGCCCGCAGGCTTTCGCCAAGCTGGCCGAGAACAACATCGCCATGTTCGAAGCCGCCACGCGCGCCTTCATGCCCAAGGCTGGCGAGGGCAAGGCCGCCGATGCTGCCGCTTCGGGCGATGATCTCGATGCGCTGAAGGCACAGATGGCGGCCATGCAGGCCAAGCTCGACAAGCTGGGCGAATAAACGAGGGGTCACGCAGGCACTCGACTTGGCGAGGCTTCCTCGCCATGGGGGCCGGATTGATTCTCAGCCAGCTTGCGGGACTTTTCAGATATGTCAGCCATTCGCCACGCTCTCAACACCAAGCGCGCAGACGACTTTGCCGCATGGTATCAGGAGGTGATTTCCGCCGCCGACATGGCCGAGGAATCGGGCGTGCGCGGGTGTATGGTGATCAAGCCCTGGGGCTACGGCATCTGGGAGCGCATCCAGCGCCTGATGGACGACCGGATCAAGGCCGCCGGTGTCCAGAACTGCTACTTCCCGATCTTCATCCCGCTGGCGAATTTCACCCGTGAGGCTGAGCACGTCGAAGGTTTCGCCAAGGAGATGGCGGTGGTCACGCACCATCGCCTGATCGCCGATGGCAAGGGCGGCCTGATCCCCGATCCCGCCGCCAAGCTCGAAGAGCCGCTGGTGGTGCGCCCCACCTCCGAGACGATCATCGGCGATGCGATGGCGCGCTGGATCCAGAGCTGGCGCGACCTGCCGCTGCTGACCAACCAGTGGGCCAACGTGGTGCGCTGGGAGATGCGCACCCGCATGTTCCTGCGCACCAGCGAGTTCCTGTGGCAGGAAGGCCATACCGCGCACGAGGGCCGCGACGATGCCCGCGCCGAAACGCTCCGCGCGCTGGAAATGTACCGCGCCTGCGCCGAGGACGATCTCGCCATGCCGGTGATCGCGGGTGAAAAGCCAGAGAACGAGCGTTTCCCCGGTGCGGTCGAGACCTGGTCGATCGAGGCCATGATGCAGGACGGCAAAGCGCTGCAGGCGGGCACCAGCCACTATCTCGGCACCAACTTCGCCCATGCCGCCGGCATCAAGTATCAGGACCGCGAGGGCACCGAGACGCTGTGCCACACCACCAGCTGGGGCGTGTCGACCCGGCTCGTGGGCGGTATTATCATGACCCACGGCGACGACGATGGCCTGCGCGTGCCGCCGAAGATCGCGCCGCACCAGATCGTGATTCTGCCGATGCTGCGCGACAAGCCCGAGGACGAGCCGCTGCTCACCTATTGCGAGGAAGTGCGCGCGGCGCTGGCGGCGCTTTCCGCACTGGGCGAGCCGGTGCGCGTGCTGCTCGACAAGCGTCCGGGCAAGGCGGCGGCGAAGCGCTGGGACTGGGTCCGCAAGGGCGCGCCGGTGATCATCGAGGTCGGCTCGCGCGATATGGAGGGCGGCAAGCTCGCCGTTCTGCGCCGCGATGCGATCTGGAACCTTGAGACGGGCAAGAGCGCCTTCACCTATCCGCAGCGCGAGGACTTTGTCGCCGGGGCGGCTGACCTTCTGGCCGAGATCCAGCAGGCGCTTTACACCGAGGCGGCCGAGCGGCGCGATGCGAACATCACGCGCGGTGTCACCACGATGGACGAAGTCGCCGCGCACTTTGCCGACGATGTGAAATATCCGGGCTGGCTCGAAGTAAAGTGGGCGAAGCCCACCGGTGCGGTGCTCGACAAGGTGGTCGAGCAGCTGAAGGCGCTGAAGCTGACCTTGCGCAACGTGTCGCGCGATGCCGAGGCGGCGGACGGCACCTGCATCTTCACCGGCGAACCGGCGGTCGAGCGGGTGCTGGTGGCGCGGGCCTATTGAGGCGCAAGGCGCCAGCAGGCTCGCAAGCGCGGAGCCTGCTGGCGATTAGCCAGGCCTAGAAGCGCACCATCGCCCCTGCCACGAGGCGCGCGCCGGTATGATCGGCCATGGGGCCTGCCGGAAGGTCCGCTTGCGCGATGTCGGTATCGCTGTAAGTGAGCGAGAGCACGAGCGGGGCGAGGTGATAATCTGCACCCAAAGCCCAGTCGGTATAGGCTCCTGCCGGGCGCAGGCGCTGTGCCTTCAACGGATCGTCAACCGAGCCGCTGGTTTTCCCGACATGGCCGAACACCGTCACCGGCATGCCCGGAATCCCGGCCTGCGCGTTGAGCTGGATGTAGAAATTGTTGCCGCCGATGGCATCCTGTGACGGGGCAAAGGCGGTCATCACGCCGATCTCGGCGGGGCCATAGGCGAGGTTGGCACCGGCCTGTCCTTCGACATAGGTGTTCTCTCCGGTGCTGCCCGGAAAGAGGCGGGCAACGCCCATGGCGTACCAGCGCAGCAGCCCCGATCCGCCGGTATAGCCTGCATGCAGGTCGACCCCGACATTGGCATCGCCGTGGCGCGGCGAGTTGCGAAGGGTCGTCACCTGCGCCCCCAGATCGAAGCTGGTGCCGACAGGAACCGACACATGGACCTGCGCGGCAGCTTTGCCGTCGCTCCAGCTGAGGCCGCGCACGCGGTAATCGGTGCTGAAGCCGCCCTCCACGGCGATGGCGTTCTGCGCAGCAGCGGGGCTGGCAATGGAGGCCATGGCGATGGCGCAGGACAGGGGAAACAACCGGACGGAAACAGGAAGAGGGGACGTGAAAATGGGATGTACTCCGCTGAGGGGTTGGGCGGGCCGCCTTGCAGCGTTCGTGCATGGCGACCCGCAGGATGCATTACCGGGTGCGGCACCTCGGTTTCGACCATTGGCAGGTGTCGATGTTGGCGCCGCGGGCATTGGCATCGGAGTTGTCGGCGAAGCTATTGTTTCCAGCAGCCGTCATGCACCCGCCAAGCGCGAGCGCAGCGATCAACGCTGTGACCATTTTCATGAAATTTCGTACTCCTGCGTTTGTTTTTCCGGTCTTGCGCCGGCCCTTCGCGATGGCATGACCGCGCGGGAAAGTCAGGTTTCAAAGTGTTTCAAAGTGTTGCTGAAGGGCGCGGGTTGGCGCTGCCGGGACAGCAACGACAACGCCGCGAGCCGTCGTGAGGGAAGGGCCTAGTCGACCAGCCCCTTGGCCAACTCCTCGCGATAGGCATCGAGGCTCACGTCGCGCCCGAGGAAGTCGCGCACCAGCTCGGAGGCGGGTTTGGTGCCGCCTTGATCGAGCACCGCCCGGCGATAGTCCGCCGCCGTCTGCGGATTGCGCAGACCCTCGGCGGTGAAGCGGGTGAACAGGTCGTCGGCGATCACCTTCGACCAGCGATAAGTGTAGTAGATCGCCGAATAGCCATCGAGATGGCCGAAGGCGTCCTGAAACTGCACGTAGTCGGGCATCGGCGCCATCAGATACTCGTTCGCCCAGCCGCGCGTGGCCGCGCCCAGATCCTCGGGCACCGGCTGCATATGGAACTGCAGCGAGACATTGGTGTAGCCAAGCTGCCCCATGTCGCCCGCACCCTGATCGAAGTAACGCGCCGCGTTCATCTTCTCGACCAGTTCGCGCGGGATCGTCTCGCCTTGCGCATTGCGGGCGAAGGTCGCCAGCGTGTCGTAGTCGTAGACCCAGTTCTCCAGCATCTGCGAGGGCGCTTCCACGAAGTCCCACTCGGTCGAAATGCCCGACTGGCCGAACCACTGCTGCGTACCGCCGAACATGCCGTGCAGCATATGGCCGAACTCGTGCAGCAGGGTGGTGACGTCGCCATGCTCCATCAGGCCGGTGTCGTGCATGCCCTTGGGCAGGTTCTGCACCAGCGCGCCGACCGGCACTTCGCCTGCCTCACCGGGGACGCCGGGGTAGATCGGGATCATGTTGGCGTGGGTATATTTGCCGGGGCGCGGGTGGTTGTCGAAGTAGAACCGTCCGATCACCGTGCCATCGGCATCGGCCATCTCGTAGGTCTCGACGTCCTCGTGCCAGACGGGCGTATCCCAGTGCGAGATGGTGACGCCGAACAGGTCTTCGGTCAGCTTGAGCACCCCGTCGCGGACCAGATCATAGGTGAAATACTGGCGCGCTTCCTGCGGGTCGTAGGAATAGAAATACTCCTGCGCCTTGGGCGCGAGCCAGCCGCTTTCCCAATAGCGGATTTCCGTCGCGCCGGGGCGATATTGCTGCAACACCTCGAGGTTGCGGGCATAGTCGCGCTCGGCCACGGGGCGGGCGATAGCGGCCATGTCGGCGATCAGCTTTTCGACCTTCTCCGGCGTGTCGAGCATCTTGTCCTCAAGCACCAGCGCCGCATAGTTGGGTCGGCCGAGCAGCTCGGCCAGCTCCTGCCGCAGGGTGAACATGCGCTTGAGCAGCGGATCATTCTGCGGATAGGCGCGCTGGGCGTAAACTTCCGAGAACCGCCGCCGCAGCGCGTCGCTGTTGGCATAGCGCATGACCGGGCGATAGTCGGGATAGGCGGTGGTGAGCGTGACGAGGCCGTCCTCGCCCGGCGGGTGCGCGGCGAGGAAGTCGGCGGGCAGGCCCTCCAGCTCCTCGGGCGTGGCGGTGATTCCGCGCTGATCCTCGGCGATGTTGCGCGCGAACTCGGTCGAGATCTGCGACAGCTCCTCGTTGATGGCCTGCACCCGCGCGCGGCCTTCGTCGTCCAGCGCCACACCCGCGCGCTGATAGGCGGCGAGCACATCGCCCAGCAGCGAGCGGGCCAGTTCGTCGGCCCCTTCGGTGGGGATCGCGGCGAGCCGGTCGTAGATCGGGCGCGACAGATTCAGCTCGCTGTCGATGGTGGAGAGGCGCACCTGACACGCCGCCCCGGCATTGCGCAGCTCAGGAGTGCCGAGCACCTGCTGGTACAGCGTGAATTCGCCTTGCCCTGCGTTGATCAGCGCCTTCATCTGGTCATAGGCGACCAGCGTCGTCTGGATCGTCGGCGCGTCCGTCGCGCTTTCGAGCAAGGCGCGGCGCGCTTCGATCGCGTCCATATAGCGGTCGCACTTGGCCTCGATCTGGGCCGGATCCTCGGCGTCGGTGAGGATCGTGCCCATGATCGCGCGCGTCTCGCTGGCGCTGGCAGGGGCGGTGAGCGACGTGGTAGCAATAGCAAGTGTCATGACGAACGACTTCATAGATGGCCCCGCTGCGGTGAAAAGTGGAAAGTCTGTTTCATTGGAAACCTTGCCGAGGTCCGTCAAGTGTGGGAGGCCTGCGGCAACGGGGTTTTCAGGAGGCTATCGACCGATGCGCTATTTCGCTTTGTTGGCCGCTCTGGTGGCGGCTCCGGCCATGGGGCAGGCCTCGCCCGAGCGCCTGCGCAGCGATGTCGAGACCATGGTCGGCTTCGGCACGCGCCACACGCTGTCCGAGACGCAAAGCGAAACGCGCGGGATCGGCGCGGCACGGCGCTGGGGCAAGGCGCAGTTCGAAGCGACCAGCAAGGCCTGTGGCGGCTGTCTTGAGGTGGTCGAGCCCGAGCGGGTGTTCACCGGCAGGCGCATCCCCGAGGGCGCGCTGATCCGCGACGTGGTGGCGATCCAGCGCGGCAGCGAGCGGCCCGACGAGGTCGTGATCATCATGGGCCATATCGACAGCCGCGTGTCCGACGTGATGGACGCGGTGAGCGATGCTCCGGGCGCCAATGACAATGCCAGCGGCAGCGCCCTGGTGCTCGAGGCGGCGCGGGCGCTCAGCCAGCAGCGCTATCCCTCGACCATCGTCTATGCGCTGCTCTCGGGCGAGGAGCAGGGGCTCTATGGCGGGCAGCTGCTGGCCGACTATGCGAAAGAGCAGGGCTGGACGGTGAAGGCGGTGCTGAACAACGATATCGTCGGCGGCTCCTGCGGCTCGGACGGGGTCTGCGACAATGCCCATGTGCGGGTGTTCTCGGAAGGTTTGCGCGCCGATGCCAGCGAGGAGGACGCGGCCCGGATGCGCTCGCTCGGCGGGCAGGACGACAGCCCCAGCCGCAACGTGTCGCGCTGGCTGGACGGGCTGGCCGACGATTTCGTGGGCGGTCTCGACGTGCGGCAAGTTTTTCGCGCGGACCGCATGGGGCGCGGCGGCGATCACCTGCCGTTCCTCGCGCTGGGCTTTCCCGCCGTGCGCTTTACGGTCGCGATCGAAGACTATCAGCACCAGCATCAGGATTTGCGGGTTGAGAACGGCGTGACCTATGGCGACACTATCGATGAGATGGACTTTCCCTATCTCGCCCGCGTGACCGACCTCAATATCCGCGCCGCCGACCGGCTGGCGCGCGCGCCGATGCCGCCGGTGGTTTCGGCTGACGGTCTGGTGCGGCCCGATGTGCTGCTCGAATGGGAGCCGGTGGCGGGGGCGGCGCTCTATCGCATCTGGCGCCGCGCGACCGACCAGCGCGACTGGCAATGGCGGATGGACCTGCCTGCTGACCCAGCGGCGGACCTTAATTCCGTGGTGCTCGCACCCGACCGCGGCGATGACTGGATTTTTGGCGTGAGCGCGGTCTCTGCGGATGGAGCGGAAAGTCCGGTCTCCAGCGCGGTGCCGGGTGGCCAGTTCGCGCCGCTGGCGGCGGGACACTAGCGCTCGTCATTGCGAGGAGCCGGAGGCGACGCGGCAATCCAGCTCCTGACTTGCCCACTGGCGATGGATTGCTTCGCCTGCGGCTCGCAATGACGGGGCGGGGTCTTCGCTCGACACTTGGGCGGCGTATGACTAGGGCTGAACAATGAACCGTCGTCGTAGCAACAAAGGCCTGCCCAGCAAAGAGCAGGTCATGGAATTCATCCGCACCTCCGAAGTGCCGGTGGGCAAGCGCGAGATCGCCAAGCACTTCCGCCTCACCGCGCAGGACAAGATCCTCTTGAAGGCGCTCCTGAAAGACATGGCCGAGGAAGGCCTGATCGACGGCAGGAAGAGCGCCTATCACCGCATGGGCGGCGTGCCCAAGGTGACGGTGCTGCGCGTGGTCGATATCGAGGGCGGCGAGGCCATCGCCATTCCCGATAGCTGGCAGCCCGACGATGGCGCGCCGCCGCCGCGTCTGCGGGTGCTCGAAAAGAAGGGCCGCTTCGCGGCGCTGCGCAAGGGCGACCGGGTGCTGGCGCGCACCGAGGAGGCCGGGCGCGGCATGGTCGCGCACCCGATGAAGAAGCTGCCCGCGCGCGAGAATTCGCTGCTCGGGGTGATCGAGATGGACAATGCGGGCGGCGTCTGGCTCGCGCCGGTCGACAAGCGCATTCGCAATTCGTCGCGGGTGTCGGATCGCGGGCAGGCCGAGGAGGGCCAACTGGTGCTGGCCGAGCCGGTCGGGCGCGGTGCTCGCGCGACGGTGAAGGTGGTCGAGGTGCTGGGCGATCCGCTGGCGCCGCGCTCCTATTCGCTGATCGCGATCCACAAGCACGGCATCCCCAGTGTATTCCCCGAGGAGGCCATCGGTGAGGCGCAGGCGGCGGCAAAGCTCCCGCTCAGCGAGGACAAGCGCGAAGACCTGCGGCATCTGCCCATCGTTGCCATCGACCCGGCCGACGCGCGCGACCACGACGACGCGATCTGGGCCGAGCCCGACGATAAGGGCGGTTTCCGCGCGGTGGTCGCCATTGCCGACGTGTCGTTCTATGTCCGCCCCGGCGGCGATCTCGACCGCGAGGCGAGGAAGCGCGGCAACTCGGTCTATTTCCCCGACCGCGTGGTGCCGATGCTGCCCGAAGTGCTGTCGGCTGACGTGTGTTCGCTCAAGGAGGGAGTGGACCGCGCGGCGATGGCCTGCCACCTGATGATCGCTCCCGATGGCAAGATCACCGACTGGCGCTTTACCCGTGCCTTGGTACGGATCGCGAAGGTGATCGCGTACGAGGATGCGCAGGCGATTATCGATGAACAGTCCGATCCCGTTCGTGTCGAGCGCAGTCGAGACACTGCTGCGGGCGTCTCGACTGCGCTCGACGCGAACGGTCTGGCCGGTGCGCTCCAGAACCTCTGGGCCGCGTGGAAGCTGCTGGCGGCGGCGCGCGATGCGCGTGATCCGCTCGAACTCGACCTGCCCGAACGGCGCGTGGTGCTGGATGCAAAGGGCCGCATTGCCGATATCGTCGTGCGCGAGCGGCTCGACGCGCACCGGGTGGTCGAGGACTTCATGATTTCGGCCAACGTCGCTGCCGCCAAGGCGCTGGAAAGCAAAGCCTCGCCAGTGGTTTACCGCGTGCACGAGCCGCCCACCCGCGACAAGCTGATAGCCCTGCGCGACTATTTCGATTCCATCGGCAAGAAGCTCGCGCTGGGGCAGGTGATCACGCCGGGCCTGTTCAACCGGATGCTCAAGGACATTGCCGATCCGGGCGAAAAGGCGCTGGTGATGGAGGCCGTGCTGCGCAGCCAGACGCAGGCCTATTACGGGCCCAAGAACGCCGGGCACTTCGGGCTGGCGCTCGGCTCCTATGCGCACTTCACCTCACCGATCCGCCGCTATTCCGACCTCTTGGTCCACCGCGCGCTGGTCGACACCTTCGGGCTCGAACAGCCTGCCCCCAAGGGCGCGATCCCCGACAAATCGGGTCTGGCCGAGCAGGACCGGGCCGATCTTTCAAAGATCACCGATGCGATCTCGCAGACCGAGCGCCGCGCGATGGAGGCCGAGCGCGACACCATCGACCGCTATGTCGCGGCATGGCTGTCGGGCAAGGTCGGCGAAGTGTTCCGCACGCGGATCACGGGCGTGCAGAAGTTCGGCTTTTTCGCCACCATCGTTGATCTCGGCGGCGATGGGCTGGTCCCGGTCTCGACCCTGGGCCGCGAGTATTTCTCTCACGATGAGGGCGGCCACCGGCTGGTCGGCGAGGGCAGCGGCACGGTCTATGCGGTCGGCGACATGCTCGAACTGCGGCTGGCCGAGGCCAACCCGCTTACCGGCGCGCTGAAGTTCGAGCTGCCCGAGGGCGGTTATGGCGGCCAGCGGGTCGAACCGCGCGGCAAGCGACCCGAGAAGAAGGTCCGCCCGAAGCGCGACCATCAGGGCAAGCATCAGGTCGGACAGCGCGGGCGGCCCGGCAATATCCGCCATCAGGGGCGCGGCAAGAAGAAGTAGGCGTCAGCCTGCGGGCCGCGTCCAGCTCTGGGGCCAGTGGTGAAAATCGTGACCCATCGCGATCCGCCCATCAGCTGTGAAGCAAAGTAGCGCAAATTCAGGCGGGTCCGGCCAGCCAAACCAATCGCGAGAGATGATGAACCAATGTTCGTCGCCCTCGGGGCGATAGGCCTCAACCGTGTCACCGAAGCGACGGATCAACGGGAATCGCGCGTGGATGTCGCCAGCATAGCTTGCCGGGTCTTGCCAGGTGAGCTGCACTTTGCGCAGGCGACGGAAGCTAATCAGCGCGCGCAGGTCGTCGGCCAAAGTCTGGCCATACCCATCCTTTGAGGATGCCGATCCAAGGGCAACTTCGCGCAGGCCCTTACACCAGCGCGCCATCATCAGCTCAGCCGTTCAAGGTCTTCCGGGCTCATCCCTCCGGGGACGATAAACAGCGGGCAGGGCAGGCTGCCCGACCGCGCGGTGAAGTGCGAGACCAGCGGCCCCGGCGCGCCTTCCGCTGCCGCGCCCAGCACCAGTGCGGCGATTTCGGGGTGCTCGGCGAGATAGTCGGAAATCGCGCCTTCCTCGTTGGTGCGCACGGCGATTTGCGGCATCTTGCCCATCTCGTCGAACAGCTCGCCCGCCGCGCTGGAGGCCAGCACCTCGGCGCGGTCGCGCGCTTCTTCCTCGATGGTGGCCTGCACCCCGCCGAAAGCGTTGAAGCCCTGTTTCGGAACCAGTGCAAGAATTTGCACAAGACCGCCCGTCTTGGCCGCGCGCCGTGCAGCAAAGCGCAGCGACACCCGCGATTCTTCGGTTTCGTCGACAATGGCCAGATAGACGCGCATGATGATGGTTCTCTTATCCCCCGAAGCCCGAATATCGAACCAAATCGGTGTTTGCGCAAGATGCGATAGGCCAGACTGCCGCTGCCCCTTGCTTGGCGGGCGCAAATTGGCCAGAGGGGGGGGCAGCGACAAAATCCAGCAGGGAAACGCTCCAGACCATGCCGATTGCGATCAAGATGCCCGCCCTTTCCCCCACGATGGAAGAAGGGACCCTGGCCAAATGGCTAGTAAAGGTGGGCGACACCGTCTCCGCCGGTGACATCATGGCCGAAATCGAGACCGACAAGGCGACGATGGAATTCGAAGCTGTGGATGAAGGCGTGATCGCCCACATCCAGGTCGAGGAAGGCGCCGAGGGCGTGAAGGTCGGCACGATCATCGCCACGCTCGCCGAAGAGGGCGAGGACGCCGGTTCGGTTGCGCCGATGGGTGAGGGCGGGGCAGAGGCCAAGTCTGCTCAGGCCAAGCCCGCTGAAGCCCCGGCCTCGGCGCTGGCCGAAGAAAAGGACAGTGCTTCGACAAGCTCAGCACGAGCGGATTCAGGTGGTGGTTCGAAGGCCTCCGGCGACCGCATCATCGCCTCGCCGCTCGCCAAGCGCATTGCCGAGCAGAAGGGCGTCGATCTTGCCGGTGTGAAGGGCTCCGGCCCCAACGGCCGCATCGTGAAGGCCGACGTCGAGAACGCGCAGCCCGGTGCCGCAGC